>CAVOIT010000017.1:0-75289 GCA_963696115.1 uncultured Actinomycetota bacterium | reverse complement strand
TCGCCAGCATCCGCCCGGGCTCGGTCTTGGCGGGATTGCTGATCACCGTAGCCCGGCGCGTCCCCGCATCCCCCGGCATCCTCACACCCTAACCGGGGGCGCGCGGGCACTCGGAGTCGGGGCGGCGGGGCCCGCATAGACTTGACCGGTGATCGATCCGGCGCTCCTCCGCGACGATCCCGAGCGCGTGCGGCGCTCCCAGATCGCCCGCGGCGAGCCGGCGATCACGGTGGACGAGGCGCTGGCCGCGGACCGGGCGCGGCGGGAGGCGATCACCGCGTTCGAGCGGTTGCGTGCCGAGCAGAACCAGCACTCCAAGGTGGTCGCGCAGGCCTCGAAGGCCGAGAAGCCGGCACTGGTCGCCGCCGCGAAGGATCTCAGCGAGCGGGTGAAGGCGGCCCAGCAGGCGGTCACGGCCGCGGAGCAGGATGCGGCGACGGCGCTGGAGCGGATCGAGAACATCGTGCTCGAGGGGGTGCCGGCAGGCGGCGAGGACGACTTCGTCACCCTGCGCACGCACGGCGATCCGCCCCGGTTCCCGTTCCCGCCGCGTGACCATCTCGACCTCGGGGAGGCGCTGGGCGCGATCGACATGGAGCGCGGCACGAAGGTCTCCGGCAGCCGCTTCTACTTCCTCACCGGCATCGGCGCCCGGCTCGAACTGGCGCTGATGTCGCTCGGCCTGGATCGCGCCCTGGCCGCCGGGTTCACCCCGATCATCCCCCCTACTCTCGTGCGACCCGAGGTGATGCGGGGCACCGGGTTCCTCGGCAAGCACGCCGCCGAGGTCTACCACCTCGACGCCGAGGACCTGTACCTCGTGGGAACGAGTGAGGTGCCGCTGGCGGGGTACCACATGGGCGAGATCCTCGACCTGTCGGTTGGACCCCGGCGCTACGCCGGCTGGTCCACCTGCTACCGCAGTGAGGCCGGCTCCTACGGCAAGGACACCCGCGGCATCATCCGGGTGCATCAGTTCACCAAGCTGGAGATGTTCGTCTACACCGAGCCCGGCCACGCGCAGGCCGAGCACGAGCGGCTCCTGGCGATGCAGGAAGGGATGCTGCGGGACCTGGGCCTGGCCTACCGCGTGATCGACGTGGCGGCCGGCGACCTGGGCGCGTCGGCGGCGCGGAAGTATGACATCGAGGCGTGGATCCCGAGCCAGGGCGCGTACCGCGAGCTGACGAGCACCTCCAACTGCACCACCTATCAGGCGCGGCGCCTCGACATCCGGTTCCGGCCGGACGGGGGCCGCACCCAGCCGGTGGCGACCTTGAACGGGACGCTGGCCACCACCCGGTGGATCGTCGCGCTGCTGGAGACCCACCAGCGCGCGGATGGCTCTGTCGCCGTGCCCGAGCCGCTGCGGCCCTACCTCGGCGGCCTTGCCGTGCTGGAGCCGGTCGCGTGACCGAGTCGGCACTCCCCGCGCCCGGGACGGTCGAGGTGGCCGACGCCGCCGACGCGACCGGCTTGGTGGAGGACCTCGCCGAACGCGGCGCCGCGGCGGTCGACGAGCCGCTCCTGATCGTGCTCGACATCGACGGCACCGTGCTGCTGCAGGACGAGTCGCTCAGCCCCGGCATCGTCGACGCGGTCGCCGATGCCCACCGGGCCGGCCACGAGGTGATGCTGGCCACTGGGCGCAGTTGGGAGGCGACGCGAGGCATCCACCGCGTGCTGGAGATCGCACCGGAGTACGCGGTCTGCTCCAACGGCGCGGTCATCATGCGGCGGGTGGCCGGCGACGAGGCGCGCTACGAGCGCTTCCACGTCGAGACCTTCGACGCGGCGGAGGTGCTGCGGCAGCTGCGGGAGCACCTGCCCGACGCCCGATACATGGTGGAGCTGCCCGACGGCAGGCGGGAGTACACCGAGTACCTGGAGGACTGGCATCTGCAGCAGGCGCGACGGGTGAGTTTCGAGGAGCTCGCTCGTCAGCCGGTCACGCGTGTGGTGGTGGTCTCGCCGGAGAAGACCGAGCGGGACTTCGTCGACCTGGTCGAGCGGATCGGGTTGAACCAGGTGTCGTACGCGGTCGGCTGGACCGCATGGCTGGACATCGCCCCGAAGGGCGTGGACAAGAGCACGGCGTTGGAGAGGGTGCGCGGCTGGCTCGGGGTGGATCCCGCGCGGGTGCTGGTGATCGGGGACGGCCGCAACGACGTCGGGATGTTCGCATGGGCGCGCTCGCACGGGGGCCGGGCCGTGGCGATGGCGCAGGGTCCGCAGGAGGTGCGGGATGCCGCCGGCGAGGTGACCGGCGCCGTCACCGACGGCGGCGCTGCGGCGGTGCTGCGCCGGCTGTGATGCCGACGCGCGGCGACGTTCAGGGCCCGTCCAGCGCAGCATGGGGACAATGAGTCGTTCGGCGCCGTTCGGCTAGACTCGACGCTCGTTCGGCGGGCGCATCGCGCGACCTCGTCGGGAGGGTTGTCCGAGCGGCCGATGGAGCTGGTCTTGAAAACCAGTGGGCAGCGATGTCCCGTGGGTTCGAATCCCACACCCTCCGCAGGACTCGAGAGGATCTGAGTGAGCCCGACGACCCGAGGCCGCCGCCACACCGTGGCACGCCACGGCGAGTTGCGCTCGCCCCACCTGCTGTCGCAGGTGCTGACCATCGTCGCGGCATCCCTCGCCGTGGTGCTGGTGGCAGGCATCGGCGTGGTCGGATACAACGCGTGGAGCCTCGCCTCATCGTTCGCCGACGACGCCGTGGCGCTGGAGGGACAGGACCCCGTGCCGCCCGACATCGGCGCGATCGAGGGGGGGGTGAACGTGCTGGTCACCGGCACGGACGAGTGCGAGCCCGCCTTCGCGCAGTACTTCGGGGGTCGGTGCACCGGAGACGATGCTGCCGGGCGCTTGAATGACGTCAACATCTTGGTGCACATCTCTGATGCGCCCCGGCGCGTCACGGTGGTCTCGTTCCCGCGGGACCTGATGATCCCCATCCCGGAGTGCACGGACGAGAATGGCGAGACCACGTCCGCCATGAGCAAGCAGCAGCTCAACACCGCGTACTCCTACGGCGGGCTCTCGTGCGTGGCGAAGACCATCTCCACACTCACCGGCGAGAACATCGATTTCGCCGCGAAGGTCACGTTCGGCGGCGTCATCACGATCACGGATGCCATCGGGGGCGTCGAGGTGTGCATCGCCAACGGCATCCGCGACCCCGACACGGGCATCGACTGGCCGGCGGGCTACCGCACCATTCAGGGGATCGACGCGCTGCAGTTCCTCCGCACCCGCCACGGCGTCGGCGACGGCGGTGACCTGGGGCGGATCTCCAACCAGCAGCAGTACATGTCCCGGCTGGCCCGCAAGCTCATGAGCGATCAGGTGCTGTCGAACCCCGCCCTGCTCTACAAGCTCGCCACAGTCGCCGTCGACAACGTGACTCCCAGCCAGAGCCTCACAAATCCCCTGACGCTGGTGCAGATCGCCCTCGCCATGAAGGATGTCCCGTTCGACGACATCGTGTTCGTCCAGTACCCGGTCTACGGGGACCCGGACGACCCGAATCGCGTCGTGCCGAACGAGGAGGCGGCCACGGCGCTGTTCGACGCGCTCGCGGCCAATCAGCAGCTCATCCTGACCAGGGAGACGAGCCAGGGCGAGGGCGTCGTGACGGCGCCCGGGTCCGAGACCGCTCCGCCCGCGCCGGCGCCGACGGGCGCCGCGACCCCCGCGCCGGCGCCGACTCCGGGGGTCGAGCTGCCGCCTGACGTCTCGGGTCAGACCGCCGCACAGGAGACGTGCTCCAACGGGAATCTCGGCTGAGCGCATCCGGCCGCGCAGCCCCCGGCGTCGCGACGGTGATCGGATACCATGGACCGACGCATCCGCTCCGGATGCCGGGAGACGTCGCATAGTCCGGCCTAGTGCACCACCCTGCTAAGGTGGAGTCCCCTCACGGGGACCGAGGGTTCGAATCCCTCCGTCTCCGCGCTCCCGTGCTGGCAGAAAACCCCGCGCTCCGCGGGGTTTTCTGCGTGTCGGGCCGGAGTCACACCAAGCAGCGCGCCGGCCCGCGGGCCGTGAGGGATCGGGATGCCGGGAGCGAACCGGTCGACGGCGGCTGGCTATCCCACCGAGGCGGAGACGCCGGATCATCCTGGCAGGGCCGCGGCGACCACCCCGACCCCGGGATCACGCCGTCGCGAGCGAGGATGCCAGAATGGCCCCATGGTCGCCCGCGTGGAGCGCACGGATCTGCCCGGCATCGGCATCAGGCACGACGTCCTCGCCGGATCGGGTCGCCGCGTTTCGGTGATCACGTACCGCGACGGCGGTCACGAGATCGCCATCTCCGATCAGGACGATCCCGACCGGGCCGCCGCGACCATCAAGCTCGAGGATGACGAGGCGGCGGCGCTGGCCCAGCTGCTCGGAGGTTCGCTGATCCTGACCCAGATCGCCGGCGTCAGCGAGTCGGCCGCGCGCCTGGCAGTGGAGGAGATCGTGCTGCCTGCCGAATCCCCCTTCGCTGGCCGGCCGCTCGGAGAGACCCGCGCGCGCACCCGCACGCGCTGCTCGATCGTTGCTCTCGTGCGCGGTGACGGCATCGTCGCAGCCCCCGGCCCCGACGACACCCTCGAACCGGGTGACACCCTCGTCGCGGTCGGCACCCGGGACGGACTGAAGCAACTGACCGACATCCTCGTGCTGGGCTAGCGGTGTCCGAGAGCGCCCGGCTGCTCATCGAGGTCGGTGGACTGCTCCTGGTCGGTGCTCTGTTGGCGCGGCTGGCGAATCGCATCGGGATCTCCGCCATCCCGCTGTTCCTGCTCGGCGGGCTCGCGTTCGGCGACGGGGGCCTGATACCCCTCTCGCACGGCGAGGCATTCATCGAAGTCGGCGCCGAGATCGGCGTGCTGCTGCTGCTCGTGATGCTGGGACTGCAGTACTCCGCTGATGAGCTGATGACGAGCCTGCGCGGCTCGCGCGCGGCGGGTCTGCTCGACATGGTGCTCGGCGCTGCCCCCGGAGCGCTGGCGGGGATGCTGCTGGGCGCCGGGCCGGTCGGGTCGCTCATGCTGGCCGGCGTCACGTGGGTCTCGTCCTCCGGCGTCGTCGCACGCGTGCTGCAGGATCTCGGCCGCATGAGCAACCGCGAGACACCGGTGGTGCTCTCGATCCTCGTCGTCGAGGACCTGGCGATGGCGTTCTATCTGCCAGTGCTCACCGCGGTGCTGATCGGGTCGGACCTCGGGACGGGCGTCGTCACCGTGGTGGTGGCGCTGGCCGCGGTGGTGCTGATCCTGTACATCGCGCTCCGGCGCGGTCGCTGGGTGTCCGCACTCGTCTGGTCGCCGCATCCCGACGTGCTGCTGCTGTCGGTTCTCGGGCTGACGTTGCTGGTTGCGGGTCTGGCCGCGCAAGTGAACGTGTCCTCGGCAGTGGGCGCGTTTCTGGTCGGCATCGCGATCTCCGGCCCCGTCGCCGATCGAGCCGCCCGCGTGCTGACCCCGCTGCGCGACGTGTTCGCCGCCCTCTTCTTCCTCTTCTTCGGTCTGTCGACCGACCCGCGGGCGCTCGTTCCCATGCTGCTGCCGGCGGCGGCGTTGGCGGTGGTGTCGATGGCCACGAAGGTGCTCACCGGATACCTCGCCGCCCGTCGTGTCGGCATCGGCGTTGCCGGTCGGTGGCGGGCCGGTCTCGTGCTCACCCCGCGCGGTGAGTTCGCGATCGTGATCGCGGGGCTGGCGGTCGGGGCCGGGCTCGACCGGTCGCTCATCGCGCTGGTGACCGGTTACGTGCTGATCACCGTGGTGGCCGGACCGCTGCTGGCCCGCCTGCCCGACGCGCCATGGTTCGCCCGATGGGCTGCCCGCCGCCAGCGGATGCGGGACGGCGAGAGCGGCCCCGACGTCACCGTGGCGCGTGACTAGGCTCGGACGGTGACCGCGTGGACCGGGCTCCTGCCGACTCTGGCGGCGGTCGCGGTCCTGACCGCCGTGACCACCGCGGTGCTTGTGGTCTTTCGAGTGCCTGCGAGCTGGACGCCCGCGGTCGCGATCGTCCGCGGCGCCGTGCAGCTGGCGGTCATCAGCGTCATCCTCACCGGGATCATCACCCATCCGGTGTGGATCGCTGTCGCCCTGCTCGTGATGTTCGCCGTCGCCACCTGGGTCGCGACGGGCCGGTTGGGCCGGTCGCCCGGCACGGCGCTGATGATGGCGGTCGCCATCGCCGCGGGCGTGCTCAGCGCGGTTTCGATCGTGTTCACCACCGGCGCGCTCGAACTGAGCTCCCGCTACGCTCTGGCTATCGGCGCGATCGTGATCGGCAACGCCATGACCATCGCCACGCTCACCGGCCGCGCCTTCACGAACCGCATCATCGACCACTGGGACGAGGTCGAAGGCTGGCTCGCGCTGGGAGCAACCGGGCGCATCGCCACGATCGGTCTCGCTCGCCAGTCGGTCCGGGACGCGCTCATCCCCACCGTCGACCAGACGAAGACGACGGGTCTTGTGGTGCTCCCCGGCGCGTTCGTCGGTGCGATCTTCGGTGGCATCTCGCCGCTGGAAGCGGGTCGATTCCAGATCGTGGTGCTCGCCGCCATCATGGCCGCCGGGTCCGTCACCGCACTCATCGTGGCGCTGTGGATGGGCGATGTGCGCGTCAAACCGGAGCCACTGCGCTGAAAGGACCCGTCTTGGCAGCGCCCGTCGCGCCGCGCATCAGCGCGTGGCGGTTCGTGACCACGTTCGGCGTCGTCAGCCTGCTTGCGGACGTCGTGTACGAGGGCGCCCGATCCGTCACCGGACCCATCCTCGCGGTGCTGGGAGCGAGCGCACTCGTGGTCGGGATCGTCACCGGAGTCGGCGAGGCGGCGGCCCTGCTGCTGCGCCTGGTCGCCGGTCCGCTGACGGACCGCAGCCGCCGTTTCTGGGCATGGACCATCTCCGGATACGCCGTCACGGTCATCGCCGTGCCGACGCTGGGTCTTGCCAGCGCGCTCTGGGTGGCCTCCGCGCTGATCATCCTGGAGCGCGTCGGTAAGGCGATCCGCTCGCCCGCGAAGGATGCGCTGCTGTCCTTCGCGACCGCGCAGACCGGTCGGGGCAAGGGGTTCGCCGTGCACGAGGCGATCGACCAGTTCGGCGCGGTGATCGGTCCGCTGCTGGTCGCGGGCGTGCTCGCAGCCACGAACGAGGACTACCGCCTTGCACTGGGGGTGCTCGCCCTGCCCGGCATGGCCGCGCTCGCGCTGGTCACCTGGCTGCGCTCGCGCGCCCGGGAGCCGGAAGCCTACGAATCGGAGTTCACCTCGGATGCGGCGGCGGCCTCGTCCCCCCCGAGTGTCGGCGCGGCGGCGCCCCGCCGCTACCCGGCCGCGTTCTGGGTCTACTCCGGATTCACCGCATTGACCATGACCGGGTACGCCACCTTCGGACTGCTCTCGTTCCACATGGTGGAGGCGGGGGTGCTCGCAGCCCCGTGGGTGCCGCTCGTGTACGCGGGGGTGATGCTGGTCGATGCCCTCGTGGCGCTCGGCACGGGCTGGCTGTTCGACCGCATCGGCCCGCGGGTGCTGTTGGGCCTGCCCATCCTGTGCGTCGCGGTGCCGATGCTCGCCTTCACCGACGCGGTCGGGACGGTGGTCGGCGGGGCGCTCCTGTGGGGAGCGGCCCTGGGGATCCAGGAGTCGACCCTGCGCGCAACGATCGCCGGGCTCATCCCCCGTGCGCGCCGGGCGTCCGCCTACGGCGTGTACGCCGCCGTGCTCGGGGTGGCCGCGGCGATCGGCGGCGCCCTCGCCGGATGGCTCTACGGCGTGTCCATCCCGGCGCTGATCATCGTGACGGCGGTGATCCAGGCGGCGGCGCTGCTGGCGCTCGCGGTCTTCCTTCGCTGGGAGCGGCGCAGGAGCCAACTGGCCTCGGAGGACTAGCCCGCCGGAGTGGTCGGCGGAGATGGGAGCGGCGCGTCGGCATCCTCGTCCATGTCCTCGTTCGGCTCCTGGTCGATGTCGGCGTCCTGGTCACGGTCGCTGTGCCCGGCGCCGGGTTCGCCGTGCCCCGGACCGCCCGGGCCGAACCCGTGCCCGTCGGGCGCCGGCATGTCGCCGGGGGCGCCTCGACCGATGTCGTGAGTTCCGGGACCGGACTGGGCTGCGAGATCCCATCCGCGGTCGTGCCCCGCCAGGCCCCATCCGATGCCCATGCCGGCTCCGACGAGCAGGATGCCGCCCGCGACCGCGCCGGTCACGCGCACCCACGTGCGCTGGATGATCGGCGGGCGCGCCGGGACACGGGCGGGTTCGCCCGGCCCGTCGGCGGGTGCGGGAGGCACCGGCCTCGTCGGGATCCGGTCCGAGGGGCCATCGTCGCGAGAGAGGGGGATGGTCTGGTCGTCGTCGCTCATGCGGCCACCCTGTCCACTCGGTCCCAAGACACGGCCAAGAATCCCGGGATCCCGGAAATCGCTGGTGGAATTCTCAGGCTCGCGCGCTCGGCAGGATGATCCGGAACGTCGTTCCGGCCGTCGATGTGCTCTCCACCTCGACGGTGCCGCCGAAGCGGTCGGCGATGTCTCGGACCAGGGCGAGCCCGAGCCCGAAACCCCGGCCCGGACCATCTCCCGAGGCGTGCGCGAAGCGGTCGAAGACGCGGGCCGGATCGATGCCGGAGATCCCCGCCCCCTGGTCGCTGACCCGGATCTCGACCCGGCGCGCCGAAGGCTCCGCCGACACGGTGACCAAGCCGCCGGAGGGGGAGTGGCGGACCGCATTGTCCAGCAGTGCGACTATCGCGCGGGTGAGCGCGGCCTGCTCGATTCCGGCGCGCAGACGCGGGTCCGCCGCTGCCGTCAGCCGCACCCCGGCTTCGTCAGCCCGCGGCCGGATCGTCTCCATCGCCGCCGCGATCGCGTCCGCCACGACCGCCGAGGCGTCCTCCCGCACGGCACGCGCGCCCGCGGTCTCTGCGGCGGTGAGCAGATCGGTCAGCACGTCGTTCAGGGAGGCGGCATCGCGGCGCAGATCCTGCAGCACCGCTGTGACATCATCACCGCGCTGCTGCCGGCGCTGGGCCAGCTGGATGCGGCTCGTCAGCGCTGTCAGCGGGGTGCGCAACTC
Source organism: uncultured Actinomycetota bacterium (assembly GCA_963696115.1). Lineage (GTDB taxonomy): Bacteria > Actinomycetota > Actinomycetes > Actinomycetales > Microbacteriaceae > Microbacterium. The sequence continues at coordinate 66,195 of CAVOIT010000017.1, read as the reverse complement.
GTGGCTCGCGTCGGCGACGAAGGCACGCTGCACCGCCAGCGCCTCCGCCAACGGCGTCGCCGCCCGCCGTGCCGCGTACCAGGCGATCAGACCCAGGACGATCACTCCGGCGATGCCCAGCGCGACCGCCACCGGCAGGACGTCGCTGACATCGACGACACGCTCGAGCACCTCGTCGTGCCGCCCGGGGCCGTCGTCGCCGGGACGCGGCCGCGACGACGCCAGCACTGCCGCCACGGTGATCACCGTGATCAGTCCGACGATCGCGGCGGATGCCGCTCCCACCGACACGCCCACCCTCAGGGCGGCGCGCTGCACCCGCGCGGCGTCGGCAGGGCTCGCCGGCCCCGTCATCCAGGGTTCCCGCTGCGGTAGCCGCGCGCGCGGACCGTCTCGATGATCTCCGCGGTGGTCTTGCGTCGCACGTAGTGCACGTATGTGTCGACGGTGGTGACCGATTCCCCGCCGGGGAACACCTCTGCGAGGATCTGCTCCCGCGAGAACACGTGTTCCGGGCTGGAGGTCAGCAGTTCGAGCAGATCGCTCTCCGCCGCCGTCAGCGCCACCCGCCGTTCCTCCGGCGAGTACACGGCCTGGGTCCGCGGGGTGAAGATCCATGCGCCGATCTCGCGTCGGTCGCCGGGCGCCCGTGCGCCCCGCCGCAGGGCCCGCAAGCGGGCGAGCAGCTCATCGATGTCGAAAGGCTTGACCAGGTAGTCGTCCGCACCGCCGTCAAGCCCTGCGACCCGATCCGCGACCGTTCCGAGCGCGGTCAACAACAGGATGGGCGTGGTGATGCGGGCGGTCCGCACCGCCGACACCAGCTCCGTCCCTGACATGCCGGGCAGTCGCCGGTCCACGACCATGACGTCGTATCGGCATCGGAGGGCCCGATCGAGCCCCGCTTGGCCGGTGGCGGCGACGTCCACCGTGTAGTGGTCTGCCAGCAGTTCGGTGACGATCGCGGAGACCTCGGGGTCGTCTTCGACGTACAGCAGACGCGGCAGGGCGCTGCGCTCCGGGCGGCGATCGGTCATCGCGTCAACCTCGCCGCTCGGGCCGGCCGGAACCTCCCGCTCTGCCGCCCACGCGGGGGAGGGCCAGCCAGAGCACGGCCACGATGATGACCCCTACCGCGGTCGCCCAGATCGCGGCCGTCCGCCCGAGCGTCACCTCGAACACCAGGGTGGTCACGCCCACGCTGAGCAGGCCGATGACGACCAGATCGGCGATGACGAAGCGCGCGGCGACCGCGACCACGTTCGGCTTGCGGTGTTGTCCGAAGTAGCGTCGGTGCACGGTGACGGGCGCGAGCGCGAGCAGCGTCGACAAACCGGCCAGCGCCACCAGGGTGAGATACAGCACCACCTGCTCGGGGGTCAGTTCCGTGAATCGCGGCTGGAACGCCACCGCGAGCAGAAACCCCGCGAGGATCTGCGAGCCGGTCTGCATGACGCGCAGTTCCTGCAGCAACTCGTCCCAGTTGCGGTCGGCGCGCTCTGCGGGGGACTCGTCGCGTTCGTCAGGGATGCCGGATGATGCCATGGCCGCTCCTCTCCCCGCCACCCTACGGGTCGTTCGCGGCCGGCTCCTCGCCGGTGGTCGGCTCGTTCAGTCCTCGACCACCCGGACGGTCACCTCGATGTTGCCACGCGTCGCGTTCGAGTAGGGGCACACCTGGTGGGCGGCGTCGGCGAGCTGCTGGGCCTGCTCCCGCGGCAGGTCGGGGATCACCACCTCGAGGTCCACCGCGAGCTGGAATCCGCCGTTCGGGCCGGGACCGATCCGCACCCGCGAGCCGACACTGGTGTCGTGGATCGCGACCTTCTGTGAGCGGGCGACCCCCTGGAGCGCGCTGTGGAAGCACGCGGCATAACCGGCAGCGAACAACAGCTCGGGATTCAGACCACCGCCGGGACCTCCCATCTCGGTCGGGATCCGCATCTCCGACTCGAACGAGCCGTCGGCGGTGGCCACATGGCCGTTGCGGCCGTTGCCTGTGGACAGGGCCTCGGCGGTGTAGAGCGCTTCCATGGATGTCACCTTTCTCTGGGGGGAAGGGCCGACGACGACGCGGTCGCCTGCAGCGAACGCGTCAGCCGCTGCAGGTCGGCGATCAGGGGGGCCGCCTCGTCGGGATCGATTCCCATCGCCCGCGCGATCTCGGCCGGCACCCCGGCGAGTTCGTCACGCATCGCGTCGCCCCGCGTGGTGAGCGTCACGGTGACCATGCGGGCATCGGCGCGGTCCCGCTGGCGCGCGATCAGTCCGGCATGCTCCATCCGGCGCAGCAGCGGCGAGAGCGTGCCCGAGTCCAGCGCGAGGTCGATGCCGAGTTCGCTCACCGTCAGCGGCCCGCGCGACCAGAGTTCGAGCAGCACGAGGTATTGCGGGTAGGTCAGGTTCCACTCGCCCAGCACCCGGCGGTAGGCCTGCGTGGTCGCGCGGCTGGCGGCGTACAGAGAGAAGCACACCATCTGCTCCAGCACAGCCACCCGGCAAGGATCGCACACGATCGAGTTGTGCGCAACCTGATTTGCGATACCCCTCGGGGTATGTCAGGATGGCGGCATGAGCACGCCCACACCCGCCAGCACGATCGTGGTCGTCGGCGGTGTCGCCGGCGGAATGAGTTGCGCCGCTCGCGCCCGGCGCCTGGACGAGCACGCGAAGATCGTGGTGCTCGAGAAGGGCTCGCATGTGTCGTTCGCGAACTGCGGCTTGCCCTATTACGTCGGTGGGGAGATCGCGGATGAGGCGTCCCTGCTGGTGCAGACCCCTGCCTCATTGCATGCGGCACTCGACCTGGAGATCCACACCGACAGCGAGGTCGTGGGCCTCGACACCGATCGCCGCGTCGTCACCGCTCGGACTCCGGAGGGTCTGACGGAATTCGGGTACGACGCTCTGGTCCTCTCGCCGGGGGCCGACACCGCCCGGCCGCCGGTGCCCGGCCTGGACTCCGTGCGAGTGGCCACACTGCGGACGGTCGACGATGCCGTCGCTCTGCGGGAGCGGGTGATGTCGGGAGCGCGCCGGGCGGTGGTCCTGGGCGGCGGATTCATCGGCGTCGAGGCGGCCGAGGCGCTGGCCGGCCAGGGCCTGGACGTGACCATCGTCGAACTGGCACCGCATGTACTGCCGCCGCTCGAGCTGGAGTTGGCGCACCTGGTGACCGAGGAGCTGCGTCGGCTCGGGATCACCGTCCGATCGGGTGTGGCCGCCGCTCGCATCGACTCGCTGCCTGACCGCGACGTGGTCCACCTGGCGGACGGCACAGCGCTCGAGGCTGACCTCGTCCTGTTGTCGGCGGGCGTGCGTCCCGACACGGCCCTGTTCTCGGCCGCGGGCATCGCCTGCCACGACGGCGCGATCCTGGTGGACGAGCATGGGCGCACCTCCGTGCCGGGGGTCTGGGCGGTCGGGGATGCCACCGCGGCCACCGACGCGGTCACCGGCACCAGGCGCCCCGTCGCGCTGGCGGGGCCTGCGAACCGGGCAGGTCGCCTCGTTGCGGATGCCATCCTGCGCCCAGAGCGGGCCCGGCCGCTTCCGGCTGCGCTCGGAACGGCGATCCTCCGGGTCGGCGAGCAGACGGTCGCGCTGACCGGCGCCAACCGGCGCAGCCTGGATGCCGCCGGCATCCGCTACCGCACGATCCACCTGCATCCCAATCACCACGCCGGCTACTTCCCGGGTGCCACGCAGGTGCATCTTGTGATCCACATGGACGAGCGCGACGGCGCTCTGCTCGGAGCCCAGGCTGTCGGCCGCGATGGCGTCGACAAGCGAATCGACGTGCTGGCCACGGCGCTGCGCGCGGCGATGACCGCCCCCGAGCTCATGGACCTCGACCTCGCGTACTCCCCGATCTACGGGCAGGCGAAGGATCCCGTGAATCTGGCGGGCATGCTGGCCGCCAACGTTCTGGACGGGACGGTGCGGCTCTGGTATCCCGAGGACCTGGATGCGGCGCGCGAGCAGACCCTGGTGCTCGACGTGCGCACAGCGGCCGAGCACGAGCGCCTGCACCTGCCCGGAGCCCTCCACATCCCGCACACCCAGCTGCGCGACCGGCTATCCGAGGTGCGCGAGCACGCGGCAGGGCGTCCCGTGCGCGTGCTGTGCCAGTCTGGGGTGCGTTCGGCGATCGCTCATCGCGTGCTCGTGCAGGAGGGCTTCGACTCCGCATCGCTCTCGGGTGGGATGCTGACCCTTCAGGCGACGCTCGGCGACCGAGCCGGCGACGTCCTCGCCGGCTCTGCGGTGCTGACACCGGCCTGATTCGGAGAGGGAGGAACGGACCATGATCGGATCCGACCCGGATGCGCAGCGTCGCATCGTGCATCGGCTGCGCCGGGCACGCGGCCAACTGGACGCGGTTCTGGCGGCCGTGGAGACCGGCAAGCCCTGCCGGGATGTCGTCACCCAGTTGTCGGCCGTGTCCGCAGCCCTGGACCGGGCCGGCTTCGCCATCGTCTCCGCCGCCATGAAGGAGTGCGTCACGGGGGAGGACGGCGACAACTCCGAGGGACTGACGACCGAAGAGCTGGAGAAGCTCTTCCTCATGCTCGCCTGACCATTCACGACATCTGACTAAGGAGATCCACCATGTGCCACGCCATCACCTGCCCCACCTGCGGCAAGGCCACCTGGGAGGGATGCGGCCAGCACATCGAGCAGGCTCTGGCCGGCGTGCCGCAGGCGCAGCGCTGCCAGGGCCACGACGCCGTCGCGAGCGGGTTCGGCGCGTTCTCTCGCTGACTCCGCCGTCGCGCCGGACGCGGAGAGGGCGGCGCGAGTAGAGTACGTCGCACCGATCGGCAACCAGGCGATCGAGAGGAGACGCGCCCGTGCAGGAGCGTCCCTCCCCGCCGTCGCATCGGGCGGCCGGCGTGACACGCGTGATGCGGACCATCGGGATGCGCTGGTGGGAGGCCGTCTCCGGTGGCCGCTTCTATTCGCCCGTCGCGGCTGCGATCTCGTTCCCGGTCGCGGTGACCGTCTTCGGAGCGTTCGTGGGAGTACGGCTCCCGCAGGACCTCGCCGCCGCGGTGGCAGTCTCCGCGCTGGGCTGGGTCGCCCTGGCCGCAGCGCTGCTGCCGGCCGCGTGGGCGGAGCGGAGGCTGACCCGCGCAAGTGCCCGCGCCACTGTGGTCCTCGGGTCCCTCGTGGTCGCCGCGGCCGCGCGCCCGTTCGTCAACGACGCGCTGACCGGGCTGCTGATACCGGCGGCGGAGCCCGGTCAGCAAGCGTCGCGCATCCTGACCAACATCGTGGGCTGGTTCATCCTGATGTCGATGATCGCGGTCGCCGACGACAGGGTGTTTGCAGCCCGCACCGTCAACCGGAGGCTGCAGCAGGCGCTGGCCGCACTGGCCCGGGGCGCGGACGCGCACCACGACGCGGTGCGTGGAGCGCACCTGCGCATCGGATGGGCGGTTGCGGGCTTGCGGCGCGACCTGGATCGGCTCACCTCGGGAACGGTCGATTTCGACCGGGTCCGCGTCTTCTCGGACGCTGTGCGGGCGGCCAGTCACGCTCTGGATGCCGCTGCCGCCGGCGAGGTTCCCGGCACCCTGACCCCATCCGCGCGCCCACACCGGTCGGTGTGGGAGTGGCTGCGCAGCCCTCCGCTCGGAATGGTCGGGCTGCTCTATGCCGCGGCGGTCAGTCCGTACCTCGCGCGCATTCTGCCGCCGGGCGCGATCGCGGTGGACCTGGTGCTGCTGATCGCGATCATGATCGCGGGAGAGCTGGCGCAGCGGGCCACGGCCCGGGGTCGTTCCGCACGTGTGCGCGGCGCGCTGGTCCTGGTCAGTTCCGTCCTGGTGGGCGCGGTGGTCGCTCTGTTCACGCTGGTGCTCCTGCCGGCGCCGACGTGGATGGCGCTTGTCTCGCTGGTGGCGATCCCGGCACTGACCGTTCTCGCGGCGGTGGCGGAGGAGGCGAGCCATCGGCTGCGGGTCGAACAGCGCATCCTGTCGGATGCACTGGCCGCCTTCCGCAGCAGCGCCGCCGGATCCGGCGAATCGGCGGCGCTGCTGCGGACCGCGGCGGCGCTGCTGCATGGGCCGGTGCAGGGTCGATGCGTGGTCTTCGCCGCCTCCCTGGAGGATGAACCCGCGACAGCCGAAAGGGCCCGGGCCTTCGTCGCTGCTGTCGACGCGTTGCTCGATGACGTGCGGGATGTGGAGGCCCGCGAACCGGGGACGGCGGAGTCGCTGGAGGGGCTGCTGGGGGCGTGGTCCGACGCGCTCGATCTGACCGTGGACATCAGCCCGGCCGCCGCCGCGGCTCTGTCGAGCGCGCCGGTCGCTCGCGCCGCCGCGACGGTGATCAGCGAGGCTCTCGTGAACGCGGTCAAGCACTCCGGCGCGCGCCGCGCTGCGGTCGTGGTGCGCACGGCTCCCGGTCCGGGGCGCACTCTGGACGTGGAGGTCGCCAATCCCGGGCGGCTGCGCGTGAATCGCGCCGGAGATGGGCGGGGCCTGGCCCGCCTGGGCGAGGGTGTCACCCTCGCCCAGCGCGGTCCCGATGTGGTGTTCTCCGTGGGTATTCCGCTGCCCTCGCTGGTGTAGCTACCCCGCGGTGGGACATCCCGCCATGAGACATCGAAGGACCCCGGAGTACTCTCCGGGGTCCTTCGGGCTCTCGGGACGGGTGGTTCCCCCGCCGGTGGCGTCAGTCGCGCAGCTGTTCCTTGAAATCGTTGCGCCGCTCGACGGATTCCTTCTCCGCCTCGGCCTTTCGCACCTCGGCGTCTGCCTTCGCCTCGTCGATCCGGTCCTCGACGCGCTCCGCGGTATCCTCCCAGGCCTCCTTCGCCTTCCGGCCCGCGGTCTGCGCAGCATCCTTGGCGTCGTCGATGAATCCCATGTCGAACTCCTTCCAGGAAGGGTGATGCAGTCAGGGTACGGCGGATGCCGGTGCGGCGCGCGGGGCTTGCGCGGGCCTCCTCCTCTTGCTAGCCACCCCTGGATCCGGCGTTAGGGTCGGTTCCGAGGCGGGGTCGAGCGCGCGACCATCATGGCGCGGCGACAGCGGCAGGGGGGTGGCATGCGGTGCAGGCTGGCGGGCCGAGGTCGCCGAGGCCCGGCGCCCGAATCGATGGCGCGCCTGTCCGACGCCGTCGCGGAGGGCCTGACGATCGCGTCGGCGGCTGTCCGACTCGACGTGAAGAACCGGATCCTGGTGGACACCCTCAGAGCGGGTGTCGACTTCGACGTGGAGCGCTTCGTTCCGGTGGCCCGTTCGGCGGTGCTGGCGATGGCCGCCGAGGCGCAGGCGGAGGCCGACCGGGTGGAGCATGAGCGCCGCCGCGCTCGGCGGCGCATCAGCCCGTCAGGAGGGACGCACGACTACAGATATCGCGATGCGGAGAATCTCGCCCTGCGACGGCGTCAGGCCGAGCGTGTCGCGGAGGGTCTGCGACGACGCGCGGCGGATGAGCGGGCGCTGCGACGCACGGTGGAAGCAGCGCGCCAGGCCGCATGGGACGAGGTGTCCCGCGCGATCGACATGACCCTGCGGATGGAGAGTGCGCCAACCGACCTCGGAAGCGACTACGACACCGCCCGAGCCGCCCGCATCAGGGAGCTCGTGGCGATCGACCTGCCCCAGCTGGAAAAGCGGCACCGCATTGCCGACTCTTAGCGGCTGACCGCCTGCGGTGTCAAGCCAGGGGCGGCACCTCGGAGCGCCTGGGACCATGGCGGCACCGAGAGGTGGTCATCCGCCGTCGTCTCGAACCCGACCCCGACACTGCGGTGCGCGTCACCGTCGACGCACCCCGAACCGCCTCCCGACCCGGAAGGAGCACGCCATGAGTATCGGCACCGGCATCGTCCTCATCGTCATCGGAGCCATTCTTGTCTTCGCCCTCAACATCGACCTGACCTGGGTGGATCTTGACCTCGTCGGATACATCCTCATGGGTGCGGGCGTCGTCGTCCTCGTGCTGGGACTGATTCTCCTGACACGCCGGCGCCGGGTCGATTCGGTCTCGCGTACGCTCGACCCGGTGGCTGGGGAGCGCGTCACCGAGCGCAGCTCCCGCACTGACGACGCGTTCTGAGCCGCCATGACCGTGTCCGTCGACGCCCGCTACCGGTTGGGCCGGCTGTTGGGCGTGGGGGGCTATGCACGCGTCCATCTGGCGGAGGATCTGCTCCTGGGCCGCACGGTCGCCGTGAAGCAGTTCGCCGCCGAGTCCGCCGATCCGCGCCACCGCGAGCGGATGCAGACGGAGTCGCGCCTGCTGGCGTCGTTGACGCATCCGTCACTGGTCACACTGTTCGACGCGGACCTCTCGGCGGATCCGCCGTATCTCGTGATGGAGTTCATCGACGGCCCCACGCTGCGGGAGGTGATCGGCGTCGGCCCGATGAATTCGAGGCGGGTGCGTCGTCTGGCCGTGCAACTGGCCGATGCGGTCGCCTTCGTGCATGCTCACGGCATCGTCCACCGTGACATCAAACCGTCCAACGTGCTGCTGCGTCCTGGGGTGAGCCGTGCCGAGCCGTGGACGGCGACGCTTGCGGATTTCGGGATCGCGTCGCTGGTGGACACCGCACGGGTCACGGCGGCGGGGACCGTTGTGGGCACCGCGGCATACCTCAGCCCCGAGCAGGTGCGAGGTGCGCCGCCTGCGCCGTCGGCCGACATCTACTCTCTCGGACTGGTGCTGCTGGAGGCCCTCACCGGCCAGTCGGCGTTCGACGGTGCCACCCCGCACGAAGCCCTCGCCGCGCGCCTGACGGCACCACCGGTGATTCCGGCGGACCTGGACCCGTTCTGGCGGGGCCTGATCGCCGGCATGACGACGGTCGACCCGGCGGCCCGTCCCACCGCTGCCGAGGTGCGCGAGGCTGTGACGGACCACCGACCGTCCCCGCCTGTCACGGAGGGGAGGTCGCGGGCGCGCACCGTTCCCTACCCACGGCATCCGACAAGCTCTCCGACCAGCCGTATCGACCCCGGTCGCGCGCGCCTCGCTCCGACTGTCGCGCCCGCCGCGATGGAGGGTGACTCGCCGGTCACGGTGTATCGGCGGATTGTTCTGATCGCGGCACTCATCGTCGTTGCGCTCGCCATCGCGGCCGGCGTTGTCGCGATGTTCGTCGGCGCGATCCCCCCCGCCGACCCGCCGTTCGCCGGACTCCCTCAGCCGCTGCAGGATGATCTCAGTCGCCTGTGGCGTGAGGTGGGCCCGTGACACGCCGGGGCCGACGGATGCCGCTCGCCGCGGCCGCCGTCGCGGTGGGGATGGTCCTCCTCGTGGTGGGGTGCGCTCCCGTGCACGAGTCCGGATTCCGGGATCGCGTTGAGCGTGCCGCACAGCAGGTCGCTGCCGGGGACGTCGCTGGAGCCCTGGCCACCATCGACGCGCTCGACTCCGACGTTGCGGCCTCGGCGACCGGCGGGAACCTGCCGCCGGCGGAGGCGGATCGCATCGCGGCGGCGATCGCCGCGGTGCGCACGGACCTGCTCGCACTCGCTGCGCCGCCGGCGGCCGCCACGCCGCCGCCGGCCTCCGACACGGACACCGCGGCCGCCACCAGCGCAGCCCAGACCGACGACGGAAACGGTGGGCGGTCTCCGGGCAAGGGGAAGGCCAAGGGCCGCCCCCACGATTGAGCGCCAAGGGCCGCCTCCACGATTGAGCCAGGTCGGGCCCGTCCGCGCCCGCGGGCCGCGTGAGGTATCCTCGACAGGTGCCCGCGTCCCGTCCGACCCGGGTCCCTGCGCCTGTAGCTCAATGGATAGAGCATCTGACTACGGATCAGAAGGTTGGGGGTTCGAGTCCCTTCAGGCGCGCTGAGCGGCCAGGCCTTTCACGCTTGCGTCAAGCTCGACGGTAGGTCGTCACCATCGGGCAGTCGAAGGGGTCGCGTGCGGCGAGCCCGACCCGGTTCAGGTAGGCGATCACGATCGCGTACGAGCGTGCGAGCGTGACCTCCGTGTAGGGCACGCCCAATGCCGCGCAGTGGGCCATGACGATCTGGCGTGCTCGTGCCAGGTGGGGACGCGGCATGTTCGGGAAGAGGTGATGCTCGACCTGGTAGTTGAGCCCACCCATGAGCCAGGTCGCCCACCATCCCCCGGTGATATTTCGCGAGGTGCGCACCTGCTTGCTGAAGAAGTCGAGTCGCGCGTCGGGGGCGATGACAGGCATCCCCTTGTGATTCGGCGCGAAGGATGCCCCCATGTAGACCCCGAACACGGCCAGCTGCACACCCAGGAACGCGAATGCCATCCCCACGGGGAGGAAGAGGAACACCGGCGTCCAGACGACGGCGAATCGGACGACGAGGAGGCCGAGCTCCGTCCATCTGCCCTTCACCGCCGCGCGTCCCATCAAGTGGCGGACCCCGACGTAGTGCAGATTCAGTCCTTCGAGTGTCAGCAGCGGGAAGAAGAGCCATCCCTGGCGCCGCGTGATCCACCGCCAGATGCCGCGGGAGGTCGCAGCATCCGCCTCCAGGAACGAGATCGTATCGGTCTCGATGTCCGGGTCCTTACCGACCTGGTTGGGGTTGGCGTGGTGGCGGGTGTGCTTGGTCATCCACCACGAGTAGCTCATCCCGACGACGCCGTTACCGAGCAGCCGCGCCAGCCTGTCGTTGGCCGGACCCGAGGCAAGGATCTGACGGTGGGCCGCTTCATGTGAGAGGAATGCGACCTGCGTGAACAGGATGCCCAGCGCTGCGGCGATGAGCAGCTGGAACCAGCTGTGCCCGAGCATGACGAAACCGGTGACGGCACCGCCGAACCCGACCGCGATCGCGAGCCCGACCAGCCCGTAGAACCAGGGGGTGCGTGCGAGTAGGCCCGCCTCACGGACGATCTGGGCGACCTCTGTGTAAGCGCGAGCGATCGGAGGGAACTCCGCTGTGCCGGCATACGTCTGCCGAACGGAACCGAGTCGGTTTTCGAGGGTGGTGGAGATGATGCACCGGCTTCCGATCGGGACCGTGTCGCTGCTCACGTTACCTTGGTTGCCTCGCCGGATCGGCAAGCTCCGTCGACTCACAGACGAGGCTCAGGTGGCGTGCCATTCCGGTTCGTCCTCGCCCCACGTCCCGCCGATACGGGGGTACGCCTCGGGTGCGCCGTCGAAAGTCAGGACCGGGGCCGCGACCACCAGTTCCTTGCCGTGCGTGATTCCCCTCTGGAGCGTGGGCGAGACGTGGATCTCCTCGGACGGGTCCGCGGTCGCCCCGCCGGCGAGGAGCGCCTGCGCCACCCGCGCCAAGGCCACGGAGACCGCTGTCGATCCGCCCCCCGTTCGCTGGTCGACGAGCGCGCGCACCACTCCTGCGGCGAGCATGTGGCCGCTGGCATGATCGAGCGCCTGAGCCGGTAACGCGCCCGGCGTTCCGCGGCCACCGGACTCGATCATGGCGATGCCGGTCGCAGCCTGCACGATGCTGTCGAACCCGCGACGCTCAGCCCATGGCCCCACCGAACCCCACGCGCCAACACTGCCGAGGATGAGTCCCGGATGTCGCTCCGCCAGCGCGCCGGCGGACAGGCCGAACCGGTCGAGACTGCCCCGCCGATACCCGGTCAGGACCACGTCCGCGTCACCGAGTAGTCGCTCGAAGGTGGCCCGATCTCCTCCCGTTCGTAGGTCGAGCACGGTCGATCGCTTCCCCTGCCCGGTGTCGAGATGCTGCCAACCGATCTCCGGGAGCCACGGCGCGTCCACGCGCAGCACGTCCGCTCCCGCGAATGCGAGGTCGCGCGCGGCGATCGGCCCGGCAATGACCCGCGTGAGATCCAGAACCCGGATGCCGTCGAGCGGACGCGTGGGCCGGGCGGACCACCCTCGGGATGCGCCCGATTCGCTCCGCGCGACCGATATCAGGGGCAGGTCGGCGAGTGCTCTCCCTTGAGGGTGAGCCGCCCATTCGTCCGCCGTGCGGACGCGCACGAGCACGGCTCCGGCATCGGCTGCGGCATCCTCCAGCTGCTGCGCCGAGCTGGCCGCGACCGCGGCGGACAATGCGTCCCTGTCGCCATCGGCGGGCATCCCCAGAACCGTCCGGAGCCTCTCGGCGTGGTGCGGATAGTTCGCGTGCGTGCGCACCCAGCCGTCCGCTGCCGGGAAGAACCCGGAGAGCGGCGACCAGGCGTCGGGCTGGGCGCCTCCGATGAGCAGGAAGCGCTCGCTGCGCACCGATGTGACCAGGCGATCGCCGCGCACCACCACCTCCGGCGCGGTCGCCGCCATGCCGCGTGCGACGAGCGCCTCGTGGACGGCGAGGATCGCGACCGCGACGGCGTCGAAGGCCAGCTGCGTCACCGGCAGCCGGGATGCCAGTGATGCGGTCGGCGCCATCGGCTGCACGCGCTGGTCGAGTGCAACCGGATCCCCGCCGATGACCGACCAGGCTGTGCGCCCGACGGCGCCGACGCCTCCAGGTCGCGGCGATGACGGATGCGGTTGTGTCACGGACGTGGCCTCCGAGTGTCGTAGTCGGGATCATCGTCTCGCACGCGGTGAAGATTGTCTGCAGCTGATGCTGGCACTCTCCGCATGCGAGTGCTAGTCTGAAGTCAGTTGAGTCGCAAGGGCTCAAGTTCCGATGATGGACCCGCCGGATGGGATCCGGCGCAGACGAAGGGAGACGAGATGGCCACCTACGATCCGCTCCGCGATCTGGAGCGTGTTGCGAGCAGCTTCTTCGATGGGGGACGCCGGGGGCCGCGGCAGATGCCGATGGACCTCTATCGCGACGGCGACCACTATGTGCTGACGGCCGACATGCCGGGGGTTGACCCCGGATCGGTCGACATCGACGTCGACGGCCAGCTGTTGACGATCCGCGCCGAGCGCACGCTCGCGTCGGGTGAGGGCGTGAAGTGGATCACACGCGAGCGCGCGGCCGGCAGCTTCCTGCGGCAGTTGAGCCTCGGACAGGGGATCGACACCGAGAGGATCGCCGCGAGTTATCGCAACGGCGTGCTGAGCGTCACCATCCCGGTCAGCGAGCAGGCCAAGCCCCGCAAGGTGCAGGTCTCGACCGATGCCGCGGAGTCGCCGGTTCTCGAAGTCGCCGAGAACAAGAACGCCTGATCGGCAGGCGAGCGAGCCCCCGACCGCCCCGTTGCGGTCGGGGGCTCGCCGCGTTCACGCCCGCTGGTCCCGCAGCTTCGAGGTGAGCGCGATCAGCGTGCGCAGTTCGCCGTCATCCAGAGCCTGCATCCGGGCGGCGATCGATCGGGCGTGCCGGACGGCGAATGCGCGGTACGCACGGGCGCCCGCCTCCGTCGCGATCACCAGAGCCCCGCGACCATCCGCGGGGTCGGCGCACTTGGTCACCAGTCCGCGCGCCACCATCCGATCGACCAGGCGGCTCACGCTCGGCTGGCTGATGAGCATGCTCGCCGTCACGTCCCGCAGCCGCGCCGTCATGCCCGCCGAGCGCACCACGGTGAGCAGCACGTCGTACTCATCCTGATCCACGTCGGCCGACGCGAAGTCTCGGGAGATGTCGGCGAACACCTCGTGCTGGGCGCGGAAAAGGCTCTCCCACGCCGTGACGGCGAGGCGTCGATCCGTCATGCGGATACCTTAGGGCCGCCTCCTAGGCTGGGGAACATGAGTCGCATGATCCGTCCGGGCCTCGCCGGTCTCGCCCTCGCCCTGGCGCTGGTGGCGGGCGCGTTTCCAGCGTCGGCGGTCGTTCCCGTGCAGGACCCCGCGGTGAGCGCGGTGCCCGCGGGCGTGGATGACTTCAGCTTCGACAGTCTCACGGTGGACTACTCCCTCTCGCGGGCTGCGGACGGGACCAGTCGCATGCGCGTGGTCGATACGTTCGTGGCGGTCTTCCCCCCGACGGATCAGAACCGGGGGATGCGACGCGCGATCCCCGATTCGTACAACGGGCAGCCGCTGCATCCCACGCTCGTCGGGATCACCGACGAAACCGGCGCGCCCCGACCTGCCGAGGTAGCCACCGAGGACGGCGTGTTCACGATGACCTCCCGCGCAGACGGCTACGTGCACGGCCCTCAGACGTACGTGTTCACCTACGACTTGGAGAACGTGATCTGGGACTTCCCCGCCACCGGTACGGAGGAGTTCTACTGGGACGTTAACGGCGTGGACTGGGCGCAGGCTTTCGGACCTGTCCGCGCGAGCGTGACAGTACCGTCCGACCTCGCCTCGGCTCTCACCGGTGACCGAGCCTGCTACGCCGGCTCACAGGGTTCCACCACCACCTGTCCGATCACCACGGCCACCGCGCCGGACGGTACGGAGACGATCACGGCATCCGTGCCGGCACTGTCGCCGTACCAGACGCTGACGATCGCGGTCGGTTTCGTGCCCGGCACGTTCGCCGTGTTCGACTCCAGCCCGTTCGCGTCGGCGTGGGGGTGGTTGCAGCTTCTTGGCGCAGCCGTGATGGCGGCCGGCCTGGCGTGGACGGTGCTGGTGCGAGTGCGCCGCCTTCATGACGCGCCCGGACGGCCGACGATCATCGCGGAATACGTCCCACCGGCCGGCATCGACGCGCTCACGAGCGCCGTGCTCCTGAAGAAGCCGGCGAAGGCGATTCCGGCCGAAGTGCTCGAGCAGGCCATCGTCGGCAGCATCCGCATCGAAGAGGGCGGACGGAAGCTCTTCGGTCGATCGAAGCTGAAGGCCGTGCTGGTGGACCCGGCGCGCGCGGACGGGGACGGCCGGATGCTGCTGAACGGTCTGTTCGGTGGGGCGGGGCCGGGCGCCGAGTTCGAGTTCGGGTCGCGGGACACCCGTCTGTCGCAGGTGGCGCAGCGGATCCTGAAGTCGGCCGCCGCGGAATTGCGCGCGCGCGGGATCTACCGGACCGTACCCGCTTCGGTGAAAGTGCTCCCTGGCATCGTGGTCGGTGCCGGGGCGGTCATGACCTTCCTCTTCGGAGTTGCTGCTCTGAACGCGGCAGTGTCTCCGGTGCTTCCGGTGCCGCTGATGATGGCGGCCGTGGCCGCGCTCGTGGTGTTCTTCTCGGTCATGGCGAAGAAGCCCCTCACCGAACAGGGCGCGCAGGTGCGCGATCACCTGGCGGGCCTGAAGGTGTTCATCGAATGGGCTGAAGCCGACCGCATCCGGATGCTGCAGTCCCCGCAGGGAGCCGAACGGGTCGCCGTGGACACGACCGATCGGGCGCAGATGCTGAAGATCTACGAGCCGCTGCTGCCCTACGCCGTGGTGTTCGGTCAGGAGAAGCAGTGGTCCGAGCAGCTCGCGGTGCTGTACGGGGACGACGGTCGGCCCGACTGGTACGTCGGATCGGGTGCGTTCAACGCCGCCGCATTCGCCGCCGGCGTGGCGACGCTATCGGCCAGCGCCATGTCGTCGTCGAGCACGAGTGGCGGCTCGGGCGGCGGAGGCAGCGCGGGCGGCGGCGGGGGTGGCGGAGGCGGCGGCGGGGTCTGACCGGTTGGCGCCCCCGGGCCGGTCAGGGTCCGAGTCGGGAGGCGAGCAGTGCATGCAGCAGGGGGAGGGCGGAAACCGCCACCACCGCCCATCCGACGGCCGGCGCCGCATCGAGCAGCAGGATGCCCCCGAGGAAGAGGCCAGCGAACAGCACCGCCGAGATCACGCGCCGCCCCGTCCGTTCCAGCCGTGCCATGCGTCGTTCGAGCGCCGGGGTGGCCACGGCGACCGTGCCCTCCTCGACCCGTGTGAGGGTCGCGTCGATGCGTCTCGGAAGCCGTGCAGCAAGGCCGGCCACCTCCCGTGCATCCCGCGCGAAGGCGCGCACCACCGGTCCGCGCTCGTCGCGCATCAGGCTCGCGGCGTACGGCTCCACCGCATCCCAGATGTTGAACGCGGGGTCCAGGGCGCTGCAGATCCCGGAGATCAGGGAAACGGCGCGGATGATGAGGAGGAAGTTCTCCGGGAGTTGGAAGGGGAGCGAGCGGGCCAGTTCCCCGAACTGGTCAGCGAAGTCCCGGAACTCGCGGGGGTCCACCTGCTGCAACTCCCCGAAGCCCATCCCGCCGAACCGGGAGAACAGGGCGCTCATCGCCCGTTCCAGCTCAGCGGTGTCCGCGGAGGGCAGCAGCATCCCGACCTGCTGAATGCTCCGGACCAGACCCCTGCCGTCGCGCGCCGCGACCGCGACCAGCAGCGTGCGGAGGCCTGCGCGGAGGGTATCGGGAACAACGCCCATCATGCCGAAGTCGATGAAGGTCAGTCGCCACGCCGGCGCGTCCGGCGGGGATCCGTCCGGACGCGGTGTGACGAACACGTTGCCCGGATGCGGGTCGGCGTGGAAGAAGCCGGTGCGGAACAGCTGGTCGAACATCACAGCGGCGAACTGGCGCGCCACCTCGGCGGGATCGATTCCGGCTGCGAGGAGAGCCTCGCGGTCGGTGATCTTGATAGCGGTCACGTCAGCGAGGGTCAGCACCCGCCGGGTGGTGCGCTCCCAGACCACATCCGGCGCGTCCACGCGCGGGTCGGTGGCGACATCGGCGGCGAACCGCTCCGCGTTCTGCGCCTCGTGGAGGTAGTCGATCTCCTCCAGACTGGTCGCGGCGAACTCCTCCACCAGCGCGGGCAGGTCCACGCGGTCGGCGATGAGACGCACCCGCGCCAGCCAGCGGGCGACCCGCCGGAGTGCCGCCAGGTCCACCGCGACGATCTCGTCGATCCCCGGGCGCTGGATCTTCACCACTGCGTCGGCGACCCCGGCCTCGGCAGCGTCTCGTTCGGTCAGCCGGGCTCGGTGCGCTTGGCCGAGGGATGCCGCGGCGATCGGCACCGGGTCGACCCACGCGTAGGCCCGGGTCAGCGGCATCCCCAACTCCGCCTCCGCGAGCGCGCGCACTCGCTCGTACGGTACGGGCGGCACCTCGTCCTGGAGGCCGGCCAGCTCATCCGTGATCTCCGGCGGCAGCACGTCCAGTCGGGAGGAGAGGAACTGCCCCACCTTGATCATGAGGCCGCCGAGGTCGACGGCCAGCACGTGGAAGCGCTGCGCGATCCGCTGCAGGCGGGCGGTGCGGCCCCGTGCGGAGACGCGTTCGAGCCCGATGCGCGGCAGGAACAGTTCGAACCACCACTCCAGCACCATCTGCCGCCCCGAGAACCGCAGGATGCGGCGGTAACGGGCGCGCATGGTCCCGGCGTCGGGCATCGGATCTCCTTGACGCCGGGGTGCTTCCGGCACCCGGGTCAGTCCTGGGCGAGGATGCTGTAGAGCTTACGGCGCGTCTCGTCCAGCAGCGCGATCGCCTCCTGCACCTGCTCCGGGCTGCCTGACCGCGCCACCTGCGTCACCGCTTGCGCGAGCTCCACCCCGGCCTTGGGGAGCGCCGTGGCTCGCGAGAAGTCGTGCTTTCCGCTGGGCTGGTCGGTCTCCCATGGCGCGGACTTGTCGCTGGCCGCGGCTGCCTCCCGTCCAGCGTCGGTGAGCGCGTAGGTCTTGCGCCCGTCCGATTCGGTGGCCTGCACGAGCCCCTCGTCTGCGAGCAGCTGCAGGGTCGGATACACGGAGCCGGGGCTCGGCTTCCACGCGCCGTTGCTGCGCTCCTCGATCTCATGGATGATCTGGTAGCCGTACATGGGCTTCTCGGCGAGCAGGGCGAGTACCGCCGCCCGCACGTCGCCGCGCGCCATCCGCGGCGCTGAGCGCGGCATGAAGCCGCGCATCTGTTCCATCGCGTCGCGCCACCCGGTACCGGCCCAGCCGCTGAAGCCGGTGCCGCCGAAGTGCCCGCTGCCGTGGGTACCGTTCATGGTGAACCTCTTCCCTGACTCCGCCCTTCCCTCGGGCGATACTCAACGATATGTCGCTCGAGGCGAGAATGCACCACGAGGAGCCTGTGGATCACCTGAGTAGGATCGTGCGGTGACGAGATCCCGCGCGGCCCTGCCGTGGGTGATCTGGGTGGTCGGCACGCTCACGTACTTCGCCGCGATCGCCGGCCGCAGCTCGATCGCGGGCGTGGCGACCGATGTGGCGGTGCGCTTCGACGTCGACTCGACCACGCTCGCGTTGTTCGCCACGCTGCAGTTGGCGGTGTACACGGCGATGCAGGTGCCCGCGGGCCTGCTGCTGGACCGCTGGGGAGCCCGGGTGGTGCTCACCGCCGGGATGCTGGTGATGGCGGGCGGTTCAGTCTGGCTCGCGTTCGCCACCGACGTGGGCACCGCGATCGGCGCCCGCGTGCTCACCGGGGCGGGCGACGCGATGATCTTCCCGGGCGCGATCCGGCTCCTGGCCCTGTGGTTCCCGGCCCGCCGGGTGCCGCTGCTGCAGCAGATCACGGCGCAGACCGGCCAGCTCGGCCAGATCTTCAGCGTCATCGTCGTGGCGAGCATCGCCCGCACGGTGTCGTGGGAGGCGGCGTTCGGGATGCTGGCCGTGGGCCTGCTCGCATTCGCGGTCGTCGACGCGGTCCTGGTGCGCGAGCGGGAGGTGCCGGGCGCGCGAGTGCATGGCGCCGCCGCATCCGGATCCGCCCGGCCGCGCCAGGGCGCGCTGATCGCGGGAGCCCTGCGCGAACCCGGCACGCGATTGGGATTCTGGATTCACTTCACCACCCAGTTCGGCGGCAGCGCGTTCGCGCTGCTGTGGGGCATCCCGTATCTCACGCAAGCGGAGGGCCTGGATCCCGCGGCCGCGGGCGGGCTGTTCACCCTCATGGTGCTGGCGGGTGCCGTGTTCGCACCGCTCGTCGGCCTGGCTTCGGGCGCGCGGCCCGACCGTCGTGCCGCTCTGGCGCTCGCGTCGGTGGGAGCGCAGGCGGCGACGACGGCGGCTGTGCTGCTGTGGCCGGGGCCGGCGCCGGCCGCGATGCTCATCGTGTGGCTGATCGCGCTGTCCAGCGGCGGCGCGGCATCCATGATCGCCTTCGACGTCACCCGCCGCTACAACCCGATCGTGCGGCTATCGACGGCGACCGGCGTGGTCAACATGGGTGGTTGGACCGCGGCGCTGATCGTGGTGTACCTGATCGGGCTGGTGCTCGACGTGCAGGGGGCGGACCCGGCCGCCTACACGCGCCCCGAGTTGCGCTGGGGGATGAGCACGATGTTCCTGCTGTGGATCGCCGGCAGCGTCGGAATCCTCGTCGAGGCCCGCCGTCGCCGCCGGCTCGACGCCCTCGAAAGCTGACGCACTCCACGGTCGGCTCGCTTCCTCGGTGCAGAAAGGGCCGGTCGGAGAGGCTTCCGACCGGCCCCGCCCCTTGCACCAAGAGCGTCCTGCATTCACATGCCGGTGGCTGCCACAGCACAACAACCACCGTGCCCACACTCTATAACGAAAAGGTAACGAGGGAAAGCGCCGCGCGGCCCCGCGGTCAGGGCCGCAACCCGTCCATGCCCTGCCCGGCGAACCCTTCAGCCGCCCGGGTCCCGCCGACCTGGGCGAGCAACAGCACAAGAGCCGGCCTATTCGCCCGCGCATTCCTTTGACGCCTCGGTGATCAACCAATCGGCGTCCGTACGCGTCATCACGATGGTGCCGCAGTCACCCGAGGCAAGGGAGGTGACGAAGAGCGTGGCATCCGTCTCGGTCTCCTCCTGCACGGTGATGTCGACCTCCGCGGACTGACCTGCGGCCCGGTAGAGCTCGGCAGTAGCGGTGATCATCTCCTCGCAGCTCTCGGCGTGGAGCGGCCCGGTCTCATTCAGCTCGGCGAGCATCCGCGTCACGAGCTGAGGGGTGAGTCGAGCGCACGCCGCATCGACATCCGGGACGCGGGACGCCTCAAGCCACGCGAGATAGCTCTCGACAGCACCCGGCCTCGCCCGCTCCTCCTGCGGATCAGAGGATGCTGCTGTCCCCGTCGCGACCGACTCGGGAACGGGCGACCTCGGTGCCGTATCAACCGAACCTGTCGCGCATGCGCTCATCGTCATGATCGCGACCACGATGATCCCGATCGCCACCGGCACACGCCTGCGCGCATACGTCACCGGTTCATCCTCACATGTCCAGCGCGGGCATTCCGCGTCTGAGTTCGCCTCGTGACCGAGATGACGCCGGGAGAACACGACTCGTACCTGTGGTCGTTCGCCCCGGTGCCGCGCCGACGGGCGCGGGCTTACCCGGTACACTGGAGACACTGCGGGGCACTTCTGCTCCCTGCGTCGTCGAACGCACCGGCCTCTCGGCCTGAGTTTCCACGGCGAACGGACGCGTCACCCGACGCCTTCGCCACCTGAGCGGCACAATGCGGCCGCCCCTTCCGAACAGTGGACCTGCGCGCTCGCGCGTCTGCTTGGAGATCCATGACCACCCCCACCACCACCATCCCCACTTTCGCCGAGCTCGGCGTTCCCGCGCGACTGGCGGACGTTCTCGCCGAGCAGGGCAAGACCACTGCGTTCCCGATCCAGGTCGACACCCTGCCCGACACGCTCGCCGGCCGCGACGTGCTCGGCCGGGGCAAGACCGGCTCGGGCAAGACCCTCGCCTTCGCGCTGCCGCTGGTCGCCCGCCTGGGCGGGGAGAACGCCGCTCGACGTCCGCGTCGTCCGCGTGCCCTCGTGCTCGCTCCCACCCGTGAGCTCGCGAACCAGATCGATGCCGTCATCGCCCCGCTGGCTGCGGCGTACGGCATGCGCACGACCACCGTCTACGGCGGTGTGAACCAGAAGCGTCAGGTCGACGCGCTCAACGCCGGCATCGAGATCCTCGTCGCGTGCCCTGGCCGCCTCGAAGACCTGCTGCAGCAGGGCGCACTGACCCTCGACGACGTCGAGATCACCGTGCTCGATGAGGCCGACCATATGGCCGACCTCGGGTTCCTTCCTGGCGTCACCCGGATCCTCGACAAGACGCCCGGCAACGGTCAGCGCCTGCTGTTCTCGGCCACGCTCGACAACGGCGTCGACAAGCTCGTGCGCCGCTTCCTCCACAACGAGGTGCTGCACTCCGTCGACGAGGCCACCTCACACGTCGCAGCGATGACCCACCACGTGTTCGAGGTCGCCGACGCCGAGGCCAAGAAGCAACTCATCCGAGCCCTCGCGTCGGGCACGAGCCGCCGCATCCTCTTCACCCGCACCAAGCACCAGGCGAAGAAGCTCGCGCGCACGCTCATCGATGCCGGCATCCCCTCGGTCGACCTGCACGGCAACCTCTCGCAGCCCCAGCGCGACCGGAATCTCGCCGCGTTCGGCGAGGGTGCAGTGAACGTGCTTGTGGCTACGGACGTCGCGGCACGCGGCATGCACGTCGACGACGTGACCCTCGTGGTGCATGTCGACCCGCCCGTCGAGCACAAGGCGTACCTGCACCGCTCGGGCCGCACGGCGCGTGCCGGCAGCGCAGGCGACGTCGTGACGATCATGCTGCCCGAGCAGCGCCGGGACACGAAGGACATCCTGCGCAAGGCTGCCATCACGGTCGAGCCGGTCGTCGTGACGGCCGTCTCACGCGAGGTGACCGAGCTCGTCGGCGCGGTCGCACCATACGTGGCCCCGGCCCCGCTTCAGACCCCGCAACGCGGTGGCGGCGGACAGTCGCAGGGAGCGAACGCGCAGCGCAAGCGCGCCGCCCGCTCCGGCCAGAGCGCTCCGGCTGCAGCGGGCGCGGGCCGTTCTCGGCGCGGCCGTTCCGGCTCCGCGCGCTCCGACTCCGGGCGCGCCGGCTCCGGTCGCTCCGGCTCCGGTCGCTCGGCGAGCGGCGCCCCGACCACCGGCATGGTCGTCGGCTCACGCAACCCCCGCGGCAACCGTCGCGCGCAGGGCTGAGCCGGCTGCGGGAGCCGCATGGCGATAAGCGGATGACATATCCGCTTCGACGGTAGAGTGGTCGCGTGACCGCCACCCGAGCCGACGCGATGCGCAGCCGCGAGCGCATCCTCCGGGCCGCGCGCGGATGCGATGTGACTGCGCTGCGGCTCAACGACATCGCTCGCGACGCGGGGGTGGGTGTCGGCACGGTCTACCGGCATTTCCCGACCGTGCGCGCTCTTGTCGAGGCGCTCAGCGTCGATTCCCTGCGGCGGTTGAACGACGCGGCGGATGCTGCGGCCGCCGAGCCCGACGCCCTCGCCGCCCTGCGGGGTTTCCTCGCCGACGCGCTCGCACTCCAGCTGCAGGATGCGGGCCTGCAGCTGGTGCTGACCGATCTCGGACTCGAGGACCCGGAGGCGCGCAGCGACTGCACCGTCGCGCGCGCGCAGGTGCACGCCGGCTACACCGCCGTGCTCGCGCGTGCGCAGCGCGCCGGCGTTGCGCGCACCGACGTCTCCGCCGCGCAACTGCAGCGGCTCGTGTGCGGTCTCGAGCGCGCCGCGCGCCTCGGCTCGGCCGCCGATCGGCCGCTCCTTATCGACATCCTGCTCGCCGGCATGCGCCCGGTGCGCTGAAGGGACCTCCCATGGATTATGGCCACACCCTGCAATTCGGTTCGTTCATCACCCCCAGTGCGGCCGATCCCCAAGCTCCGGTCGCGCTGGCGCAGCTGTCGGAGGCGTCGGGTCTCGACCTCGTCACCTTTCAGGACCACCCCTATCAGCCCTCGTTCCTGGACACATGGACGCTGATGACGTTCGTCGCCGCCCAGACCGAACGGGTGCACATCGCGCCGAACGTGTTGAACGTGCCGTTGCGTCCGCCGGCCGTGCTCGCCGGCGCGGCGGCAAGCCTCGACCTGCTCTCGGGCGGCCGGTTCGAGCTGGGTCTGGGTGCGGGCGGATTCTGGGACGCTATCGAGGGCATGGGCGGCACGCGCCTCACCCCAGGGCAGGCTGTCACGGCGCTCGGTGAGGCTATCGAGATCATCCGAGGCAGGTGGGACACGACTGAGCGGCGGGGCCTGTTCACGGACGGCACCTACCACCGCGTGCGCGGTGCCAAGCGCGGCCCGCGCCCAGCCCACGACATCCCCATTCACATCGGGGCGTACAAGCCCCGGATGCTGGCGCTCACCGGCCGCGTGGCCGACGGGTGGCTGCCGTCGTTGCCGTATATGCAACCCGGCGACCTCGAGCGGGGCAACGCCGCCATCGACGAAGCGGCCGAAGGGGCGGGCCGCGATCCCCGCGAGATCCGGCGGCTGTTGAACGTGGGCAACCCTCCGGGCGACGCCCGTGCCTGGGCGGAGCAGCTCGCCCGTCTTGCGATCGACGACGGCATCGGCACCTTCATCGCCATGGGAGACGATCCGCGCCTCATCCAGATCTTCGGCGAGGAGGTCGCCCCCGCGGTGCGCGAGATCGTCGCGCGGGAGCGGGGCCGGCGCGGCATCGCGGAGGGTCCGGTGAGGTCGCAGGCGGCGCTGGCCCGCCGCATCCCCGCCATCGACTACGACGCTGTCCCCGAGGGCCTTCGGGCGATCGAGCCCGGCGACTTCGAATACGCCGATGTGAGTTCCACCTACATGCGTGGCGGCAGCCCGGGCGTCGTGCTGCAACCCGAGAGCGACGAGCAGGTCGCCCAGGCCCTCGCGTTCGCGCGCCGTCACGATGTGCCGCTGTCGATCCGCAGCGGCGGGCACGGCATCAGCGGCCGCAGCACCAACGCCGGTGGCATCGTGATAGATCTGCGTCGCATGAACGCGATCGAGGTGCTCGACGAAGACCGTCGTCTGGTGCGCATCGGGCCGGGTGCACGCTGGATGGAGGTCGCCGTGTCGCTCGGCGAGCACGGGTGGGCACTCAGCTCGGGCGACTACGGCGGGGTCGGCGTGGGCGGGCTCGCGACCGCCGGCGGCATCGGCTTCCTCGCCCGCGAGCACGGGCTCACGATCGACCACCTGCGCGGGGCGACGATCGTGCTGGCCGACGGCTCGATCGTCCGGGCATCGGATGACGAGAACCCCGACCTGTTCTGGGCGATTCGGGGTGCCGGCGCCAACATCGGCATCGTCACCTCCTTCGACTTCGAGGTCGACGAGGTGGGTGAGGTGGGCTGGGCGCAACTCGTGTTCGACGCCTCGGACACCGCAGCGTTCCTCGAACGATGGGGAGCCGCCGTGCAGGCCGCTCCCCGCGACCTGACGAGCTTCCTCATTCTCAGCGCCGGCCGCCGGGGGCAGCCCACGACCGCGTTCACGATGACCCTCATCGACTCCGCCGACCCCGACACCATCATCGAGCGGCTCCAGCCGTTCGCGCGGCTCGCGCCGCTCCTGCAGCAGTCGGTGCAGTTGACCACCTATCCGCAGGTGATGGCGAACGCCGACCTGGGTCCGCAGCACGGCGCGGGGGAGCCGTATACCCGCTCGGGGCTCGTCGACGCGATCACGCCCGAGATCGCCGCATCCGCCGCCCGCTTCCTCGCATCGGGAGCGACGCACTTCTTCAGCATCCGCTCGGTCGGTGGCGCCGTGGCGGATGTCGCGGAAGACGCGACCGCGTACGCACACCGTTCGGCGGCGTTCTCGATCGCCGCATTCGGCTCGAGCGACGCCCGGCTGGACGAGGCATGGTCCGAGCTGGCATCCCATTCACGGGGTCTGTACCTGAGCTTCGAGACCTCGCTGCGCCCCGAGCGCATTGAAGAGGCGTTCCCGCCCGCGACCCTGGCGCGCCTGCGCGCGATCAAGGCCGAGGTCGACCCCGATGCGGTCTTCAGCGACAACTTCGCGATCTCGCCGGCTTCGGCCATTCTGGGCTGAGCGTTACGTGATCAGCGGAGACAGCTGCGCCGCGAGTGGATGCAGCTGCGCGAGCACGGCATCGGGTTCGGAGACGCGCTGGCGGGAACCCGAGAACCCGACGGCGCCGGCGAGTGCACCGGCCGCGTCGCGGATCGGAACGGCGAGACATCCGTAGCCGGGGCGAATCTCATCGATCTGACGTGTGGCGCCGTAGCGCAGCAGATCAGCAGTGGCCGCAGCGTCGAATGCACCGATGACGCCGCGCTCGTGGAGCAGCAGGCGGCCGAGAGCGAACCGTTCCGGCTCGCGCCGAAGAGACAGTTCGTCGGTGAGCGGGAAGTCGGCGTCGGCGTCGATGACCGTGACGCGTGCGGCGGCGTACGTGACCAGGTGAATACCCCCGCGCACGGTGGACCGAACGCTCGAGAGCAGATCCCTCGCGGCGCGCGGTACCCGGACCGGGGCGGCCACCGCCCCGAGCTGAGCGACCTTCGTCCCCAGCGCGAAGCCCGACAGATTGGGGGTGCGCACGAGGTACTCATCCTGGACGAGCACGTTCAGCAGGCGGTACGTCGTCGCCCGCGGGTAGCCGAGCGCCTCCGACACCTCACGCGCGGAGACTCCGGCGCCGAGGGTTGCGACCACTTCCAGCACGGCGAGGGCGCTGTGGATGGCGCGCGGCTGTCGCGCCGTCACACTAGGGGCGGCAGACGAGGTTGTCCGCTCAGCCATGCGGAGTGGGCCTCGCTCCGCGGACGCCCACGTGGCTGACTCCTCCGAGCACCTGCGACGCGACAGGCACGTCGTACGCGCCGATGCGGGCAAGGGGCGCTCTGCGTAGCCGCGCGGATGCCGCAACGAGTGTGGCGATGCTCATCGCCACAGCGATCGCCGCCCATGCGGCGGATCCGCCGGCACCGACATCCGCGATGAAAAACGCCACGAGCGCCCCCGAGAGCAGCACCGCCGAGACGATAGACACGATTCCGGCGCCCCATGTGAGCTCGCCGATCCGCCGCAAGAAGACCGGAGCGGCGACGCTCACGAGGATGTAGGCGACGATGTAACCGGTCGCACCGACCGAGATCGTCAGGTGCATCGCCTCTCGAATGTCGAACCCGGCCACGATCAGACCGAGCGGAACGAGGGCGACAGGGGGCAGGGCGAGCCAGATCGCCCCGATCGGCGTGCCGTGCCGCCGGTGCGTCCGACCCGCGATGGAGGGGAGCACTCCGTCACGACCCATCGTGAATACGACCCGGGACAGTGCGGTGGTCGACCCGATGGCGCACGCCAGGAACGACGTCACAATGCCCACATCGGCCACCACTGCCCAGCCGCCCAAGCCCGATGCAGCCGCGAGCTCATTGATCGGAGCAGCGCTGGACCCAAGGTCTTCGCCGAGCACCGAGAACCCGGCGACCTGGGTAAGGGCGGCCAGGATGTACAGCCCACCCGAGAGAATGACGGTCCACGAGATCGCACGGGGAACCGTCCGAAGCGGCGTCCGGGCCTCGACTCCGAGGGTGGCCGCCGACTCGAACCCCACGAAGGCCGTGATGGCGATCACCGATCCCGCCGCGATCGTCGCGGGCGACCACCCCCCGACGGACAACAGGGCCGCCGGATCGATCGGGCCGATCTGCACGAGCAGTACGAGCAGCAGTGTCACGACGATCGAGACGGAAACTCCCTCGACCACCAGCACGATCCGTGAGGAGATACGGATGCCGCGCACGAGCACGAGCGCGAGCAGCCCCGCCTCGACCACGAGCACCGCCGCTGCACCTCCGGGACTTCCGAGCGCCGGCCATACCGCACCGAGCAAGAACGTCGTGTAGTAAGCGCCACCCAGCAGCGCGAACGTCGCGACCGCACCGTAGCCGACGACAAGTGCGGCGCCCGCCACCAGACCGGGACGTGCACCGAGCCCTCGCGCCGTGTAGGTATAGAGCGACCCGGATGCGGCGAAGCGGCGCGCGAACTGCGACACGGTCTGGGCGACGAAGAAACTCAGCACAGCCGCGCTCACGATCGAGATCACTGTCACAGAGGGCGAGATCCCCGCCACGAGCAGTACGACCGTCGTCGCCGCGGCCGTTGGAGCGACCGCTGATACCGACTGGGCGAGCACGTCCATGAACCCGACGCTGCCTCGGTCCAAACCGTCCAGGGGCGACGTGGACCCGAAGCTGTGGACCGGATCAGGCTGCGAGATGGCCCGGGCAAGCGCCGACATCGAGTTCCTCCGCGCCGTGGCGTACGGGTTTTCCCGCGCAGCCGCGCACAGGTCGTCACGTGACGTTGCCCGGGTGCATCGACGATATCCCGGTGGCATTGCCCCGCGGATTCTCGTGTGTTTCACCCATGTATCCGCCAAATGAGACACCTCAGCGTGCACCTCCCACTGGGTGTGCGGGCATCTTTCACGACCGCGAGACGCCGGTGCAACCGGAGTCATGCATGCTTCAAACGCTCGTCCACACCTCACACTGCAAAGGACGTTCCATGACACGGCTCGAATCCCCCGGCGTCGAATCATCCGCGAAACAGACGCTCACCGGCTCGTTGGGCGTGAGCGCGATCGTCTTCATGGTGGTCGCTGCTGCCTCTCCGCTCACCGTTGTCGGAGGCGCCGCGCCGCTGGGCATCCTGCTCGGGAACGGGGTCGGCTTCCCCTCGCTCTACGCGATCAGTGCCATTGTCCTGCTGCTGTTCTCGGTGGGCCTTGCCACCATGGCCCGGCACGTGCCCAAGCCGGGCGCGTTCTTCACCTACACCGGATACGGTCTCGGCCGTGCGACGGGTCTGGCCGCTGCATGGATCGCGCTTCTCACCTACACGACCATCCAGGTGTCGGTGTATGGGTACGTGGGCTACATCCTCGCCTACACCGTTGAATCAACCGGCGGTCCCGCAGTGCCCTGGTGGCTGTTCTCGCTGGCGATCGTCGCCGTGGTCGGCATGCTGGGCTACCGGCACATCAACCTGTCGAGCAAGGTGCTCGGCGTGCTGCTGGTCGCAGAGGTCGGCATCGTGCTGATCATGGTCGCGGCCGTCATCGTCATGGGTGGTGCCGAAGGTCTGAGCCTGGCCCCGTTCGCTCCCGAGAACGTCATCAGCGGCTCTCCCGGTGTCGGCCTCATGTTCGCGATCGCGGCGTTCATAGGCTTCGAGGCGACGGCGATCTTCCGCGACGAGGCCAAGGACCCGAACAAAACGATCCCTCGCGCCACCTACGCGGCCGTCATTGGCATCGGCCTGTTCTACACGCTCGCATCCTGGGGGCTCATCATGGCCTGGGGGCCGAGCGGGATCATGGATGCCGCCGGTGAAGACCCCGGCAGCCTCATCCTGCGCACCATGGCGATCTACCTGGGTTCCGCTGGCGAGATCATCACGAACGTGCTGCTGGTCACCTCGATGTTCGCGTGCGTCCTCTCGTTCCACAACGTCATCACCCGCTACCAGCATTCGATGGCTGGTGCTGGCGTGCTCCCCGACCGGCTCGGCGCGGTGCACCACAAGCACCTCTCACCCCACGTCTCATCGATCGTCCAGACCGCGACCGCCGTCGTCCTGATCGCCGTGTTCGCCATCTTCCAGCTCGACCCTGTGCTTCAGGTGTTCACCTGGTTCGCGGGCGTCGCGACCCTCGCGATCGCGGTCCTCATGGCACTCACGTCCGTCGCCGTCATCTCCTACTTCGCCAAGACGAAGGTGGAGAAGAACGTCTGGACCACGATCATCGCGCCGGCCCTCGGATTCGTCGGACTCGTCGCCTCGGCCGCCCTCATCGCCGCGAACTTCCCCGTGCTCGTCGGTGACACAGATGCCGACGGCAACTTCGTGTTCGGAACCGTCAGTTGGGCACTGCTCAGCCTGATCGTCCTGTTCCCGGCGATCGGTTATGTTCAGGCCGCGTGGATCAAGGCGCGCCGTCCCGCCGCCTACGCCAAGCTCACCGACATGATCGCCGGCTGACCCCCCGCCACAGATCCCCACATCTCTGCATCAGAAGGAAGACATGAGCATTACCGACCCTGCTGTCCGCCCCCCGTCCGTCACGCCCGCCGCAACGGCGCACCCGCTGGCATCCCTCACACCCACGGAGATCGAGCGCGTCCGGGCGATCGTGCTCAACGCGATGGAAGTCGGCCCGGCGACCCGGTTCGCCTATGTGGGGCTCGACGAGCCGAACAAGAGCGAGGTGCTCGCATGGCAGGCCGGCGGCGGGATGCCGGAACGAAAGGTACGGGTCCAGTTGCTGGATCTGGCAACCACTCGATCGATCGACGCGATCGTCTCGCTCACGACCGGGCAGGTGATCAGCGAGACGATCCTCGATGGCACCAGCGGCCAACTGCCGATCCTCGACGCGGAGTTCGAAGAGGTCGGCGTCATCGCGAACGCGTCCGCTGAGTGGGTCGCCGCACTGGAAAGGCGTGGGCTCACGATCGAAGACGTGGTCCTCGTTCCCCTCTCGGCGGGATACTACGGGTATCCCGCCGAGCAAGGCCGCCGCATCCTGCGCACCTTCGCCTTCCGCCAGGATCACCCCGCAGATCACCCGTGGGCGCACCCCGTCGACGGGCTCACCGCGTACATCGACGTCGCCTCGCGAACCGTCATCGAGATCATCGAAACCCCGGGCTTCGAGATCCCCGAGACCAGCGGCAACTTCGATGACCCCGCCGTGCAGGGTCCACGCCTCGAGGGCCTCAAGCCCATCGAGATCACCCAGCCCGAAGGTCCCTCGTTCCGGGTCGACGGTGAACGCGTGACCTGGGGCAACTGGGACCTGAGAATCGGATTCGACGCGCGCGAAGGGCTGATCCTGCGCCAGCTCGCGTTCACGGGGCGCCCCGTGATGTACCGCGGATCGATCAGCGAGATGGTCGTGCCTTACGCTGACCCGCATCCGAACCGGTTCTGGCAGAACTACTTCGACACGGGCGAGTACCTCTTCGGCCGCTACACGAACCAGCTCGAGCTCGGCTGCGACTGCGTCGGCGAGATCCACTACTTCGACGCGATCCTCGCCGACGAGTTGGGCATGCCGCGCACGATCCGCAATGGCATCTGCATGCACGAGGAGGACTTCGGATCCCTCTGGAAGCACACCGACTTGTTCACCGGCGCATCCGAGGTGCGTCGCCAGCGCCGCCTGGTGATCTCATTCTTCACGACCGTCGGCAACTACGACTATGGCTTCTTCTGGTATCTGTACCTCGACGGCACCATCGAGTGCGAGGCGAAGCTCACGGGTGTCCTGTTCACCTCCGCCTTCCCCGGTGACGCGGAAGACGGCACGCCCTACCCGTTCGCCTCGCAGGTCGCCCCAGGTCTGGGTGCGCCCTATCACCAGCACCTGTTCTCGGCTCGACTCGACATGACCGTCGACGGTCTGGCGAACACCGTCAACGAGATCGACGCCGTGCGCCTGCCCATCTCGGAGGTCAACCCCGCAGGCAACGCGTTCACGAAGAGGGTCACGCCCATCCCGAGCGAGAAGCAATCGGGACGCGTGGCCGACGGATCGGTCAACCGAGTGTGGCAAATCGCGTCGACCGAGAAGACCACCGCACTCGGTCAGCCCACGTCCTATGTGCTCTTTCCCACCGCGACCCCGACGCTGCTGGCCGACCCGAGTTCCTCGATCGCCGCGCGCGCCCAGTTCGCCACCAAGCACCTCTTCGTGACGAAGTACGACCCCGCCGAGCGCTACGCGGCCGGGGACTTCGTCAACCAGCACCCGGGAGGCGGCGGCATCCCCGAGTTCATCGCAGGCGACGAAGCGCTGATCGGACAAGACCTCGTGCTGTGGCACACCTTCGGGCTGACGCACTTCCCACGCAATGAGGACTGGCCGGTCATGCCTATGGATTACGCCAAGTTCACACTCAAGCCGTACAACTTCTTCGACCGCAACCCGGTGCTGAACGTGCCGGCGCCAGAAATGAGCGAGCACTGCAGCATGGGTCCGAATCACGAACACCACGGTCACGACGGCGGTGACGAGCACCACGACCACTGATCCGCAAGGGCGGGCTGCTCCACGCCTGGGCGCTCGCTCCTGACCTGGCGGAACGGGGTGCTCAGCCGACGATGGGCCGCTCGCTCGGGTAGGTGAACAGCACGTTCTTCTGGCGCACGGCCAGCGCGGAAGCGAGGCCGATCGGGCCGATCCGACCGGCGAGCATGAGCACCGCCAGCACATACTTGCCCGCCGGCGCCAGCTCCGCCGACAGCCCCACCGACAGCCCGCAAGTCGCGAACGCGGAGATCACCTCGAACAGGATGCGGTCCAGCGACGCGTCACTGACGAGGGTCAGCAGGGTAGCGGCCCCGAGCACCAGTACGGCGCCGAGGAACGTGACGCTGATCGCCACCCGCAGCAGACCGTTCGGGATGGTGCGGTGGGAGACCGTGACATCCCGGGTGCCGCGTGCCTCCGCCACGATCGCCAGCAGCAGCACGGCGAGGGTGGTGACCTTGATGCCGCCGGCGGTGGACACCGACCCGCCCCCGACGAACATCAGCGCGTCGCTGACCAGCAGCGTGGTGGAGGTGGACTGGGCCGTGTCGACGATCGCGAACCCTCCCGACCGGAGCATCACGGACGCGAACAGCCCCTGGAACACCTTTTCACCCGCCGGCAGCTCCCCGATCGTGCGCGGGTTGCTCCACTCCGTCGCGGTCCACAGCACCGCGCCCAGCACGAGCAGCACGGCGATCGTCACTGTCGTGAGGCGGGTGTGCAGGCTCCACTTCTTGCGGTTCCAGCGCGCGTGCAGCAGGTTCAGGTAGACGGGGAATCCGAGGCTGCCCACGAGCACGCCGACCATGATCGGTACGAGCACCCACAGGTCCCCGGCGAAGGGCATCAGCCCCCCCTCATGCACGGAGAAGCCGGCGTTGTTGAACGACGAAACCGCGTAGAACAGGCCGTACCAGAGCCCGTCGATCCAGCCGTCGCGGACGATGAACGGCGGAGCGATCAGCACGAACAATGCGCCTTCGATCGCCAGCGTGGTGACCACGACGATCTGCAGCAGATCCCGCACCTCGCCGAGTTCGGTGCCGATGTTCTGCTGCGCGAAGATCTTGCCGCCCAGCCCGACGGTGCGGGTGACCGCGCGTGCCAGCAGTAGCGCGATCGTCACGATACCGAGGCCCCCGACCTGGATCGCCACCAGGATCACGATCTTGCCGAACGTCGACCAGTATGTGGCGGTGTCGACGCTGGTCAGGCCGGTCACCGTCACCGCGGACACCGCTGTGAACACGGCATCCTGCCACGGCGTCCACTTCCCCTGCGCGGAGGCGATCGGAAGACGCAGCAGGACGGAGAAGAACGCGGCCGCCGCGGCGAAGATCAGCACTGCCGCCCGGGACGGGGAGCGGCGCACGAACAGTGCGATCAGGTGCGAGATCGAGGCACGCATCGGGTCGACCCTACCCGCCGCGGACGTGGGACGCCGAGGCGTCAGTCGAATGCGAGCGGGGTCTCGCCCCACCCCTCCCGCAGGCCCGTGTCCAGATCCAGCGCCACCCGGTCCTCGCGGTCGATCACGAGGGTGGCCGGCGCATCCGCGCGGAAGGGGGGCCATGTCGGTGCGCCCGGCGCGTCGGGGTTCTCACCTCGCGCGAACGCCGTCCACCGTCGCCGCATCCGGGTCGAGATCGCCTCGGCGGTCCGGCGCCCCCCCAGGCGGAAGGCCGGGTTGCGGCGATTGGCGGCGAGGTTGCCCCAGACGTACGGCAGTTCGGCGGCGTGCGTCGCGCCCAGGCCGGTCAGCCGCAGGAACGGCGGTGCGAAATCGAACCGGTACAGCCACACCGGAGCAATCCGGCTGTGACCCTCCACCGCCCACAGCGTGGGCATGCGGAATCCGATGTCGCGCGCGATACCGAGGCCCACCGCGTGCGGCCGCACTCCCTCGTAGGCGGCCCGCACCTGCTCCATCGCCGGCAGTTCCAGCGCGGGGTTCTCCGCATGCAGGTCGTCGAACATGCGACGGATGTCCTCGTCGGTGATCGGCAGGAGCGGGGACTTCATGTACCGGAAGAACGACGCCTCATCCTTGTTCGTGCCGATCAGGAGCGGCAGCGACAGGGCTCGGCCTTCCCGGAGGGCGGTCAGCGGCGCCTCCGGCACCAGGTCGCCGTCGACGACCGGCGCGAACGCGATCGTCCCAGGCTCCGCGCCCGGCACCTCGGCGAACACGCGCATGGTTGCCTCGACGATCCGCTCCGCGGGCAGGTGGCGCAGGGCCGCCGGATCCGCTGCATCCACCTCCACCGCGGCCAGGAACCGCTCTGCCACAGCGCGGGCCCGCGCCGGGCCGTACGCGCTGGAGACCGGCGAGGACTCCGCGATCACCCGGTGCACCAGCCCCCGCGCCGACGGCACGGTCAGGAGCGTCGTGACCAGCCCTCCGCCGGCGGACTCGCCGAAAACGGTGACCCGGCCGGCGTCGCCTCCGAACGCGGCGATGCCGGCCTGCACCCAGCGCAGCGCCGCGATCACGTCCTTCAGCGCGAGATTCCGATCGAATCGATCGTGCTCCGTGCTGAACGAGGACAGGTCGAGGAAGCCCAGCGCGCCAATCCGGTAGTTGATCGTCACCACGATCACGCCGCCCGTCTCCACCAGGGCGGCGCCATCGTAGACGGGCTGGCTACCCGAACCGAACGTGTACGCGCCGCCGTGCACCCACACCATCACCGGCAGGGCGGCATCCGCGCTCGTCCCTGCGGGGCGCCACACGTTCAGGAACAGGCAGTCCTCCGACTGCGTCACCGTGTCGCCGAGGTTCACCGCGGCGTTGCGCTGCTGCGGCGCGATCGCCCCGAAGGAGGTCGCGTCCGCAACGCCGCCCGGCGGTGGCGCCGGCACCGGGTCTCGCCATCGCAACTCGCCCACCGGGGGCTGCGCATAGCGGATGCCTCGAAACACCTCCACTCCGCCGCGGGACACGCCCCGGAACGCGCCCGTGGGGCCTTCGACGACAGGGGCTGTCGCGGTCATGTCGGGGTCCTTGCGGGTCGGATTGCGGCGTAGCCCCATTCTTCCCTACCGGCGGCACGGCGATGGGCCCCGCCTGGTGGCAGCATCGAAGGGTGAAGGCGTACCGCTGCCGCGTGTGCGGCAACCCTCTGTACTTCGAGAACTCGGTCTGCGTATCGTGCGGCACCGCCCTGGGATACTCCCGCGGCGAGGCCGCGATCGTCCCACTCGACGCCGACGGCCGCTACATCGATGCATCCGGCGCCGCGTGGTGGGTCTGCCGCAACCTGGGGCTGCACGGCTGCACCTGGCTGACGCAGGCCCCGGGCGGCCAGTGCGCGGCGTGCGATCTCACGCGCACCCGCCCGAACGACGCGGATGCGGCGGGGATGGCGCGCCTGCCCGTGGCCGAGCGGGCCAAGCGCCACCTGGTCGCGGAGCTGGACGGGCTGGGCTTCCGGGTGGTGGGGAAGAACCCGGATGGTGGGGGCGACCCCGAGAGCGGGCTGGCATTCGATCTGCTCTCCAGCGGAGAGCGAAAGGTGGTGATCGGCCACGACGGCGGCGTCATCACGATCGACCTGGCCGAGGGCGACGACGCGTACCGGGAGCGGGTGCGCAGCGCCCTCGACGAGCCCTACCGCACGCTGCTGGGGCACTTCCGCCACGAGGTCGGGCACTACTACGAGTGGCAGCTCGTCGAGCGCGGTGGGCCGATCGAGCGGGCCCGGGAGCTGTTCGGCGACGAGCGGGCCGACTACCAGGCGGAGATCGATCGTCACTACCGCGACGGTCCGCCACCGGGCTGGGAGCGCACCCACCTGACCGCCTACGCAACCATGCATCCGTACGAGGACTTCGCGGAGACGTGGGCGCACTACCTTCATATCTGCGACACGATCGAGACCGCCGACGAATACGGGCTGGCGACCGTGGCGGGGGTGAACGCGTTCTCCCGGTTCCGCGACCTCGTGACCGGGGTGTGGATTCCGCTGTCGACCGCGCTGAACATGATCAATCGGTCCATGGGGCGCGACGACCTGTACCCGTTCGTGATTCCGCCGGCGGTGCTCGACAAGCTCGACTTCGTCGCGTCCCTCCGCCCGGGCGCGGGATCGACGCCATGACGATCCCCACGGTCGCTCTCAACGACGGCTCGGTGCTTCCCCGGCTCGGCTTCGGAACGTACCGGCTGACCGGCGGGAACGGGACGCGCGCGATCCGCAGCGCGCTGCGCGCCGGGTACCGGTTGCTCGACACGGCGGTGCGGTACGGGAACGAGCCGGAGGTGGGGGAGGCGATCCGGGCCAGCGGCGTCGACCCGGCGGAGGTGGTCGTGACCACGAAGCTCCCCGGCCGGGACCACGGCTACCAGGCCACACTCGCCAGCGCCCGGGAGTCACTGCGACGCCTGGGGCGCCACCGCATCGACCTCTACCTCATCCACTGGCCCCTGCCGCGCGTGGGTCGCTACCTGGACAGCTGGCGCGCGATGATCGAGCTGCGCGAGCAGGGCCTGGTGCGCTCGATCGGGGTGTCGAATTTCACGGAGACGATGCTGACCCGGCTCGTGGACGAGACCGGCGTCACGCCGGCCGTGAACCAGGTGGAGCTGCATCCGTACTTTCCCCAGCGGGCGCTGCGCGACTTCCATGCCGCCACCGGCATCCGCACCGAGAGCTGGAGTCCGCTGGCGCGCCGCACCGAGCTGCTGACCGAACCCGTGCTCGGCCGGATTGCGCGGGCGCATGAGGTCACCCCCGCACGGGTGGTGCTGCGCTGGCACGTCGAGCTGGGCAGCATCCCCCTCCCGAAGTCCGCGGACCCTGCTCGCCAGCGGGAGAACGCCGACGTGTTCGGCTTCGCTCTCACTCCCGAGGAGGTCGAGGAGGTCTCGGCGCTGGAGCGCGGGCGCATCTGGGGCGGCGACCCCGAGACCCACGAGGAGTTCTGAGCGCGACGACGCTCCCTCACCGGCCGCGGTGGTCCTCGGGATGCAGCCGCGGACCGCGTCGGGGCTCTCGCGGTCCGCTCGCGGCGAGGAGACGGATCACGCGCTGCCGATGCCCGGCCCAGGGCGCCAGCAGCGCCAGCATCCCGTCGTCGTCCGTGCGCGACCCGGTCAGCGCGTAACCCACAGCGTGCGCCAGGTGGTAGTCACCGACGCTGACGGCGTCGGGATCGCCGTACGCGCGGATCGCGGTCTCCGCCGCGGTCCATGGTCCGACACCCGGGAGAGCGGTCAGGATCCGTTCCCGCCCGCCAGCGTCGGCTGCATCCAGGGCCGCCGGAAGTGTCCGCCCACGGCCGGCCGCGCGCACGATCGTGCGGGACTGGGGCGGCTCCACTCCGGCACGATGCCACGCCCACGACGGGATGCGGGTCCAGTCCTCGACCGTCGGCGGGGCGAACATCGGCCGCGGGGTGGGCCCCGGGGCGCGCTCGCCGTGCCACGTCACGATCCGCCGCCACGCCGCGAACGCCTGCACCGCGGTGACCTTCTGCTCGATGATCGCCGCCGCGAGCGCGTCGAACACGCGATCCGTGCGCCCCAGCCGCAGTCCGGGCGTGCGGTGGTGGGCACGGGCGACCACCGGATGCGCGCTCGGATCGAACCCGTCGAGGTCATCGGCGGCGCCGCACAGCGCGGGAACCTGCGCGGCCGCCCAGTCGGCGCCCGGGCCCCACGCCGCGCCGTGCACCGCCCCGCTCCGGGCGGTGAGCACGAGGGTCGCCACCCCCTCGGGCGTGCGCGTGACCCGCCACACGGCGCCCAGCTGGTCCACCGCGCAGGTGGGATCTCCCGGTCCCCGCCGATGCACCGCCACCGTCTGCATCAGGTCGACCGACCCGTGCGGACGGTACTCGACCCGCAGCGGCGCGCCGTGATCCGCGCGGGGATCGCGGGTCGCGGTCCCCTCCGCGGTCGCGGGCGGGATGCGGGTCATCCCGTCACTCTACGGAGGACGTCCGACGCTGACGTGGACCGCGCGGATACACTCGAGCACGTGCCGGGCGACGACGCCCGACGCCGAGGGGGTCACCGTGGACAAGGTCGTCAGCAGCGCATCGGAGGCGATCGGCGACATCGCCGCCGGCGCCGTCGTCGCCATCGCCGGCTTCGGGGTGCCGCATCGATGGCCGAGCACGCTCGTGACAGCGTTGCGCGACGCCGGGACGGGGAACCTGACCGTGGTGTGCAACGCGCTCGGGATGGGGCCGCTATCGCCGCACATCCTCGCCGAGAACGGGCAGGTGACGCGCCTGATCGCGGCGTTCTCGACCGTGGCCGGGATGCCGTCGGTCGCCGAGGAGCAGATCGCGGCGGGACGGATGGCGTTCGAATTGGTGCCGCAGGGCACCCTCGTCGAGCGGCTGCGGGCGGCGGGAGCCGGCATCGGCGCGTTCTACACGCGCACCGGTGCGGGCACGGCGGTCGCCGAGGGCAAGGAGACGCGGGAGATCGCCGGCGTGCCGCACGTGCTGGAGACTGCGCTCCCCGTCGATGTGGCGCTGATCCGCGCACGGCAGGCGGATGCCGCCGGCAACGCCGTGTTCGCCGGCGCCAGCCAGAACTTCGCGCCGAGCTTCGCACGCGGCGCGCAGCTCACGATCGTCGAGGCTGACGAGATCGTCCCCGTCGGGGCCATCCCGCCTGACCGGGTGGATCTCCCGGGCATCTTCGTCGACCGGGTCGTCGCCTCGACGGTCGGATTCACTCTCACTCCCGAGATGATGGCGACGGCGCAGCGGCGTCAGGCCCCCATCGATCAGGCCCGCACCTATCTCGGGCGGCCGGGGCTGTCCCGGGAGCTGATGGCGCTGCGCACCGCGCGGCTGCTGCGACCGGGAAGCTACGTCAACCTGGGCATCGGCATGCCGACGCTGGTGGGGGACTTCCTGTTCGACGCCGACGTCACCCTGCATGCCGAGAACGGCATCCTCGGATACGGTGCCGGCATCGACCTGGACCGGGCTGACCCGGATCTGTACAACGCCGGTGGTCAGCTGGTCACGGCCCTGCCCGGAGCGTCCTTCTTCGACAGCGTGGCTGCCTTCGAGATGGCTCGCGGCGGACACGTCGACACGGTTGTGCTCGGCGGTTTCCAGGTGGATGCCTCGGGAAACCTCGCGAACTGGTCCACGCCGCAGATGGCCGGCGGCGGTGTCGGCGGGGCCATGGACCTGGTGGCCGGAGGCGCGGAGGTGATCGTGATGATGGAGCACGCCGACCGCGACGGGAATCCGAAGATTCTCCGGCGCTGCACCTACCCGCTGACGGGCGTCGCCTGCGTCGACCGGATCGTCACCGACCTGGCGCTCATCCGCGTCACCGGCGAGGGACTCGTGCTGGAGGAGGTCGCCCCCGGCTTCACCCCGCGGGAGGTCGCCGATCTCACCGAGGCGCACCTCATCATTCCCTCGGACGTCACCGAGATGGTGTGAGCGCGGGCGGTCACTCCCGACCCGGATCCAGCGGCCGCACCCGCCGCCCGCGGATCCCTTGCAGCAGCGCCGCGGTCGCCGTCGCAGCGGCCACCGCCAGCACGATCGGCAGAGCCAGCGTGGTGCCCGTACCCGTGAACTCGATCATCAGGAGCGTCGCGGTCACCGGCGCCCGCATGCTCGCCGCCAGGAACGCCGCCCCGCACACTGCCGCCATGGCCGCAGCATCCGCGCCCGGGCCGAGCCACGACCAGGGCGCCGCCGCCGCCGCCCCCAGCGCCACCCCGATCGCCACCGACGGCTGGAGGATGCCGCCCACCGCGCCGGCTCCGAGGGTCGCCGTGGTGGTGGCGGCCTTCGCCACCGCGTAGGCGAGCAGTACCAGCGCGGGCAGCGACCCGTCGAACCCGGTCTGCGCGAGCGCTTCCCCGTTACCCAACACGAGCGGGAGGAACATCCCCGTCACGCCCACAAGCGCCCCCACGACGGGCAGGGCAACCAGCAGCCGCCATCCGGTCGGTCGCCGCCGGCTCAGCCACTCGGTGACCCGCGCGAACGCGGACCCGCCCACACCCATCAGCGGTCCGAGCACCAGGCACGCCACCAGCAGCGAGGGATCCGTCTGCACCGGCGGCAGCGCGTACACGCTACCGTCCCCGGCCAGCGGCCGCGCCACCGCCGTCGCGACGCCGCTCGCGGCGAACGCGGGCACCGCGGCCGCCGGTCCGAAGCGCACCAGCAGGATCTCCAGCGCGAACACGGCGCCGCCCAGCGGCGCGTTGTACACCGCGGCCAGACCCGCTCCCGCCGCCGACGCGATCAGGATGCCGCCCCAGCGCTGCTGCAGCCCGAACCACCGGGCGATGGCGGAGGCGGCGGCCGCCGCCAGTTCCCGCGGGGCGACCTCCTTGCCGACCGAGGATCCCAGGGCCACCGTGGACACCTGGGTGACCGTGTCGGCCAGGGTCGACCACACCGGCATCCGGGCGCCGGCCACCCCCTGCTCGATCGACGCGACCGGCGGCGCCCAGCGTCGGAGCGCATACCACGACCCGGCACCGAGGATGCCGGCGGCGGTCACGGTCAGTGCGGGCAGCCACCGCGGGGTCGGTGCCGCCACGCCCAGATACGGGGAGCGCGCGTCCCCCCACAGGGCCCCCTGGATCACGTAGAGCACCGCAAGCAGCAGCGCTCCCGCCAGGCCCGCGGCGATTCCGACGATCAGGGTCGCCAGTGCCAGCCGCGCCAGGGCCCCGACCCGGTTCACACCCAGTCGGGGGAGGGCCCGCGATGCCCGAAGTGCACCTGGACGTCCGCGTGCCGGTCGAAGCGGTAGCCGGCCCCGCGCACAGTGCGCACGATGTCCTCGAATCGCCCGAGCTTGGACCGCAGCCGGCGCACATGCACGTCGATCGTGCGCTCACCGGGGGAGTCGGCGTCGGTCTGCTGCCACAGCGAGCCGACCAGCTCCGCGCGATCGATCGTGCGACCTTCTCGGAGCACCAGGTACTGCAGAAGCTCGAATTCGGTGAACGTCAGCGCCGCCGGCTCGCCGTCGATCACCACTCGTTTGCGGGAGATGTCGACCACGACCCCGCGTGCCGCAGCACGGTCGGGTTCGTCGGCGGCGGGACGCTGGGCGGCCGCGGCCGGTTCATGCAGCGCGCGGCGGACCACGTCGACGTCGCGACCTCCGGCGCCGGCGGGCGCCAGTGCGACGGCGGCGTAGCTCTCCGCCTGCGGCACCAGTTCCCGCAGAGTGGCGCGCAGCGCGTCGACGATCGTCGCCAACGAAACGCCGGCCGTCGCGGCCGTGGTCTCGTCGAGCCCGACGTAGAGGGCGAAGCCGCGGGGAGCGCTGCCGGGCGGGATGCGACGGTCGTCGCCGTCCGGGATGGGCGGGGTGGCGGATGAGGGAGCCGGGGCGTCGTGGGACAGGAGGCGCAACGGCGCAGGCGAGGGGGGACGGTGGTCGAGCAGAGCGGAAACGGTCATCGGAGGTTCCTTGCCGGGATGCTCAGACGAGGATGTCTGTGGCGGCGTAAGGGTGGAGGGCGCGAGGCCGGGGCGCCGCATCCGCAGGTGCGGAGCGGGGGGACTCGACGCGGCGGGCGTAGGCCCCGCGGAGTCCGGCAGCGACGATGGGTCAGGAGCGCATTCGACAACACCGAGCCGCAGTGCCGGCCGCCATCGAGCCGGCCGTCCCGTTCGCCTCCCAGGCGGACACAGGGCGTGCGGAGTCAGTCATGCGGCTGATTATGGCCGAGCGGCATCCGTTTCGTCAATTCTCCGGCCCCGTCGCCCGCACGAATGGCTAGCCTGGAGACGTGAGCGAGTTGCGGTTCACCCGCGAGGATGCGGCCTCGCGCTACACCCTGCACGACGGCGCCGATCTGGTCTGCGTGTTGGACTATCGCGACGACGGCGACTCGGTCTCCATGACGCGGACGTTCACGGTGCCGCCGTTCCGCGGCCGGGGATACGCCGCGCGCCTGGTCGAGCACGCTGTCGCCGATCTCGAGCGCCGCGGTGACCGGACCGTGGTGCCGATGTGCTGGTTCGTGGAGGAGTGGTTTCAGCAGCATCCGGATCGCGCGGGCATCCTCCAACCCCGTTCGGCCGCCCCCGCCGCCCCAACTGCTCCCGCCGCGGACGATTCCTCCGCGCCCACCTGACGGGTCCCGCTCACCCGGCGGAGGAGGCCGACCCTGCGGTCGCGTGCCGCCGGAGGGCGAACGTGATCACCGCGGCGGCGACGCAGCCGCCGGCGATCAGCAGCAGCGTCAGCGGCAGTCCCAGCCCATGCTGCAGCAGCGGGAAGAGGAAGGTGCCCAGCGCCGCTCCCGTCTTGCCCGCGGCAGCGGCCACTCCCGCTCCTGCGCCACGCAGAACGGTCGGGAACGCATCCGCGGGCATCGTGTAGGTCGTGGCGTTCGGTCCAGCGTTCATGAAGAGGTTGAACGCGGCGAAGGCGGCGAACACGAGCACGGTCTGCAGTGCGCTGCCGGCGGTAAGGCCCTGTGTGGCTGCCAGCACCGCGAGCGCGGCGGCCATCACCACGAACCCCGTCGTCTGCAGCATGACCAGGCCCCGGTGGCGCACGAGCAGGAGGGCGAGGGCGAACCCGGCCACGAGGAA
Source organism: uncultured Actinomycetota bacterium (assembly GCA_963696115.1). Taxonomy (GTDB): domain Bacteria; phylum Actinomycetota; class Actinomycetes; order Actinomycetales; family Microbacteriaceae; genus Microbacterium. Next base: position 25,035 of record CAVOIT010000017.1, on the reverse strand, counting down.
CAGATCCAGCACGGCGGCGCCCTCGGTCGCGGTGATGTCGTCGGCGATGAACGGGGTGTTCGCGGCGGACGTCAGCGCCAGCGCCGCCAGCACGGTCGGGGTGAACACGCCGATCCCATACGTGGCGATGTCCATGAAGAACCACGGCACGGTGGTCAGGACCGTCGACCCGGCCGTGTCGCGGCGGAGCAGGCGCCGCAGGCCCACCCTCTCCGCCGCTGGGGCCGGGGTCGCTGCCCCGTCGCCGTCGATCTCGGCAACGCTGACGGGACGTCCGGTGAAGCGGGACAACGCGGACACGGCCTCCTCCGTCCGGGCATGCGCCGCCAGCCACAGCGGGCTCTCCGGGACGGTGCGGCGCAGGATCACGATGATGACGGCGGGCACCACCCCGAACGCCAGCATCCACCGCCACGCACCCGGCTCGGGGCGCAGGAGGAGGATCGCCAGTCCCACCAGGGCGCCGAGCATTTGCCCGACGGCCTGGAAGCTGAACGCTCCGATGAGCAGGCGGGTCCGCAGCCGCTGCGGCGAGATCTCGGCGACGTAGCTCGCGGAGATCGGGTAGTCCGCGCCGATCCCGACGCCCAGGAAGAAGCGGAAGGCGATCAGCCACCCGACGTCGGGCGCCAGTGCCGATGCCAGGGCGAAAACGACGAAGATCCCCAGGTCGATGCGGAACGCCAGCTTGCGCCCGATCCGGTCGGACAGCGGCCCCATCACTGCCGCCCCCACGATCGCGCCGACGATCGCCGAGCTGGCCAGCATCCCGGTCTGCAGCGGGGTGATCCCCCAGTCGACCGTGATCAAGGGGATCGCGACGCCCATGACGAAGAAGTCGAAGCCGTCGAGCATGATGCCCATGGCGGCCAGCAGCCACACCCGGCGGTGGGCGCGGCCGAAGCGAAGCCCGTTCAGGTGCTCCGCGACCGCGGCTTCGCGCATGAGCCCAGCGCAGCAGGGTCAGGTGTTCCCGATGCGGCGCGCGGATGAACAGCATCCGAACGGGCGGGGATCCCGCGTGTCAGTGGCTCCCGCGCACGCGCTCCCACGCCGAGCGCTCGGTGGCCGGATCGGTCGGAAGGCCCGCGTCCCGCAGTCGCTGGCGCAGGATCTCCCGCGCGCGCTCCTCCGGTAGGTCGGCGGCATCCGCCCGGACCTGCGCCACGATCCCTGCGATCTTGTCCGCCTCGGTGACGGGGTGCTGATCCATGGCCGGGGCGTCCTGGGTGCCGGGCTCGTCGGGTCGGGCGGTCACGACTCGTCCTTCGTCGCGAGGTCCGGGTCGGCGCCCTGACCGGGGGTCGCGGACTGCACCTCCTCCGCCGGCACGGCGACCGGCCGTCCGTCCTGTGCCTGCTGCTCCCGCCGCCGCTGCTCGACGGGCACCTCGCGGGGGCCGCCGTGCATCTCCACCTGGCGCTGCGCCTCGGCCGTGCGCATCCCCCCGTCCGGCTCCGCGTCGATCGTGCCGTCCATCTCCTCGTCCTCACCCATCGTTACCTCTCCCTTCTCCTTACCTCCCCCTACCTCCCCCACCCTCCCCCGCCCCCGAGCTCCCGTGCAGGGGGTTGACGCGGCGGCATCCTCTTGACCCACGAACCCATGGGGTGCGCGCGAACCCACGTACCGGTGCGCATGGGCTGGGGGATAGAAGGTGGGTTCGCGAGTCGCGAGGGGGATGTCGGGGAGTGGACGTAGCGTCGGGGCATGCGGATGCTGCACACCTCGGACTGGCATATCGGGCGATCGTTCCACGGGTACAGCACGGTCGGCGCGGTGCGCAGGGTGCTGGAGCGGCTGGTGGATCAGGTGGCGGAGCACGGGGTCGACGTGGTGCTGGTCGCCGGCGATGTGTTCGACTCGCCGGCGCCCGCTGCGGAGTGCTACACGCTGTTGAGCGACACGCTCGCCGGCATCCGGGATGCTGGGGCGCGGGTCGTCCTCACGAGCGGCAATCACGACTCCGCGGCGCGGCTCGGCTTCCAGTCCGCGCTCCTGCGGGACGGCATCGACGTGATCACCGACCCGGTCCGCGCGGTGCGGCCGGTGACCCTTTCGGACGCGGACGGCCCGGTGCACATATACGGCATCCCGTTCCTGGAGCCCGCGCTGGTGCGGCCGATCTGGCCAGGCGTGCGCACCCAGGCCGAGGTGCTCGCCCGCGCGATGGACGACGTGCGCGCGGACCTCGCCGCGCGGGGAGGCCGCTCCGTCGTGCTCGCGCACTGCTTCGCCGCCGGGGTGGACCCGACGCCGCACCTGGAACGCGATATTCAACAGGGCGGTCTGGATGTGGTGCCGCTGGCCGTCTTCGACGGAATCGACTATGCCGCTCTGGGACACATTCACGGTCGGGCGGCACTGACCGAGCGGGTCCGCTACAGCGGAGCGCCGCTGCACTACAGCTTCGGCGAGGGCTCCAAGCCACGCGGCTCCTGGCTCATCGACCTGGCCGCCGACGGGACGGTCTCCGCCGTCTGGCTGGACCTGCCGGTGCCGCGACAGGTGGTGACGCTCGAAGCGCCGATGCAGGAGCTGCTGACCTCGGATCGGTTCGCCGCCTACGAGGACGCGTGGGTCCAGGCCCGATACACCGACACCCTCCCCGAGCGCGACGCGATGCGCCGGATGCAGGCCCGGTTCCCGCACTGTGCGATCGTGGCGCACGCCCCGGTCGGCGGCGCGGCTGCCGAAGGACGCGGTGGCTACGCCCGCACGATGCGCGCGGCGCGCACGGACTCCGAGGTCGCCGCAGCGTTCCTGCGCCACGTCCGGGCCGGGGAGGGTCCCACCGAACAGGAGTCGGAGATCTTGCATGAGGTGCTCCGGGACGGGATGCTGCAGGAGACCGGCGCGTGAGGATCCACCGGCTGGAGCTGACCGGATTCGGCCCGTACCGGACCCTGCAGGTCGTAGACTTCGACGCTTTCGCCGCGGACGGCATCTTCCTCATCACGGGACGCACCGGCGCCGGCAAGTCCAGCGTTCTCGACGGGGTGTGCTTCGCCCTCTACGGCGGGGTGCCGCGATACGAGAGCGGACCGAAGCGGTTGCGTAGCGACCACTGCGCACCCGAGGAACCCACTCGCGTGCGCCTGGAGTTCACGGTCGCCGGACGCCGCTGGCGGGTGACCCGTTCGCCCGAGTACGACCGTCCGGCCCGCCGGGGGGACGGGACCACCACCGAACCGGCCCGGGCCCAGCTCGAGGAAGAGGTCGACGGGCAGTGGATGGGCAGGGCGACCCGCCCGCGCGAGGTCGCTCAGGCGCTGGACGAGATCATCGGACTGAACCTCGCCCAGTTCCAGCAGGTGATTCTGCTCGCGCAGAACAAGTTCTCGCGCTTCTTGCTCGCCGACAACACCGAACGGCAGACGCTGCTGCGGAGCTTGTTCGGTACGCGGCGCTTCGAGGAATACCGTGAAAGACTGGAGGATCGTGCGCGACTGAGCCGCGCCGCGGTGGACACGGCCCGGGATCGTCTGGCGGCCGTGCTAGACCTCGCCGAAGCCGAGGTGCGCTTGGCCCTCGATGCCGACGCCCCGGATGCCGGCGATCGTGACGACACGGACGCGGCATCCGCGGATGCGGATGCGCGCGGAGCCCGACTGGAACGTGCCGAGCAGCGGGCGCGGCATCGCCGGGAGATCCAGGGCGCCCGGCGCGCCGCCGCCGATGCGGCGTACGTCGCCGCCGCCGAGGCCCATCGCCGCGCCCTCGTTCTCGCCGACGCCCGCGCCGAGCGGCGGAGCCTCGCCGAACAGGATGCGGCGCTGGCCGCCGACGCGGATCGCATGGCACAGGAGCGCGTGCGGGTGGACCGGGCGGCCGCGGCGAGTCCGCTGCTGGAGTGGCTGCATGCTGACGAGGCGGCCGCGGGCGAACGGGTGGACGCGCTCGCCGCGTGTGGTAGGGCCGAGGCCCGATGGCTCGAACGCGGTGGCGACCCCGGAGCGGACCCGGAGCGCTCCGCGGAGGAGCTGGCCGGCCAGACGGCCCTGCTCGCGCAGTCCGTCGCCGTCGAAGCCGGCGTCGCGGACCGCGCCGCCGAGGTCGCCGCCGCGTCCGCCGAGGTCGACGAAGCGCAGCGGGCGCTCGCGGACGCCGAGCGGGAGCTCGAGTCGATTCCGCAGCAGGAGCGGGAACTGCGGTCCCTGATCGCCGCGGCGCGGGAACGCGCTGCCGCCGCGGCCGCCGCGGCCGCGGGACGCGACGACCTAGCGCGCCGCGGCGAGGCCGCGCGCCGCGCCGCCATCCTCGCGCCGCGCGTGCGCGAAACCGTCGCCCAATACGAGGCGGCGGCGTCCCGCAGCGCGGATGCCGCAGCAGCTGTCGCCGCGCTGCTGCGACGGCGGCTGGGCGGGTACGCAGCGGAACTGGCCCACGCCCTGGGCGACGACGAGCCGTGCCCCGTATGCGGCTCGCGGACGCACCCCCACCCTGCACCGCCCGTTCCGGACCCGGTGAGCGACGAGATGTTCGCCGAGGCCGAATCGACCCGCGATGCCGCCGTGGTCGAGGAGCGGCGTGCGGCGGAGGAGGCGCGGCGGGTGGGCGAGGACCACGCCGCCGCGGCGAGCCTGGCCCAGGGCGAGGATCCGGACGACGTCGAGGCGCGGCTGGTGGCTCTGGATGCGCAGCGTGCCTCCGCGATCGAGGCAGAGCAGTCTGCGCGGCTGCTGCAGACCGAGCTCGACCAGGTCCTCGCATCCGTTCCCGCCGCCGCCGCGGAGCGCGCGGCCCGAGCGGAAAGGCTCGCAGCCGCGCGGGAGCGGCTGGCCGTCGCGACGGCCGACCATGATGCCGCCGTGGCGGAAGTGGCGCGAGCGCGCGGCGACCACGCGACCGTCGCGGATCGGGCGGTCGAGACCGCGGCGCTCCGCGACGCGGCCCGGGATCTGGTGGAGGCCCGACGGCGGGCAGCCGTCGCTTCGGCCGCCCAGGAGCACGCTCGCGCCGACCTGCTTGCGGCGCTCGCCCGGTCGCCGTTCGCATCGGCGGAGGAGGCGGCCGAGGCCGCCATGGCCGAGTCGGACCTTGCCGCTGTCCGGGACCGTCTGGCGGCGTTCGCGGCGGAGCGCGCCGGCGTGCACCAACGGCTGCTGGCGGTCGAGCTGCAGTTGGCGGGAACCGTGGACGCCGACGCGGATGTTCCGGCCGCGGCGGCGGCACTCGGTGTCGCCGATGCGCAGCGCAGCGACGCGATCGCGGCAGAGCAGGCCGCGCGCGACCTCGCGGAGCGACTGTCGAGCCTGCGACAGCAGGTTGAGCAGGCGGTCACGCGCTGGCGGGAGGCGGAGGAGGATGCCGGTGCCGTGGTGCGGCTGGCGGACACCGTCGCGGGTCGGGCGCCCAACACCATGAAGATGGACCTGGAGACGTTCGTGCTGGCGGCCGAACTGGAGGAGATCGTCGCGGCAGCGAACCTGAGACTGTCGGAGATGACGTCGGGTCGGTTCTCGCTGCACCATACCGATGCTCTGGCCGCTCGCGGAGCCGCGTCGGGCCTGGGTATCGAGGTGCTCGACGCGCACACCGGCAGGATGCGGCCGCCGCGTTCGCTGTCCGGCGGGGAGACCTTTCTCGCATCGCTCGCTCTGGCGCTGGGTCTGGCCGAGGTGGTCACGGCCCGGGCTGGCGGCATTCGGCTGGACACCCTGTTCATCGATGAGGGGTTCGGCTCGCTGGACGCCGAGACCCTCGATCTGGCGATGAACACTCTGGAGCAGTTGCGCAGCGGTGGCCGCACGATCGGCGTGATCAGTCACGTGGATGCGATGCGGGAGCGCCTGCCCGCGCACCTGGAGGTGATCGCCACGGCGGGCGGACCGAGCGTACTCCGCCACCGGTCCGTCGCCGACGGGTCCGCGCCCGGTGGGCAGGTCGAGCCTGCCCCGCTCCCCGCGTTCTAGGCTGGTCGGGTGCGTGTGAGACGGCCGACCCGGACTGGAGCGATCCCGGGGACCGGTGTCTGAGCCGACGGAAGCCGATCCGTCCGTCGGCGTCACCCGGAGCATCCCCCTCACACCCGCGCGGCAATGGCGCGCCTTCTGGGTCTGCGTGGCGGTCGCCGCGATCACGATCCTCGATCTGACCAAGGTCAACGTCGCCCTGCCCTCCATCGAGACCGCGTTCGGCGCCGCGTCCACGGAGCTGCAGCTGATCGTGTCCGGGTACGTCCTGGCATTCGGGCTGTTCCTGGTGCCGATGGGTCGCATAGGCGATCTCCGGTCGCGGCGGGCGCTGTTCCTCATGGGCCTGACCGGCTTCACGGTAGCCAGTCTGCTGGCGGCGCTGGCTCCCAACGCCACGGTGCTGCTGATCGCACGACTGCTGCAGGGGATCGCCGCGGGTACGCAGATGCCGCAGGTGATCGGTCTGATCCAGCAGCTGTTCCAGGGCCGGGAGAGGGCCCGAGCGTTCGGCCTGTTCGGCGCGACGATCGGGATCTCCACCGCATTCGGCCCCATGCTGGGCGGCCTGATGATCGCGCTCGGGGGAGCCCAGGACGGCTGGCGCTGGATCTTCTGGATGAACATCCCGCTCGGGGTCGCTGCGATCGGGCTGGCGCTGTGGGTGCTGCCTGAGACGCGAATGCGCTCACACCGTCGGCTGGACATGGACCCGGTCGGGATCGCACTGTTCGGCGTGCTGGTGGTCAGCCTGATGTGGCCCTTCCTGTTCACCACCGGCTCTCCCGACGACGATCCGGCGCGCTGGTGGGTGCTCGTCGCGGCGGCCGTGTTCGGTGTCGCCTTCGTGCTGTGGGAGGTGCGGTACGCACGTCGCGGCAGGCAGGCCCTGATCCCGTTGGGGCTCTTCCGGATCACCTCGTACCGCAACGGCACGGCGCTGCAGGCGGTGTACTTCATGGCGACGCCCCCGATGTTCCTGCTGACGACGCTGTTCCTCCAACTGGGACTCGGACTCGCCCCCGTGTTCGCGGGCATGGTCACGATCGGCTTCGCGCTGACCAGCGCGGGCTCGTCCTGGCTCGGCGGCCGCCTCGTCGCGCGGATGGGCCGCCCGCTCGTGTTGTGGGGCGTGGTGCTCGTGCTGCTCTGCGCCGCCGGGTTGGTCGCCACCGCCTGGTTCGCTCCGGACGGAGCGGCGCCGCTGCTGATGGCTGCGTGCATGGTGGCCGGGGGAATCGGAGGCGGATTCGTGGTTTCGCCCAACCAGGCGCTCACCCTCGCGGAGGTCCCCGTCTCCCAGGGCGGGGTGGCCGGGTCGGTCGGACAGCTCGGTCAGCGGATCGGCACCGCCGTGGGGATCGCGATCTCGCTGGCGCTGTTCTACGCCACCATCTACGGGGAGCGGGATGCCGGGGTGACCGGCTCCGCAGTGTTCCATGACGCCTACGGACGGGGGATGCTGGCGGTGGCGGGCTTCCTGACCGTGGCACTCGCGGTGGCGGTGCTCGACCTGCTCGAGCGCAGGCGGAGCGGGACCGTCGCCGCCCTGTCGTGACGCAGCGGCTCAGCCGTCCTCGTCCCGCAACCGGGTGGGGCGCACGATCGTTCGCGGCTGGTCCCGGATCCACCGCACCGCCTGGGCGCGCCGCTCCGGCCGCGTGGCGAAACGGTACCGGTACGCCGTGACCCGCACCCAGCGCGGCCGGACGCCGTCGAATGGGTCGACAGCGAGCAGTCGCAGGGTCGCCGGGTCCGCCTCCAACAGGCGCACCAGGAGCACGAGGAACCAGTCGTCATGCGCGGCGCCCAGGGGCAGGAACCACATCAGCCAATCCAGCCGCAGGTGATAGGGAGCCACCTGCGGGGGGAGGCGGCGGGGATCGCCCGGCTTGCCCTTGAAGCCGTACTCCCGCCAGGTGGCCGTGTCCGGATCCGCGTCGGAGGTGCCTTCGATGATGTACTCGACTCGCTCCTTCGTGACGGTGCCGAACGCGCCATACGCGTTGGCGAGGTTCCACCGGTTGAACGCCGCATTCATCAGCTGTCGGCGGGAGAACAGGTTGCGGGCGGCGGGAATGCTGATCACCGCGTACATCACCCCCACCGCGGTGGTCACCACCAGCCATGGCAGCGGCAGGCCATCGACGAGCCACGGCGGGTCCGTGCGTGGCGGAGCGGGTGTGGCCCCCACCCCCGGCAGGCCGACCGCCGCGAATGCCAGCACGATCGTCATGGCATTGAGCCACGCGAAGTTCCCCGTCACCACCAGCCAGAGCTGGGTGACGATGACGACCGCGGCCGCCGCGGCGCCGATCGCAGCCGGAACCGGACCGGGCACCCACAGCCCCAGCAGTGGAGCGAACAGGAACCAGGGCACCACGAGTTGCGACACGTGGTTCCCGATCACCTCGAGACGGTGGAACCAGGCGGGGAGAAGGTGAGCGAGCCGGCTGAAAGGACCGGGCAACGGCTGCGTCTCGTGGTGATACATGAGTGCGGTCAGGTCCCGCCACTCCCGCCCGCCCCGGATCTTGATCATGCCGGCGCCGAACTCCAGCCGGAACAGCAGCCACCACAGCAGCACGATCACCACCGTGGGAGCGGGCTGGTCCCGCGAACCGAGGAACGCAGCCAGGAATCCGGCCTCCAGCAGCAGCATCTCCCAGCCGAATCCGTAGAACGTCTGCCCGATGCTGACCACCGACATGTACAGCAGCCACATCGCCAGGAAGCACGCCATCGGCACCCACGGGGCACTCAGCTGGGGCAGGCCGACCACCACCGCCGCCGCGAGCAGCATCCCCGCCGCGCACACGCCGACGAGTCGCCGGTCGGTGTACCGCCAGACGCGGAAGAGGGTCGGTCTGAGCATCCGCCGCGCCCGAGGGAGGGATGCTGCGCGACGGAGCAGGTCCGGCGCCGGGAGCAGGCCGTGCTCGCCCAGCAGCGCTCGGAATTGGCCGATGGTCGACGCGAACGCGATCAGGTAGACGGCGGCGATCCCGCGCTGAACCACCTCACGCGCGAACCCGAAATCCGTGGCCGCGAAGCCGTCCACGTGACCGCCTCCCCAGGCCTGTGCCTACATGCTCCTCGTGCGCCATTGTCCGCCTCTGCTGCGCAACGGTACAGTCCCGCACGGGCGGGTCAGCGATACTGCGGCAGCGCGGCATCGAGTTCCGCGAGCCATGCGCGGGCGTTCCCGTCGCTGGGCGCACGCCACTCCCCGCGCGGGGACAGTGCCCCCGCGGCGGTCACCTTCGGGCCGTTGGGGATCGCGGAGCGCTTGAACTGGGCGAAGCCGAAGAATCGGCGCAGGAACACCCTCAGCCAGGCGACCACGGTCTCCTGGTCGTAGGCGTACCGATCCGTGGCGGGGAAACCGGGAGGCCACGTGCCGGCATCCGGATCGGACCACGCATGCTCGGCGAGGAACGCGATCTTCGAGGGTCGGAAGCCGTAGCGCAGCACGTGGAAGAGAGCGAAGTCGTGCAGCGCGTACGGTCCGATGGTGTCCTCGGTCGATTGCACGGCACCGTCCTCGCCCGCGGGGACCAACTCGGGACTGATCTCGGTTTCGAGCACGGACTGCAGCACGCCGGCGGTGCGCTCGTCCACGCCTTCGCGCTCCGCGATGACCCACCGGATGAGGTGCTGGATGAGGGTCTTGGGAACACCGGCGTTGACCGCGTAGTGGCTCATCTGGTCGCCGACTCCGTAGGTCGCCCATCCCAGCGCCAGCTCGGACAGATCCGACGTGCCGATCACGATCCCGCCGTGCTGGTTCGCGAGCCGGAACAGGAAATCGGTGCGGACCCCCGCCTGCACGTTCTCGAAGGTCACGTCATACACCGGAAGACCCTCCGCCGCCGGGTGCCGGATGCCGCTGAGGATCTCCGTCGCCGCGGGGCGCACGTCGACCGTTTCGATGGTGGCACCGATCGCCTCGGCCAATGCCACCGCATTGCGCCGCGTTCGATCGCCGGTGGCGAAGCCTGGCATCGTGTACGCGAGGATGTCGCTGCGAGGGCGCCCCATGCGATCCATCGCCCGTGCCACCACCAGGAGGGCATGGGTGGAGTCCAGACCGCCCGACACCCCGATCACGGGCCGGGGGTGGCCGATCGCCGTCAGCCGCTGCTCGAGCCCCGACACCTGGATGTTGAACGCCTCGTAGCAGTCCTGCGCGAGCCGCGCCGGGTCGGAGGGCACGAACGGAAACCGGGGCACGGCGCGCCGCAACCCGGTCGCGCGCGGCGCGGGACGCAGCCGGAAATGCACCGTGCGGAACCCGGGCGCGGTCTCCGCGCGGGTGCGCCGGTTGTCGTCGAACGTGCCCTGCCGGCGGCGCTCCTGACCGAGCAGGTCCAGGTCCACATCCGCGATCGCGGCGCGCGACCCTTCCGGGAACCGCTCGGTCTCGGCCAGCAGGGCGCCGGCCTCGTAGATCATCGTCTGGCCGTCCCAGGAGACGTCGTTCGTGGACTCGCCCTGGCCCGCCGCGGCATACGCGTAGGCCGCCAGGCATCGCAGCGATTGAGCGCGCGACAGCAGATGGCGCGCGTCTGCCCGCCCGACGGTGATGGGGCTGCCGCTGAGGTTCAGCAGCACGGTCGCCCCGGCCAGGGCCGCGTCCGCCGAGGGCGGCACCGGCACCCATAGGTCTTCGCAGATCTCCGTGTGCACCACCAGGCCCGGCACGTCCAGCGCCGCGTACAGCAGGTCCGTCCCGAACGGCGCCTCGCGATCCCCGATCGTGATGTCCTGGCCTCGGATGTCGTCGCCTGGGGCGTACCAGCGACGCTCGTAGAACTCCCGGTAGGTGGGCAAGTAGGCCTTGGGGGCCACGCCGAGCACCTCCCCGCGGTGGATCACGACCGCGCAGTTGTACACGCGGTTGCGATGCCGCAAGGGAGCTCCGACCACGAGGACCGGGGACAGCGCAGCCGACGCCGCTCGTGATCCGGTCGATCGCCGTCACCACCGCGTCCAGCAGCACATCCTGCAGCACCAGGTCCTCGATCGCGTATCCGCTCAGACACAGCTCCGGGAACACGGCGACGGCGACGGCATCCTCGTCCAGCGCGCGAGCCTGCGCGAGCACCGCATCGGCGTTGGTGGCCGGGTCGGCCACGGCGACGGGCACGGTGCAGGCCGCGACACGCGCGAAGCCGTGGCGGTACACGCTGTCGAACGGGAGATCGCTCACCGGTCCAGTCTGTCATCGAGGCCCCGCCCTGTCCGGTCCGGTGTCGGCGGCGGCGGATATCGTCGGGTAGTGCGGTATCGAGCAGCCTCCGACGCGGTGGACGCGGCGGTCGTGTGGAGCGCCAGCGACCTGAAGAGCGGCGTCCGAATGCGAGTTCGGCTGGCTGCGGCAGCTCGACGCCAAGCTCGGCCGGGTCCCCGCCGTCGTCGAGCCCGACGACCCCACCCAGAGGCGCGCCGGAGAACTGGGCACGGAGCACGAACGGCGCACGCTCGCCGCGTATCTGCGCGGCATCCCGGTGCGGTGGTGGAGATCGACGCGGTGGCCTCCTCCGACGACCGCGCCCTGACGCGCGCCGCGCAGCAGACGATCGCGGCGCTGACCGATCCCGGCCGTGTCGGTCATCTACCAGGCCGCGTTCGCGCACGGCGACTTCGTCGGGTTCGCCGACTTCCTCGTCCGCGATCCGGACGGCGCCTGGCGCGTGCAGGACACCAAGCTGGCGCGCCACGCGCGGGTCACGGCGCTGATGCAACTGGCGGCCTACGTCGATCAGCTGGACCGTTTATCAGTGCCGCGCGCCGACCACGTGGACCTGCTGCTGGGCGACGGCACGACCAGTGTCCACGCCGTCGACGATCTGCTGCCGGTGTTCGGGTGGCGCCGAGCGCGGCTGCGTGCGCTGATCGCGGATCGCGAGATCCATCGCGGCGCCGACGGTGCCGCGATCGCGTGGGGCGATGAACGCGGCGAGCTGCGTGTCACCGCCTGCGGACGGTGCGCGATCTGCGACGCCGAGGCGACGGCGGCGCGCGACGTGCTTCTCGTCGCGGGAATGCGCACCGTGCATCGCGAACGCCTGCGGGCGGCGGGGATCCGGACGATCGACGCGTTGGCCGACGCTCCCGCCGCGGCCGGGATCCGTGCGGACGTGTTCGCCTCGTTGCGGACCCAGGCGCGGCTGCAACTGTCCAGTCCCGCCGGTCTCGGTCAGGAGCCTGCCTCGGGCGGACCGGCGGTCCCGGCATACGAGGTGGTGCTCCCCTCTGCCCTGGCCGCGCTTCCTCGGCGCGACGAGGGAGACCTGTTCTTCGACTTCGAGGGCGACCCGCTGCACACCGAGGGCGACAGCCGGTGGTGGGGACTGGACTATCTGTTCGGCTGGTGCGACCGGGAGTGCACGTACAGCGCACTGTGGGCGCACGACTTCTCGCAGGAGAAGGCGGCCCTGGAGACGTTCGTCGACATGGTGATCCTGCGGCGGCGAACGCATCCTGGCATGCACATCTACCACTACGCCCCGTACGAGCCGACCCACCTGCTGGCGATGGCGGCTCGTCATGGCACGCGGGAGGCCGAGGTGGACGCGTTGCTGCGGGCAGGGGTGTTCGTCGATCTCTATCCCATCGTGCGCCGGGCGCTGCGGGTCGGGTCCCGGTCATACAGCATCAAGAAGCTGGAACCGCTGTACATGTCCGGCAGCATGCGCACGAGCGATGTTCAGCGCGGGGACGACTCGATCGTCCGATACGTCGCCGCTCGGGTCGCGCTCTCCGAGGGCCGCGAAACCGAGTCCGCCGCGATCCTGCGGGACTTGGCGGAATACAACCGGGACGACTGCGTCTCGACATTGCGCCTGCGCGACTGGCTGGTCGGTCTCGCCCGCGACGCGGACGCCCTCCCGGCCTCCGATCCGCCCGAGCACGAGACCCCCTACGCGCCGTCGCCGCAGGCCGAGGCCCTGCGCAGCGCAGGCCGGCACGGGCGACGCGCCCGACGCGGTTGCGCTGCGGCTGGCGGCCGCCGCGATCGAGTACTACCCGCGCGAGGCGAAGTCGTTCTGGTCGAGCCATTTCGAACGACTCCGGGAGCCGATCTCCTCCTGGCAGGACACCCGCGACGTTGTCGTGATCGAGTCGGAGCGCTGCCGGGTGGTGGAGGACTGGCACGCCGGGCCGCGCGCGGTGCGCCGCGTGCTCGAGCTGCGCGGCGAGCTCGCTCCCGGCACCCGCCTGATCGAGGGGTCCCAGCCTTTCGTGCTGTATGAGACGCCCGCACCCTTCCCGCACGACCCCGCGCCGCGCTCGCTTCACGTGCCACGCTCGGTGACGGTGCTGGAGATGCTGGCGGACGGGGCCGTGGTGCAGGAGACCGCCGTGGGCGGGGAGACCTGGTCCGCGCTTGCCGGTCGCGATGACGCCGGCCGCCCCGCCGCGTGGCGGGCGTCAGCAGACGGCCATCGAGGAGTGGTCCGACGCGCTTGTGCGCGCGCTGCCGGCCTGGCCGGCGGACCCCGCCGCCGACATCCTGCGCCGACGTCCTCCGCGCACGCTGGACGGTCCGCTGCGGCCGGCCGGAGCGGACCCCACCGCCGCGATCGTGGACGGGGTGCTGCGTCTGGATCACAGCTATCTCGCCGTGCAGGGCCCGCCCGGCACCGGCAAGACGTTCGTCGGGTCCCGGGTGATCGCCGCGCTCGTCCAGGAGCACGGCTACCGTGTCGGCGTGGTCGCCCAGTCGCATGCGGTGGTGGAGCACATGCTCGACTGCGTCGTGGCGGCCGGGGTCCCGCGGGATCAGGTCGCGAAGGCGCCGAAGGATGCCGCAGGGGCCCCGGCGGGGTACACCGCCGATCACGAAGGACGGCATGGCGGCGTTCATTGGCGGCCAGCGGGGCGGCTTCGTGGTCGGCGGGACCGCGTGGGACTTCAGCCACCCCGGTCGCGTCGCGCGGCACGGCCTGGACCTGCTGGTGATCGACGAGGCGGGACAGTTCTCCCTCGCGGCAACCATCGCCGTCGCGGTCTGCTCGCCCCGCCTGCTGCTGCTCGGCGATCCGCAGCAACTCCCGCAGGTCAGTCAGGGCACCCATCCCGAGCCGATCGACACGTCCGCGCTGGGATGGGTGATGGCGGGGGAGCCCGTGATCCGGGCGGGGGAGGGCTACTTCCTGGCGCGCAGCTGGCGGATGCATCCGAGCGTGGCCGCCCCGGTGTCGAGGCTGTCGTACGCGGGGGAGCTCGAAGCAGCCCCCGTGACCGCACGGCGGGCACTGTCCGGTGTGGAACCGGGCGTGCACGCGGTGCCCGTGCTCCATCGCGGCAACGCGGTGGAGTCCGTCGAGGAGGCCGCGGCCGTCGCGGAGCTCGTTCGATCGCTGCTGGGGCGACCGTGGCAGGACGCCACCGAGCAGGACGGGCAGATCCGCCGGCTCCCGGCACGGCCGCTCGCGGAGCAGGACATCATCGTGCTCACCCCGTACAACGCCCACCAGCTGCTCGTCGAACGAACCCTCGCCGAGGCGGGCGCGCCCGGAGTGCGGGTGGGTACTGTCGACAGGTTCCAGGGTCAGGAGGCGGTGGTCGCGATCCTGACGCTGGCGGCATCCTCAGGGCGCGACGCGCCGCGTGGACTCGACTTCCTGCTGCTGCAGAACCGGCTCACCGTGGCGGTCTCCCGCGCGCAGCAGGCGGCCTTCGTGGTGTATTCCCCCGGACTGTTCGACGACCTGCCGCGCACTCCGGAGGGTGTCGCTCGCCTGAGCGCCTTCGCGCGGCTCGTCGGGGTCGGATAGCTTTCGACCATGCCGCCTCTCGCCGACATCGTGATCTACCGGGAGGGCCGTCCGATCGAGACTCCCCAGACGCTGGACGACGCGTACGCGGCGCTGGCGCGCGAACCCGGGGTGGTGTGGATTGCGCTGGACCAGCCGGATGATGCGGAGCTGGCCTCCCTCGCACCCCGGTTCGGGCTGCACCCGCTCGCTGTCGACGACGCCCGCAGCGGCCACCAGCGTCCCAAGCTCGAGCGCTACGGTCCGCACGGCTGTTCGTCGTGCTGCGGCCTGCACGCTACGACGACCAGCGGGAGGTCGTCGATTTCGACGAACTCCACGTCTTCTGCGGCCCGGACTTCGTCATCACCATCCGCAACGCGCGATCGCCCGCCCTCTCCGCCGTCCGGGTGCGGCTCGAGGCCGACCCGAGTCTGCTCGCGCTCGGTCCGGCGGCCATGCTTGCCGCGATCCTGGACCAGGTGGTCGACGACTACGAGCCGGTCGTGGCCGGGATCGAGAACGACATCGACGAGATCGAGGACGAGCTCTTCGGCGTCAGCGACGACGCCGCGCTGACCCGGCGCATGTACCAGCTGTTCCGCGAGGTGATCGGATTCCACCGAGCCGTGGCGCCCCTGGCCGAGATGATCGAGCGGCTGCACCGCGATCCCGGTGAGGACCTCGCCCACCTCGAGGTGCAGCGCTCGCTGCGGAGCGTGCGCGACCACGCGATCCGCGTGTCCGAGCGCGTCGACGGGTTCCGGGCGGTGCTGGACAAGGCGCTGACCGTGCACACGGCCCTGGTGGCCCAGCGTCAGACGGAGGTGAACCTGGCCCAGAACGATCAGGTGAAGAAGATCTCCGCGTGGGCGGCGATCATTTTCGCGCCGACCCTGATCGGCACGATCTACGGCATGAACTTCGACGTCATGCCCGAACTGCACTGGGAGTACGGGTATCCGGTGGCACTGGCGACGATGGTCGCCTTTCCGGCGGTGCTGTTCGTGATCTTCCGACGGCGCAAGTGGTTGTGACCGCTCACACCGTCCCGTACAGCCGGTCCCCGGCGTCGCCGAGCCCCGGCACGATGTAGCCGCGCTCATCCAGCCGCTCGTCCAGCGCCCCGAGCACGAGGGTGACGTCCCGTCCGTCCACCTGCCGCTCGATCGCGGCGACCCCTTCGGGTGCCCCCAGCAGGCACAGCGCTGTCACATCCTGAGCGCCCCGGCGGAACAGGAAGTCGATCGCGGCGCCCAGCGAGCCGCCGGTGGCCAGCATCGGGTCCAGCACGAAGCACTGGCGGTCGCTGAGATCCTCCGGCAGGCGCTCGGCGTAGGTCGACGGCAGCAGGGTCTGCTCGTTGCGCACCATGCCCAGGAAGCCGACCTCCGCGGTCGGCAGCAGCTTCACCATCCCGTCGAGCATCCCCAGCCCCGCCCGCAGGATCGGGACCACCAGCGGACGAGGTTCGCTGATGCGCACGCCCGCGGTAGGCGCGACCGGAGTATGGATCTCGACCTGCTCGACGCGGACCCCGCGAGTGGCCTCGTACGCCAACAGCGTGACCAGCTCGTCGGTGAGCTGGCGGAAGACCGGGGACGATGTGTCCCGGTCTCGGAGGACGGTGAGCTTGTGGGTGATCAACGGATGGTCGGCCACATGCAGGCGCATGCTCCCAGCGTAGCGACGCGAGCCGCGCCGCTACCGCGGGCGACCGTAGGCTCGATCCGTGACGAGCGAGGCGGTCGAGCGCGCGGCGATGGACCGTGCGCTGGAGCTGGCGCGGGTTGCGGGCGCCGCCGGGGACGTACCCGTCGGAGCGGTCGTGCTCGACGCGGCGGGCGCGGTCCTCGCTGAAGCCCGAAACGAGCGGGAGGCGACGGCCGACCCCACGGCGCACGCGGAGGTGCTGGCGCTGCGCCGGGCAGCAGCGACCGTGGGCTCGTGGAACCTCGCCGGCGCCACCGTGGTGGTGACCCTGGAGCCCTGCGTCATGTGCGCCGGAGCCCTGCTGCAGTCGCGGGTGTCCCGAGTGGTGTTCGGCGCGTGGGACGAGAAGGCCGGTGCGGCCGGTTCGGTCGTCGACGTGCTCCGCGACCGGCGGCTGCCGCACCGGGTAGAGGTCGTCCCGGGGCTGCGGGCCGAGCGCCGCGGCCGACCTGCTGCGCGAGTTCTTCTCCCCGCGACGCTGACGTCCGCCGTCCGGCCGGGTCAGTCCGCGGACTTCAGGATGACCGTGTCCGTGGGAGGAGCGGCTTCGCCGTGGCGGTACAGGTCCGGCTCCAGGTAGATCACCCGGGCCACGGGCACCGCCGCGCGGATGCGCGTCTCGATCACGTCGATGTCCGCAGGCCACCTGGCCGAGCGGCTTGTCCGCGGCGAACCCCAGTTTGGCGGCGACCAGAAGCTCGTCGGGGCCCAGATACAGAGTCTTCATGTGGATCACGTGGTCCACCTCGTCGCCGGCAGTGATGGCTGACGCGATCGCGGCCCGGTCGCCGGCGCCCGCGCCTTCCCCGACCAGCAGGCTCTTGGTCTCCACGCCGAGCGTGATGGCGACCAGCACGAGCAGGACGCCGATCAGCAGAGTGCCGACCGCGTCGAACGTGGAGTTCCCCGTGATCGCGGTCAGGCCCACCCCCAGAAGCGCGAACGTCAGACCCGTCAGTGCCGCGGTGTCCTCCAGCAGCACCACCGGGAGCTCCGGAGCCTTGGCGTGCCGGACGAACGACACCCACGACTGATCGGGCGTGCGCACGTGGTTCGACTCGCGGACCGCGGTGCGCAGGGAGAAGGACTCCAGAGCGATGGCGATCACGAGCACCACGATGGGCAGCCACAGGTTCTCAAGCTCGTGCGGATGCATCAGCTTGTCGATGCCCTCGTAGACCGAGAACAGTCCGCCGACGGAGAACAGGATGATGGAGACCACGAATGCGTAGACGTACCGCTCGCGTCCGTATCCGAACGGATGCTCACGGTCCGCCTCTCGGCGGGCGCGGCGACCTCCGACCATCAGCAGAACCTGGTTCCCGGAGTCGGCGACGGAGTGGATCGCCTCGGCGAGCATCGACGCTGAGCCGGAGATGAACCACGCCACGAATTTCGCCAGCGCGATGCCCAGGTTGGCCAAGAACGCCGCGAGGATCGCCCTGCCGCCGCCGGAAGCACTCATGCATTCGAGTCTACGGAGCCAACGCGTGGACTACTTCCCACGATCGTGGTGCCGGTCGAGCATGGGTCGTTCGGGTGAGTCCTGACCATCGACCCGGTGGCTCCTCGGTAGGGTCTATCAGGCCCGGCGCAGCCCGCGCGGCCCTAGGGTGGGGGCGTGGACGAGCAGGAGCGACCGGCAGTGGCGATCCTGGGCGCCGGGTCCATGGGAGGAGCCATCGCCCGAGCCCTCGCAGCCGGCGGGGCGACCCGATCCCTCACCGTCACGAACCGCACCCGGGCGAAGGCTGACGCGCTCGCCGGTCTCCCAGGGGTGCGCTCCCTCGCGACGGAAACGGACGCGAACGTCAACAGCATGGCGGCCGCAGCCGCCGACGTGGTGGTGCTGGGAGTGAAGCCCGCGGCGATCACGGATCTCGTCTCCGGCATCGCCGCACGGCTGCGCCCCGGGGCGGCGCTGGTCAGCCTGGCCGCCGGCATCCCGATCGCGGCTATCGAACAGGCCGCTCCGCCGGGCACACCGGTGATCAGGGCGATGCCCAACACCCCGGCCGCGCTCGGTCGGGGGGTCACCGGGCTCGCGCCGGGCTCGTCGGCGGATGCGGCCGTCATGGCCACCGTTGGGAGGCTGTTCGCAGCCTGCGGCGCCGTGGTGGAGGTGCCCGAGGATCGTATCGACGCGCTGTCGACGATCTCGGGATCCGGACCGGCGTACGTGTTCCTCCTCGTGGAAGCCCTGACCGCCGCGGCGCGCGACCTGGGCTTCCCGCCCGCGCAGGCGCGGGTGCTGGCCGAGCAGACATTCATCGGCGCCGCCGCCCTGCTGGCTGATACGGGAGCCGACCCGGCCGAGCTGCGCCGCCGGGTCACGAGCCCGGGCGGCACGACGGAGCGAGCGATCGCGGTGCTGGAGGCGGCGGACCTCCCGGGCCTGTTCGCGCGGGCGGCGGGGGCCGCCTTGGCGCGGGCGCGCGAGATCGCCGCCGGGTCCTGATCAGCGATCCAGCGACGCGAACCGCTCGATATCGCGGTTGGTGCCGGACACGATGATGAGGTCGTGGTTGGTGATGATCGTGTCCGGGTCCGCGTAACGGAACGGCGATCCGGGACTCTTCACCCCGATCACCGACACGTTGAACCGCTCCCGCACTCCGGACTGCGCGAGTCCGGAGCCGCGCAGGAATCGCGGCGGATACATCTTCGCGATCACGAAATCGTCGTCGAATCGGATGAAGTCCAGCATCCGACCGCTCACGAGGTGCGCGACGCGCTCCCCGGCCTCCCGCTCCGGATACACCACGTGGTTCGCACCGACCCGCGAGAGGATCTTCCCGTGGGATTGCGAGACCGCCTTCGCCCAGATCTGCGGCACCTTCAGATCGACCAGGTTCGCGGTGATCAGCACGGACGCCTCGATCGATGAACCGACGGCGACCACGGCGACCTGGAAGTCCTGGGCGCCCACCTGGGTGAGCGCCTCGATGCTGCGGGCATCGGCCTGCACGGCGTGCATGACGCGCCCCGACCACTTCTGCACCAGGTCCAGATTGTCGTCGATCGCGAGGACCTCGCGTTCGAGCCGATCGAGCTCGCCGGCGCAGGCCGCACCGAACCGGCCGAGCCCGATCACGAGCACCGGCGCATCGCTGCGCACTTGTTCGACCACGCGTCCATCCTCCCGCCGGTGTCGCGCTGTCATGGTACTCGCGGCACCGCCCGACTACCCTGTGCCTATGGCGGACATCTTCGGCGTGATCGCGGACGCGACCCGGCGCGACATCCTCCGGCTGCTGCTCGACGCCGACGGCTCCGAGAACGGCGGCGTGAGCGTCACGCAGATGGTTCAGCGACTGGGCGTCAGCCAGCCGACGGTGTCCAAGCATCTGAAGGTGCTGCGCGACGCGGGTATGGTCGCCGTCCGGGAGGACGGTCAGCACCGCTACTACCGGCTCGTCGCGGGGTCGCTGGACGAGATCGAGGACTGGCTCATGCCCTTCGCCGGATTCGACGGGGGCGGCGCGGTCACGCTGCCCGCCGGTGCCGCGGCAGCGGCACAGGCCATGGGTCGCACCGCGGCATCCGTGAGCCATGTCGTGACGAGCGGCTGGAAGCGGCGGTCCGGACGCTGATCCGATTTACAGGCCCGCTGCACGGCCCCTAGAGTATGCACCAGCGCGCATGGACCCGACCGCGCGGAGGGGGTGGAGGATGCCGGACACGCCGGACATGACTCTGCTGACCGTCGCGGAAGTGGCCGACATGATGCGGGTCTCCCGGATGACGGTCTACCGCATGGTCCACTCGGGCGAGCTCCCCGCTATCCGGTTCGGACGCAGCTACCGCATCCCGGCGGCTGCCGTGGAGGATCTCCTGCGCAGACCCGCGGCGGACGTCGGGTAGAATCGTACGAACTGCCTGCCGCAGCGGCCGGTCCCGGCCCCCGCCGGCACCGATCCTGACTCCCGACATTGCGAGGTTCATTCCGTGGGTTCCGTCATCAAGAAGCGCCGCAAGCGCATGGCGAAGAAGAAGCACCGCAAGCTGCTGCGCAAGACTCGGCATCAGCGCCGCAACAAGAAGTAGGCGCCGGGAAGCCGCCGTTCGATGACCACTCTCACGCTGATCGGGAAGAGCGGATGCCACCTGTGCGAGGTGGCGCATGGCGTGCTCGACGACGTGCTGGTCAGCCTGCCCGCGGATGAGGCGGACCGCGTCCAGGTGGTCGAGCTGTCGATCCTCGAGGACGAGGCCTTGCACGAGATGTGGTGGGAGAAGATCCCCGTCGTGCTGATCGACGGCGAGCTGCACGCGCAGTGGCGCGTGGCTCCGGACCCGCTGCGGGAGGCCCTGCGGGCGGCTGTCGCGAGCGCAGGCGACTGAGGAGTCCGGCCAGCGGCTGGACTCAGGGGGACAGTCGGTTGGGGCCCCGGAACAGGAACGACACCGCGCGGATCGACGACTCCCCTAGCAGGAGCATGAGCAGGCGCGCCAGGCCCATCCCGAAGCCGCCGTGCGGGGGGACGCCGTAGCGGAAGAAGTCGAGGTAGTGCGCCAGACCCGATGGGTCGAGTCCCTTGTCCACCGCCTGCCGTTCCAGGACGTCGATGCGGTGCTCGCGCTGCGCGCCGGTCGTGATCTCCACCCCTTTGTAGAGCAGATCATACGATCGGGTCAGACCCGTCGTCTCGTCCCGCATGTGGTAGAACGGCCGGATCTCCGGGTCGTAGTCGGTGACGAAGACGAATTCGTGACCGGTCGTCTCCGCCACGTGCGCCGACAGCTGCCGTTCCGCCTCCGGATCGAGATCGCCGTCAGTGCGCGGAATCCGATAGCCGCGTTCCCCCACGATCCGGCGGGCCTGGGACAGCGGGATGCGCGGGAACGGCACCTTCGGGAACGGTCACGTCCACGCCGAACATCTCCCGGATCTCGTCGCCGTGACGTTCGGCGACGGCGGCGAGAGCCGCGCGCAGCAGTTCCTCCTGCATCCGTGCGACGTCCTCATGGGAGTCGATCCAGCTGATCTCCGCATCCACGGAGGTGAACTCGGTCGCGTGACGGCTCGTGAAACTCGGGTCGGCGCGGAAGACGTCCCCGATCTCGAACACCTTGCCGAATCCGGCGGCCTGCGCCATCTGCTTGAAGTGCTGCGGGCTTTGCGCGAGGTACGCGGTCTGCTCGCCGAAGTAGTCGAGGCTGAACAGCTCCGCCTGCGACTCGGAGGGGCTGGCCATCAGCTTCGGGGTGTGGATCTCGACGAACCCGTGCTCCACCCAGTAGGTGCGCATCGCGTGCTCGAGAGTGGTCTGCACGCGGAAGACCAAGGCGTTGCGCGGCTGGCGCAGGTCCAGGAAACGCCAGTCCATCCTCTTGTCCAGGCCACTGTCCGCGGCGATCGGCAGTTCCGGTGCCGCGGCAGCTGCGACGGACAGTCCCCGCAGGCGGACCTCGACGCCGCCCAGACGCACGCGATCATCGTGAACCAGGTCGCCCTCGGCTGTGAGGAAGGTCCCCGCCGTCAGTCCCGCGATCGTCTCGGTCAGAGCCGCCGCGGCGGCCGTCGCGGTGTCCGCCCCGGCGGGCAGGTCCCGCACCGCGGGGTTCACCAGCTGCACCGCGCCGCTCTCGTCACGCAGGATGACGAACTGGACCTTCTTCTGATCCCGAACCGTCTCCACCCAGCCGGACACGGACACGGGACCGTCCGTCGCCGTGGGCAGTCGGTCGATCAGCACCCGTTCGCTCACGAGCGCCCAGTCTAGGGGGCCGCCCGCTCACGCATCCGGAGGCGAAGGGCGCGGGCACAGCTTCTTCCGGCGCGCTCGCCGTAGCATGCGGATGGCGGTGCGCCGGCGCCGACCGACCCACCCACATACGGAGGATCATGACGTCGACCACGTCCGGCTCCTGGCTGAGCAGTCTCGTGGACGCCGTGGTGTCCCTGATGTCCGTGATCGGTCCTCCGGGGGCGGGTATCGCGATCGCGCTGGAGAACCTGTTCCCGCCGTTGCCGAGCGAGGTGATCCTCCCCATGGCCGGGTTGGCCGCCAGCCGCGGGTCGTTCACGCTCGCGGAGGCTCTGATCTGGACCACGGGCGGCTCGGTCGCCGGCGCGCTCCTGCTGTACGGTCTGGGTCGCTGGCTGGGGGTCGCCCGCCTGCGGTGGGTGGCGGAGAAGGTGCCGCTCCTGCACCCGGAGGACATCGACCGGACGGTGGCGTGGTTCGACCGGCACGGCGCCGTCGCCGTCTTCTTCGGCCGGATGATCCCCATCTTCCGCAGCCTGATCTCCATCCCCGCCGGAGTCGCGCGGATGCCGGTGTGGCGCTTCGTCCTGCTCACCGCTGCCGGCAGCGCGATCTGGAACACGATCTTCGTATTGGCGGGATTCCTGCTGGGGGAGGCGTGGCCGATCGTCGAGCAGTACGCGAACATCTTCCAATACGTGGTGATCGCGGCGATCGCGATCGCCGTCGCCTGGTTCGTCGTGGTGCGTGTGCGCGAACTGCGCCGCATGCGCCACCCGGCCCCGCCCGTAGACTGAACCGGTGCCCGCCGATCGACTCCACCTCGTGCGGCACGGTGAGGTCCAGAACCCCGCGCACGTGCTGTACGGGCGGCTGCCGAATTTCGCGCTGAGCGACCGCAGGCCGGCGCATGGCGCGGGAGGCGGCGGGGTACGTGCAGCGTCTGAGCCGACCCGTCGCGGCCCTCATCGCCTCGCCGCTGCAGCGGACGCGCGAATCGGCCGAGCCGTTCGCCGAGGCGTTCGGCATCGAGCCGATGCTCGACGAGCGCGTCATCGAACCGACCAACGTCTTCGAGGGCAAGCGCATGAGCGCGGCGCTGATCGACCCGCGCAACTGGCGCTACCTGTCCCAGCCCGCCGTGCCGGGCTGGGGCGAGCCCTACGTGCACGTCGTGGCGCGGATGCGGGAGGCCATGGCGGACGCCTGGCAGGCGGTGCCCTCCGGCGACGTCGTCATCGTCAGCCATCAGCTTCCGATCTGGGTCACGCATCTGGCGGTGGTCGGACGCCCGTTGCGCCACGACCCGCGGCGACGGCGCTGCGGGCTGTCGAGCATCACCAGCTTCGACGGGGGCCCGGACGCGTGGCGCGAGGTGTCGTACGTCGAGCCCGCCTTCACGGCGGGAGCCGTGGACGTGGGGGCAGTGTGAGTGCACCGCGGATGCGGCGTGCTGTCGCCGTCCTGGCGCTCTCGGCCGCGGCAGCGCTCACCGCGGGGTGCGCGGCCGATCCGTTCGCCCAGCAGTACCTCGCCGGCGACAACAAGGGGTACATCGCGGGTGACTTCCAGACCGTCGAGATCGCGCCCGAGAATCGGTCCGCACCCATCGTGTTCGAGGGGACCACCGAGACGGGCGAGGCGATCGAGCAGCACGGATCTGGCGGGTTCGGTCGTGGTGGTGAACTTCTGGTACGCCGCGTGCGGGCCGTGCATCGTCGAAGCGCCCCGGCTGGAGGCGTCGTACCAGCAGTTCGCCGGTCAGGACGTCGTCTTCCTCGGCGTCAACACCTACGATCAGCCGGAGACGGCAGCGGCTTTCGCGCGCGACAACGGCGTCACCTACCCGAGTCTGATGGCGGTCGACGACAGCGAGCTCAAGCTCGCGTTCGCGGCCGCGACCCCGCTCAGCGCTACCCCGACGACGCTGGTCCTCGACCGTCAGGGGCGCGTCGCGGCGCGCATCGTAGGGGAGCTACCCGAGGCATCCATCCTGACCACACTGGTGCGCGACACTCTCGCGGAGGCCTCGTGACCGCGCTGATCGCCGATGGCGCGCTCGGCTTGGCCGTGCTCGTCGCGGTGGCCGCCGGGCTGATCTCATTCCTGTCCCCGTGCGTGCTGCCGCTTGTGCCCGGCTACCTCGGTTTCGTGGGCGGGGCGGCCGCGGGCCGGGACAGGCGCGAGGCCGGTCCCGGGCGGGCCCGGCTCCTGGTCGGGGTCGCACTGTTCATCGCCGGCTTCACCGTGGTGTTCATGGCCGTGACCGTGCTCGGCGGCGCTCTCGGCCGCTTCTTCATCGCCTACGCCGACGTGATCACCCGGGTGCTCGGGGTGCTGGTGATCCTGCTGGGACTGGTGTTCATCGGATTGTTCGGCGTAGCCCAGCGCACCGTGAAGCCGCAGGTGCGCGGGAACCTCGGCCTGCTGGGTGCGCCTCTGCTCGGCCTCGCGCTGGGCGTCGGATGGGCGCCGTGCATCGGGCCGACCCTGGCTGCGATCGTGTCCGTGTCGTGGAACCTGGGCGACCCGGGTCGGGCGGCGGTGCTCGGCCTGGCATACTCGCTCGGCCTCGGCATCCCGTTCCTGCTGATCGCGGCAGGCTTCGGATGGGCCACTCGATCCGTGAACGCGGTGCGCCGGCACATCCGAGCCGTGAACATCGCCGGCGGCGGGCTGCTGGTCGTGCTCGGCATCCTCATGGTGTCCGGCGTCTGGGGTCGGATCATGTCCTGGGCTCAGGGGGTGTTCGCCAGTGTCCCGCTCCCCCTCTGACGCCGGGACCGCCTCTGACGCCGGGACCGCGGACCCGTTGCGCCCGGCCGATCACATCGACGCGGCGCCGGGTCCGGTGGGCGGCGGCCCGCGTCTGGGGCCGGTCGGGTGGCTGCGGTGGGCGTGGCGGCAGCTGACGAGCATGCGCACCGCGCT
>CAVOIT010000016.1:0-32929 GCA_963696115.1 uncultured Actinomycetota bacterium | reverse complement strand
ATGTATTGCTTACGTGGCGATAATTACGATTTGCGCGCTGATGATGTTCTCATGCAACTTCCGAAAAGTCTCACTCGCATTGTATGATGCGCTCAAATTTTTTCGAGGGTGGGTCGCATCGATATTTTTTTTATCATTCGCTGTCTTCACGTGGGTTTCATTCTTTGTGACCGATGACTTCCTTTCAAATTCCGGGTCGTTTTCCCCCTCAGAAGCGCCTTGGGCAGAATTGTGTTCTTCGTTCCCGTGATCATACCTCTTGGAGTGTTCTTCGCCCTAACGCAGATCGTAGGCATAACACGCGATGCCTGGCGCAAGCTTTGTTCCCATTCTGAAATTCGCGCTCACAAGAGCCCGCATTCACGGCTAAAGGGCCCAATTAACGCTACGCCCTTCCTACGGCTTCGACGCCGCCAGAGCCTCCAAATATTCCTCTTCGCGGCGCGTGCGCTTCCGCGACATGGCGCACCGGGGCGAGCTGCCGGGGGTCACGAAGTCAAGCTGGTGATCTGCGTGGCCGCCCGCACCGTCGTGCGGCCGGCCACGCCCGCCGCCGCTCACGCCGCAATCGGCGGAATTCCGCGGCCGATGCGGGGATAACCCGCTCCTGATCGGTATATTCGGGGACGGTCGATCCGACCACCCGGGGCCGTCACGGACCCGGCCCGAGCCAACAAGAGGCGGGACACCCGCCTGGAGGACAATCCCCATGGCCGACAAGTCCATCACCAAGACCGAGCTCGTCGCGAGCGTCGCCAGCGCCACCGGCCAGAGCCAGGCCGTCGTCTCCAGCGTCCTCGACTCGGTCTTCGCGACCATTTCCGATGCCGTGGCCAAGGGCAGCAAGGTCACCATTCCCGGCTGGGTCGCGTTCGAGAGCGTGACGACCGCGGCGCGCACCGGCCGCAACCCGCAGTCCGGCGCCGAGATCGCGATCCCTGCCGGCAAGCGCGTGAAGGTCACCGCCGGCTCGAAGTTGAAGGCCGCCGTCAAGTAGGGCCGTCCTGGCGGTGCACGGGGGGTGAGGATCGCCGCGGCGTTCCTCACCCCCCGCACCCGCCTAGGCTGAAGGGGTGAACCCCGGCGTCCTGCGGATCGCGGGTCCGGCCATCCTGGCGTCCGGCGCCGCGCTGACGCTGGTGACGGCGCTTGCCCTCGGAGGCGGCGCCGCCCCGCTCGTGATCGCGGACGCCGGTCCCGTGGTGCGATGGGCGCTGCCAGCGGCCACGCTCACAGTGAATCTGGCCGCCGCGGTGATGGTGGGTTCGGTCGTGCTGGCCCTGTTCGCGCTCGCCCCCGGGGCAAAGCCCTTCGAGACCGCGCTGGGGGCCGCGTCGACGGGGGCCGCGGTATTCACGGTGGCAGCTGCCGCGACCGGATTCCTGACCTTCCTCAGCGTGTTCGCGGCGACCCCGACCGCCGACCCGTTGTTCGGAGAGCAACTGGGCCGCTTCCTGACGGAAGTGGAGCTCGGGCGGACGTGGTTGATCACCACAATCGGTGGTGCCGTGGTCACGGTGCTGCTGTTCGCGGTCCGCGGATGGACCACGACGTTCCTCGTGGCCCTGCTGGCACTGGCGACCCTGGTGCCGATGGGCACGCAGGGGCATGCCGGGGATCTCGCCAGCCACAATCTGGCGACCACCGCCACGGTGCTGCATATCCTCGGCGCCGCGGTGTGGTTGGGGGGGCTGGTGCTGGTGGTGCTGCTGCGGCCGGTGACGGAGCGGCGCGGATCCGGGGTCACCACGGCCGACGTGGTGTCGCGGTACTCCAGTGTCGCGTTGGTGGCCTTCGTGGTGGTCGCCGTCTCCGGCGTGCTGCGCGCCGCGGTGAGCCTGCCGACGCCCACGGACCTGCTCAGCCCCTACGGCGCGATCGTGCTCGTCAAGGCGGCCGCGCTCGTCGGCCTCGGCGCGCTCGGCTGGTGGTATCGCATCCGACTGATCCCGAGGCTGCGCACCGGTCGCGCGGCGCCGTTCTGGACGCTGGTCGCCGTCGAGCTCGCCATGATGGGGGTGGCCAGTGGTGCTGCGGTCGCTCTGTCGCGCACCCCGCCGCCGGGCGGGACAGTCCTCAGCGGCACGGATCCCGCATCGTTTCTCACGGGCGCGCCGGTGCCCCCCGAACCGGGCGTGACGGAGTGGCTCACGCGTTGGAGCATCGACCCCTTGTGGGCGCTCGTGGCCGGGTTCGGGATCGTCGTCTATCTGCTGGGGGTGCGGCGGCTGCGCCGCCGAGGGGACGCGTGGCCGGTGTACCGCACCGTGCTGTGGGTACTCGGGATGCTGCTGTTGCTCTGGGTGACCAGCGGACCGATCAACGCCTACCAGGACTACCTGTTCAGCATGCACATGCTCGGGCACATGCTGCTGACGATGGCGATCCCGATGCTGCTCGTTCCTGGCGCACCCATCACGCTCGCCCTGCGGACCGTGGGCAAGCGACGCGACGGCACCCGGGGTGTGCGGGAATGGCTGATGTGGGGCGTGCATTCCCCGTTCGCGCGGGTCGTGACCCATCCCCTGGTCGCTGCCGCCCTGTTCGTCGGCTCCCTGTGGCTGTTCTACTACACGGACCTGTTCCGCTGGTCGCTGTATGACCATCTCGGTCACGAGTGGATGGTGGCGCACTTCCTCATCACGGGCTATCTGTTCGTGATGTCGATCATCGGGATCGATCCGGTGCCGGTGCGGTTCCCGTACGCGTTCCGGCTGCTGACTCTGATCGCGGTCATGGCGATGCACGCGTTCTTCGGCATTGCGATCATGATGCAGACGGGCCTGATGGCCGCCGAGTGGTTCGGGTCGATGGGCCGGACGTGGGGTCCGTCCCTCCTGGAGGACCAGTACGTCGGGGGCGGTATCGCCTGGTCGATCGGGGAGATCCCGACCCTCATCCTGGGGGTGACAGTCGCGATCCAGTGGAGCCGCAGCGACGATCGGCTCCAGCGCCGCCGGGACCGGCACGCCGACCGCACCGGTGACCGCGAACTGGCGGAGTACAACGAACGTCTGGCACGCCTGGCCGAGAGGGATGCCGACGCGGTGCGGTGACGGCCGCTGAGCGCTCCGTCAGGAGTCCGGGCCGCCGCCGACGCGGATGGAAGCCGACCCGTCCGCGCCCACCTCGACGGTGCCGTTGACGACGAACGGCACGTCCTCGGACACGTCGGAGACACTGCCGTCGAACAGCGAGCGCACGCGCACGTCCAGATGGGCTACGCCCGGGGAGTCCGGGATGCGCCACCCCGACCCCTCCGCTGCCAGCGTCACCGAGGGCTGCCGGACGATGGACCAGGCCGGTTCGGAGACGACGCGGTCGTCGATCACCGACCCGAACGGACAGCCAGTCGGCTGCAGCACCCGCTGGTCGGTGCAGGTGGTCAGGAAATCCTCCACGCGCTGCTGGACGACGGCGGTGAACTCCGCCGTCGGACGTGCGGTCACCGTCACGGGTATCCGCGCCTGAGGAGCGTCGGAGAGCACCGGTACCGGGTCCGCGACTGCCAGAGGAGTGTCCACCCGGACGGCGTACAGTCCCGGGGACGGCACCAGCAGCGGCAGCGACGCGTCGGACGGCGCGTCGGCCGCGATCTGGTGCTTGTCCAGCGCGAACCCGTTCACGGCGAAGCGTGTCGAGCCCACGATCGCCACATCCATCACCGCCAGGGGACTCCGCTCGAACCGCCACGCCGGGACCACGCCGATCCAGCCGTCGCGCACCACCCCGAACGTGGTGGTGCCCGGGATGCCTCCGGCCCGGTAGGAGACGGTCACGGTCGTCACCTCGTCCCGCGTCTGCTCGCTGAGCACCCGGACATGGTCCAACGTGCTCAGCGCGGCCGATCGCAGCAGCGCGTCCGACGCATCCGTCGGAATGCCGGCCGCCGCGCGCTGGGACGCGGTGAGCTCAGCGCCGGGCATCGCCAGCGCGTCCGCAGGCCGACCGGCGGACAGGAGGGACAGGTAGCGGCCGACGAACGCCCCCGGGCTGTACAGCTCCCGGTACAGCGATGCCGCCCCTGCCGGCAGCGCCGCCGCGAGCAGCACGGCCACCAGTGCCAGCGCGACCAGGTCGCCGCGCACCCGGGGCGTGCTCGTGCTCGTGCCCGTCACGCGCTCAGTCTAGGAAGCCCGCGGCCTAGCATGAGCGAGTGACGATCGCGCTGTCGGCGGAGCAGCAGTCGCTTTTCGAGACGATCGAGCGGGGCACGGGGCACGTGTTCGTCACGGGCCGCGCCGGCACCGGCAAGTCCACTCTCCTGCAGCACCTGGCGCGGAGCACGAGCAAGCAGCTCGCGGTCTGCGCGCCCACCGGGGTGGCTGCTCTCGGCGTGGGGGGACAGACCATCCATTCGCTGTTCCGGCTGCCGATCGGGCTGATCGGTGACGCGGTGCCGGATCCGCCGGCCGCGACCCGGAGGGTCCTGAACGCGATCGAGACGCTCGTGATCGACGAGGTGTCGATGGTGTCGGCCGACCTCATGGATGCCATCGACCGCTCGCTCCGTCAGGCGCGGCGGCGACCCGCCGAAGCCTTCGGCGGCGTGCAGGTGGTGATGTTCGGGGACCCCTATCAGTTGTCGCCGGTGCCCGCGCGGGGTGCGGAGGCCCGCTACGTGCAGGACCGGTATCGATCCCCCTGGTTCTTCGACGCGGACGTGTGGGCTGGCGCGGACGCCCGCGACGGACTGGTCGGACTCGGCAGGCACGGCGCGACGATGGCGACTCGGGAGCTGCGCCAGATGCATCGGCAGTCGGATGAGGCCTTCATCACCGCCCTGAACGCGGTCCGCGAAGGCCGTGTCACGGTGGCGCTCGCGCGGATGCTGAACGAGGCGGGCGCCCGCGCGGCACCCACGGCCGCGGACGGCCCGCCGCTGATCACCCTGGCCACGCGGAATGATGCCGTGGCCGCGATCAACCGGAGCCGGCTCGCGGACCTGCCGGGATTGGCGACCGTCCTCCCGGCCGAGGTCACGGGGGACTTCGGAGCGGGATCGGGCGGGGACCCCGCCGACCGCGAACTGCGCCTGAAGCCCGGCGCGCAGGTCATGTTCCTGCGCAACGATGTCGCCGCACACGGCGACGGCCAGCGCTGGGTGAACGGCACCCTCGGGACCGTGACGCGCGTCGCGCGCGGCGAGGTGCGGGTGGAAGTGGCCGGCACGGAGCACAGCGTCGAACCGGTCGTGTGGGAACGGTTCCGTTATGCGTACGATTCCGCCCGGCGCGCCCTGACGCGGGAAACGGTGGCCGAGTTCACGCAGGTGCCCCTCCGGCTGGCATGGGCGGTGACGATCCACAAGGCGCAGGGGCAGACCTATGATCGCGCGATCATCGACCTGGGGTCGGGAGCCTTCGCGCCGGGACAGACCTACGTGGCCCTGTCTCGGCTGCGATCACTGGACGGGCTGTATCTGAAGCGCCCGCTCCGTCCGGCCGACATCCGTGTCGACCCGGACGTGCTCCGCTTCATGGCGGAAGCGGAGGAGTCCGTCTCCTGAAGCCGGGCCGCCTCCGGGACTGTGATCGGGCCGTGATCGGGCCGTGATGCGCGTGTGTTTGACTGTCATCGAGAGGACGGAGGTGAGGATGCTGTCCCGATCCACCGGCCGCGGCGCTGCTGCGGCGGCCAGCATCCTCGCACTGATGGTCGCCCTGGCCTCCTGCAGCGCCGGCAACGGTGATCCTGGCGGCCTGGCACAGGTGGATGCCGCGTTCCCTGAGGCGACGCAGACGCAGCTGCAGTCGGCGCTGGACGCCGCCGTTGCCGCCGCCGGGGCGACCGGGGCGATCGTGGGCGTCTGGGCGCCGTGGAGCGGCTCGTGGGTCACGGCTACGGGGGTGGGGCAGCGAGACCAGTCATTCCGATTCGCGGATATGACGCGGCCCATGACATGTGACGCGATGTACTCCCTCGCGGCGGAGGGCTCGATTCGTCTCGACGACCCGCCGTCCCGCTCTGTCGGAACGGTGGCGGGCCTGCCCGAGTCGGTCACGGTGCAGCAGCTGTGCGATGGCACGAGCGGGATCGGATCCTATGGCTCGATTCTGGCCCCGAAGTTCCTCGAGATGCCGGAGCGGGTGTGGAACCCGAGTGAGCTGGTGGCGTACGGCGTCGGCACGTACGACCCGGACCGTGGCCGGGACCTACCGGGACTCCGACGCGGGATACGTTCTCCTGGGCGAGGTGCTGGCCCGCGCCGCCCAGACCGATGCGTCGAACGTGCTGAGCGAGCGCGTCTTCGAGCCGCTCGGGCTGAACCGCACCCGACTGCCGGGTCCGGAACCGGCCCCGCCGGGCGAGCCCGCGTTGCCGGGATACGTCACCCTTCCCGGACCGGACGGGGTCCGGGACTGCTCCGCGCCGACCGACTACACCGTGATCTCACCGAGCATCGGGTCCACCAACAGTGGCGCGGTGGGGACGATCGAGGACCTGGCGCGGTACTCCCGGGCCCTGGCCACCGGTGCGCTTCTGCCCGAGGGCACGGACCGGTTCGCGTCGGCCGTGCCGGTCCCCGGCCAGCCGTCCTGGGTAGCAGTCGGCGGCGGTGCGGTTCGGGCGGGTTCCCTGGTCGGACAGTTCGGGTCGATCACCGGGTACCTCACCGCTGCGTTCTCGGATCCTCAGACCGGGCTGACGGTGGCGGTGGTGCTGAACAACTCCACCGCGGGCGACGCGATGATCGCCTACCTCGCGTGGGAGCTGGCGGCCATCGCATCGAAGGCACCGGCCGCTCCCGGGCGTGAGAACCCGGAGGCGGGGCTGCCCTGGACCGCGCAGCAGTTCCACGACCAGATCGCCGCCGCAGCCATCTGCCCACCCGCCGCGTAGGGGCAGCCGGTGGAGGGGATGACACCCGGGATGGGCGGCGAACGTGCGCGCCTGTGCCGGACATGGCAGCGCGAGGAGAAGGGTCGTCCGATCAGAGGGACGGCGAGGAGGCGCTCACCGGCGCGCCGACCAGGTCCGGGTGGTGGATCGCCGCGACATCCGGGTGCGCCCGCAGGCGCGACTTCAGCGCGTTCTCGCCAAAGCTGGCCCGGATCGGGTTCGTGGGATCCTGCTCGACGCCGCGCGCCGCCGCCCGGTACTCCTCCGCGATGTTGAGGCGCGGCACCGCCGCATCCAGTCGTGGGTTGAAGAAGAACGGGACCGAGATCCGTTCGCTGCCCTCCTCGGGGGCGAGCACCCGGTGCACGGTCGCGCGCAGGTAGCCGTCGGTCGCCCATTCCAGGAGCTCCCCGATGTTGACGATCAGCGCCCCTTGCAGCGGCGGCACGTCGTGCCATTCGCCCTGATATTCGACTTGGAGCCCGCCCACGCCCGGCTCGACCCACAGCAGTGTCAGCACGCCCGGGTCCTTGTGGCTCCCCACACCCTGCCGGGATTCGTCGCTGGCGGGCTTGCCCGGATACCGCACGACCTTGATGTGCGTGGAGGGTGCGTCGGCAAACAGGTCGAGCAGTTCGGCCGGATCCGCCCCCAGCGCCTCGGTCCACGCGGCGAGCAGGCGGCGCCCGATCTGCGTCAGGCGCGCGTCCCACTCCTCAACCGTGGGCTGCAACTCCGGCAGAGCGGAGGGCCACTGGTTCGGTCCTTCCAGACGAAGGTAAGCAGGGTCGTCGGGGCCGAGCTCGCGCGGCTCGCGCCCTGGGCCGATGTCGATCTGCTCTCGCCAGTCCACCTTGCCTTGCGTCAGTTCCCCGCCGATGCGCGCATAACCGCGGAAGTGCGGGGACTTCAGGTTCTCGATCTCCAGTTTGTCCTCATCCGGGAGGGCGAAGAACGCGCGTGAGGTCGTCAGCAGACGCTCCTGCAGCTCGTCCGGGATGCCGTGTCCGACAAGGGTGAAGAAACCGACCTCGTGGGTCGCGCGGCGGAGCTCCTCACGGAACCGCTCGGCGGCGTCGGGCCCCTGGTCCAGCAGTGACAGATCGAGGACGGGGATCGGACTATCGGTCATGCGAGCGACGCTAGTGATGTAGGCCCGTTTCGTTGCTTCTGTTGCGCACCATGACATGAGCCGCCCACATTCGCGCAAGAGTATGGGCTCCCTCTGGGGAGGCTGGAGGGCAGGGCGGGGCCCTGCGGAAGGCCGTCGACGACACAGAAGAGGGGACGACGGGAATCGAACCCGCGTTGGCTGCTTGGGAAGCAGCCGTCCTGCCATTGAACGACGTCCCCGGATAGGTGCGCTCCAGTCTACGGGACGGCGGCAGATCTCCTGGACCGGCCAGCTACGGTCACGCTCCGAGACGCTCCCGTGGCCCGGGCAACTGAGCAAAGGGGCCTCGCTAGGCTGGACGGGTGCTGCTCTCGGACGGCGACATCAGACGGGAACTGGCGGCAGGACGCATCCGGATCGACCCCGCCGACCCCGAGATGGTCCAGCCGTCCAGCGTCGACGTGCGCCTGGACCGGTACTTCCGGCTGTTCGACAACCACAAGTACCCGTTCATCGACCCGGCGGCGGACCAGCCTGAGCTCACCCGGCTGATCGAGGTGGACCCGGCGGGGCCGTTCGTGCTGCACCCGGGCGAATTCGTGCTCGGCTCGACCTTCGAGCGGGTCGCCCTGCCCGACGACATCGCCGCCCGGCTCGAGGGGAAGTCCTCCCTGGGCCGCCTCGGGCTGCTCACGCACTCCACCGCGGGATTCATCGACCCCGGATTCACCGGACACGTGACCCTGGAGCTGTCGAACGTCGCGACCCTTCCCATCAAGCTGTGGCCCGGCATGAAGATCGGGCAGTTGTGCTTCTTCCGCCTGAGTTCGCCCGCCGAGCACCCGTACGGCTCGGGCCGCTACGGCAACCGCTACCAGGGTCAGCGGGGACCCACGGCTTCCCGCTCGTACCTGAACTTCCACGTCGCCGACGTCGGCTCCAGCAGCGAGGGCGCCGCGGGAGCGTGACGCTCTCACGCATCCGGGGATACCGGCCCCGGATGCGCCGGGACAGCAGGACCGCCGCGGAACTCCCTGTCATCGGACGGGGCGCGGCAGGCGCACGAACAGCAGCAGCACGAGACCCGCGGCCAGGACGATGGCGATGCCGAGCACGCCGTAGATGGTCGCTCCGAACACCGCGATCGACGCGGTCCACAGGGCCGGCGAGAGGAAGCTCGCCACCCGCCCGGTCGTGGCGTACAGGCCGAAGATCTCGCCCTGCATGCCCTCCGGGGTCACGCGCGCCAGCAACGAGCGGCTGGAGGCCTGCGCGGGCCCGACGCATGCCGAGAGGATGAGGCCGCCCACCCAGAAGACGAGCTGCCCCGTGCCGTGCAGGACGAGCAGGGCGACCGCGATCACGATCAGCCCGGTCAACGCCGCCAGGATCACCGACCGCGCCCCGAACCGGTCGTCCGCGCGTCCGGCCAGGATCGTGGAGGCGCCCGCCACGACATTCGCGGCGATGCCGAACAGCATCACCTCGGTGGGTGAGAATCCGAACGCGACCGCGGCGAGGATGCCTCCGAACGCGAACACGCCCGCCAGCCCGTCACGGTAGACGGCGCTGGCCATCAGGAACCAGAACGTCGCTCGGTGCGTGCGGTACAGGGCTGCGATATCACGCGCCAGCACCGCGTAGCCGCGGAGGAACCCGACGCGCTCCGTGTCCGGGCGGAGCGGGCGCCTCCGGCACGGACAGGAACAGCGGCACGGAGAACACCAGGGTCCACACCCCGCAGCCGACCGCGATGACGCGGTAGGCCAGTCCATCCGACGTGTCCATGCCGAACCACCCGGCCGCGGTCACGGCGACGACGATCGACAGCGCCACGATGCCGCCGATGTACCCCAGACCCCAACCCAGGCCACTGACCCGCCCGACTGTGCGGGGGGTGGACACGTCCACGAGCATGGCGTTGTAGTTCACGCCGGCGATCTCCGACACCACGGCGCCGACGGACATGACGATCGCTCCGTACCAGAAGTACGCCGGGTCCGCGTGCACGAAGAACAACGCGAACTGCACCACCGCCAGCAGTGCGGTGAACACGAGCAGCCACCGCTTCTTCCGGCCGCTGCGGTCGGCGGTCTGCCCAAGCACGGGTGCGAGCAGCAGGATGAGGACCCCCGCGACCGTGGTGGCCAGCCCGTATCCGCTGGCGAGGTCGGCCAGTCCGGCTTCCCGGCGCGGATCCGTCGCCGGCAGCGCCGCCAGATCAGGGGGCAGGAATGCGTCGGACACGAGGTACAGCGAGGCGAAGACGAATGTCAGCAGGACGGAGTTGAACGGCTGGGTGGCCCAATCCCACAGCGCCCATCCCACGACGCGTCGCCGCGGCACGAAGCGATCGGCGGGTGCGTCCTGGAACAGGCGTCCCATGGCGGGCAGGGCGCCGGTGGACAAGGTCGGCGGGGGGGCCGTCGCCGAGCCGCCTGCGTCAGCGTCGCTGGTCATGGTGCGCATCGTAGGGTGCCGCGGTGAACGGTGCACCGTTACGGGCGCGGCCGCTGCTCGACCCAGCGAACCGACGGGCGGGGCCGCGGAAACTTGAGTCGAGCCGTATCAACGCAGGTTGACGGGCCACGTCCCACAGGCTATTCTTGAGCCATCGCGGCTCAAGCTCTCGCGGATGGTGGAGAGCGAGCCGCGGCAGGCTTCCGCCGTCATCCGACGGCCCCCGCGACAAGGAGAGTACACATGCCCCGTGCAGTCGGTATCGACCTCGGCACCACCAACTCGGTGGTCGCCGTCCTGGAGGGCGGCGAGCCCACCGTGATTGCGAACGCGGAAGGCTTCCGCACCACCCCGTCCGTGGTCGCCTTCACCAAGGACGGCGAAGTGCTCGTCGGCGAGACCGCCAAGCGACAGGCGGTGACCAACGTCGAGCGGACGATCGTCTCGGTCAAGCGCCACATGGGCACCGACTGGAAGACGCAGCCCATCGACGGCAAGCGCTACACGCCCCAGGAGATCTCCGCCCGCATCCTCCAGAAGCTCAAGCGCGATGCCGAGCAGTACCTGGGTGACGCGGTCTCGGATGCGGTGATCACCGTCCCGGCCTACTTCAACGACGCCGAGCGCCAGGCCACCAAGGAGGCCGGTGAGATCGCGGGCCTGAACGTGCTGCGGATCATCAACGAGCCGACCGCGGCAGCCCTCGCCTACGGGCTGGATAAGGGCAAGGAGGACGAACTGATCCTCGTGTTCGACCTGGGCGGTGGCACGTTCGACGTGTCGCTGCTGGAGGTGGGCAAGGATGAGGACTTCTCCACCATCCAGGTTCGGGCGACCGCCGGCGACAATCGACTCGGCGGCGACGACTGGGACCAGCGCCTGGTCGACTACCTGATCAAGCAGTTCAAGGACACCACCGGCGTGGACGTATCGGGCGACAAGATCGCGCTCCAGCGTCTGAAGGAGGCGGCGGAGCAGGCGAAGAAAGAGCTGTCGAGCTCGAGTTCGACCAGCGTCAACCTGCCGTACCTATCGCTGACCGAGTCCGGCCCGGTGTCGCTGTCCGAGACCATCACGCGCGCGAAGTTCGAGGACCTCACGAAGGATCTGCTCGACCGCACCCGCAAGCCGTTCGAGGACGTGATCCGCGAGGCGGGCATCAAGGTCGATGACATCGACCATGTCGTGCTGGTCGGCGGGTCGACCCGGATGCCGCAGGTGACCGACCTGGTCAAGAAGCTCACCGGCGGCAAGGAGCCCAACAAGGGCGTGAACCCCGACGAGGTCGTCGCCGTCGGCGCCGCGTTGCAGGCCGGCGTCCTCAAGGGCGAGCGCAAGGACGTTCTGCTCATCGACGTCACGCCTCTCAGCCTCGGCATCGAGACCAAGGGCGGCATCATGACGAAGCTCATCGAGCGCAACACGGCGATCCCCACCAAGCGGAGCGAGACCTTCACGACCGCGGACGACAATCAGCCGTCCGTGGCGATCCAGGTGTTCCAGGGCGAGCGGGAGTTCACTCGAGACAACAAGCCTCTGGGTACGTTCGAGCTGACCGGCATCGCTCCGGCACCCCGCGGCATCCCGCAGGTCGAGGTCACGTTCGACATCGACGCGAATGGCATCGTGCACGTGTCCGCCAAGGACAAGGGCACCGGCAAGGAGCAGTCGATGACGATCACCGGCGGATCGTCCCTCCCCAAGGAGGACATCGACCGGATGGTGCGCGAGGCGGAGGAGCACGCGGCCGAGGACAAGAAGCGCCGCGAGTCCGCCGAGACGCGCAACCAGGCCGAGACGCTGTCGTACTCCGTCGAGAAGCTGATCAAGGAGAACGAGGACAAGCTGCCCGACGACGTCAAGACCTCGGTGCAGGCCGACGTGGACGCGCTGAAGTCCGCCCTGGCGGGCGACGACGACGACGCGGTGAAGGCCGCGTACGACACGCTCACCGTCAGCCAGGGGGCTCTGGGAGAGGCGATCTACCAGGCGGCGGCGGCCGCGGGACAGAACCCCGACCCGTCGGACTTCAGTGCCGGCAGCGGGCAGACGCCGAACCCCGAAGAGGACGTCATCGACGCCGAGGTCGTCGACGACGAGGACGACAAGAAGTAAGCCGGACCGATGACGGACAAGGACTTCGACAACAGCGAGGGCGACGAGGTCCGGCCCGAGGGCGCGGGGCCGGGGGCAGACGCCTCCGGCCCCGCGCCACAGGAGCCGGACCTGACCGTCGACGACATCCTGGAGCACGAGCAGACCGCTGATGCGGCAGCGGCGGACGACGCCCGACTGGCTGACCTGGAGAGCACCCTGGTCGGTGACCTCAAGCGGCTGCAGGCGGAGTACGCGAACTACCGGCGCCGCACCGAGGAGCAGCGCGAGGTGGAGATCGAGCGGGCGACCGGGTCGGTCGCCAAGAGCCTGCTTCCGGTGCTCGACGATCTGGACCGGGCGGCCAAGCATGGCGACCTCGAGGAGGGCACAGCGTTCATGGCGATCGCCGAGAAGTTGCGCGCAGTGGCGGAGCGGATGGGGCTGGTGCCCTTCGGGAAGGCCGGCGACGCATTCGACCCGCAGCAGCACGAGGCGATCCTGCAACAGCCCTCCGCGGACGTGGATCACGCCGTCGTGCTGGAGGTCGTCGAGGTCGGCTACCGGTTGGGCTCGGTGGAGCTGCGCCCCGCGAAGGTGGTCGTCGCCGTGCCGGCGGACTAGGAGGCAGGAGCGATGGCCAGTCAGGACTGGTTCGACAAGGACTTCTACGCCGTGCTGGGCGTCGCCAAAGACGTCAGCGATGCCGAGCTGAAGAAGACGTATCGCAAGCTCGCCCGGAAGTACCACCCGGACTCCAACCCCGGCGATGCGGCGGCGGAAGCCCGCTTCAAGGAGATCAGCGAGGCGTACTCGGTGCTGTCCGACCCGGAGCAGCGGGCCGAGTACGACCAGTTGCGGGCGATGGGATCCGGTGCGCGCTTCACCGCGGGCGGCGCCGGCGCGGGCGGCTTCGAGGATGTGTTCTCGATGTTCGGGCAAGGGCGCGGCGGACGCTATCAGCAGTCGGCGGATTTCGATGACCTGTTCACGATGTTCGACCGGGGCGGAGCGGGCGGTTTCGGCTCGGGCAGGTTCGGCCAGCCGACGGGTGGGTACCGGGGGTTCGGCGGACCCACTCGGGGTGCGGACGTGACCGCGCGGACCACCATCGACTTCGTCACGGCCGCCAAGGGCGAGACCATCTCCCTGCAGGGCGAGGACGGCAGGCCCTTCAAGGTCAAAATCCCCGCCGGAGTGGCCGACGGCCAGCGGATCCGTCTGCCCGGTCGAGGCCGGCCCTCGCCAGACGGCGGCCAGAACGGGGACATCGTCGTTCAGGTGAGTGTGCGGCCGCATCCCGTGTTCACGCGGGACGGGCTCAACCTGCGGGTCACCGTGCCCGTCACGTTCACCGAGGCGACCCTGGGTGCGACCATCGAGGTTCCCACGCTCGAGGGCGACACCGTCCGGTTGAAGGTGGCGCCGGGCACGCCGTCGGGTCGGGTGCTGCGGGTGAAGGGCCGCGGCATCGCCACGCGCAAAGGCACCGGCGACCTCCTCGCGGAGGTGCAGGTGGTGGTTCCCTCGCACTTGGACGCCGCGGCGCGCGAGGCGCTGGAACGGTTCCAGGCGGTGGAGCCGAAGGAGAACCCGCGGGCGGAGTTGCTCGCCCGCGCGCGCGGATGATGGACGGCGTACCCGTGGTGCACGCGGAGCAGTTCGATGCGGATGCGCCCATGTTCGCCATCGCCACGGCGGCGCAGCTTGCGGGGATGCATCCCCAGACGCTGCGCCAGTACGACCGGCTGGGTCTCGTGGTTCCGGCACGCACCCGCGGGGGCTCCCGACGATACTCTGCGCGACACGTCGAGCAGTTGCGCGAGGTTGCTCGGCTCTCCGCCGATGGGATGAGCCTGCCGGCGATCGCGCGGATCGTCGAGTTGGAGAACCGAGTCGCCGAGCTGCATGCGCGAGTGCGGGAGCTGGAGAGCCGGGTGCGTGCCGAAATGGATCGTCGTCCCGGCGCGCGAGTGTTCGCCGCGGCCAGTTCCGGTTCGGTGGTCACGATCCGTTCGGGCACCCGTGCCCGCCGGTCGACGGAGATCGTGGTGTGGCGCCCCCGGCGCGCGGGGGATCCGTCGGACGCGTCGGAGCCGGAGGGAAGCGCGAGCCCGCCGCTGCCCTAGAGTGCACGTGTGGAGAGCGATCCGATCCTCGCCGGCTCACGGCGGCGGCGACCGGGCGCCACCCTCGCGACGGAACGATGGGAGCGCGGGGCGTACTGGCCCTTGACCGCCGCCGCCCTGGTCTTCCTGGTCGCGTACACCGCCCGCGGGGCGGAGGCGGTGACCGGCGGATGGATGGTGGTCACGCTGATCTCCCTCGCCGCCAGCTGGCTCGCGTTCGTGGTGGATTTCGTCGTGCGCCTGGCCATGTCGCGCCCGCGGCCCGCGTGGGTGCGGAGCCATGTCTGGGACCTGCTCGTGGTCCTCGTGCCCGCCATCCGCCCGGTGCGGCTTCTGGACGCGGTGACGCGACTGCCGTCACTCAACCGCAGTCCGGGGACGGGGATCCGCGCGCGACTGCTGATCTACGGATCCGGGTCCGCCCTGCTGCTCGTGTGGTACATCTCGCTGTTCGTCCTCAACGCGGAGAGGTCCGCTCCGGGGGCGACGATCCGCTCGTTCGGGAACGCGGTGTGGTGGGCGTTCTGCACCGTGACGACCGTCGGATACGGCGACTTCGTGCCCGTGACCATCCCCGGCCGGATCGCCGCCGTCATCCTCATGATCGGCGGGGTCGTGCTGGTCGGCCTCATCGTCGCCACGATCTCCTCGTGGGTCGCCGACCGCGCGACCCGCGGGCGCCAGGATCAGCGTCCCGCCACCCGCGGCGACGTGGACCGGGTCTACGTAGCCGTCACCGGGAACACCGCCGCGCCCACGGACGAGCGATGACATCGCCCGCCCCCGATCGAGCGGGACTGTCCCCGGCGCTGCGGATCCTCATCGCTCTGGCCGCTGGGACTGTGGTGCTGGCGGGGCTCTGGTTCGCTCAGGAGATCGTCGGACCCCTCGCACTGGCGGCGGTCCTGGTGATCATCTGCCACCCCCTTCGCCACCCGCTCGAGCGGCGAGGGTGGCCCACGTGGCTGGCGACCACCGTCGTCGTCGTCGTCGCCTACCTCATCCTCGCCGCGCTCGCGGCGATGCTCGTGTTCGCCGGCATCCAGTTCGGTGCGCTGGTGGCCGAATCCACCGGGGCATTGCAGGCCGCGGTCGACGAGGCCGTCACGCTGCTGCGCACGCTCGGGTGGGATCAGCAGGCCGCGGCCGCTCTGGCCTCCCTGGCCGACCCGGCTCGGATCGTGGACGCCGTCAGTTCCGTCGGGACGGTGACGGTCGCGGTCGCGACCGGCTTGTTCCTGATGGTCGCGTACATCCTGTTCATGGCTGCGGATGCCGCTCGCTATCAGCGGGCGGAGACGGTGTTCGGACCCGCGATCGCCCCGACGATCCGCAGGATCGGCGGGTTCAGCAGGGGCGTGCGACGGTACTACGTCGTGAACGCGTCGTTCGGAGCGGTGGTAGCCGTCATCGATGGCGTCGCGCTGTGGGCCCTCGGAGTGCCGGGTCCGCTCGTGTGGGCCATCCTCGCGTTCGTCACGAACTTCATCCCCAACATCGGCTTCGTTCTCGGCCTGGTCCCGCCAGCGGTGATGGCGCTCGTGGCGGGCGGTTGGCCGCTGATGCTGGTCGTGAT
The DNA here is from genome assembly GCA_963696115.1 of uncultured Actinomycetota bacterium. Taxonomy (GTDB): domain Bacteria; phylum Actinomycetota; class Actinomycetes; order Actinomycetales; family Microbacteriaceae; genus Microbacterium. Next base: position 16,713 of record CAVOIT010000016.1, on the reverse strand, counting down.
CGGCGTCTACTGTCTGGCTAACGTCACCTTGCAGGTGTTCATCCAACCCAAGTTCGTGGCGGACGCTGTCAACCTGAGCCTCACGCTCAGCTTCTTCTCCGTCGTGTTCTGGACCTTCATCGTCGGTCCGTTGGGAGCGATCCTCTCCATTCCGCTGACGCTCCTCGTGCGCGCTCTGCTGTGGGAGGGTGATCCGGGCGGAATATGGCTGCGCTGGCTCTCCGGCGACACGGATGCGGCGCCGCCCGGCGGCGGTCCCTCCGCCGCACCCGACGGGGTCAGCCGCCCCGGGTAACCTAGCGCGGCAGGTGTGCTCGGCTACAGTAGGAGACCCTGCGCCCTGTAGCACGAGTCCAGCAGAGAGGAAGGCGCCACGTCGTGACCTCCGACTCCGCGGCCACAGGCGAGCGGCCGCTGACGGTGCTCATCGGAGCGGACACCTTCACCCCCGACGTGAACGGGGCCGCCCGCTTCGCCGAGCGGCTCGCAGCGGGCCTGGCCGCGCGCGGCCACGACGTGCACGTCATGGCGCCGTCCGTGCACCACCGGGACGGCGGCGCACGGATCGAGATGATCGACGGCGAGCCGGTGACCGTGCACCGCACGCCTTCATGGCGGTGGTACCCGCACGAATGGCTTCGGTTCGTGCTGCCGTGGCGTTCTCGCCATCACGCGCGCGGTGTGCTCGACGCGGTGCTGCCCGACGTCGTCCACAGTCAGTCGCACATCGTCATCGGTCGCGGACTCACCCTCGAGGCGGGGGTGCGCGGCATCCCCGTCGTCGCCACGAATCACGTGATGCCCGAGAATCTGCTGGACTTCACTCTCCTCCCGGACGCGCTGAACCGGGCGCTGCTGCGGGTGACCGTACGCGCCGCTGCCCGCACACTCACCCGCAGCCGGGCCATCACGACGCCGACTCCGCGTGCCGCCGAATTCCTCGAGGCGATGATCGGGGTGGACGGGATCATCCCGGTCAGCTGCGGCATCGACCGCACCCGTTATCGCCCGGACCTGACACCGCGCGACCGTGACCGCATCCTGTTCGTGGGTCGTCTCACGGCGGAGAAGCAGATCGAGGTGCTGGTGCGAGGGTTCGCTCTCATGGATCGCCGTCATGATGCGACGCTGGAGCTGGTCGGCGAGGGGGATCAGCGCCGCGCGCTGGAGCAGCTGGCCGCGCAGCTCGGGATCGCCGACCGGGTGGTGTTCCACGGCCACGTCGACGACGACCGTCTGCGGGAGATCTACTCCGCCGCAGCCGTGTTCGCGATCGCGTCCATCGCCGAACTGCAGTCGATAGCGACGATGGAGGCGATGGCTTCGGGGCTGCCGGTCGTCGCCGCCGACGCGATGGCACTGCCTCACCTGGTTCAGGACGGCGTCAACGGGTACCTCTTCCCGCCGGGAGACGCGCAGGCGCTCGCCGACCGCCTCGACGCGGTGCTGGCCGCTCCGCCCGAGCAGCGCCGGCAGATGCAGCAGGCGTCGTTGGATGGCGTGATCGTGCACGACATCAACCACACGCTGGACACCTTCGAAGCGCTCTACCGGGGCGCACCGCTCCCGGAGTGAGCCGCGCGTGCACGTGGTCATGTTCGCCGACCAGCACCTCGACTCCCTGGGCGGCGCGCAGGTCTCGATGCGACTCCAACGGCGCTATCTCGAACGCGCCGGCCACCGGGTCACGGTGGTGGCGCCGCGCCGATTCCGGCCGGGGCCTGAGGCGGCCGCCGCGGGAGTGATCCCTCTGCCGGCGGTTCCCATCACCGCCGACCGCGAGTACTCGCTCAGCTGGCCGGGACGGGGCGCGGATCGGTTCGTGGATGCCGCCATGCGGGCTCTGCCGGCACCGGATCTGGTGCATGTGCAGGGCGACTTCTGGGGCGCCTACCTCGGGCACCGCTTCGCGGCCCGCCACGGACTTCCTGCGGTGCACACCATGCACAACCGCGTGGACGTCGGCCTCGGCGCGGTCGTGCCGTTCCCGACCACGGCGATGCGGGTCCTGGACGCGTGGGCGGCCCACGCGGTGGGCGGGCCGCGCGGCCAGGACGGCTGGTCCTACCTGCAGCGGTTCGCGCGGCGATCGCTTGCGGTGACGGCGCCGTCGGCGCACTTCGCGCGCCGACTCGAGGAGCACGGCGTCGCGCCGGAACGTTCGGGCGTGGACGTGGTCTGGAACGGGATCGACGACGACGCGCTGGCTGCCGCGCTCCTGGCCCGCCAGCGTCGGACCCCGCCCTCCCGCCCCCGGCTGGTGTGGATCGGACGTATGAGTCCCGAAAAGCGGCTGCTGCCGTTCCTGGCGGCCGTGGCCGACGCGGATGTGGATGCGGACGTGGAAGTCATCGGCGCCGGGGGCCAGCTCCGGGCCGCGCGCCGAATGATTGCTCGCCGTCGCCCTCGCGCGGACGTCCGATTCGTCGGTGCGCTGCCGTACCCGAGCACTCTGGAGCGGATCGCGGCTGCGGACGCTGTTGTCCAGACGTCCGTGGGATTCGAGACTCAAGGCATGACGGTCTTCGAAGCAGCGGCCGTGGGTGTGCCGGCGGTGGTGGCCGACCCCGACATCGCCGACGAACTGGGCGCGGGAACCTGGCGGCCCATCGACGGGTCGTCCCCGGCGCTGTCCGCCGCGATCCAGGCGGCAGTGGCGGATATCCGCGCCGGTATCGCGCCCCGTCCGGATCCATCGGTCGCGGACCGGTTTCGCCAGTCGTCACGGACCGAGGCGATGATCGATGTCTACCGCCGCGTCCTCGACACATGAGTGAGCCGCGCGTTCCCCCTCGCGCCGCGCACGCTGCGGTGCTAAACTTGAGCCAAGCAGACTCAAGTTCAGGGGTCGGAACTCAGGAGACGGTATGAACGCCACGCAGCAGCCCGGGCAGGAGCAGGAGCAGCAGAGCCCTCTGGAGCAGTTCGGCATCAACCTGACCGAACGCGCGCGACAGGGAAAGCTCGATCCTGTCATCGGCCGTGACGCCGAGATCCGCCGGGTCAGTCAAGTGCTGACCCGGCGCACGAAGAACAATCCGGTGCTCATCGGCGAGCCCGGTGTCGGGAAGACGGCCGTGGTCGAGGGCCTGGCGCAGCGCATCGTCGCCGGCGACGTCGCCGAGTCGCTGAAGGACAAGGAGCTGGTCGCACTGGACATCTCCGCGCTGGTCGCCGGCGCCATGTATCGGGGCCAGTTCGAGGAGCGGCTCAAGAGCGTGCTGAAGGAGATCACCGACTCCGAGGGCAGGATCATCACGTTCATCGACGAGTTGCACGTGCTGATGGGTGCCGGCGGCGGTGAAGGTTCGGTTGCGGCATCGAACATGCTCAAGCCCATGCTCGCGCGCGGCGAGTTGCGTCTGATCGGGGCGACCACTCTGAACGAGTACCGCGAGTTCATCGAGAAGGATGCCGCCCTCGAACGCCGCTTCCAGCAGGTGTACGTCGGCGAGCCGAGCGTCGAGGACACGATCGCGATCCTGCGCGGCTTGAAGGAGCGGTACGAGGCGCACCACAAGGTGGCCATCTCTGATGGCGCCCTGGTCGCAGCGGCATCCCTCTCGCAGCGCTACATCCCGGCGCGTCAGCTACCCGACAAGGCGATCGACCTCATCGATGAGGCGGCTTCGCGGCTGCGGATGGAGATCGACTCCGCTCCGCTGGAGATCGACGAGTTGCGCCGCCATGTCGACCGACTGAAGTTGGAGGAACTCGCCCTGAAGAAGGAGAAGGACGAGGCCTCCAGGGAGCGGCTGCAGAAGCTGCGCGCGGACCTGTCGGCCGAGCAGGCCCGTCTGGATGACCTGCAGACGCGCTGGGAGCAGGAACGCGCGTCGCTGAACCGGGTAGGGGATCTGAAGACCCGGTTGGACGCGGCGCGGGTGGAGGCCGACCGGGCGCAGCGGATGGGTGACCTGGAGCGAGCCTCCCGGCTTCTCTACGCCGAGATCCCGGCGTTGGAGCGCGAGTTGGGCGCCGCTGAGCGGGCGGAGTCCACCGGGGAGCGGATGGTCGGGGACCAGGTCACCGAGGAGGACATCGCCGAGGTGATCGCCGCGTGGACCGGCATCCCCGTGGGGAAGCTGCTGCAGGGGGAGAGCGAGCGGCTGGTGCACCTGGAGGCCGAGCTCGGCAAACGCCTGGTCGGCCAGCGGGCGGCGGTGAAGGCCGTCGCCGACGCGGTGCGCCGTTCACGCGCCGGGATCAGCGACCCGGGCCGGCCAACCGGCTCGTTCCTCTTCCTGGGCCCCACCGGCGTCGGCAAGACGGAGTTGGCCAAGGCGCTGGCGGAGTTCCTCTTCGATGATGAGCACGCCATGATCCGCATCGACATGTCGGAGTATGGCGAGAAGCACTCGGTCGCGCGACTGGTGGGAGCGCCCCCCGGGTACATCGGCTACGAGCAGGGCGGCCAGCTGACGGAGGCTGTGCGGCGACGCCCGTACAGCGTGGTGCTGCTGGATGAGGTGGAGAAGGCTCACCCCGAGGTGTTCGATGTGCTGCTGCAGGTGATGGACGACGGGCGCCTGACGGACGGTCAGGGGCGCACGGTCGATTTCACGAACGTGATCCTCATCCTCACCTCGAACCTGGGCTCCCCCATCCTGATCGACCCGACGCTCAGCGCGCAGGAGAAGCAGGAGCAGGTTCAGGCACTGGTGCGCCAGGCCTTCCGGCCCGAGTTCGTGAACCGATTGGACGACATCGTGATCTTCCAGGCGCTCACGCCGGACGACCTCGCGCAGATCGTCGAGTTGTCGGTCGATGCGTTGCAACGCCGGCTGAAGGACCGTCGCCTGACGCTCGCGGTCACTCCCGATGCGCGGGCGTGGCTGGCCGAACGCGGTTACGACCCGCTGTTCGGGGCGCGCCCGCTGCGGCGGCTGGTGCAGTCGGAGATCCAGGACCGTCTCGCGCTGGCGATCCTCTCGGGCGGCGTGCACGACGGCGACGTGGTGCACGTCGACGTCGCCGCGGACGGGTCGCAACTGGTTCTCGTGAGCCGCGGCCCAGCTCGGCCCGGAGCGGACGAGCCGGCCGACGACGACGTGGTCGAGGCGATCCTGGAGGACTGACCCGCGGCGGCCGGGTCACTCTAGGCCCTGCGGTCCGCGTCCGCCAGGCCCGGCCGCATCCGCGGTCCGCGTGCCTAAGGTGGACCATGACCGCACGCGTCCTTGGCATCGGGACGGCGCTGCCGTCCACCCGTCTTCGCCAGGAGCAGGTGGCCGAGATGCTCGCATCCCAGCCTGGGATGGACCGGCGCGCCCAGCGGCTGGTGAGCGCGGCGTTCGCGGCGGCGGACATCCAAACCCGCTACACCGTGCTGCCCGAGATGGGCGGCGGTGAGGGCGGTCTGCACGTGCTCGAGCAGGGTCTCCTGCTCTCGCCTGGCACCGCCCAGCGCAACGAGGAGTTCCGTCGCAGCGCGCCGCCACTGTTCGCCGCGGCATCCCGCCAAGCCCTATTGGCAGCGCAGACGCCGGCGGCGGCCGTGACCCACGTGGTCACGGTCTCGTGCACGGGTCTGATGGCCCCCGGTCCGGACTATGCGCTGGTCCGCGACCTCGGCCTGCCGAGTTCGGTCCAGCGCGACCACGTCGGATTCGTCGGCTGCGCGGCGGCGATCCCGGCGCTGCGCCTGGCCGCGCGGATCACCGTCGCCGAGCCGGATGCCGTTGTGCTGGTCGCCGCTGCGGAGCTGTGCTCTCTGCACGTGCGCAGCTCCGCTGACCCGGAACAGATCGTTGCGGCATCCCTCTTCGCCGACGGCGCGGGCGCGGCCGTCGTCTCGGCCGATGCATCGCGGGTGGCGGGGCGACACCTCGAGCTCGACGGATTCGCGACCCGTCTGAGCGACTTCGGGGAGCGGGACATGCGATGGACCGTGGGAGACGAGGGCTTCGAGATGACCTTGACCTCCGCCGTTCCCCGGATCATCGGGGGTGAGGCCGCAGCGGTCGTCGACGAGGTCTTCGGCGGCAGCGACGCCGTGGACGCGTGGGCGGTCCATCCGGGCGGCCGCGCCATCCTCGACAGGATCGAATCCGCCCTCGCACTGGACGCGACCGCATTCGAGCCCTCGCGCCGAGTGCTCCGCGAGCACGGCAACATGTCCAGCGCCACGGTGCTCTTCGTCCTGGCGGCCATGCTCGCCGACACGGACCGTCCCGACGGGCAGCGCGTGGCCGCCCTCGCGTTCGGGCCCGGCCTGACCGTGGAGGCGGCTCGCCTGGTGCTGCGCGACCGGGTGCCGGCGACCGCCCCGGTGCGCCCGTCGCCCGTCGCCCTCGTGCGATGACGCTCCGGGAACGGGACCGCGCCCTGATCGAAATGATGGACGATCCGGACTGCGACGTCCGCAGGCTCGAGGCCAGCTACCGCCGATTCGGGCTCGTCAACCGGCTCGTGTCCGGGTGGGGCCAGGTGTGGCGCGGCACGCTACAGCCCTGGATAGCCCGCCGGGACGGTGTGGTAAGGATCCTCGATCTCGGGTGCGGCGGCGGCGACGTGGTCGCGCGCCTGGAGGCGCTCGCTCGGCGTGAGCGGATCGCGGTCGACCTCACCGGCGCCGACCCGGACCCACGCGCCATCGCGGTCGCCGCCGCGCGCCGCGACACCGCGGCCCGGTTCATCCGGGCGGACGCGGGCCGGCTGCTCGCCGACGGGGAGCGCTTCGACATCGTGCTGTCCAATCACGTCCTCCATCATCTCGGGACCGACGACCTGACGCGATTCTGCGAGCAGTCCCGCTCCCTATCGCGGGGCATCGTGCTGCACGGCGACATCGAACGCTCTGCCACTGCCTACGCCCTGTATGCGGTCGGCATCACACCGCTTGCGATCGGAACCTTCTTGCGCGTGGACGGGTTGCGCTCCATCCGCCGCAGCTACCGCCGGAGCGAGCTGCAGGCCGCGCTCGGGGCACCGTGGCGCGTGATCTCGCCCGCGCGGTTCCGTCTGCTCGCGTGCGCAGACGGTCATGGCTGAGGTGGTCGTGGTCGGCGCCGGACCGGTCGGCGCACTGATGGCGTCGGAGCTGACGCGGCGAGGGGTGGAGGTCGTCGTCGTGGAACGGCGCGCCGGCCCCGCGACCGGATCCCGGGCGATCGGCTTGCACGCGCCGGTACTGGCCGGACTGGAGGGGTCCGGGATCACCGCACGCATCCTCGACGCCGCGCACCGGGTACGGGCTGGACACGCACGGCGCAACGGGGCACTGCTGGGTTCGGTTCGATTCGACCGGATGTCGACGCGATTCCCGTTCGTGGCCACGCTTCCGCAGCACGCGACGCACAGCGCGCTGGCCGCGGGCGGCCCGGCACCGCTCCCGGGTCACGTGATCTCCGTGCGGTCCGACACCCCGCCGCGCGTGGTCTATCGGACCCCGGACGGGGACACCGCCGAGATCGGATGCCGGATCGTGGTGGTCGCCGGCGGGGCTCGGGCACGGGCTCTGCTGTACCGCCCCGGAGCGCTTCGGGTGCGCCCGGCGGCGGAGCGATACCTGATGGCGGATGTCCCTGCCGACGGCGACGCGGATGCGGTGGTCGACCTGAATCCGACCGGCGCCCTCGAATCGTTCCCGCTCCCCTCCGGAATCCGGCGGTTCGTCGCGCCTGCCGGCGCCGGCGCGGAACCGTCCCCGGCGGGACGCGGCACGCAGCTCCAGCGTCTGCTGACCGCGCACGGCATGGTGCGGGCCGCCTCGGCCGTGTCGGAGGCCGCCGAGTTCCGGATCCGGCGGGCGATCGCACCGGCGCTGCGGCACGAGTCCGTCATCGCGATCGGAGACACCGCCCACGAGATCAGTCCGATGGGTGGCCAGGGCATGAACCTGGGGCTGCTGGACGCGCTGACACTGGCGCCGCTGCTGACGCAGTGGGTCCGCACCAGGACGCCGCCCGACACGGAGCTGCGCGCCTGGGAGCGCCGCCGCATCCGCTCCGCACGCACAGCCGACCGGATCGCCACGGCCAACACCGCCGTGGGGCGCCCCGCCGGTCCCGTCGCGGATGCCGCACGCCGAGTCGGGCTGCGCACGGCCCTTCGAGGCCCAACCGGACGCGTCGTGGCGCATGCCTATGCGATGGGATGGGACCGCGACGCCCACCGAGTCTGAGGCCCGGTCTCAGAAGCTGAGGATCACCAGTTCGGCCGCCAGCAGCAGGGCGGCCAGCATCACCAGCCGGAACGCGACCCGATCGGGTGGTCGCGCGAACACCCGCACCGCCGTGAGGATCGCGATCGCCGCGAGGCCGAAGAGGAACAGCCATGCCACCGGCGGTGCGTCGATCACGCTGCCTTCCCCAGCGCCCAGCAGCACCGCCCCCGCACCGGCAACGATCCCGATCGCGGCCGACACCGCACTGGCCCGGGCGCCGACCCGGTGTGGCAGCCCGCGGACTCCGGTCGCGTGATCGTCCTCCAGATCCGGCAGCACGTTGGTCAGATGCACGGCCGCCCCCAGCGCGGCGCCGGCGGCGCTCGCCCACAGCGGGGCCGGTGCCGGCACGGGCGCGGCGAGTGTGGCGATGGACGGGAACAGCCCGAAGCTGACCAGGAAGGGCACGATGGACGCGGGCGTCCCCTTCAATCCTGCGTTGTAGGCCCATGCGGAGGCCAGCGCCGTCGCATGGGCCGCCAGCGCCCACCATCCGAGCGCGGCGGACAAGGCCACGGCGGCTGCGACCGCTGCGACCGCGCCCGTCATCGCCGCTCGCGTCCCGAGCGCTCCGGAGGCCACCGGCTTGTCGGGTCGTCGGACGGCAGCATCCCGGACGGCATCGATCGCATCGTTCGACAGACCCACCGACACCTGCCCGGCGAACACCGCCGCGGTCAGAACCCCCAGTCGGACCGGATCAAGGCCCGCCGCGGCCCCCAGCGCCAACGACAGCAGGGTGACAACGAGGGTGGGTCCCGGGTGCGTCGCGCCCCACGTGGACCGGATCCACCTCGAGCGCGGCACTCTGGCACCGTACCGCGGGTCCCCGTGCACCCCGGTACGGTGGAGAGATGGCGACGGCGACGGCGGACCTGTACGACGAACGCGGTGAAGAGTTGGACTCGGTGAGCCTGCAATTCCACGACATCGGCGGCAACGTCGCCTTCGACGGCCCGGTGCGCACAGTCCGCTGTCACCGAGACAACGCGTTGGTGAAGGCGACGCTCGCCAGTCCCGGCGCCGGATCCGTCCTCGTCGTCGACGGCGGAGGATCGCTGGAGTCGGCGCTCGTGGGGGACCTGATCGCCGCCTCCGCGGTGGCGAACGGGTGGGCCGGCATCATCGTGCACGGCGCGATCCGCGACCGGGACGCGATCGCGGAGCTGCCGCTCGGCGTGAAAGCACTCGGCTCCAACCCGCGCAAGAGCGCGAAGGACGGGGTCGGCGAGGTGGACGTGCCCGTGGAGATCGGGGGGGTGACGTTCCGGCCCGGGGCTCATGTCTGGGCGGATGCCGACGGGATCCTCGTCGAACGCTGAACCGGCTCGCCGCCCGTCAGGGCAGCGCCGGCCACTGGCGAGGACCGCTGGAGCCGGCCGGGTACTCCTCGAGCGGGACCTCGCCGCGGTGCCACGCGTCCAGCACGGGCTGCACGATCCGCCAGCACTGCTCGGCCGCGTCGCCACGCACTGCCAACGCAGCGTCACCATCGAGGATGCCGGAGAGGACCTCCGCATACGCGCGGAGCGCCCCCGCCCCGAGGTCGGCGGTCATGACCGAGCGCTCCAGTGTGAAGGGATCCTCCGAGCCGTTCGTGTTCAGCTCGAGCGACATGGCATCGGGTCCGAGCGAGAAGCGCAGCACGGATCCCGACGCGGCCCCGGAGAAGCCCTCCGGCAGGTGGCGGACCGGCCGGAAGGTCAGCACGATCTCATGGACGGCTGCCCCGAGAGCCTTGCCCGAGCGCAGCGTGAACGGCACACCTGCCCACCGCGCGGTACGCACTTCGAAGACCGCCTCGGCCAAGGTCTCGGTGCCTCGCGCGGGGTCGACGCCGGGTTCGTCCTCGTACGCGGGCAGCGCGGCGCCGGCTACCGACCCGGCGCCGTAACGGGCTCGGCGGGACGAGTGGGCGGGGTTGTCGTCCCACACCACTGTCGCCCGTAGGGCCGCGGTGGTGGCGTCGCGCAGGTCCGTCTCGTGCAGGGATGCCGGTGGTTCCATGGCGACGAAGGCGAGCACCTGCAGCAGGTGGCTCTGGATCATGTCGATGAGCGCCCCGGCGCGGTCGTAGTAGCCGGCGCGCGCTTCGAGGCCGAGCATCTCGTCGTAGCGGATGACGACGGACTCGACGTGCTCGGCCGACCACACCGGCTCGAGCACCCGGTTGGCGAACCGCACCCCGAGCACGTTGAGCACCATGGACCGCCCGAGGAAGTGGTCGATGCGGAAGATGCGCTCCTCCGGCAGCAGGCGGCGCAGCGTGCCGTTGAGGTCGTGCGCGCTTGCCTGTCCGGAGCCGAACGGCTTCTCCAGCGCGAGGATCGTCCCGTCGGGCAGGTCCTCGGGCCGCAATGCCTCGCACGCGGCCTGCGCGACCGCGGGAGGCACCGCGAAGTAGAGCACCGGACGCCCCTGCGCGGCGGACAGCAGTCCGAGCAGGTCGCTGCGGGAGGTGATGTCCGCACGGTGGTAGCGCGCGGCCCGGGCCACCGCCAAGGCGCTCTCCCCGGCATCCGGACCGAACGCCTCGCCGACATGGGACCGCCAGCTCGCTTCGGTCAACTCGTCGACACCCGCGCCGAGCAGGTGCACTCTGCGCTCGGGCTCCAGATCGAGCAGCTGTCCGAGCGCCGGCAGCAGCAGTCGTGCCGTCAGGTCGCCGGTGGCACCGAGGATCACCAGCGTGGTCTCCGTCACGCTGCCACGTTACCGTGGCGAGTGACGGGTCATCCGCCACGGCCGGGCAGAATCGGAGTGTGACCCCCGCACCCATCGCCGACTACGCGCTGATCAGCGACTGCCGTACCGGAGCGCTGGTCTCCCGCGACGGGAGCATCGACTGGTTCTGCGCCCCCCGATACGACTCCGCCTCCCTGTTCGGTGCGCTGCTGGGCGACGAGGATCAAGGATGCTGGCGCCTGGCCCCGGTCGACGCGGAGGCCACAGTGCAGCGCCGCTATGAGGGGCACAGCATGATCCTGATCTCCCGGTGGGAGTGCCGCGATGGTGTCGCGGAAGTGCACGACTTTATGCCCGTCATCGGCGGCCGCGTGGACCTGGTCCGCCGCATCGTCGGGATCAGCGGCCGGGTGCGGTTCGGAACCGAGGTCCGGATGCGCTTCGACTACGCCCGCGCGCTGCCGTGGGTGCGGCAGGTGGGCACCAGCACCGCGCCCGCCCTCCACGCCACCGCCGGCCCGGACTCCATGGTCGTGCGCGGTGTCGCCCTGGAGCCGATCGATCACGCGCACCGCGGGGAACTGACCGTGGGCGCCGGCGAGGTGGCGGACCTGACCGCGACGTGGTTCCACTCCTACCGGTCAGACCCTGGTCCACTGGACGTGACCGCGGCGCGGGAGGTTACCGCCCAGTGGTGGCACCAGTGGGCGGGGCGGATCTCCGATCACGGACCGCACCACGCCGAGGTGGTCCGATCCCTGCTGGTGCTGCGGGCGCTCACCAATGAGGACACGGGGGGCATCGTCGCCGCGGCGACGACATCGCTCCCGGAGGAGTTCGGAGGGGCCCGCAACTGGGACTACCGCTACGTCTGGTTGCGCGACGCAGCCCTGACCCTGGAGGCTCTGGTCGACCACGGTTTCCTCGCCGTGGCGGAGCGGTGGCGGATGTGGCTGTTGCGCGCGGTGGCCGGCGATCCCCGTCAGATGCAGATCATGTACGGCATCGCCGGCGAGCGGGACCTGCGCGAGCGGGAGATGCCGAGCCTGCCCGGATACGCCCGCGCCGCGCCCGTTCGGATCGGCAACGGCGCCGTCGATCAGTATCAGGGGGACGTGATCGGGGAGGTGCTGGTGGCGCTGGAGGCGGCTCGGATCGCCGGCCTTGCGGAGGACGATTTCTCCTGGCCTCTGCAGCAGGCGCTCATCGACCGCGTCGAGCGGAACATCCCCCGCCCCGACAACGGCATCTGGGAGGTGCGCGGCGCGCAGCGGATGTTCACCCAGTCGCGGGCGATGATGTGGGCGGCCTTCGACCGCGGGGTGCGGGCGGTGGAGCGGTGGGGTCTGGACGGTCCGGTGGAGCGGTGGCGGAGCCTGCGCGCGCAGCTGGCCCGCGAAATCGGGGCCGGCGGGGTGGATCCTGACGGCGGCCACTTCGTGCAGTACTACGGGTCGCGTGAGGTGGACGCCTCTCTGCTGCTGCTGCCGCAGGTCGGGTTCTGCGCCCCGGACGACCCCCGGATGCTCGCCACGGTGGACCGCATCGAGCAGACGCTGATGGTGGACGGTTTCGTCCGGCGCTACCGCACGGACACCGGCGTGGACGGGGTCCCCGGCGACGAGAACGCGTTCCTGGCGTGCACGTTCTGGTTGGTCGAGCAGTACGCGGGAACCGGTCGCATCGACGATGCCGTTCGGCTCATGGACCAGGCCTGCGCGGCCGCGAACGACGTGGGGCTCCTCGCCGAGCAGTACCAGCCCCGCACCGGCCGGCACGCCGGCAACACTCCGCAGGCGTTGTCGCACCTGGCGCTGGTGCGGGCCGCGGACGCGATCGCGGGCCATGGCGGCCGCGGCGCCCACCGCACCTGACGGCGGCCAGCGAGCGACGCGCACCGCCATCGCGACCGGCGCCGAGACGTGCGAGAGCCGCGTCAGCCGAAGATCATGGGGCGGTCCAGGTCGTCCTCCGCCGGCGCTTCCAGGTCCACGACCACGGGGACGTGATCGCTGGGTGCCTGGCCCTTCCGCTCCTCGCGATGGATCGCCGCTCCGGCGACGGCGTCCGCGAACGCGTCGGATCCCAGGACGAAGTCGATCCGCATGCCCTCGTTACGCGGGAACCGCAGCCGTTTGTAGTCCCAGTACGTGTACCCGGCCGGAACCAGGGGGCGCACCACGTCGCGCAGGCCCGCGTCCAGCAGTGCCGCGAACGCGTCGCGTTCGGGACCCGACACATGCGTCGAGAACCCGGGCACCACCGCAGGGTCGCCGTTGTCGGCATCCGTCGGAGCGATGTTGAAATCGCCCACCAGTGCGAGCGGCAGGTCGGGATGGGCGGCGAGTTCGCTCCGCGTGTAGCGCGCCAGCGCGTCCAGCCACCGCAGTTTGTACTCGTAGTGTGGGTCGCCCAGCGCGCGGCCGTTGGGCACGTACAGACTCCACACGCGGATTCCGTCCACGGTCGCACCCAGAGCTCGCGCTTCCTGCGGCGCGTCCGGGCCGTCGTGCCCCTTCGCGAAGCCCGGCATGCCCGGGAACGCCGTGGAGACCTCTTCGAGGGGCGCTCTGCTGGCGATGGCGACGCCGTTCCACTGCGAATCCCCCAATGCCGCCACGGTATAGCCTGCGTCCTCGAACCGCTCGTAGGGGAACTGATCCGTGGTGCACTTGGTCTCCTGCATCGCCAGCACGTCCACATCCGATCGGGCCGCGAAGTCCAGGATCCGGTCGATGCGGGCGCGCACGGAATTCACGTTCCAGGTCGCCAGGCGCATGCATCCAACCTAGGACGCGCTGCCCCCCGCGCCTCGGCGCACGTGGCGCAGTGGGCTGACCCCGTTTTGTAGGTCCGGTCATTTTGAGAGTCGTCCTGTTGCCCGAGGCCCCGGAAACGACCGATATCGGGCAGTCCCTGGCTGTCCTTAACGCTGGCGGCCGAGATCACCTAGGCGGCGGGCAACTGGCTCGGCAGAGCGCTCGACGCGTCGCGACCCAGCCAGATCCTGTTCATCGACCGTGACGACATCCCAACCTCTACGTGGTCATCCCGCCATGCTTCGTCATGCATCCGGTCGGTGAACCACTCGGCTACGCCCTCATGTGGGCGCGGGGGACGGCACGCTCTCCCGCACCCGGCCCTCGTGATCTGGCCACGATCGCCACCGGCAGCGCAGTCGTCCAACGAGCTCGTGCACCCGGCGGCGGGGCCCGCAGGACGCAGCCCTGGCAGTCTCGCGCCGCCGGGGGCAACTCGAACTCGCGGGCCAACTCACGCTCGTTCTGCCCTCGATGGTCCGCTAGACCTCGGGGTCCGTCATGCCTCCTGGGCGGCGGGCTTGCGGGCCCGCACGATCGCGCCGTGCATACCATCAGCCACGGGGTGGGTGAACTGGACCTCGGCATCGACGAACCCGGCTGCCGCCAGCCCGGCCAGGTACTCGCCTCGCGACAGTGCCCCGGCGATGCAGCCGACGTACGAACCGCGCGCGACGCGTTGCTCGGGGCTCAGGTGGTCCTCGGCCACGACGTCGGAGATTCCGAACCGGCCGCCGGGCACCAGCACCCGGAACGCCTCGGCGAGCACCGCGGGCTTGTCGGGGGACAGGTTGACCACACAGTTGGAGATCACCACGTCCACGGCGCCATCGCCCAGTGGCAGCTCCTCGATCGTGCCCTTGCGGAACTCGACGTTCGTTGCACCGGCCTTGGCCGCATTGGCCCGGGCGAGGTCGAGCATCTCGTCGGTCATGTCGACCCCGTAGGCAAACCCAGACCCGCCCACGCGGCGCGCGGACAGCAACACGTCGAGCCCGCCGCCGGAGCCCAGGTCCAGGACCCGCTCGCCCTCGCGCAACTCAGCCACGAGCAACGGGTTCCCGCAGCCGAGAGAGGCGGCCAGTGCCTCGGCCGGGACCGCGTCCGCGTCCTGCGCCCCGTACAGGGTCGCACCGAACCGCTCGTCGACGACCAGGTCGTTCGGCCCGCAACCACCGCCGCTCATGCCGCCGCAGCAGCCCGCGTCGCCGCTGCCCTGCACCGCCGCCAACGCGTAGCGGGTCCGGACCTGCTCCCGGATGTCCTGCACCATGACCCCTCCAAGAAATCGATGACCGTCGATGTGGTCAAGCTTGGCGCAGGACATCGGTCACTGTCAATATCGACAGAGGTCGATGTATGCGGCATGATGGGCCGCATGGCACTCGGCCTGCTCCCCGTCAGCACGACAGCCGCAGCCGGCTGCTGCAGCCCGCTGAGCGGCCCGACACTGACCGCCAAGGACGCCGACCGCACCGCCCGCACCCTGAAGGCCCTGGCAGACCCGACGCGCCTGCGGCTGCTGTCGATCATCGCCGCGCGCGACGGAGGAGAGGCGTGCGTGTGCGACCTGACCGAGCCCGTCGGACTGTCCCAGCCCACCGTGTCCCACCACCTCAAAGTGCTGACCGAGGCCGGGTTCGTCACCCGCGAGAAGCGCGGCGTGTGGGCGTACTACACGCTCGTACCCGGTGCCGTCGAGGACCTCACCACCCACCTGGGGGCGCACTTGCGCGTGTAACCCGTCCGAGCACCGTTTCCAATACCGGCACTTGATCACCTATGTGAACTGCACGCCAGGGTCACGCGTGCCTACGAGCGTGACCGCGCAGGTGCCGTCCTCGACGTAAAGAGGGGGCAACGGGTGGGTTGGCGGAAACTACGGTCGGTCGTCACGACGACAGAGTGGCAGAAACTACAGCAAGCAGGTCCGCCGGGATCGCATGTCCCGAGCCGGCCGGCCAGACCGGCCATCCCCTCATCGGCACGCGCGACGAGCGCGTCGAAGATGGCCCTGCTTGGAGTCGAAGTACGTGTACACCGAGCTTTCGCGGATGCCGACCACGTCGGCCAGGTCGCGGATCGATGTCCCCGGAAGCCGTTGCAGGAGAAGCTGTCCACCGCGGCGTCCAGCAGCGCCTCACGGGTGTGCCGGTCCGGTTGCGGCGGGGGCGACCGGCTCGGAGCACTTAACCCGTCTACGTTGGCCAACGAACGGTCGCTCCCCATGTTCGGGAGGCTATTACCCGAGACCTGGTCGGCAGCAACCGGCGAGCAGCCCGGCCCGCGCCCAACCCGTCACCACGCGGTCAGGAACCATGTCGGCTCGGCGGCGATCATCCACGCGACGGGTTCGGCGACCGCGACGACACCGATGGCTGCCACTCGCCACCGCGTCCGGCGGATCCAGGTTCAGGCGGCGATGTGGATGCCGAGGGTTCCGCCGAGGGCGTGGGCGATGCGTGCGAGCATGACGCCTCCGGGGGCCTGGGCTCCGTTCTCGATGGCGGAGATCACGGCCTGACGAGTACCAGCCCGCCGAGCCAGTTCGGTCTGGGAGAGCCCGGCGGCGGTGCGCGCGTCGTAGACCAGCTCTGCGAGCTGCAAGCGGGCCTCGGCCTCGATAGCGGCCGCGTCGTACTCGGCTCGCTCCATGTCGGTCATGGCGGCCAGGGACTCCTCCCTGACCTGCTCCCACGGGGTCGTGGTGATAGCGGTAGCACTCATCGCTTTCTACCCTTCTTGTCAGTGTCACCGGCGGTCTGTCGGGCTGCCTCGCGAGCGGCCTGTGCTCGTCTGGCCCGTAGGACCTCGGCGCGTTCGTTCTGACGCTGCTTGTGGAACGTTGTCAGCGTCACGGCCTTACGGTCGGGGTCGAACACGTACGTGATGCGCTGATTGACGTTCTCGCACGAGAACCGCAGCTCGTACAGCCCACCATCGAGCGAGCGTGAGTGCGGCATCCGCAGCATGTTGCCCTGCGAGGCGAGCCGCTCGATGACTCCGGTCCGTCGCCGCCTTCCCCGCGGGGCTCAGTCCCGC
>CAVOIT010000015.1:0-40498 GCA_963696115.1 uncultured Actinomycetota bacterium | reverse complement strand
CAGGAACCATGTCGGCTCGGCGACGATCATCCACGCGACGAGTCCGGCGACCGCGACGACACCGATGGCTGCCACTCGCCACCGCGTCCGGCGGATCCAGGTTCAGGCGGCAATGTGGATGCCGAGGGTTCCGCCGAGGGCGTGGGCGATGCGTGCGAGCATGACGCCTCCGGGGGCCTGGGCTCCGTTCTCGATGGCGGAGATCACGGCCTGACGAGTACCAGCCCGCCGAGCCAGTTCGGTCTGGGAGAGCCCGGCGGCGGTACGCGCGTCGTAGACCAGCTCTGCGAGCTGCAAGCGGGCCTCGGCCTCGATAGCAGCCGCATCGTACTCGGCTCGCTCGGTGTCGGTCATGGCGGCCAGGGACTCCTCCCTGACCTGCTCCCACGGGGTCGTGGTGATAGCGGTAGTACTCATCGCTTTCTACCCTTCTTGTCAGTGTCACCGGCGGTCTGCCGGGCTGCCTCGCGAGCGGCCTGTGCTCGTCTGGCCCGTAGGACCTCGGCGCGCTCGTTCTGACGCTGCTTGTGGAACGTTGTCAGCGTCACGGCCTTACGGTCGGGGTCGAACATGTACGTGATGCGCTGATTGACGTTCTCGCACGAGAACCGCAGCTCGTACAGCCCACCATCGAGCGAGCGTGAGTGCGGCATCCGTAGCATGTTGCCCTGCGAGGCCAGCCGCTCGATGATCCGGTCCGTCGCCGCCTTCCCCGCGGGGCTCAGTCCCGCGTACCAGGCGCGCACTTCCTCAGAGAACTCAACGACCCACCTCACACATCAGGGTATCATGGCCAGCAGATATCTTGTCTAGAGCATATCCTGTGTTCTACCGACGAGGCCTCCCACTAACGATCGTTTACGGTTCGATCACTGGCTCCTCAGGGAATGAGGGCGACGGCTTCCACCTCTACCAGCGCGCCCGTCAGTGCGAGGCCGGCGACGATGAGGACGGTGATTGCGGCGCGGTGCTTGCCCCATGTTGCTGCTGATGCCGCGAATGCCTCCTGAACGTCAACGCCGGCCACAAGGTAGATCGTGAGCTTTGCGACGTGCTCAGGTCCGCTCTGCGCGGCTGCGAGGACGGTTAGTAGGTTGCGCAGCGCCTGGGTGGTCTGCGCTTCGATGCCTCCTGGAACTGACGCGCACTGTCGTCGCGATCAGCGCCAGAGTGACTGGCCCGCCCGAAACCAGCCGCCGGACAGTGACCTTCACCGAAGCCGGCAGGGACCTCAGCTGGCCCTGCACCTGCACCAGCGATACCTCACCGCTGTGTAAGCACGTCGTCGCCACCCTGCTTGCCGCCCAGGCGCGGCACTGATCAGTAGTGCTACCGGAGTCCCGAAGTAGGGAATCGCGGGTTGATCCTCACGTGCGGGTTAGGCATGACGACCTGGTCACTCGCCATGCATGTAGTCCGTGCTCCAGGGACCGATTGCCGTTCCCATGAGCACCGTTTCTGTTTCTGCCCCGTCGAAGTGCACCGCGCCGGCAGGCACCCAGAGGAAGGAGCCTGCAGGGTAGCGCCTGAGCTGTGACCGGTCAAACCTCTCGCCGTAGCCCAGCAGCAGCTCACCAGCGGCGATGAAAAGGTGAGCGTCGGCGCAGTGAGAGTGTGGTTCGTCGAAGAACAGCGGCGGGATCGAGAACGCATATGTGAACTGCACGCCAGGGTCGCGCGTGCCTACGAGCGTGGCCGCGCGAGTGCCGTCCTCGGCGGCAGGTTCCCACGGAATCGAGGCTGGGTCGAACGTCAGAGGGCTGCGATTCTGGTCAGGCATGGGTCGAGCGTAAAGCGCCCCGCATCGGCGAAGCTGGCGCAGATCAGACATCGCGTGATTCCGCGCCGTTGTAGGTTCCCGTAACGGGCCGATATTGATCGTTCACGGGACCTCGCCTGCGGGCGTGGTGGGGTCAGTGGGATCGGGGAAGCGATCGCCCGGCACCTGTCCCGTCAGGCGGGGTGGGACGAGCCGTTGTCACTCGAGACCACCATCCACGACGCCGGAAGGGGATGCGCCGAAGCGGCGCTGCGTCGCGGGGCCGACGCGGTGATCGTCGCCGGCGGCGACGGCACCGTGCGCGCCGTCGCCGACGCGATGGCGGACACCGGGACGCCGCTGACCATTGTGCCCAGCGGCACGGGCAATCTTTTCGCTCGCAACCTCGGCCTCCCCCTGGACGACCCGGAACGCGCGATGGCGGCTGCGTTCGGTCCGCGCCGGCGCGCGGTGGACATCGGGCGGGTCCGGGCCGTGCGTCCCGACGGCGCCGTCGAGGAGACCGTGTTCGTGGTGATGGCGGGGATGGGAATGGATGCGGCGATGATCGCCAACACCAGGCCTCGGCTGAAGAAGGCGGTCGGGTGGGTGGCGTACGTGGACGGCGCCGCCCGATCTCTGCCACGGGCCCGCCCGTTCCCGATCCTGCTGCAGACCGACCGGTCCCGGGTGCGCTCCACCCGGGTGTACAGCATCCTGTTCGCGAACTGCGGCGCGCTTCCGGCCGGTATCGCATTGATCCCGGACGCGTCGGTCGAGGACGGCCGGATGGACGTGGTCCTGATCCGCCCGCGGGACTGGTGGGGCTGGCTCGCGGTGTGGCGGCGGGTGTGGTGGGACAACTCGGTGCTGCGCCGGTTCCGCGCCGGCCGGCTGGTGCTCGAGCGCCGGCGCGATCAGTCGGTGCACTACCTGCGGGCAGTGAGCGCAGACGCGGGTGCCCATCCGGCCCAGGCGGTGCAGCTGGACGGCGAGCCCTACGGCGAGGCGACGCGGCTGAGCTGCCGCATCCTCCCGGGAGCGCTGCTGCTGGCCGCCCCCGGCGACGGCCGCCGGGGATAGCGTGAAGAGGTGACCACCGTTCCGGCGCTCTCCGTTCTCGACCTGGTACCCGTGCGCACCGGACAGACCAGTGCGCAGGCCATCGCAGCATCCCTCGACCTCGCCCGCCGAGCCGACGAGCTCGGGCTGCGCCGCTACTGGTACGCGGAGCACCACAACATGCCGTCGGTCGCCTCCACCACCCCGCCGGTGCTGGTCGCGGCCGCGGCCGCCCGCACCCGGCGCATCCGGGTCGGCTCCGGCGGAGTGATGCTCCCGAACCATGCGCCGCTCGTGGTGGCCGAGCAGTTCGCCGCGCTGGAGGCGATCGCGCCGGGGCGGATCGACCTCGGCATCGGCCGGGCCCCCGGCAGCGACCCGATCATCACGCAGCTGCTGCGGCGGGCCGGCACGACCAGCGAGGTCGCGCAGTTCCCCGACCATGTGCAGGAGATCCTCGCCCTGGTCTCGCCGCAGGGCGCGACGGCGGAGTTGAGCAGTGGCGCACCCTACGTCGTGCACGCCACCCCCGCGGCGACCGCGTCCCCGGCCGTGTGGCTGCTCGGATCCAGCGACTACTCCGCCCAGCTCGCGGCCGCTTTCGGACTGCCGTACGTGTTCGCGAACCACTTCTCGGGCGACGGGCTCGAGCGGGCGCTGGATCTGTACCGCGGCCGGTACCGTCCGAGCGAGGCGTACCCGGCGCCGGTGACGTTCCTCACCGTGAACGCCGTGGTCGCCTCCACCCGGGAGGAGGCGGAGGCCCGGGCGTTGCCGCAGATCCGCTCGATGGCGCGACTTCGGACCGGCCGGCCGCCGGGGTTCCTGGAGACTGTGGAGCAGGCGGCTGCAGCGGAGCCGGAGGATCGCGTGGGCGCAGCGTTCGCGGCGCGAGCGCGCGAGACGTGGTTCCTCGGCACACCGGCGGAGACCGCGGCCAGCGTGCGCGCCTTCGCCGCCCGCCACGACGTGGATGAGGTGATGGTGTCCCCGGTCGCCGGTGCGTACGAGGACGAGCCGAAGGATTCCGCCGCCGGGCGCGCGCAGACGCTCGACCTGCTGGCGGCGGAGCTCAGTTCTCCGGTTCCCCGCTGAGGATCCCGCGCAACCAGTCCCGCGCCTCCACGAACACCTCGTCCGAGTACCGGTCGGGATAGTGCACGATCGCGCGGTCGGCGCGCGGATACGACCCGAGGAAGATCACCTTCGGGCTGAACCGGCGAAGACCCAGCAACGCGTCCGCCATCCGCTCGTCATACAGGTGGCCATCGGCATCCACCACGAAGCGGTACCGGCCCAGCGCGTCACCGATCGGACGCGACGCCAGAAGGCTGAGGTTGATGCCGCGAGTCGCGAACTGCTCCAGCATCTCCATCAGCGCCCCGGGGTATTCCTCCGGCAGTTCGACGATGAGGGACGTCTTGTCGGCCCCCGTCGCCGGCGGCAACGGCGCCGTCCGGGAGACCAGCACGAAGCGGGTCACGGCGTTCGGGTTGTCGCCGATGTCCCGTGCGAGCAGTTCCAGGTCGTGGTGTTCCAGGATGCCGGGCGGCGCGATCGCCGCGTCGGCGGTGCTGGTGCCGTCCAGCAGCTCGGTCGCGCTGGCGACGTTGCTTGCCGCCGGCACGTGCGCGTGCCCGGGAAGCTCCCGGCCGAGCCACTGCCGGCACTGTGCGTAAGCGACGGGGTGGGCGGCGACCAGGCGCACGTCGCCCAGGCTCGTACCCGGCCGTCCCACGAGCACGAAGGTCACGGGAACCAGGTACTCGCCGACGATCCGCAGGCCCGCCACCGTCGCCAGCGCGTCCTGGGCCGTCGACACCCCCCCGTCGACGGAGTTCTCGATCGCGATCATGGCCGCGTCGGATCTGCCCGAGACGACGTCCGCGAGCGCCTCGGACACGTTGTGCACCGGCTTCCACGACTGTCCGCGGGCTTCGGGCACCTGTGCGAGCGCCGCCTCGGTGAACGTTCCCGCCGGACCGAGGTAGCTGTAGACGCGGCGGGCGGGCTCCACCTCGCGCGTGCTGGGTTCGGTCACGGGCACTCAGCCTAACCGGGCTAACCGGGCGGCAGCGCGCGCGGGGGCTGGCGCGGCGCTGCCGCCAGGGCAGACTAGATCGCATGAGTCGCGCTGGACAGCCTGCCGAAGCATCCGACCTCGTGGACGTGGACGAGTTGATCGCCGCCTACTACGACCGCGTGCCTGACGTGACGATCCCCGGGCAGCGCGTGGTGTTCGGCACCAGCGGCCACCGCGGCTCCAGCCTGTCGGCAGCGTTCACGGAGACCCACATCCTCGCCACGACCCAGGCGATCGTCGACTACCGCACCGCTCAGGGCATCGCCGGGCCACTGTTCCTCGGCCGCGACACGCACGCGCTGTCCCTGCCGGCCGAGCGCACCGCGATCGAGGTGCTGGTGGCCAACGGCGTGGATGTGCGCGTCGACGCGCGGGACTCCTGGGTGCCCACGCCGGCTCTCAGCCACGCGATCCTCGCGCACAACCGCGGCCGGGATGCGGCCGACCCCGGCCGGGCGGACGGCATCGTCGCCACCCCCAGCCACAACCCGCCCCGGGACGGCGGCTTCAAGTACAACCCGCCCACCGGCGGCCCGGCCGACACGGACGCCGCCGGATGGATCGCCCGACGAGCGAACGAGCTCATCGCCGCAGGACTGGATGGCGTGCGCCGCACCCGGTTCGCGGACATCGACGCCGAAGCCCTGGGCGAGTACGACTTCCGCGAAGCGTACGTGCGGGATCTGGACACGATCATCGACGTGGAGGCCATCAGGCGTGCCGGGATACGGATCGGAGCCGATCCGCTCGGCGGCGCGTCGGTGGAGTACTGGTCGCTGATCGCCGAGCACTACGACCTGGACGTGACCGTGGTCAATCCCGACGTCGACCCGACGTGGCGCTTCATGACTCTCGACTGGGATGAGAAGATCCGAATGGACCCCTCATCCCCCTTCGCGATGACCGCGCTCGTGGCCCGCCGCGACGAGTTCGATCTGCTCACCGGCAATGACGCCGACGCCGACCGGCACGGCATCGTCACCCCCGATGCGGGGCTCATGAACCCGAACCACTACCTCGCCGTGGCGATCGACTACCTCTTCTCCCACCGGGAGGGATGGCCCGCGGATGCCGCCGTCGGCAAGACACTGGTGTCGTCGATGATCATCGATCGCGTGGTCGAGGCCCTCGGCCGTCGCCTCTACGAGGTTCCCGTGGGGTTCAAGTGGTTCGTGCCCGGGCTGCTGGACGGATCGGTGGCCTTCGGCGGCGAGGAGTCGGCGGGGGCGTCCTTCCTGCGCATGGACGGCACGGTCTGGACAACGGACAAGGACGGCATCCTGCTGTGTCTCCTGGCGGCGGAGATCCTCGCCGTGACCGGCAAGACCCCCTCCCAGCGCTATGCAGAGCTCGCCGACACCTACGGCGCCGCCGTCTACGAACGGGTGGATGCTCCCGCCACGGCCGCGCAGAAGGCCGCGCTGTCGGCGCTCTCCCCGGACGCGGTCGCGGTGGCGGAGTTGGCGGGGGACCCCGTCGTCGCCGCGCTCTCGCATGCCCCGGGCAACGGCGCTCCCATCGGCGGCATCAAGATCGTGACCGAGCACGCCTGGTTCGCAGCCCGACCCTCCGGCACCGAGGACGTGTACAAGCTGTACGCCGAATCGCTGCGCGGCGAGAACCACCTGCGGCTGGTGCAGGACGAGGCGCGCGCGGTGGTGGCGCGGGCGCTGGGCTCGGCCGCGGAATCATGAGCTGGCTGGTCACCGGCGGCGCGGGGTACATCGGCGCTCATGTGGTCCGGGCACTCGCCCAGGAGGGCCTGAACCCCGTCGTCCTGGACGACTTGTCCACCGGTCGGGCCGCCTTCGTGCCCGACGGCGTCCCGTTCACCGCCGGATCGATCCTGGACGGTGCGCTGCTGACCGAACTGATGCGCCGGTACCGGGTCGACGGGGTCATCCACGTGGCCGGGTTCAAGTACGCCGGCGTCTCCGTGCAGCGCCCGCTGCACACCTACCTTCAGAACGTGGAGGGCACCCGCGTGGTGCTGGCTGCGATGGCGGAGGCGGGTGTCGACATGCTGGTGTTCTCCTCCTCCGCCGCCGTCTACGGAACTCCGGAGCAGGACCTGGTGACCGAGGACGCCCCCACGCGACCCACCTCCCCCTACGGGGAGTCGAAGCTGATCGGCGAGTGGCTGATCCGCGATCAGGCCACCGCCACGGCATCCTCCGCCGCGCCACTGCGGCACACGTCGCTGCGGTATTTCAACGTGGTCGGCTCCGCGGACCCCGACGTGTACGACACCAGCCCGCACAACCTTTTCCCGATCGTGTTCGAGAACCTCCTGGAAGGCAGCGTCCCGAGGATCAATGGCGACGACTACGCCACCCCCGATGGCACCAACGTGCGCGACTACGTGCACGTGGCCGACATCGCCGCCGCCCACGCCGTCGCCGCGCGCCGCCTGATCGCGGGAGAGCCGCTCGAACCCGCCTACAACCTGGGGTCGCGGCACGGACTGTCGGTGCGCGAGGTCATGGATGCCGTCGCGCGAGTCACCGGCATCCGTTTCACCCCGCAGGTCGGACCCCGCCGGCCCGGTGACCCCGACCGGATCGTGGCCACCGGCGACCTGGCGGCCCGGGACCTGGAGTGGCGGATGCGGCACAGTGTGGACGAGATGGTCCGCAGCGGGTGGGATGCGCGCCGTCGCGCGTCCTGATTCCTCGATCGAAGGAGAGCACCATGGCGTTCGTCACCGTCGGGCGGGAGAACTCCGCCGACATCGACCTCCACTACACCGACCAGGGCTCCGGGGAGCCCGTGGTGCTGATCCACGGCTTCCCTCTCGACGGCGAATCCTGGGGCAAGCAGCAGACCGCGCTGCTGGCAGCCGGATATCGCGTGATCGCATACGATCGGCGCGGCTTCGGCTCCTCCAGCAAGACGGCTGCCGGCCACGACGTCGACACCTATGCCGCGGACTTGCGGGCGCTGCTGACCCACGTGGACGTCACGGGAGCGACACTGGTCGGCTTCTCGATGGGGACCGGGGAGATCGCCCGCTACCTGTCGACGTACGGAACCGACCGGGTCGCGAGGGTCGCGTTCATCGCGGGCCTGCCGCCATTCGTCCTGCGCACCGACGACAACCCCGAAGGTCCCGCCACCGCGGAGTACTTCCAGGAGATCGCCGCCGCGTTCCGCGCCGACCGCTTCGCGGCCGCCCGCGCGTTCCTCGACGATTTCTTCGCCGTCGACGACAATCTCGGCACGCGCATCTCCCTTGAGGCACTCGAAGCGGCGGTCGCGACGGCCGGCCGCGCCGGGAACGCGGCGATCGCCGCGGCACCGCTGACCTGGCCCACCGATTTCCGCCCCGACATCCCGGCGGTCACCGTCCCCGCACTGATCGTGCACGGCGGGGCGGATCGTATCCTCCCGGTCGAACCGACCGCCCGGAGGCTGCACGGTCTGCTTCCGGCCGCCACCTACGTGGAGATCGAGAACGCCCCGCATGGCCTGCTGTGGACGCACGGAAGCGAGGTGGCCGAGGCTCTCCTGGCGTTCCTGCGCGCCTGACCCCGGCCGCGCGTCCTCACGCGTTCGCGAGCGCGAGCAGCGCCTCGATCTGCTCGTGCGTGACCGGAACGCCCGGGAACCCTGGCAGGCGGCCGATCGGGAACGACGCCATCATCGTCTGCATGGCGCCGTCGTCCGGCATCATCGACGCCCCTGCCGCATCGAGGCTGCCGAGGATGCCGGCCAGCGCATCCATCACCACCGTCCCGACCACGGGGTGGGAGATCACGTCGCCGATGGAGGACTCGAGCGTGAGGGGGAGCTTCACCTCGTCCCCCGGGATCTCCAGCGTCACCGCGCCGCGGATGTCCCGGCTGGAGGCGGCGGCCTCGAACACGTACGTCCCCGGCTCCACCACCCACCGGTCCACCCGCACATCCCAATAGGCGAGATCCTCCCGGCGCACGGTCAGCCGTACCTGCCGGGTCTGCCCCGCAGCGAGATCGACCGACGCGAAAGCCTTCAGTTCGCGCGGCGGCCGCGCGACGGCTGAACCCGGCATCGACGTGTAGATCTGCACCACCTCGCGGCCGCCCACCGCGCCCGAGTTGGTGACCGGCACCGTGAGATCGACGTCGCCGCGATCGGTGACCGCCGCAGTCGGCGCACCATAGGAGAACTGCGTATAGGACAGCCCATGCCCGAAGGGGAACGCAACAGCGAGCTTCCGATGGTCGTACCACCGGTACCCGACCAGGATCCCCTCGCCGTAGCGCACGTGGCCGAACTCCCCCGGGAAGTTCCCGTAGGAGGCCGTGTCCTCCAGTCGCAGCGGAATCGTCTCGGTCAGCCGGGCCGAGGGGTTCACCTTCCCGAACAGCACGTCCGCGGTCGCCCCGCCGCCGGCCTGACCGAGCAGCCATCCCTCGACGATCGCGGGCACGCGGTCGGCGAACGGCAGCGCGACGACCCCGCCGTTGGAGAGCACGACCACGGTGCGCGGATTGGCCGCCACCACCGCCTCCAGCAGGTCCAGCTGCACCGCGGGCAGATCGATGCCGTCTCGGTCGAAGCCCTCGGACTCGGCCGCCGCGGGAAGGCCCAGGAACACGATGGCGACCGATGCGGCCGCCGCGGTCTGGGCCGCGGCGGCCCGCAGGGCCGGGGCGTCCCCGCTGCCGTCCAGCGTGAAGCCCGGCGCGAACCTCACCTCCGCAGAGACGGCCGCACGGATCTCCTCCAGCGCGGTGTCCAGTCGCGTCGGGTTGATCAGCGACGATCCGGCACCCTGGTACCGGGGTGACCGGGCGAACTCTCCGATGACCGCCACGGATGCATCCGTGGCCAGCGGCAGGAGCCCGTCGTCGTTCTTCAGCAGCACGATCGAGCGGCCGGCCGCCTCGCGGGCGAGCGCGTGATGCGCGTCGACGTCCAGCGGTCCGGAAACCTGCGGACGCGACTCCGCGGCACGGATCAGAGCGAGGATCCGCGTGGCGGCGAGGTCGAGCGCCGCCTCGTCCAGGGCTCCTTCGCGCACTGCCGCCACCAGCTGGGCGTCGGTCCGGCCGCCGCTGGACGGCATCTCCAGGTCGAGGCCGGCGGGGAGGCCGCGGACCCGGTCGTTCACGGCGCCCCAGTCCGAGACGACGACGCCCTCGAACCCCCACTCCTTCCGCAGCACCTGGGTCAGCAGCCACGGATTCTCCGATGCGAACACTCCGTTGATCCGGTTGTAGGAGCACATCACCGTCCATGGCTGAGCGTCCTGCACCACTCGCTGGAAGCCGCGTAGGTAGATCTCGCGCAGGGGTCTCGGGTCGATATCGGCGGACACGCGCATCCGGTCGGTCTCCTGATTGTTCGCGGCGAAGTGCTTCAGCGACGCGCCCACCTGCTGCGACTGGATCCCGCGGACCAGCGCTGCTCCCATCTCCCCGGAGACGATCGGGTCCTCGGAGAAGTACTCGAAGTTCCGCCCGCACAGAGGGGACCGTTTGATGTTCACACCCGGCCCGAGGATGACCGCGACGTCCTCGATGGCGGATTCCACGCCCAGGGCGCGCCCGACCCGCTCGGCCAGTTCGGGGTCGAACGACGATCCGAGCGCCACGGCGGGCGGGAAACAGGTGGCCGGGATGCTGTCCGACAATCCGATGTGGTCTGCGGCGCCGGCTTGCTTGCGCAGCCCATGCGGCCCGTCGGTGAGCATGATCGAGGGGATCCCGGCGGACTCGATGGCCTTCGTGGTCCAGAAGTCTGCGCCGCTGGTCAGCGCCGCCTTCTGCTCGAGGGTCAGATCGGCGGAGTCGGGGATGGTGGGGTCGGGGCTGGCGGGCACGGGAATGATCTCCTGATCTGCGAGGGGGTCAGAGGGGTGCGGAGGCTGTGCGATGCACGATGCGGCGGAAGGCGGATGGGCGGCCGTAGTCCTGGTGCAGCCAGGGCCAGAACACCCACCACATCAGCAGCGCACCCCCTCCTCCGGCCACAGCGCCGAACACCGCGTCGCTGAGCCAGTGGGCGTTCACCAGGGTGCGCTGCCACACCATTCCCACGATGAGGAACGCCGCCAGGACCCACCAGATCGTGCGGGCCGACTGCCGGTGCGGTGGGATCAGGGCGGCGATGGCGACGGCCGCGAACGCCGCCGTGACGACATGCCCGGAGGGGTATGAACCGGGGTCGACGCCCACGAGGGGACCGTACAGCCCCCGTGCAGCGTCTGCGGTCGGACGGGGGCGATCGACGAGGCTCTTCATGCCCTGGGACAGGAAGACCACGCTGAACAGGCCCGACGACGCGACGAACAGGGCCGACCGCCACCGTCCGAAGGCCGCGAGCACCAGAGGCAGCACCACGATGAGCCCGAGCGTCCCGGGGGCCTGACCCAGGTACTGGAAGAACATCGGCACCGCTCCGGATGCCGCGGCGCCCCCGGGCGCGGTGCCGACGAGGGAGCGCCACCACTCGTCCACGGGGCCGAGGACCGGGACGGCAACGCCGCCCGCAGCGAAGACGGCGAGCGCCGCCGCGGCCGCCCAGAGCATTCCGATCGGGCGCGGCGGCACCGGGGAGCGAGCGGACGGATCGGGGACAACCGGATCGGCTGTCACCGCACGCTCCGGATCGGCCAGACCGCGAACGCTCCGAGCACGGACAGGACGATGCCGACCGGGAACAGACCAGCGAACCCGAACGTCAGCACGATCGCCCCCGCCACCGCGGGTGCGAGGGTCTGCGGGAGGGTCGCTGCGATGTTGACGACGCCGAGATCCTTGGCGAACGACTTCGCCGACGGCAGCACCTCGCTCATCAGCGCCTGGTCGACGGCCTGGAACATCCCGAAGCCGAGGCCGGCGATGAGGGTGAAGACCATCCAGCCCGACAGGGTCGGCCATACCCAGGGAATGACGAGAGCGAGCCCGGTCACGAGAGAGGATGCGAACACGAAGGGCTTGCGCCGCTGGACCCGGTCCGACCAGGGTCCGGAGATGACGGTGGCGATCAGGATGCCGCCCAGGCTCAGCAGTCCGAGGATCGGGATGACCGACTGCGGCTCGGCGACACCCAGGTAGTCGGTGAGGATGAACAGCTGGTATCCGACCACAGCGAAGTAGCCCGTGTACAGCAGGAGACGGCCCGTGAATGCCCAGAAGAAGTCCGGATGCCGGACCGGGTTCACCCAGAACGTCCGCAGGAAGTCCGCCAGCCGGAATGGCTCCGGTTCGAGGTCCGCGCTCGAGTAGTCCGGGTTCACCAGGATGAACGCCGTGAGGATGACCACAGCGAACACCGCGAAGGTGATGTATCCGGCTGCGAGGGAGTTCAGGAAGAGGGAACCGAGAATCTGACCGCCCAGCATCCCCGCCATCAGCCCGATGCCCGCCAGCGCCGCGAACGTGCCGCGCCGCGCCACCGGCACCCGGTCGGGGAGGATCGCCGACAGCGGTCCCTGGGCGAAGTTGAAGGAGATCTGGACGAGGGTCCATGCAATCGCGATGCCGAGCAGGCTGTTCGCGAATGCCAGACCCACCATGGCCAGGGCGCCGGCGAGGGCGCCGAGGAAGATCCACGGGGCGCGGCGGCCGAAGCGGGAGCGGGTGCGATCGGAGATCTGGCCCGCGATGGGCTGGGCCACCATCGCCGCGAACGCCCCGATGGTGGCGACGATGGCGAGGTTGGCGACCTTGCTGCTCTGGTCGAGGAGGGCGATCTGCTGCGGCAGCAGGATCGCCGGCACCGCACCCCAGATGAGGAAGATGCCGAGGTTGGCCGGGATGATCCACCCGAGGAGCCGTCCCAGGCCGCCGCGGACGGGGGGCGGCGGGTCGTCCACGCCGGTGGCCCGCTCCATGAAAGCGGTGGCGTCGGCCGGAGCCGGCGCAGGGGATTCGGTGGGTGACGACGTCGTCATCGCGGGTCCTTCGTGCTGACGGGGAGGTCTCTGCCGTGAGCCTCGAAAGAAACAGTATGCCACTCGGTTTTCAAAATCAAGCATCCTTCGGTTTACTGTCGAGTCATGGCGCACCGCGGCTCGTATGCGAAGGGCATCGCCAAGCGCGAGGAGATCCTTCGCGCCGCGCTGGAAGTCGTCGCCCGCTCGGGCTTCAGCGGCGCGTCGGTGCGGACGATCGCGGACGCCGTCGGTCTCAGCCAGGCGGGTCTGCTGCACTACTTCGACTCCAAACAAGAACTGTTCACGGCGATCCTGCGCGCGCGCGACGAGCGCGACCGTGCCGTGGTCGAGCCGCTCGCCGCCGGCGATCCGCCCCGGCTGGACCAACTCGCCGATGCATATGTGCGGATCGTGCAGCACAACGCGGAGGTTCCGGGGCTGGTGAGGTTGTTCTCACGCTTGGCCGTTGATGCCTCCGATCCGCCCCATCCGGCCCACGCGTACTTCCTCGAGCGGGGAGAGGCGCTGCGGGAGGTGTTCGCGCGCGCCGTCGAGCACGGGCAGGAGGAGGGAACGGTCACCGCGACGATCCCGGCGACCACGATCGCACGAATGCTGCAGGCGGTCTCGGACGGGATTCAGCTGCAGTGGCTGCTGGATCCCGAGGTCGACATGGCCGGGGTCGTCGCCGACGTGTTCGCGCTGCTGGTGCCGGTCCCGCCCGGCGGGAGCGACCGGACGCCGGAGCTCACCGAACCGTGATCTCCGCCCGCTCCAGCGGGGTCGCCCGCACCTGCGGCGAGCTCAGCGAGGCGACGGTGGACCACGTCCCACGCACGAGGCCCTTCAGGGTGTAGTCGAAGCTCACCGCCCCGCCTGCCTGCGCCGGCGATGTCAGCACCTGCACCTCATCACCGGCCGACGGAAGCTCGGCGAGCACCATCCCGCTGGTGCCGTCCCGATTCTCCGCTCCCGTGAGGGCGGCGGTGTTCGCATCGCCGACCGCGTCGGCGCCGTAGGTGAACCAGACGCCCTCGCCGCCCGGGGACAGCTGGATCCAGGCCTGGAAGGAGTTGGTCACGAGCGCGCCGCTGAGGGTGCTGGAGTAGGTGGGCACCTCGCTCCACTCCACCACCAGCCATGAGGTGGTGGCGTCCGACAGCGTCGCCACCCGGATGCCGCCGGCCGCCTCGGGATTCAGGTCCGTCCACAGCGGCGCCAGCACGTTGTTCGGCGCTGCCGCGCCGGGGAACCCGTCCGGCTGGTACTGCACGTCAGCGGACGTACCACCGCCGACGACCACGTAGCCGTTGGACACCACTCCCACGCGGGTGTAGCTCTCCGAGCCGTAGGCGAAGGCGGGAACGCTGAAGTTGGCGATCTCCTCATCGCCGAGACGTGTCAGCGGCACCCCGAAGTCGGCCAGCGGCAGGAATCCCGCGGGCGAGGATCCGGCGGCCACCGCGACGCTGTCGACGGTGGGCGGCAGCGCGGGGTCGAGGGTTCCGCTCCACTGCGCGCCGAACGGCGCACGCGTGGCCGGTGCGGTCACAGAGGTCACCCGCAGCAGGGGGCTGGCAGCCGCATGGATCTCAGCATCCACGGGCACCGGAAGCAGGTTCGCCGCCGACACGGTGCAGGTGGTGCTCGCCTGCCGGGGGATGGTCGTGGGATCGCAGGTCTGCGTGAGCGAGACCGGGGCCTCGCCGACGTTCGCCGCCACGGGCAGCACGACCGGCGCACCGCCGTTCGACCCGGTGATCGTGATCTGCCCCTCGTGCCACCCGTCGGTGGCGCCCAGGCCGTCCAGGATCACGGTCAGGTCCCGCGACCCTCCGGCCGGCACCGTGAACCGGTCCGGCACGACCCGCACGCCCAGCCCGTCCGCGCCGGTGGCCGTCACTCGGAACGATTGGGCGGTGCCGGTGACGTTCGTCACCGTGCGCGTGGTAACTACCGCGCCGGGCAATGGGTCGGCGTAGACGCTCGGGATGTTCAGGTCGATGCGGTGCAGCGGGTCGGCCGCGCTGGCATAGAAGTCGTCCGAGGTCTCGCTGACCGTCAGCACCGGTGCGACGGCGCGGTCAGCCCGGATGGACCCGGCACCGCGATCGAACACTCCGGCGGGAGAACCGTCCACGTTCACGACCGACTGCACCGACGAGGTCATCAGCGCGGACTTGATCTGGCCGGGGGTCCACGACGGGTGAGCGGCCTTCACCAATGCGGAGACGCCCGCCGCGTGCGGCGCCGACATCGACGTGCCGGCGATCGCCTGGTACAGCTCCCCGGGCGGGCCGGCGGCGACATCCGTCGGGGTGGGAGTGTTGCCGGCGAGGATCTGCACGCCAGGCGCCGTGATGTCCGGCTTGAGGAAGGTCCCCACCGGTCCACGGGAGCTGAACGCGGCCATCACATCGCCCGGCGACACCGTCGCCTCGCCGCGCGCCCAGGTCGCCGTCACGCCGGGGTGCTCCGACAGGAACGCAACGATCTCGTCGTTCGGGCCCTCCAGCTGGATCGCCGGCAGGAAATGGTTGTCGGTCTGCAGGTCCATCGGCTCGGGGTTGGCGAGGATCATGCCCGCTGCGCCGCCGAGCGAGGCGTTGTAGCCCTTCTCCACCCGGCCGTTGCCGCCGCGGAAGCAGAGCACGACGGTTCCGGTCAGCGACTGTGCCGGAAATGGGGTCTCGCACAGTTCGCCGCCGGTGTAACCGGGCACGTCCTGCGCGGCCACCACGGGCGCGTCCGTGACGCCGTCCGTGATCGTCGTCCCGGCCTTGACCAGCGTCTGCCCGTCGCTGGAGGCCAGCACGAGAGCCGAGGTGAACGCGCGGTCGAACGTGGAGGCTCCCACGGTCGTGGTCCAGGGACTGGCGTGGTCCAGGGTGGACGCGCCCGGTCCGGAGTTCCCGGCCGACGAGTTGACCGCGATGCCGGCGGCGAACGCATCCAGGAACGCCAGTTCGGTGGCGTCGTACGGGTCGCCGCTGCCGGAGATGGAGTAGTTGAGGATGTCGACGCCATCCCGGACCGCCTGTCCGATCGCGGCCACCAGGTCGCCGTCGTATCCGCCGCCCGGTCCCAGGGCCCGATAGGCGATCACGGACGCCCCCGGAGCGATGCCGCTGATCGCGCCGCGGTCGACCCCGAAGATCTCGGCGGACTCCACGAACGATCCGGCCGCCGTGGTAGCGGTGTGGGTGCCGTGGCCCTCCGCGTCGCGTGCCGAGCAGACCGACCCGTCGCAGTAGTCGTCGGGGCCGGCGGGACTGGACGTCGACTGGTACGTGTCGAGAAAGGCGTACGCGCCCACGAGCTTGTCATTGCACGAGAAGTCCGGACCGACCTGCCCGTCACCGAACTGGCAGTCCCACGGACCGCCGTCGGGAGCGGGAATGCCGGCATCGCGCAGCATCGGGTGCTCCGGCCAGATGCCGGTGTCGATCACCCCGACGATGACGCCCTGACCGGCGACGTCCCGCCCGCCCAGCGCCGGCCACGCCGCATCCGCGCCCACGAAGGTGGATGAGTCGGCATCCGGCGCGGGCGCGGTGGCCGGCAGTTCGACGGCGGCCGACTGCTCGGGCGCGGCCGGCTGCGCGGGCGCGGCCGGCGCGGCCGAAGGCTCCACGTCCTCTTCGGCGCGCTGACGGAGCTCGTTGCCCTGAACCGCCGCGACCGCCGACAGCGCCAGCAGGTCCTTCGCACGGTTGGCGGGGACGGTGAGCGAGAATCCGCCGTACACAGTCACGTACGCGTCAAGCAGCCGCGCCTCAGGGATCAGCTCGGTCGCCGCGTTCTGGGCAGACCGGATCGCGTCCTCCACGTACGCGGTGTATCGGGCGACGGCGTCGCCGCCGGATGCGAGCGGGCGCCCGGTCTTCTCGGGGCTGGTGGCGGGGTAGCCGTCCACGCCGCCTGCGTAGGAGGCCACCGGATCGACGTCGACCTTCACCATCACGGGGATGCGACTCTCGTCGGTCCGTGCCAGGAGCTCCTCGTCACTGCGCGCCAGCGCGCCCGACGGGGACTTCGCCCCGGTGTCGCCGCCGTCCGGGGTCAGCGCGGTCGCGGAGTATGAGGACGGGTCCACCGCGGCCGCCGGGGCGGCAGCCCCGGCCACGAGCAGACCCGCCACCGCGAGGATGGCTACCGGACGAGAGGTGCGGACGCAGGGACGGCTCATGACGGTCCTTTGCAACAGGGCGCGACGAACAGCCCTGTTCCGGTGCGGGAGAGTGCGAGGTCCAGGGGTCGGCGCCGGGGGGATGGCGCTGGGGGGATAGCGTTCGCTCAGGATATCCCCAGGAACGGATCCGTCAAGAGCGCGCGGAGTCCGCGGTTCGGTGCAGGGACGGGAATCGCCTGTCCAGCCATGCGAGCAGGTCGGCGCGGACGTCGGCCTGGCTGACGTCGTTGAGGATCTCGTGACGGACGTCGGGGTAGACCAGCGTGGTGACGTCGCTCAGGCCGGACCTGTCCCGGTAGGCGGCGGCCAGGCGGTGGACGCTGCGCGGACCTCCCACAGTGTCATCCCTCCCGACCATGAGAAGCACAGGGATGTCGCGCTCCAGGTTCCGTCGCGGCCTACCGAACATCCGCACCGCTTCGCGCAGTCCGAACAGCCGCAGCAGCGGGGTGGTCGTCGTCAGCGGGTCCTCGAGGAACGCGCGCCCCACCGCGGCATCGCTGGCCAGCCACTCCACGCCGGTCGCGCCCGTACCGCGCCAGGGAGCATTCAAGTCCCGGGCGTTGACCGATCCCGGCATCCGCAGCGCCGACCCGGACAGCACCACTGCGTCGAAGGCATCGGGGTGGTCGTTGACGAGGATCTGCGCGAGGAAGGATCCCCACGAGTGGCCGAGGAGGATCAGTGGGAGGCCGGGGTTCTCCTCGCGGGCCAGCCGGCTGAGCTGCCACACCGCGGCCACCGCCGCCCGATGGCCGCCGGGGCCCAGACGCCCGAGCCGACCAGCATCCCCCCACTGGCGCATGCCCGTCCGGCCATGCCCCCGGTGGTCGTCCGCATACACGATGAAGCCGCCCTCGGTCAGGGCTCGGATCAGCGCCGCGTAGCGTCCCGCATGCTCCCCGACGCCGTGCAGCACCTGCACCACGCCCCGGATGGCGCCCGCCGCACCATAGTGGTCATAGACGATCTCGACGCCGTGCGCGTCGACGAACTCCGGCATGCCGCCGAGTCTAGGGGCGCAGCCGCTGCGCCACCGTCGTCCGGGACCCCGCGGTGCGCGGTGGGACTAGGCTGTGGGCGACCATGGCACCACCCTTACCTGCACGGCACCGCAGCGCCGCGGCCGCTCGATGAGCGCGATGTTCCGCTCGTTCGCGCTCTTCAACTACCGGGTCTGGTTCATCGGCGCGCTCGTGGGCAACATCGGCACCTGGATGCAGGCGACCGCCCTCAGCTGGGTCGTGCTCACGGAACTGACCGCGGGCGATGCCGGCGCGATGGGCGTGACGATGGGTCTGCAGTTCGCACCGCCACTGCTGCTGGTCAGTGTCACGGGCTGGGTCGCCGACCGGTTCGACCGACGCCGGCTGCTGATGCTCACCCAGGTGCTGCTGCTGGCCATGGGAGTGGCGATCGGCACGCTGCTGCTGAGCGGCGTGATGACCCTGCCGATGATGTATGGGTTCGCGTTCCTCCTGGGAGTGATCGCCGCCTTCGACAACCCAGCACGGCAGGCGTTCGTCTCCGACCTCGTGGCGCGGGAGTATGCGGCGAACGCGGTCGCGCTCAACGCCGCCTCCTTCAACGGCGCCCGGATGATCGGTCCGGCGGTTGCCGGGGTGGTGATCGTGGCCGTCGGAACCGGCTGGGTGTTCCTGTTCAACGGCATCGCGTTCCTCGCGATGATCGCCGCGCTGCTGCTCATGCGCCCGCAGGAGCTCGTTCCGCGGGCGTCCGGTCTGGAGCGCGGCCGGATTGCGGACGGATTCCGCTACGTCCGCCGCCGCCCCGACCTGCTCGTCACCTTCGCGATGGTGTTCCTCGTCGGCGCGTTCGGCATGAACTTCCCCATCTACGCCTCGACCATGGCTCTGGAGTTCGGGCAGAACGCCGACGGGTTCGGGCTGCTCAGTTCGATCCTGGCGATCGGTTCCCTCGGAGGCGCGCTGCTGTCGGCCCGGCGGGAGACCGCCCGCATCCGGGTGGTCATCATCAGCACACTCGTCTTCGCGGTGGCTGCAGCGGCATCCGCGGCCATGCCGAGCTACTGGGCGTATGCCGCGACGCTCATGGTGACCGGGTTCGCGATCGTGACGATGCTGACCACGGCCAACGGCTACGTCCAGACCACCACCGACCCGGCCCTGCGCGGTCGGGTGCTGGCGCTGTACATGGCGATCCTGCTGGGAGGAACGCCGGTCGGAGCGCCGGTGGTCGGGTGGGTGGCCGCCGAGTTCGGTCCGCGCACCGCGATCCTGCTCGGTGCGGGGGCGGCCCTGGTCGCGTTCGCGGTCGGGGTGACGTGGATGATCGCGAGCGGGCGCGTGCACCGCGTGGCGGGCCGCCGGTTCCAGATGACGATCGACGAGACCAGGCCGCTGCGGTTGCCGCCGGCGGAGGGCGGGCTCACGCCTCGCGGGTGAGCATGACCTGCACCCGCAGGTCGCTGCCCACCGGCCCGCCGTATACGCCGCGCAGGGGCGGCACATCCCCGTAGTCCCGGCCGCGCCCCACCATCACGTGACGGTCCCCGATCTCCGTGCCGTTGGTCAGGTCGAACCCGGTCCACACGCCCGCGAACCACTCCAGCCACGCGTGCGACTCGCCGGGCAC
The DNA here is from genome assembly GCA_963696115.1 of uncultured Actinomycetota bacterium. Lineage (GTDB taxonomy): Bacteria > Actinomycetota > Actinomycetes > Actinomycetales > Microbacteriaceae > Microbacterium. The sequence continues at coordinate 20,922 of CAVOIT010000015.1, read as the reverse complement.
CGCAACGCCGATCTCCGCCTGCTCGTGCGGATGCAGGTATCCCGAAACGTAACGCGCGGGGATGCCGACCGATCGCAGCGCCCCGATCGCGATGTGCACCATGTCCTGGCACACGCCCTTGCGGGCCTCCCAGGCATCCGCGGCGGTGGAGTGCACGCCGGTGACGCCGTACACGTACTCCACGGCCTCACCCACCGCCAAGCAGATCTCGTGCGCGGCCCGACCCGGCTCGCGGTGACGACCTGCCAGCGACCGGGCGATCTCGATCACCTCCGGGTGCGGTGCCGTCCGCTCGGTCTGTGCGCGGTGCTCCACCGTCTCCACCAAGCGCTCCGACTCCTGGTCCAGACGGTCCCACTGCATTCCGGTGTGCTCCATCGGCCGGGGCCGAACCTCCACGAGGGAGCGCGCCGTGATGCTCAGGGCGCGGTGCGGTGTCAGCACGTCGAAGGCGCTGACGCGGGTGCCGAAGTAGTCCACGTAGGTCGTCACCGCCGCGGTCGGCTCGATCTCCAGCGCCGTGGTCAGCACGAACTGGCTGTCGGTGGTCCCCGGCAGCATCCTCGCCTCGTTGTAGGAGGCGGCCACCTCATCGTGGTATCGGTAAGCGGTCTGATGCTCGATCCGGAGCCGTTTCACGTGATCTCCCCGATCCAGCTGGGCTCCGCCCGGCTCGGGAAGAAGCGCTGGCGCACTGCCTCCGAGGCGTCTCGCGTGGCCTTCTGCACTCGCAGCATGTGGGCGGGCAGATCGGTGAGGATCTCGCCGATGGGCCGGTACTCCAGGTCGCTGCGGATACGGCCCAGGGTCCGCAGCACCTGATCAGAGGGGCCCACCCGATCCTCGCGCGGGTCGATCGCCGTCATGCACCGTTCCGCGCGGGCGATCGAGTATGTGATCGAGCGGGGGAAGAGCCGATCCAGCAACAGGAACTCCGCGGCGTTGACCGCGCTCGGCATTCCGCGGTAGGTGCGCAGGTACGCCTCGTAGGCCCCGCACGACCGAAGGATGGTGGTCCAGGAGGGTCCCGCCGCATCCGTCATCGACCGGGTGGCGAGCAGCCGCGCCGTCATATCCGCCCGCTCGATGGACCGCCCCAGGGTGAAGAACTGCCACGCCTCGTCCCGGCTGGTGGACGAATCCACGATGCCGATGGCCAGCGCCGCGCGCTCGCGCACCCACTGGAAGAATCCGTGCACCTTCTCCGTCTGCAGCCGCAGGGGCATCCGGGCGCTGGTCGTGTTCAGGCACTCCCAGAGCTCCGTGGACACGATCTCCCGCGCCCGCCGCGCGTTCTCCCGCGCGGCGGTCACCGAGTACACGATGCTCGTGGGCTCGGCGCGATCCACCGCGAGCGTCCTCAGCACGTCGTCACGGGTCACCGGTCCGGAGCCGGTCACCGCAGACCCCATGACCATCAGGAGAGACCGGCATGCGACGTCTTCGTCGATCCACGGGTCCTCCAGCAGCAGCTGCAGGTGCACGTCCAGGATCCGCGCAGTGCCGTCGCTGCGCTCGACGTAACGACCGATCCAGAACAGGCTCTCCGCGATCCGGCTCAGCATCGGCCGCCGTCCCGGCTCTGCTGCTGCTCCTGCGCGGCGGCACTCATCGGGGGATGGTCGTGCGGGGAGTGGGTGACCGGAGCCGGCACCCCTCCGGGCTCGGGCGCGACCACTGGGATCGCCTGCGTCACCGTGGCGGCCTGGTCCGCGACCAGGCCCGCCAGACCGTGCCCCTGACCGTACTCCACGTGTGCAGGCGCGGCGCCTCCGACGATCCAGGTGTCCTTCGACCCGCCTCCCTGGCTGGAGTTCACCACGAGCTGTCCCTCGGCGAGGGCCACACGGGTCAGCCCTCCCGGCAACACCCACACGTCGTCGCCGTCGTTGACGGTGAACGGGCGCAGGTCCGCGTGGCGCGGCCGCATCCCGTCGGGCACCAGGGTCGGGATGGTGGACAGCATCATGACCGGTTGTGCGATCCACCCGCGGGGATCGGCCAGGAGCCTGCGGCGCAGCGCCTCCAGTTCGGCCGGGGACGCGTCCGGTCCCACCACGATGCCCTTCCCGCCCGATCCGTCCACCGGTTTGATGACGAGTTCGTCGAGCCTGTCCAGCACCTCCTCGCGCGCGAGGGGGTCCTCGATCCGCCAGGTGTCCACGATCGGGAGGATCGGCTCCTCGGACAGGTAGTACCGGATCAGATCGGGCGTGTACGTGTAGAGGAGCTTGTCATCCGCGACCCCGTTGCCGACCGCGTTGGCGATCGTGACATTGCCCAGCCGCGCCGCCAGCATCAGACCCGGGGCCCCGAGCATGGAGTCGGCGCGGAATTGCAGCGGGTCCAGGTAGTCGTCGTCCACCCGCCGGTAGATCACGTCCACGCGCTGGGGACCCCGTGTGGTCCGCATGAACACCTTGCCGCCCGCGCACAGCAGATCCCGGCCCTCCACCAGTTCCACGCCCATCAGCCGGGCGAGCAGCGTGTGCTCGAAGTAGGCGGAGTTGTAGACGCCGGGGGTGAGGACGACGATGTTCGGATCCTCGATCCCCGGCGGCGCAGAAGCGCGCAGGGCGGCCAGCAGCTTGTTCGGGTAATCCCCCACCGGACGCACCCGCATCGAAACGAACAGCTCCGGAAGGGTCTGAGCCATCACCCGCCGGTTGGAGATCACGTAGCTGACCCCGGATGGGATGCGCACGTTGTCCTCGAGCACCCGCATCCGCCCGTGCTCGTCGCGGATCAGGTCGACGCCGCCCACGTGGATGCGCACGCCGTTGGCGGAGCGGACGTCATGCGCCTGCCGGTAGAAGTACGCGGACGAGGCGATCAGGCGCGCGGGAACCACTCCATCGCGGACACAGTTGCGCCTCCCGTACACGTCGTCGAGGAAGGCCTCCAGCGCTCGGATCCGCTGCTTGACTCCCGCCTCGATCTCGGACCACTCCGACCAGTCGATGACCCGAGGCACGGCGTCCAGCGGGAAGGGGCGCTCCTCACCAGCGAAATCGAACGTCACCCCTTGGGCCAGATAACTGCTGGCGAGCGCCTCCGTGCGGCCCCGCAGCTCGTCTTGCGTCATCCGGGCCAGCGCCTGGTAGAGCTCCCGGTACGCCGCCCGGGACGTCGCCGGTTCTCCGGGGGCCTGCGGTGCGTCGAACATCTCGTCGAAGGGAGCCAGGCCCGCCACGCTCCGCCGGGCGACGAGGCTGGAGCCGTATCCGTCGAACAGGTCCCCCATGCGAACACCCTAGACACCGGCGTATTGCGCGGATGTTTCCCCGTCAGGCTCTCAGCGCGGGGTGCGGGCGGGTGCGAGTGACCAGGAGAGCTGCTCCACAGCCCAGTCCAGCTCGGTGGCGCGCACCACCAGAGGCGGCGCGATCCGCAGGGTGATCCCGTGCGTATCCTTCGCGATCACGCCGCGGGACAGAAGGCGTTCGGCTACCTCGCGCGCCGTGCCGCACGCCGGGTCGATATCGACTCCGGCCCACAGGCCCGCCACCCGGACGGCGGTGGCGCCGTGGCCGATCAGAGGCTGGAGCGCGGCCTCGAGATGCTCGCCCAGCAGCAGTGCGCGCGTCTGGAACTCCCCCGTCTCCAGCATCTCCACGACCCGGGTTCCGACGGCGGCCGCCAGCGGGTTGCCGCCGAACGTGGACCCGTGCTCGCCGGGTCGGAGGATCCCGAGCACGTCGCGGTCGGCGACGACAGCGGAGATGGGGAGGACGCCTCCCCCCAGCGCCTTGCCGAGCAGGTACACATCCGGGACCACGCCCTCGCGGTCGCACGCGAAGGTGTGCCCCACCCGGCCCAGACCGGACTGGATCTCGTCGGCGATCATGAGGACACCCGCGCGGGCGGTCAGCTCGCGGACCGCCCGCAGGTACCCGGCGGGCGGGATCACGACACCCGCCTCCCCCTGGACGGGCTCGATCAGCACGGCCGCGGTATCCGGCCCGAGGGCGGTTGCGAGCGCTGCCGCGTCCCCGAAGGGCACGCTCACGAAGCCAGGGCCGTAGGGGCCGAAATCACGGGATGCCGACGGGTCGTCGCTGAATCCGACGATGGTCGTGGTGCGCCCGTGGAAATTGCCGCCCGCCACGACGATCGTCGCGCGGTCGCGCACGACGCCCTTCACCCGATACGCCCACGCGCGCGCCACCTTGATGGCCGACTCGACCGCCTCCGCACCGGTGTTCATCGGCAGCACGAGGTCCTTGCCACACAGCCGCGCGAGTGCGGCCGCGAACTCCCCCAGACGGTCGTTGTGGTAGGCGCGACTGGTCAGCGTCAGTCGGCTCAGCTGCTCCTGCACCACCGCCATGATCGCCGGATGGCGATGCCCGAAGTTCAGGGCGGAATAGGCCGACAGCAGATCCAGATACCGGCGACCCTCCGGATCGGTCACCCACGATCCCTCGCCCCGGGAGATGACCACCGGCAGCGGATCGTAGGTGGCCGCCAGATGCGCACCTTCCATCGCGATCACCTCGGCGGCCGCATCCTGGGTGCTCATCGGGCCCCCGAACCGGACCGGCGCAGTTCGAGCGTGCAGCACTTGATGCCGCCCCCGCCCAGGAGCAGTTCCGACAGGTCCAGCGGCACCGGCTCGTACCCGCGTTCGCGCAGCTGGGCCGCGAAGCCCGTCGCCCGCGGCGGGATCAGGACGTGCCGGCCGTCGCTGGCGGCATTCAGCGCGAAGACCGCCCCGTCCTCGTCGGCCACGCGGATCGCATCCGGGAATCGCTCAGCAAGCAGTTCCCGGCTGTCGGCGTCGAAAGCGGCGGGCAGGTATGCGATGTTGGCACGCGGCACGCCCCCGGGGCCCTGCACGGGATCGAGCACGCACAATGCGGTGTCGAGGTGGTAGAACCGGGGATCGACCAGGGTCAGGGAGACCACCTCGCGTCCGAACACGTCGGCGACCTCCTGGTGGCTCTCGCGCGACGAGCGGAATCCCGAGCCCGCCAGGATCGTCTCCCCGGCCAGCAGGAAGTCGCCCTCGCCTTCGTTGACGTGCCGGGGCATCACGGTGCGCAGTCCGTGGTCGGCGAACCAGGCGAGGAACGCGCTCTCCTCGCCGGCCCGCTCCGAGAACCGGAAGCGCGGGCCATACGCGACGCCGTCCACGACGAATCCGCCGTTGGCGGTGTACACCATGTCGGGCAGCCCCGGTACCGGATCGATCAGCAGCACCTCGTGCCCGAGCGCGACATAGGCATCGTGCAGACCCTGCCACTGCGTGAGCGCCCGCGCGGTGTCGGCGGGATGCTCCGGATGCATCCACGGGTTGATCCGGTAGCGCACCGTGAAGTGATCCGGTCGACACATGAGGTAGGTGCGGTGCTGCGCGATGCGACGCGGGAGGGCATCGACGGCGGGCGCTGGGTTCGCGGACAACTTCGGCTCCTCGGAACGGGCGGCGGACGCTGTCCTCAGGCCCGGCGGGACGTCGCCGACGCCGACTGGTTCCGGGCACGCCGAGCCCATTCTCTCACGGCATCCCCGACGACGCCGAGGTCAGATGACCGCTTCGCTCCAGTCGTCCGGCGTGCCGAACCGGTGGGCGGTGATGGAGATCGCCTGTTCGTGCAGGAACGGCAGCAGTTCCAGGCGCCCCGCGGTCGTGACCGGGCCCGCGTAGACGGTCACCTCGGGGTCGCCGGCAGTGCGCTCAGCAACACCCAGCCGAAGCACATCCCGCTCCGCGTCCTCGCCGATCAGCCGGATCCGGGGACGCTCCGCCTCCGCCGTTGCAGCATCCTCGGGGGTGCCGACGAGACGGTCGAGCCATTCCTGGTCGTCCTCGACGAAGACGGTCACACCCGCATCCCCGAACGCGCGGCGCACCGCGGGTGGCAGCCCGTCGGCGCTGCTGAGGGTGAACCGGGACCCGGATCGCAGACCCGCGATCGCCACGCGCAGCACGTCCCGCAGCGTGGCGCCGGCGCTCGCGCGCACCGTCACGGGCACCGGGCGGTATCGCGTGAGGTTGCGTTCCACCCCCAACCGGGCGGCGTCCTTGACTTGGCCGAACTCGCGTTCCCATTCCACGGCGTCCGACAGGGCAGCGCGCCGCAGCCACTCGAACCTCTCGTAGTCGAGCGAGGGCTGTGACGCCTCGACGATCGCGGTGATCCGGGAATCCAGCCCGCGCAGGTGCAGAGTCGGCGACCCGCCGCCCGGGTCGCTCGCCCGCCATCGACCCAGTCCCACCAGGTAGTGCGGTCCGCCGGTCTTGGCGCCCCCACCCGCCGACGAGCGCTTCCATCCTCCGAACGGCTGACGCTGCACGACAGCACCGGTGATGCCTCGGTTGACGTAGAGGTTGCCGGCCTGCACGCGGTCCAGCCAAAGCGCCAGGTCGGGCGCGTGCTGGGTGAACAGCCCCGCGGTCAGCCCGTAGGGAACCTGGTTCTGGATCTCGATCGCCTCGTCCAGGGAGTCGGCGTGCATGATGCCCAGCACCGGTCCGAAGAACTCCTCCTGGTGGAAACGCGATCCGGGACGCACGCCCGTGCGGATCCCTGGCCTCCAGAGCCGGTCCGCGTACTCCGCCGGAGCCGCCACCGGCTCGGGTCGGATGACCCACTCCTCCCCCTCCCCGAGGGTGGTCAGCGCCCACGCGAGTTTGCCATGCGGCGCCTCGATGAGCGGTGGAACCTCGGCACGGGGATCGGTGGGAGGCCCCACCCGGAGGGAGCGGGTCGCATCCAGTAGCTGTCGGGCGAATCGCGCCGATTGTGCGACCGGACCGACGAGGATCGCCAGCGAGGCCGCGGAGCATTTCTGGCCGGCGTGGGAGAACGCGCTGCCGACGATCGCCGCGGCGGCGAGGTCCACGTCCGCCGTCGGTGCCACCACGATCGCGTTCTTGCCGCTCGTCTCGGCCACCAGAGGCAAATCCGGCCGCCACGACCGGAACATCCGGGCGGTTTCGAACGATCCGGTCAGGATGACCCGGTCCACGCCGGGGTGCGTGATCAGCTCGCGTCCAAGAACGTCCTCGTCGATGACGACGAGTCGCAGCAGGTCACGGGGAACACCCGCATCCCATAGCGCATCGGCGATCACGGCACCGCACCGCACCGCCTGCGGCGCGGGCTTGAACAGCACGCCTGAGCCGGCCGCCAGCGCGGCGGTCACTCCCCCGGCGGCGATCGAGACGGGAAAGTTCCACGGCGGGGCGACCACCGTGGCCGCCGCGGGCAGGAAGACCGCCCCGGCCACACCGTCCAGTTCCCGCGCGGTCGCGGCGTAGTACCGAGCGAAGTCCACCGCCTCGCTCGCCTCGGTGTCGGCCTCGGGCAGAGTCTTGCCGGTCTCGGAGGCCGCGACCTCCAGCAGCAGGGCGCGGCGGGATTCGAGCACACGGGCGGCGGTGAGGAGGACTGCGGCCCGATCGGCCGCGGGGCGCGCTCCCCACTCGGCGCCGGCCGCCCTCACCTGACGCACCAGATCGGTGACCCCCTCCCCGTCGGACAACCGAGACGCCGCGACCAGAGCGTCACCCGCGGTCGAGGTGGCGATGCGATCGCGCAGGGACCGCGCCCATGCCCGGTTCGCGGCCAGTGCCACGTCAGTGTCCGGCGCGTTCCGGAACCCGGGTGCGCCGGCCGCGGGGGCGGCGGACTCGCGCGCGGAGTACACGGCGGTCTCCACGAAGTCGGCACCGCCGAAGCCGACGGAGCCCGCGGTGGGGTCGGCCTGATGGGATGCCGCGATGCCCAGCACCGCCTGCGTCAGTCCGAGCGTGTTCCCCGTGCCCGGGGAGGGCTCCCGCAGGATGGCGTGCTCGTCCCCGTCCGGGCGGGAGCGATCCTGGGTACGCCGCGGCGTCGACCGCAACGTCGGCTCGTGCGAACGCGTCACCGCCGCGCGGAACCGCGCCGCCTCGCGTTCGCGGGCGGAATCGTCTTGACCGAGCCGGTGCGCGACCGACAGGAAGTTCTCCGGACCGGCGGCCTCCTCCAGCCGTCGCACGAGATACCCGATCGCGGCATCGAATTCGGCGGGAGGGACCACAGGGACATACAGCAGCACCGGCCCGACATCCCGCGCCACCGCGGCCGCCTGATCCTGCGCCATCCCCAGCAGCATCTCCACATCGATCCGGTCACGCACCCCGCGATCGCCCGCGAGCTCCCACGCGTATGCGAGGTGATAGAGGTTGTGTCCGGCCACCCCGATCCGCACGGCGGCGGTGCGCTCGGTGGTCAGCGCCCAGTCCAGGCAGCGCAGGTAGTTCGCGTCCGTGTCCGCCTTCGCGTCGTACGGCGCGGCGGTCCAGCCGTGCATCACGGCGTCCACCCGCTCCATCGCGAGGTTCGCACCCTTGACCAGTCGCACTTTGATCGGGGCGCCGCCGGCGGCGACGCGCCGACGCGCCCATGCTGTCAGCTGCTGGAGAGCGGGGAACGCGTCCGGCAGGTAGGCCTGCAGCACGATGCCCGCCTCCAGGTGCAGTAGGTCCCGATGCTCCAGGAGCCGGGTGAACACGGCGATGGTCAGGTCGAGGTCCCGATACTCTTCCATGTCGAGATTCAGGAAGGTGCCGTGCTCGCGGGCGCTGATGTAGAGCGGTAGCAGCCGCGCGACCACGTCGTCGACGACCTCGTCGAAGCCCCACAGCATGATGCGGCTGACCACCCCGGTCACCTTGACCGACACGTAGTCCACGTCGGGACGACGGACCAGCTCGTGGATGCCGTCGAGCCGCCGATCCGCCTCGCGATCGCCGAGCACGGCCTCGCCGAGCAGGTTGATGTTCAGACGCGCTCCCGACGACCGCAATCGGGCCAGCACCGGTCCGAGCCGAGCGGGACGGGCGTCGACCACGAGATGTCCGACCATCTCCCGCAGCGCCCGGCGGGCGACCGGCACCACCGGGACGGGCATGAACGGTGCCAGAGCACCGCCCGCGCGGACCGCTCCGCGCAGATACCAGGGCAGGAATTCGGGCACGATCGGCGCGATGCGGCGCAGCTGCGCCGCGGCGGCGACGACGGAGTCGGGGCGGATTACACCATCGACGAAGCCGACCGTGAAGGTCAGGCCGTCGGGGTCGGCGAGCACGCCCGCCAGTCGCGCCGCGGCGCGATCGACATCCCCCTCCGCCTCCGCCCGGATCCAGCGTTCCGCCCGTGCCACCGCACGGTCCGGCAGGGTCTGCGCGTCCCCCGGGGCATGGTCCGAAGGCGACGGGGCAGGCATGGATTCACCCTATGTCCCGCCCTACGATATCGATTTCATCTCGGATGCGCCGCCGCGTAGAGTCTCGTCATGGACGCCGGAACGACCGCCGACATCATCGTTCGCCCCGTGCGCGACGTCGACGCGGAAGCGCTCGGCCGGGTCCACGCGCAGTGCTGGCACGAGACCTACGACCATCTCATCAGCCGGGCCGCCCTGGAGCGGGTCTCACCGAGGCGGCTCGCGGAGTTGTGGACGCACTGGGCGACCCAGGGCCCGGAGTACCGGATGAGCGCGGCGCTGTCGGACGGGGAGATCATCGGGTTCGTGGGGTCGGGTCCGGCTCGGGACGCGGATGCACCGCGCACTCGGGAGTTGTACTTCATCTACCTGCTGCACGCCTACCACGGCACCGGCACCGGTCAGCGGCTTTTCGACGCCGCGGTGACGCCCGGTGAGCCGCTCTACCTGTGGGTGGCCGAGGACAACCCGCGCGCGCACCGTTTCTACCTTCGCAACGGATTCGCGCTGGACGGCGCGATGCATCGGGAGCCGTTCCTCGGCGAGTTCCTCACCGAGCTCCGGTTCGTTCGGTAACCATCGACCGGGCCCGGTGGGAGCCGGTCCCGGGCACGGTCAGCGAGCGCTGACCGTGCCGAACAGCCGGGCGATCGGGGCCAGCACCAGGGGACGAGCCGCGACCCATCCCGCCGCGATGACGACCATCGAGGCCACGAAGATCCAGAATCCCGCCCAGTTCCCCGCCAACGCGGTCGGGTCGGTCGACCCCTGCGCCGCGTACATGTGGTTCAGGTTCCGCAGCGCCCCGGTCGCGAACACGAGCGTGACGTGCACGATGATGAACAGGACGAAGAAGATCATCGTGGGGAAGTGCACGGCACGAGCCCACTCGATCGGATACGCCGCGCTGAGGCGGGGGGCGTTCTTCGGCCAGATTCCCGACATCCGCACACCGGTGATCGCAGCCAGCGGCGCGGCGATGAAGACCACCAGGAAGTAGGTCAGCTGCTGGATGGAGTTGTAGTTCACCCAGCCGTTCTCGGTCGGCCAGTCCAGCGAGATGTACTGGATCACCGCCGACAGCGCGTTCGGGAACACCTCCCAGCTGGTGGGCACGATCCTCATCCACTGCCCCGACACGAACAGGAGCACGACGAAGATCACGCCGTTGACCAGCCAGAGGATATCCAGCGACTGGTGGAACCACAGCATGATGCTGATCTTGCGGCCCTTGTTCCACCGAGGCGACCAGAATGCTTCGGGTCGCTTCTGATGCCGCACCTGCAGTCCGGAGCGGATGATCAGCACCATCAGGAACACGTTCAGGAAGTGCTGCCAGTTGAGCCATGCCGGGAATCCGACAGGTGCGCTCTCGGGAAGGTGATACTCGCCCGGGTAGGTGGCGAGGAAGTCCTGCATGAACGGCAGCGAAACCAGCCAGCGCACGAGCAGTACCACCATGGCCGCCGCGACCAGGAGCGCGGCGCCGCCGACGAGGACGGCACCCACCCACTGGCCCATCGTGAACGGTCCGTAGCGCTTGGGCTCGGGCTCGGGCTCGGGTCGGGTGAATGCGTACCGTCCCGGCGTCACGGTGGGCGTGAACGGCAAAGGCGCGGACACGTCGGGCCCGACCGGCGCGGCCAACTCGGAGCTCACCGCCGCCGGTTCAGCTGCGGTGAGGACCGGTTCGGCTACCGCGGCGGACGCAGCGAAATCGGCGGGCGGCCACGGCTCACCACCAGGCGTGCGGGGCAGGCCGCGCCGCACGGGCACCGCCTTCCGAGCGACGGGGGCGGCCGCAGCCGACGCACCGGTGACGGCTGGTGCCTCGGCGGCGGTGGGCGATGCCATGGTGTCGGCCGCGGGCGGGGCCGACGTTTCGGTCGCGGGGTGTGCAGCGGCGGCGAAATCGGCGGGCGGCCACGGCTCACCGCCGGGCGTGCGGGGCAGGCCGCGGCGCACGCTCAGGGCGCGGTGGGCCGGCGGGGCCGGCGCTGAGCTCGCCGGCGCCGCCCCGGCGGTGGCCGTCGCGGCCGCGGTCGGCGGTTGCGGCGTCGCAGCGGCGGGAGCTCCGGACTCAGCGGAAACGCGCGCCGCGATGTCGGCGGGAACGTCGCCGGCGGGCGGCCATGGCTCGCCGCCGGGCGTGCGTGGGAGGCCGCGGCGCAGAACCGTGGCGTAGGTCGCCACGGCCTAGGCCTTCTTCGCCTGGAGCGCTTCGATGAGCTGGGGAACAACCTGGAACACGTCGCCGACCACGCCGAAGTCCGCGATCTCGAAGATCGGAGCGTCACCATCCTTGTTGATCGCCACGATCGTCTTCGCGGTCTGCATGCCAGCGCGGTGCTGGATGGCTCCGGAGATCCCCAGAGCGACATACAGCTGGGGGGACACCGACACACCGGTTTGGCCGACCTGGAAGGTCTGTGGGATGTAGCCGGCGTCGACGGCGGCGCGCGAGGCTCCGACAGCCGCGCCGAGCGCGTCGGCGAGCTGCTCGACCAGCGCGAACTTCTCCGCGGAGCCCAGCCCGCGACCACCTGAGACGACCTTGGCTGCGCCGCGCAACTCCGGCCTGGATGAGGTCGCCACGACCGCCTCCTGCGCGTCGATGTGAGCGGCGGGTTTGCCGCTCGCGACTGATTCGAGCGGCACCAGCACCAGCGGCTTCGCCTCGGCGCGCGCATCGATCGACCCCTGCCGCACGGTGATGACCGGAGCGCCGAAGGTCGCGGCACTGACGGCGTTGTAAGCGCCGCCGTAGACGGAGTGATGGGCGACGATGCCTTCCGAATCGCGGGAGACGTCGATGGCGTCCACGTTGAGCGCCGAGCGGCTGCGCGCCGCGTACGCCCCGGCGATAGCCCGTCCGTCGATGGAGTGGGAGACGAGGACGGCGTCCGGGCGGACCAGGTCCGCGGCGGTGGCGAGCGCGTCGACGGCCGGAGTCAGGAGCGCTGCCGGGTCGGCGGTCGCGACCAGAACGGCGGATGCGCCGAGGTCCGCGGCCGCCTGTGCGAGCGCGTCGCCGGCGCCGGCGGGAGCGACCACGAGCGCGACGGGGGTCCCCACGGCGGCCGCGCCGCCGAGGAGCCCCGCCGACGACTTCGCCAACTCGCCCGCAGGCGTCACGTCCAGCAGGACCAGGATCGAATCAGAAGCGAAATCAGTCACCACGACACCTCACGCCAAGCGGTTCTTGATGAGGAACTCGGCGAGCTGCTGGCCCGCGTCGCCCTCGTCCACGATCTTCACACCCGCGGCTCGCGGCGGTGCCGCGGCGACGGAGACCATAATGGAGCGGGCCGCCGCCGGGTCCATCGGATCCACTCCGAGGTCGGCGAGCGTGAGCGTCTCCAGCGGCTTCTTCTTGGCCGCGCTGATGCCTTTGAAGTTGGGGAACCGCGCGTCGGGCAATTGCTCGGTGATCGAGATCACGGCGGGCAGCGGCGCCGATGCGGTCATGGTGCCGCCTTCGATCGTGCGCGCACCCGAGACCGTGTCGGGGGTGATGTCCACGGTGTTCATCGATGTGATCACCGGCACGCTCAGGAGTTCGCCGAGCATGGCGGGGATGGCGCCGCCCGTGCCATCGGTGGACTGGTTGCCCGTGATCACCAGATCGAACCCGGTCCGGGTCAGCGCCGCTGCGAGCACTTCCGCGGTCAGACTCAGATCCGCCCCGACCAGGGCGTCATCGGCGATCTGCACGGCCGAACCGGCCCCCATCGCCAGGCCCTTGCGAACCGTTGAGACAGCGGAGGCCGGCGTCATGGATACGAGCACCACCTCGGTTCCGGGGTTGGCGTCGGCGTACTTCAGGGCTACCTCCACAGACCGCTCCCCGACCTCGTCGAGGATCTTCTCGGAGGCGTCACGGTCGGCCAGACCGGTCTCCAGATTGAGCTTGCGATCCCCGTAGGTGTCCGGCACTTCCTTCACCAGAACTGCGATCTTCATCGATTACTCCTCGTACGTCCGTTGAAGTCTACCCAGAGCACCGGACTGCTCCGTGCCGTCGCCCGGACGCGCACGCCGAGAGAGCATTGTACCGGCCGGTTCAGCCGGATGCCGCTGACCGGATGCCGCTGACCGGATGCTGGCGCGGGCTCACGACCTCGGGTTCAGGGGCGGTAGCCGGGCACGTGCCGCTCATCAACGCCGTTGTAGGCCGACAGCGGCCGGATCAGGGCGTTCGACGCGGTCTGCTCGATGATGTGGGCCGTCCACCCGGTGACGCGGGACGCGACGAACAGCGGCGTGAACGTGGGGGTGTCGAAGCCCATGAGGTGATATGCCGGGCCGGACGGATAGTCGAGGTTCGGGTAGATGCCCTTCCGGGCCACGAACTCCTGCTCCAGCCGGTCGTACAACGCCTTCAGGTCCCGGGCGTCGTAGTAGTCCACGAGTTCCTCGAGCGCCGCGACCATGGTCGGCACGCGCGAGTCGCCGTTCTTGTAGACGCGGTGACCGAATCCCATGATCTTGCGCTTGCTCGCGAGGGCGTCGTCCAGCCATCCTCGAACCGCCTCCGCGCTGCCGATCTCAGCGAAGGTGTGCATCACCGCCTCATTGGCACCACCGTGGAGCGCGCCCTTGAGCGCTCCGATCGCTCCGACGACCGCCGAGTACAGGTCCGCCGTGGTGCTGGTGATCACCCGGGCCGTGAAGGTCGACGCGTTGAAGGAGTGCTCGGCGTACAGGATCATCGAAACGGTGAACGCGCGAGCGACCACGTCAGCCGGCTCCTCGCCGAACGTCATCCAGAGGAAGTTGCGCGCATAGTCCAGGTCCTCGCGCGGCGCGACCGGGCCCTGTCCCCGACGGCGGCGCTGATCGTAAGCGACCATCGCGGGGATCTTCGCAAGCAGCAGTTCAGACTTGGCCAGGTCAGATGGCAGCGAATTGTCGGCGACGTCGGGGGCGGACGCGCCGAGGATCGAGACCGCCGTGCGCAGCACATCCATGGGGTGGGCCGTGACCGGGATCAGGTCGATGGTGGCGCGGACGTTCGTGTCCAGGCCGCGGTGGGAACGCTCGAATTCCTGCAACCGAGCGAGTTCGTCGGCCGTGGGCAGTTCGCCGTGCCACAACAGATGCGCGACCGCTTCGAAGGGCTGCGTCGCGGCCAGCTCCTGCACGGGATACCCTCGGTAGAGCAGGGAGTTGGATTCGGGGTTGACCTTGCTCACCGCGGTGTAATCAACCGTGACGCCCGCCAGGCCCTTCTTGATCTCGGTGTCCGTCATGGCGCTCCTCTGCGTATTCCGCCGGGTCTCAGCGGTCGATCCGGAAGGTGAACACGTTGGTGTCGAACCGGTTGTACTGCTCGTAGTCGACCAGGTCGTACAGATCCGCGCGGTGCTGCATCTGGTCCAGCAGCGAGGTCAGCCGCCCCTCGGATACGAGGGTGTCGAGCGCGCGTTCGGCGGCTCCCATGGCCATCCGCAGGAGCGACACCGGCCAGATCACGATTCGCACGCCTGCGTCGCGGAGCTGGTCCACCGTGAACAAGTCGCTCTTGCCGAACTCCGTCATGTTCGCCAGCACGGGCACGTCCAGCGCCGAGGCCATCGACTCGAACTCACGCAGGTCCCGCATCGCTTCGGGAAAGACGGCATCGGCGCCGGCGTCCACGAGCGCTCGCGCCCGATCGATCGCCGCGTCCAAGCCCTCGATAGCCCGGATGTCGGTGCGAGCCATGATCAGGAAGTCCGGATCACGACGAGCGTCCACCGCCGCGCGGATGCGCGAGATCGCGGTGTCCTGGTCCACCACTGCTTTGCCGTCGAGGTGGCCGCACCGCTTCGGGTTGACCTGATCCTCGATGTGAGCGCCGGCGAGGCCCGCGTCCTCGAGGGCCTGCACGGTGCGGGCCACGTTCATCGGTTCGCCGAACCCGGTGTCGGCGTCGATGATCGCGGGCAGATCCGTCATCCTCGCGATCTGCCCGCCGCGCGTGGCTACCTCCGTGGCGGTCGTCAGTCCGATGTCGGGCAGCCCCAGGTCGGCGGCGATGACGGCGCCGGACACGTACACGCCCTCGAATCCCTTGCGCTCGATCAGACGAGCCGATAGCGGGTTGAACGCTCCCGGCAGCCGCAGTACTTCGCCGGAGGCGAGCCGCTCCCGCAGAGCGCGTCGCTTCTCGGAAGCAGTGGTGGTGGCGTACAGCACGATGGGTCTCCCGTCAGAACAGGCCTTTCGGGGCCGGAGCGGCGGCGAGCACACCCGGCCGGGCGACGATCGACAATTCCCGAACTTGATCGGCGGTCAGTTCGGGCAGACGCTGCGCGAGATCCAGGAACCGCTCGATCTCCTCCCCGTCCAGCACGGGCTCGGCGAGCGTTCGGAACTTGCGGATGTAATCGGCGCGCGCGAACGGGCGGGCGCCCAGCGGATGCGCGTCGGCGACAGCGATCTCCTCCTGGATCACCGTCCCATCCTTCAGTCGAATCTCCGCTCGCCCACCGAACGCCTTGTCGGACGGGTCCTCGGAGTGGTAGCGGCGGGTCCACTCGGGGTCCTCGGCCGTCCGGACCTTGCGCCACAACTCGACTGTGTCGGGACGGCCGGCGCGCTCGGGGAGGTACGAGTCCACGTGATGCCATGCGCCGTCCTGAAGCGCCACGGTGAAGATGTAGGGGATCGAGTGATCCAGCGTCTCGCGCGAACTGGCAGGGTCGTACTTCTGGGGGTCGTTCGCACCCGAGCCGATCACGTAGTGCGTGTGATGACTGGTGTGCAGCACGATGGACTCGACCGCCGCCGGGTCCCGCAGGTCCGGTCGCTCAGCGCCGAGGCGGCGGGCCAGATCGATCCAGGCCTGAGCCTGGTACTCGGCGGAGTGCTCCTTCGTGAAGGAGTCGAGGATGGCGCGCTTGGCCTCGCCGGGAGCGGGCAGGGGCACATCGTACGCGGCGTCCTTGCCGTCGAGGAGCCACGCGATGACGCCGTCCTCGCCCTCGTAGATCGGCGACGGGGACGTCTCGCCGCGCATTGCGCGGTCGACCGCCTCGACCGCCATCTTGCCGGCGAACGCGGGCGCGTAGGCCTTCCACGACGAGATCTCGCCCTTGCGCGACTGGCGGGTCGCAGTGGTGGTGTGCAGCGCCTGCCCGATGGCCTGGTAGATGGTCGGCGTGTCCAGCCCCAGCATCGTCCCGATCCCGGCCGCAGCGGACGGTCCCAGGTGGGCGACGTGATCGATCTTGTGCTTGTGCAGGCTGATCGCGCGAGCGAGATCGATCTGGATCTCGTAGCCCGTGGCGATGCCGCGGACGAGGGCCGCTCCGTCCCGGCCAACGTGCTGGGCGACGGCGAGGATCGGGGGGATGTTGTCGCCCGGATGCGAGTACTCCGCCGCGAGGAAGGTGTCATGGTAGTCGAGCTCGCGCACTGCGACCCCGTTGGCCCACGCCGCCCACTCGGGCGAGGTACGGCGTGCCAGTGCGCACCCGACCACGGTGGATCCGGACCCCGAAACCGATACGGCATGGTCGAGCGCCTGCTGCCGAGCGGCGCTGACCGGTGCCCGGCTCAGCGACGCGGCAGCGACCGCCGCGTTGTCGATGATCCGGTTGACGACCATGTCGGCCACCTCGGGCTCCACCGCCACCGGGTCGGTGGCCACCTCGGCGAGCTTCCACGCCAGCTGCTGCTCGCGCGGCAGGTTCTCCTCGCTCGTGTGGACGCGGACGTGGTGACTGATGGTCATGCTGCTCCTTCGGGTCCCGCGCCGCGACGGCGCGGCCCTGGCTGCAGTGTATACAACGCACGCCCCCGGCCGGCGAGCAGGCCGGAACCGCCCATCCGCGGCACGGTCACACGCCCAGTGCCTGGGCCAGCCGCTCCAGGCGGTCGCCCGGGGTGCCCAACAGCACCTGGGAGGTCTTGGCCTGCTTGACGAACAGGTGCGAGTCGTGCTCCCAGGTGAATCCGATCCCGCCGTGGATGCGGGCCATCCAGCTCGCCGCCCAGAAGGCCTTGGACTGCATCTTCACCTGCACCGCCAGGGCCTGAGCGCGGAAATCCGGCGCACCGCCGTCTCCGGCCGAGGTCGCCGATCTCAGCAGTGACAACGCGAGTTCGGATTCCGTCGCCCACTCCGCCAGCGGGTGCTTCACGCCTTGGAAGGAGCCGATGGACCTGCCGAACTGGAACCGGTCCTTCGCGTACTGCGTCGTGATCTCGAGCGCCCGTTGGAAGGCCCCGTACTGGGCGGCGGCCAGCAGCACACTGGCTACCGAGTCCACCCGGTCGAGGTAGGCGTCGACGTCGCCGATGGCGACCGCCCGCGCCGGGACGTCCTGCGCCGTCACCCGGGCCGCCCAGACGCTGCGGTCGAGCACGCCGAGCGGTTCGCGGAGCAAACCGGCGTCAGCGGGATCCACCACGACGATCACCCGCTCACCCTCACGCTGCGCCAGCACGAGGAGGCGGTCGGCGAACTGACCGTCCCGCACGAAGGTCTTCACGCCCGTGACCGCGCCGTCCGAGAACCGGGTCTGCGGGGATTCCGGGATCCACGATGCGGCGGCCTCGGTGAACGCCGGGGCGACCAGCAGTTCCCCGGAGGCGATCGCGGGCAGCAGTTCCCTCTGGAGTTCGGGATCTTCGGAGGCCAGGACCGCCGCCGCGCCGAGCAACGCCGTGTAGAGCGGCACCGGCGCGATCATCCGACCGCAGGACTCCATGAGGAGCGCGGCCTCGGTCAGTCCGCGGCCGAGCCCGTCATACTCCTCAGGGATCAGCACCGCGGGGGCTCCGAGCTCGACGAGGGCTCGCCAGCAGTCCCCATCGAAACCGGTGCCGGCGTCGTGGACGGCGCGCACCCGCCGCGAGTCGGCCGTCCTGTCGAACACGGCGCGCGCCGTGGCGGCGAATTCGCGCTGGTCGTCGTCAAGCAGCAATGACATCCTCGTCTCCTCTTCTCAAGCCCCGCGGCGGATCTCACGGAAGGGGACGCCGCGATCGACCTGCGGATCCTTCTCGAGCCCCAGCACGCGCTCGCCGACGATGTTCTTCTGGATCTCGATCGTGCCGCCGGCCGTCCACGAGGCGGGGCCCGATGTGAACGCCTTCGTCAAGCCCGGCAGGTCGAGACCGTCGCCGTCCCACGCGACCAGATCCAGTCCCGCGATGTCGCTGACCAGTTCATTGATGCGGAGGTTCGTCAGTGCGCCGGCAAGCTTGGCGATGGAGCCGCGCGGCCCGAGTTCGATGCCGGCTTCGACCTCCTCGCGCATCCGCCGGGCCAGCAGATCGCCGCCCCGCTCCAGCACATACACCTCGGCCAGTGCCGCGCGGGTCGCCGGCTCGTCCGAGAGCCCAGCCGCACGCGCCTTCTCCACCAGTTTCGGGAAGGACTGCGGACCGATCGTGCGGGTACTGCCGGTGCCGATGGAGATCCGCTCGAACCGGAGCATCGCGACGGCGGCATCCCAGCCTCGATTCACCTCGCCGAGCACGTCCGAGTCGGGAACGAAGGCCCCGTCGATGAAGATCTCGTTGAACGGTCGTTCGCCGCTGGCCACCCGCAGCGGACGGACGTCCACCTCCGGCAGGTGCAGATCGAGGATGAACATCGTGATGCCCTGATGCTTCGGGACGTCCGGGTCGGTTCGGGCGATGATGACGCCGTAGTCGCAGTACTGCGCGTTCGACGTCCACACCTTCTGGCCCGTCAGCCGCCAGCCGCCGTCGACCTTCTCCGCCCGGGTCTGAAGCCCTGCTACGTCGGAGCCGGCCCCGGGCTCGGAGAACATCTGCGCGAACAGCGTGTCGCCGCGCCAGAGCGATGGGAGGTATTTCCGCTTCTGCTCCTCGGTGCCCAACAGCGTGATGATCGGGCCGCACATGCCGTGACTGACGGAGAACGCGGTGCGTGGGACGGCGTAGTCGACCACCAGCGCCTGCCACGCAAGGCTCTCGGCTTCGCCCAGTCCCTGACCCCCGTACTCCACCGGCTGGGTGAGCGCCGCGAAGCCGGCGTCGAAGATCTTCGCCTGCAGGGCCCGTTCGCGGGCGAACACTTCCGGGCTGTGCAGGTCCTCGCCCGCGCGGCCCACAGTGCCCCGGCGCGGCACGTTCTGCTCCAAGAACGCGCGCGCCCGTGACTCGAAATCCCGCAGCCGCGCGGTCGCGGCCGGATCGGTGTCCGTCATGATGCTCCCCTCTGTGCCTGTACAGCGGTCATCGCGCACCCGCCGCGCCGAACGCCAGCGGCGCGTTCGCCAGGATGTTGCTCAAGCTGTTGTGCAGGTGCACCGCCGTCGCGCGCACGGCCAGCAGTTCGTCCTGCTGCAGGATCGCCTCGACGATCAGGAGATGCTCCTGCGTCGCCGCGGCCAGGCGCGCCGGGTCGTGGTGTGCGTGACGGCGCACCCGGGCCATGTGGCCACGCAGATCGCGCAGCGCGCCGACCAGGTACGGATTGCCGGCAGCGTCGTCGATGGCGGTATCCAGCCGGTCCGCCAGGAAGTACGGCGTGGCGCCGTCCGCCAGGCCGTCGGCGTCCGGACCCGCCAGGAACCGGTCCCGCAGGCGCTCGAAGGCCTGCGCATCCCGCCGGCGGGCCGCCAGTCGGGCCGCCTGCACCTCCAGGGCCTCCCGCACCTCGTACAGCTCCCGCACCGTGTCCTCGGACAGGGGCGCGACGGTCATCGTCCGGCCGGGTCCGGCGGAGACCAGCCCTTCGGACGCCAGCCGCGCCAGCGCCTCCCGGATCGGCGTGCGGGACACGCCGATCCTGGAGGCGGTGTCGATCTCGCCCAGTGGTGTTCCCGGCGGCAGATCCCATTGGATGATCTCCGTCTTCAGCCGGGTGTAGGCGGTCTCGCTGGCGCGCATCCGGCCCGCTCAGGGCTGCTGGTTGCTCAGGACGAGGCTTCCGGATGCTGCGAAGAACATTCCGACGCCCTGGACGAAGCTGGTCGTCACGTCCGGGACCTGCACGACCGCCTGTCCGCGCAACTGACGCACCGCCTCCTGGATAGCGAACATGCCGTACATGCCGGTGTGCGTGTAGGACATCCCGCCGCCATTGGTGTTCACCGGCAGGCGGCCTCCCGGCCGGCTGTGGCCCTCGCGGTAGAACGCGCCCGACTCGCCTCGGCCCACGAAGCCGGTGTCCTCGAGCATGTACAGCGGCAGATGGGCGAACGCGTCGTAGAACATGACGTGGTCGATGTCGGAGTGGCTGACGCCGGCGGTGCGGAACGCCTCCTCGGAGGATCGGACGAATGCTCCGAAGCTGTCGATGTCGTCCATCTGCGAGATGATCGGGCTCTCCGTCGCCTCCCCCGAGCCCAACAGGTACACCGGTCGGAACGCGAGGTCCAGGTCCCGGGCCCGCTCAGCGCTGGTCATCACGAGCGCACCGCCGCCGTCGGTGACCACGCAGCACATGTCGCGCGTGAACGGATAGGCGATCGGAGGCCCGTCCAGGACCTCCTGGACGGTGGTTGGCTTGCGGCGGAACGCGCGCTCGTTCGGCATCGCCCATTCCCGCTGGGCCACCACCACCTCGGCCATGTCCTCCCGGGTCAGTCCCCGGCTGGCCAGGAAGGAGAGCGTGGTGGTGGTGAAGGTGGAGTACGGCGCGAGCGCGCCGTACGGCTGCTCGAACTGTCCTGCCGCCGACGCACGGTTCTGAGGCCACGGTGGAGAGCAATACGTACGTAGTCGAGCACGTGACAA
>CAVOIT010000014.1:0-16557 GCA_963696115.1 uncultured Actinomycetota bacterium | reverse complement strand
ATGGTCCGCCTGTCGATGCCGGTCGTAGCACGACGTGATCTACGTGGGTGGTGGGCGGTCGCATCGTTAGGTCGACCGGATCCACTCCGGACTCTCGGCGTTGTCCCGCTCCGGGCCGGGCGGGACAATGGGGACATGCGCGGAGTGATCATGCACGCGCCCGGCGACGTCCGGGTGGAAGACCGGGACGATCCCGTCATCGCCGAGCCGACGGACGCGATCATCCGCTTGGCGTCGACCTGCATCTGCGGGTCCGACCTGTGGGGCTATCGGGGTGTGGAGCACCCGGACCACTGGCCGATGGGGCACGAGTACGTCGGGGTGGTGGAGGAGGTCGGCGCCCAGGTGCGTACCGTGCGACCCGGTGATTTCGTGGTGGGGTCGTTCGTGGCGTCCGACGGCACCTGCGAGAACTGCCGCGCCGGCTACCCGTCGAAGTGCCTGCACGGTGTTCCCATGGGCGCGATCGGCACGCAGGCGGAGCGGGCGCGCATCCCGCTGGCTGACGGAACGCTCGTGGCCACCCCCGGGATGCCGGACCCCGACATGATCCCGTCGCTCCTGGCGGCGTCGGACGTGCTCGGCACGGGCTGGTTCGCCGCGGTGGCCGCCGATGTCGCCCCCGGTGGTTCGGTCACGGTCGTGGGCGACGGGGCGGTCGGGCTGATGGGCGTGCTCGCCGCGCAACGGCTCGGAGCCGAACGCATCATCGTCATGTCTCGCCATCCCGACCGGCAGGCGCTTGCGCGCGAGTTCGGCGCCACCGACATCGTCGCCGAGCGCGGCCGGGAGGGCGCGGAGGCGGTGAAAGCGCTCACCGGGGGGCTCGGCGCCGACAGTGTGATCGAAGCGGTCGGGACCGACGAGTCGCTGCTCCAGGCGATCCGGGCGACCCGAGCGGGGGGCCACATCGGGTTTGTCGGCGTCGCCCACAAGGGAGTCACCATCCCCGCCGACCGGTTGTTCTACGCCGAAGTGCACCTGCACGGCGGCCCCGCCCCGGTGCGACGATTCCTGCCCGAACTCATCGACCTGATCTGGGATCGGCGGATCGATCCCGGGAAGGTGTTCGACCTGACGCTTCCGCTGGAGAACGCAGCCGAGGGCTATCGCGCCATGGACGAGCGCCGCGCGACGAAGGTGCTCCTCGTTCCCTGACCGGATCCCGCCGACGAGGAGCAGCGATGGCCAAGCCGCACGCCGAGTGGAACCAGCCGATCATCGATGAGTTCCGGGCCACCGGCGGCACGGTCTCCGCGCGCGGGTATGGCCGCAATCTCGTGCTCGTGCACACGACGGGGGCGAAGACCGGTGAACCGCGGATCGCGCCCGTGCTCGCGATCCGCGAGAGCCAGGACAGCTGGATCATCGCGGCGGCCAAGGGTGGCGCCCCCGACAACCCGGCCTGGTATCACAACCTGCGGGCACATCCCGACGTCGATATCGAGGCTCCAGGCGAAGGCACGGTGCCCGTCCATGTCGACGAACTCGCCGGTACCGACCGCGCCCGTGCGATGGCGCTGTTCGCCCCATTCGGCGGGCTCGACGGCATCCAGGCGAAGACCACGCGGGTGATCCCCGTGCTGCGCCTGACCCGGCGTGCGGCCTGATCCGGACCCGTCACGAAGCGGACGTAGCATCGACGGGTGCCCGCCTACTTCCACCGGATCGACGACACCCGCTTCCGACCCTCCGACCTGGTCAGGGGCGCCTGGAATCCCGCGGAGATGCACATCGCGCCGGCGCTGGGACTGCTCACCCACGCCGTCGAACGTCACCACCGCCAGGTTCAGGGTGACGGCATGCGTGCGGCGAGGATGTCCTTCGACATCCTCGGAACGATCCCGATCGATGTCGTCGACGTCGACGTGCGGGTGCTGCGCCCCGGACGGACCATCGAACTGGTCGAGGCCACCCTCAGTCACGGTGCGCGGCCCGCAGTGATCGGCCGGGTCTGGATGATGGCCACACGGGACACCTCCGCACTGCGCGGCGGCGCGATGCCGATGATGCCGCATCCGGAGACGATGGAGCGGTGGCAGCCATCCGATGTGTGGGACGGGGCGTTCGTCGGGAGCATCGACATCCTGCGTCGGGAGGAAGCGCCCGGCCGCGCCCAGGCGTGGCTGCGGCCCCAGCTGCCGCTGCTGGACTCCGAGCCGGTCAGCCTCACCGCCCGCGCCCTCGGGGTGCTGGATGTCGCGAACGGCATCGCCACCCGCGTGCCACCGACGGCGGCTATGTATCCGAACCTCGACCTCACCGCCCATCTGGCCAGTGAACCCCGGGGAGAGTGGATCGGACTCGACACCGCCGTGACGTTCGGGTCCGACGGCGTGGGTCTCACCCACTCCATCGTCCACGACGAGACCGGCCCCATCGGGGCGGTCGACCAGATCCTGACCGTCCGGCCGCGCTGAACCGGCTGGTTCGTTCCGACGGTTCGGGGCGTCGCCGGGAACGACATACGATGGGCTCATGCCCGCCTACTTCGAACGGCTCGATGACGCGCGTTTCCGGATCAACGACGCCGTGCGAGGCTCATGGAGCCCTAACGACGCCCACATCGCCCCCGTGCTGGGCCTGACCGCGCACATCGTGGAGTGCCACCGAGACCACCGTCGCGATGACGGTCTCCAGATCGGGCGGATCGCCTACGACATCTTCGGCACCATGGACGTCACCGTCAGCGACATCCTCGACGTCGACGTGCGCATCGTGCGGCCCGGTCGGACGATCGAACTGGTGGAGGTGGCGCTCACCCATCTAGGCCGAACCTCCGTGCTTGCGCACGCGTGGCTGATGCATCCGTTCGACACCGCGCACCTGGCGGGCAGCGGCGCGCCGGCCATGCCCACTCGGGATGCCATGGGAGCAGAGTCACCCATGACGCGGGACGCGTCGTTCGGGTTCGTCAGCACCATCGACATGTACCGCAGGCCGGACAAACCCGGGCACGGCTGGGCGTGGATGCGCCCGCAGCTGCCGCTGCTGGAGGGCGAGCCAGTGAGCCCCACCGCGCGGGCCTTGGGCGTGGTCGACGTCGCCAACGGCGTCGGCCCGCTGATCGACCCGAAGTTGGCGACGTACCCGAACATCGATCTGACGGCCCACGTGTTCGCCGAGCCGAAGGGTGAGTGGATCGGGTTCGAGACCATCGCGAGCTTCGGACCGACCGGCATGGGTCTGACCCGGTCGATGCTCTACGACGAGGCGGGGACCCCGTTCGGCGGGGTCCACCAGATGAACACCGTCCGTCCCCGCTGAACCCACTCTCCCGCCACCGCGGCTCAGCGGTCCAGACCGGCGCCCCGGAACGATCCTACGAAGCCCCCGCCGCGGGGCCGCACGGTGGGCACTTAGACTGGGGGCATCCCGTCGTGATCCTGGAATCCGTTGTGCCCGCCGCATCCTCTCCCCGTGCCCTCGAGCCGCGCCACGTGCAACTGGCTCGCGCGGCGATCGCGGCGATCGCCGCAGTGATGGTGACGTTCACGGCAGACCATTCCGCCGCGACCGGATTGGCCGTCTTCAGCGGATTCACCACCACCACCGGCCTCGTGCTCATGGCCGGGGCGTGGCTGGTGCCTTCGGCGGGGAGGCGCGCCGTGCCGGTCGCGCTGGCCAGCGTCTCGCTCGTGGCCGGGATGGTCACGGGCGTGGCCGCATGGCGCACGACAACCCTGCTGTTCGCGGGGATCATCGTCTGGGCCCTGATCACCGGCCTGATCGAGGGCGTCGACGGCTGGCGCCGGATGCGGCGCGCCGCACCCGGCGCGAGGACGCGCACCGACGCCCGCGACGCGGTCGTGGTGGGTGCGGTGACGGTGATGCTCGGTGCAGGCATGCTCCTGGTCAACTCCCGGTATGCCCTGCACTATGTCATCCCCGAAGCCGGACGAACCTTCACTCTGACCGGCACCGCGATCGCCGTCGGCATCTTCGGCGCCTACGCTGCTGTTGTCGCGGTGTACCTGGCGATCGCCGGCTTCTCGCCTCGGCCGGACCGTAAGGCGGAAAGCGCCGAGGCGGCGGCATCCGAGGAGCGTGCGCAATGACCGACAAGCCGACCCGACGCGACCTGATGAAGCCCCTGCACCTGGTGGGGATCGCACTGGGGGTTGGCGTTTTCGCCGGCATCGTGACGTTGCTGGCGATGGGGTTCTTCGGTCAGCATCCGGCGGATCAGACCGCGCGCGCCCTGATCATCGCGCTGATCGCTGCCGGCATCACCTTCATCGGGTCGTTGGTGGTGATGTCTCTGCTGCTGCTGGCGGTCGACCCCGCGCAGGTCACGCACACCGTCGACCGGCCGGTGCTGCTGCCGCCTGCGGACGACGAGGCTGGCGACGACGGCGGGACGCACGACAACGACGACCGTTAAGCGGAATCGGCCAACTCCGCAGCGAGGCCGGTGTACCCCGCCGGCGTGAGCCGCCGCAGCCGCTCGCGGGCCACCTCGGGCAGGTCGAGTCCCCCGATGAAGGCGGACAGCTCCGCTGGCCCCACGCGGCGACCGCGCGTGAACTCCTTGAGCAGCGCGTACGGGTCCGTCGCATTCGACCGGCCCGCCACCACCTCGGCGCGGATCACCGTCTGGATCGCCTCAGCGAGCACTTCCCAGTTGGCATCCAGGTCAGCGGCCAGGCGGTCCCCGTCCAGTGCGATCTCGTCCAGTCCGCGGCGCACGTTGTCCACCGCCACCAGCGAATGACCGAACGCCACGCCCGCGTTGCGCTGCAGCGAGGAGTCCGACAGGTCCCGCTGCAGCCGACTGGTGACCAGGCTCGCCGACAGGGTGGCGAACACGCCGGCCGCCATCTCGAGATTCGCCTCGGCGTTCTCGAATCGGATGGGATTGATCTTGTGCGGCATGGTCGACGAGCCAGTGGCGCCGGGCACCGGAAGCTGCGTGAAATACCCGAGCGAGATGTAGAGCCACACGTCGGTGGCCAGGTTGTGCAGTATCCCCCCCGCGTGGCGGACCCGGTCGTACAGCTCCACCTGCCAGTCGTGGGACTCGATCTGCGTGGTCAGGTCGTTGAAGCCCAGTCCGAGACCGGTCACGAAATCGTGCGACAGCGACCGCCAGTCCACCTCGGGGGCTGCCGCCAGGTGCGCCGACCACGTGCCTGTCGCGCCGGAGAACTTCGCGAGGAACTCGGACTGATCCACCTGCGCGACCACCCGCTGGAGCCGGCGCGCGAACACCGCCAACTCCTTGCCCATCGTGGTGGGCGTCGCCGGCTGCCCGTGCGTATGGCTCAGCATCGCCGCATCCCGGTACTCGTGTGCCCCGGCGCGCAGCCGGTCGATCACGTCCCGCACGGCAGGCAGCCATACCTCCTGCACCGCCCGGCGCAGCGTGAGCGCGTACGCCACCGAGTTGACATCCTCACTCGTGCAGCCGAAGTGGGTCAACTCCGCCAACCGCTGCAGTCCAAGGTCCGCCAGGCGGTCGCGCACCAGGTACTCCACGGCCTTCACGTCATGACGCGTCACGGCCTCGTGCGCGGCAAGGGCGGAAACCTGTTCGGTGCCAAACCGCCGGTACAGGTCGCGCAGCCCCTCACGCTGCGCGGGTGCGAGCGGCGCCGTGCCGAACACGCCCCGGTCGGTGAGGGCCAGAACCCACTCGACCTCGACCTCGACCCGCGCCCGGTTCAGTCCGGCTTCGGACAGGTGGCGGGTCAGCGGGGCCGTCACAGCGGCGTAGCGCCCGTCGAGGGGGCTGAGGGGAGGCTCGGGGAACGACGACACGGCACTCCGTCCGGTGCGGCCGCCGCCGCTGCTCACACCGCGTGGCGGACGGCGGGTTCGAGTTGCCGGAACAGCGACCGGCTCGCGCCCTCGATCATACCGAGCACCTCGTCGAACATCCCGGGACCGCCGTAGTACGGGTCGGGGACGTCGAGCTCCGCGCCGGCGCTGCCATCGAAGCTGCGCAGCACGGCGACCTTGTCCGCGTCCGCCCGTGTGGGCGCCCACCCGCGCAGGATCCGCTCGTGCGAGCGGTCGAGGGCCACGATGAGGTCGCTGTCCTCGAAATCCGGCCGATCGAACTGCCGGGCCCGATGTGCGGCACCGTCGTACCCGCGACGGGTCAGCGCCGCCAGGGTGCGTTCGTCGGCGGGCTCCCCGACGTGCCAGTCGCCGGTGCCGGCGCTCCGCGACCGGATTCGTGTGCCCAGCCCCGACTGGACGGCCAGCGAACGGAAGACGATCTCGGCCATCGGGGAGCGGCAGATATTCCCCGTGCACACGAACAGCACCCGGAAGGGGGCGACGTCGACGACGGCCATGGCGACCATTCTGGCCCGCGGGTTCGGCTGTGCACAGGGCCGATTCCAGCCCGCCGCTTCCCCAACCTCGCGCGGCAGAGTTCAGGCGCGAGGACCTGTTCCATCGTGAACGGGGTGTGGGACATCGATCCGGATGATGCGGCGTTCCGGCTGGATGCCGCGCGTCGCCACATGCTGGAGGCCGCGGACGTCCTCGGCCGCGTCATAGCGGCGAGCACCGAGGTCACCGCTGCCACCGCGTGGGCCTCGCCGGCCGCCGCGGCGTTTCAGCAGGCGCTCGCGGACTGGGCGGCGGGAATCGGCGCCGACCGCACGGCCGCAGAAGACATCGATGCCGTCCTGGCGGACACGCGTTCGGCACTGCTCGTGCACGGCATGCCGCCCGGCCTGTTCGGGCGTCTCGCCCCGGCGGCGACGGATCTGCTTCCGTGAGCGACGACCTGGTGATCGCCTCGGGCGGCGCCGTCGCGGTGGACAGCGGTTCCCTGCGCCGAGCGGCCGATCTCGTCCTCGGCTGCGATGGGCTTCTTGCGCTCGCGTCAGAGGCGGTCTCGGCGGCCGCGTCGACGTTGGCGGCGATCGTGCCCCACACCCCGGTGGCGCTCGACGATATCCGCACCCTCGCCGCGGTGCTCGACGAACGATCGGCGACGGCGCAGGCCCTCTCCGCATCGCTCCTCACCGCCGCCGCCGGGTACGAGTTGGTCGAGTTGCGCGCCGAGCGGGAGGCCGCCCTCGCGGCCGGGGATGACGCGCTCGCCGCCCGGCTGGACTCCGCGATCAAGCGGGTGCACGCCGAGCACCCCGAGGCCGCCGCGATCGCCGACGCGTCCGCGAGGATCCCGGACGCTGGTTCCGAACTGCTGCGGCAACTGCTGGCGGGCTCCGCCCCGGGCGGCTGGCTCCTGCCTGCACTAGGTCTGAGCGCGGCGGTGGGCCTCGTCCGGATGCTGGGCCGCGGCAGCGTACCGGCCGGGAGCGCGCCGGCCGCGGGCGGACGGCCGGCGCGGCTGGTGCCGGTCACGCCGGCGCCTGCCCCGCCGCGCGGGCCCGGCTCGCTCGCCGAGGTCGCCGCACGCGTGCCCACCGGCGGTCAGGCCCGCGTCCGCGTCGAACGCTACGCGACCCCATCCGGTCCGGTGTTCGCGGTGTATGTGGCCGGCACCCGCGCTCTGGCGGGTGAGGACCCCTGGGACATGGACTCGAACGTGCGGGGCTATCTGGGCAACGGCTCGGACGCATCGGCGACGCTGGAGGCCGCTCTCGCCGCTGCCGGCGCCGCACCGGGCGACACGGTCTACGCCTTCGGACATTCCCAGGGCGGGATGCTGGCGGGTCAGCTGGCGTCGGGCGGGCGATACGACACCGAGGTTCTCGTGACCTTCGGCTCGCCCACCGCCGTCGATCCCGGAGCCGACGCTCTGAGCGTTCAGGTCCGCCACAGCGACGATCCCGTGGTCGTCCTCGCCGACGGCGGGCACGATCGTCCTGTGGGCGATGGCGCCGGCATCGTCGTCTCGCGGGTGGCCGATCCCGATCCGCGCGCGTCCGACCTCGCCCTCGGCGCCCATCACATGGAGCGGTACCGGGAGACCGCCGCGATGGCGGACGCGTCCGGCGACCCGCGGATGGCTGCGCTCGCCGATCGGCTCGCGCCGTTGGCCGCACGGGTCCCCGACCTGGTCGTGGAGTACGGCGCCGAGCGGATGCCGCCCGAGCCATCCACTGCTGACCCCGGCGCACCCGGTCCCTACCCGCTGCCCCTGCCGGTGCCGCCGCTGGTCGGATCTGGCGCGTTCAGTCCTTCTTGGAGGGACGGAGGATGAGCCCGAAGCCCCAGTTGATCAGGGAGATGAGCAGCGCCGCCACCACCGCCCACCAGAAGTCGCCCACGCGCAGTCCCCAGCTCCAGAACTCCGTGATCCAGCTCGTGAGCCAGAGCAGGAAGCCGTTGACGATGAGGGAGAACAGTCCGAGGGTGAGCAGATACAGGGGGAAGGTCAGCACTTTCAGCACAGTGCCGACCACCGTGTTCACGACGGCGAAGATCAGGGCGACGCCGAGCAGGGACAGCACGACCTCCAGCGTCTGGCCCGGGGGAAAGGCGACAACGCTCACCTGCAGGATCGGAACCAGTGTCACCACCCAGATGGCGAACGCGTTGACGACCAGTCGGACGAGGAATCTCATCCGGTCAGTGTGACAGGAGTGCCAGGTCGGACACATCCTTCCGGCCGGGCGGGGCGGACGCGGGAATCTACACTCGGAGGGTGAGCGAGCCCATCCCCGTACGGCTGCGCGCCGAGATCGCCGCGCTCCCGGCGTACGCGCAGGGCAAGCAGGCCCAGGCGGGCGGGTTCAAGCTGTCCAGCAACGAGAACCCGTTCCCGCCGCTGCCCGCGGTGACCGCGGCGCTGCGAGACGAGAGCGCGCTGAACCGGTACCCGGATGCGACCGCGGAGCGCCTGCGGCGACGACTGGCCGAACGGTTCGGCGTCCACGACGATGAGGTGCACGTCGGCGCGGGAAGCGTGTCGATCCTGTCGCAGTTGCTGCTGGCGGCAGCCGGACCCGGCGACGAGGTGATCTACCCCTGGCGCTCGTTCGAGGCATACCCCGGCCTGGTCACCGTCGCCGGCGCGCAGGCCGTGGAAGTTCCTCTGGATTCCGAAGGACGCCACGACCTGCCGGCCATGGTGCGGGCGGTCGGGGAGCGCACACGCGCGATCCTGGTCTGCTCCCCCAACAATCCCACCGGTCCGGTCCTCGGCGCCGCGGAGTTCGAGGCGTTCCTGGCGGAGGTGCCACCGGACGTACTCGTCGTGCTCGACGAGGCATACGCCGAGTTCGTCACCGACCCGCACGCCGTGGACGGGCTGCGGAGGACCGGGCCGGCCGCCGCCAACGTGGTGACCGTGCGCACGTTCTCGAAGGCGTATGGACTGGCGGGACTGCGGATCGGGTACGCGATCGGGCACAGACGCATTCTGGATGCCGCCCGATCCACCGCCATTCCGTTGTCGGTGACGGCGCAGGCGGAACGGGCGGCCCTGGCGAGCCTGGATGCCGAGGACGAGCTGCTCGAGCGGGTGCGGGTGATCGCCGAACGCCGGGACCGCATCGCGGCGGGACTGCGCGAGGTCGGGTGGCGGGTTCCTGAGGCGCAGGGGAACTTCGTCTGGCTGGCCACCGGTGAGCACACGGCCGAGGTCGCCGCGGCCTTCGAACAGGGCGGCGTGATCGTGCGGCCATTCGCGGGCGACGGGGTGCGGATCTCCATCGGTGAGGCCGAATCTGTCGACATCGTCCTACGGATCGGGGCATCCGTTGTCCGCGCTCTTCCGGAGACCCACCCGGCACGGCGGATACGGTAGAGCGCGTGACCTCCCCAGCCGACACGGAGCGGGCCGCGGGCCTTCCCGTCGACGACCCGGGTCTGGTGCGGATCCTGCAACCGGACGGCACCGTCCGGCCGAGCGCCGCCGCCGAGCCGTACCTGCACCTGGTGGAGTCCCTTGACGACGCCGAACTGCAGGACTTCTACCGCGACATGGTGCGGGTGCGGGCGTTCGACCGGGAGGCGACGAACCTGCAGCGGCAGGGGCAGCTGGCCCTGTGGCCCCCCAGTTTCGGCCAGGAGGCGGCGCAGGTGGGCTCCGGGCGCGCCGCCCGCAGTCAGGACCACGTGTTCCCGTCGTACCGCGAGCACGTGGTCGCGACGCTTCGCGGCGTGGATCCGCTGGACATCATCCGGATGATGAGGGGCGTGACCCACGGCGGATGGGACCCCTACGACCCGCGCAACGGCAACACCCACCTGTACTCGATCGTGCTCGGCACCCAGACGCTGCACGCGGTCGGGTTCGCGATGGGGCTCGCGTTCGACGGGCGCAGCGGCTGCGGTGATCCCCAGCGCGACGAGGCGGTGATCGTCTACTACGGCGATGGTGCATCCAGCCAGGGCGATGTCCACGAGGCGATGGTGTTCGCCGCCAGCTATGACGCCCCGGCCGTGTTCTTCCTGCAGAACAATCAATGGGCCATCTCCGTGCCGGTCAGCACGCAGTCACGGGTTCCCCTCCACGGTCGCCCCGTCGGGTACGGCATCCCGAGCGTCGCGGTGGACGGTAACGACGTGCTCGCCTCCTATGCTGTCACGCGCGCCGCGCTCGACGCGGCACGCGGCGGCGCGGGACCGCAGGCGATCGAGGCGGTGACCTACCGCCGCGGCGCGCACACCACGAGCGACGACCCCACCAAGTACCGCACCGCGCAGGAGGAGGAGGACTGGGCACGGCGGGATCCGATCGCGCGGCTCGGAACCTTCCTGCGATCCAGGGGTCATGCCGAGGACTTCTTCACCGAGGCGGACGCGGAGGCGGCGGCCTATGCGGAGGACATCCGGGTGCGGACCCTGGCCGTGCCCGCCCCTGAACGCGGGTCGATGTTCGATCACGTCTACAGCGAGCCGCATCCGCTGGTGGAAGCACAGCGACGCTGGCTGACGGAGTACGAGGCGGACCTGGACGGAGCGGGATCGTGATCGACACCGCCTCGATGCCGTTCGCGAAGGCTCTGAACGCAGGGCTCCACGCTGCCCTGGAGTCCGACGACCGGGTGCTGCTGAT
This sequence comes from uncultured Actinomycetota bacterium, assembly GCA_963696115.1. Taxonomy (GTDB): domain Bacteria; phylum Actinomycetota; class Actinomycetes; order Actinomycetales; family Microbacteriaceae; genus Microbacterium. The sequence continues at coordinate 5,627 of CAVOIT010000014.1, read as the reverse complement.
GGGCGAGGACATCGGACGTCTCGGCGGGGTGTTCCGGGTCACGGAAGGACTGCAGGCGCGGTTCGGCGACCGGCGGGTGATCGACACGCCGCTGGCCGAGTCGGGCATCGTGGGAACCGCCATCGGTCTGGCGATGGCCGGGTGGCGGCCGGTGTGCGAGATCCAGTTCGACGGGTTCGTGTTCCCGGCCTTCGACCAGATCACCTCGCAGCTGGCGAAGCTCACCTACCGTCACGCCGGCGCCCTGCGGATGCCGGTGGTGATCCGCATCCCCTATGGGGGCCATATCGGTGCGATCGAGCACCATCAGGAAAGCCCGGAGGCGTACTTCACCCACACGCCGGGGCTGCGGGTGGTGAGTCCGTCGACCCCGAACGATGCCTTCTGGATGATTCAGGACGCCATCGGCTCGGACGACCCGGTGATCTTCTTCGAGCCCAAGAGCCGGTACTGGCCCAAGGGCGAGGTCGACCGCGCTGAACGTGCGCTTCCGCTGCACGCCTCGCGGGTGGTGCGCCGGGGGGCGGATGTCACGCTCGTCGGGCACGGGGCGATGGTGACCACGCTGCTGCAGGCGGCCGCCCTGGCCGAGGGGGAGGGAACCTCCTGCGAAGTGATCGACCTGCGCTCGCTGTCGCCGGTGGACTACGCGCCCATCCTCGAATCCGTGCGGCGGACCGGCCGCATGGTGTACGCGCAGGAGGCGCCGGGCTTCACCAGCCTCGGCAGCGAGATCGCCGCGACGGTCACCGAGAACGCGTTCTACTCGCTGACCGCTCCGGTCCTTCGGGTCTCGGGCTTCGACATCCCGTTCCCCCCCGCCACCTTCGAGAACCTCTACCTGCCCGACCCCGACCGGATCCTCGAGGCGGTCGACCGGGTCCTGGCCTACTGATCTGCCGGAGGAGTCCGCATGAGCAGCCGCACCTTTCACCTCCCCGATGTCGGTGAGGGCCTGACGGAGGCGGAGATCGTCTCCTGGCGGGTCGGCCCGGGCGACGAGGTGGCCATCAACGACGTGCTGGTGGAGATCGAGACAGCCAAGTCCCTTGTGGAGCTGCCCTCGCCGTTCGCGGGGCGGGTGGCGGAGCTCCTGGTTCCCGAGGGCGACACCGTCGAGGTGGGGGCGCCCATCGTGATGATCACCGACGCGGGCACTGGCGATGGCCCCGACGGCCCCCGTCGCCGCGCCCGAAGCCGAGCAGACCGGGTCGGTGCTGGTGGGATACGGAGCTCCTGGCACGGTGCCCTCCCGGCGTCGGGCCCCCGCCGCCGCCCCCGTCGCGGCGGCCGTCGGCGTGATCGCGAAGCCACCCATCCGCAAGCTCGCCCGTGACCTCGGTGTGGACCTGACGCATGTGACCCCGACCGGTCCTGCCGGCGAGGTCACCCGGGACGACGTGCTGCAGCACGCCTCGCAGGCCAGCGTCTTCCGCAACATCCGCACCCCGGAATGGCCCGAAGTCCGCGAGGAGACCATCCCGGTCCCGGAGGAGGTGGCCGACCAGACCCGCGAGGAGACGATCCCGGTCAAGGGGGTGCGCAAGGCGATGGCGACCGGGATGGTGCTCAGCGCCAAGACCGCGCCTCACGTTTCGGTGTGGACGGATGTGGATGCCAGCCGCACCATGGAGCTGGTCAGGCGGCTGAAGGCGTCGCCGGACTACGCCGATATCAAGGTGTCGCCGCTGCTGATCATGGCCCGCGCGGTGATCTGGGCCGTGCGGCGCACGCCGCTCGTGAACGCCGCGTGGATCGACACGGGCGAAGGGGCGGCGGAGATCCTCGTCCGCCACTACGTCAATCTCGGCATCGCGGCCGCGACCCCGCGCGGACTGCTGGTGCCGAACATCAAGGAGGCTCAGACGCTCAACACGCGCGAGCTCGCGCGGGCTCTGGAAAGACTGACGCTCACCGCCCGGGACGGCAAGACCACTCCGGCGGATCAGAAGGGCGGGACGATCACCATCACGAACATCGGAGTGTTCGGAATGGATGCGGGGACGCCGATCATCAACCCCGGCGAGTCGGGCATCGTCGCGATGGGGGCGATCCGACAGAAGCCTTGGGTGGTCGACGGCGAGGTCCGGCCGCGGTGGGTGACCACGGTGGGCGGCTCCTTCGATCATCGGGTGATCGACGGGGACGGTATGAGCCGGTTCATCGCGGACGTAGCCTCCGTTCTGGAGGAACCGGCGCTGCTGCTGGACTGACCGGAAGCGGGCGGCCCCGCCGATTTGATAACGATTATCAGTTGACCGTAGGCTGCGATCATGCGCAGTCCCACCCGTGCCGTCGTCGCCGCCCTCACCGCCACCGCGATCGCCGGCCTTGCGGGGTGCGCCCCGTCCGCGGAGTCGTCACGGCCGAGCGTCGTGGCATCCACGAACGTGTATGCGCAGATCGCAGAGGAGGTGGCGCAGGGTGAGGTCGACGTGACCGCCCTGATCGACTCGGCCGTCTCCGACCCGCACGAATACGAGGCGAGTGCCGCCGACGAACTGGCGGTGCAGCGAGCCGATGTGGTGGTTCTCAATGGTGGCGGGTACGACTCGTTCATGGAGGGGCTGATCGCGGCATCCGGATCCTCCGTGCCCCAGGTGGTAGCCGTGGACGTCACCGCCGTGCCGGAGGGGGGGAACGAGCATGTCTGGTACGACCCCGGAGCGATGGCGTTGGTAGCCGACGCGATCGCGGACGAGCTGTCCGCCATCGTCCCCGACCGGGAGAGCGCGTTCCGGGATGCCGCCGCCGGCTTCAGCGCCGAGGTGGCTGCGCTCCAGGCCGAGATCGCGGCGGTCGCCCAGGCGCATGCCGGTGCCAAGGTGCTGCTGACCGAACCGGCCCCGGCATATCTGATCGAGGGCGCCGGACTGCAGGACGTCATGCCTGAGGAGTTCGCCGCCGCCGCAGAGAGCGGCCGCGACGTGCCCCCCGCGGTGCTGCTCGCCGCGCTGGACGCCCTCGCGTCCGGTCAGGTCCGCGCGCTCATCGCGAACGCGCAGACCGGAGGCCCCGAGACCGAGCAGCTCATCGCCGCGGCCCGCACGGCCGGCATCCCTGTTCTCGAGTTCACCGAAACACTCCCGGACGGACTCACCTACCTCGAATGGATGACGGCGAACGTTTCCGACCTTTCCAGAGCGCTGGCATCATGACGGCGCCCCTGGTCATCGAGAACGCGGCGCTCGCCCGCGCGGGTCGGGATCTCTGGAGCGGACTGAACCTCACTGTCGAGCCGGGGGAACTCGTCGCCGTGCTCGGCCCGAGCGGTGCCGGAAAGACCATGATGCTGCGCGCGATCCTGGGTCTGGAGCGACTGAGCCATGGCGGCATCCGGGTCCTCGGGCGCCCCGTGCGCGCGAAGGGCAACCGCGCCATCGGCTACGTTCCTCAGCAGCGCCCGCTGCCCCCGGACGCGCCGCTGCGAGGACGGGACCTCATCCGTTTCGGTGTCGACGGGCACCGGTTCGGTCCGCCGATACCGCGTCGCTCCGACCGCCGCCGCGTCGAGTCGCTCATCGATGCAGTAGGCGCCCGGTCCTTCGCCGACCGGCCCGCCGGTGCGCTGTCCGGGGGTCAGCAGCAGCGGCTCCGGATCGGTCAGGCGCTCGCGGACGACCCCGGCCTCCTGCTCTGCGACGAGCCCATGACGGGTCTGGACCTGGCCGGCCAACAGGCGGTCATCGAGCTCATCGATCGCCACCGCCGCCGTCGCGGTGCCGGGGTGCTGCTGGTCACTCACGACATCAACCCCGTGCTCGGTGTGGTCGACCGCATCCTGTACCTGGCGCACGGCCGGTTCACGCTGGGCGTCCCCGACGACGTGCTGGACTCGGACGTCTTGAGCGACCTGTACGGTGCGCCGGTGTTCGTCACCCGCGTCGGCGGGCGGCTGGTCGTGGTCGGCGCCCCCGATGCCGAGGACGCATCCCATCATCACCAGGATTCCGTCGCGGCGGAGGCGGGGTGAGCGGGGACGACCTGATCGAGGCGCTGTTCGGTGGTCTCGGCGACTACGGCGCCATCCTGGCGCTGGTGCAGAACGCGGTCTGGGCCGGCGTCGTGCTCGGAGCTGTCGGAGGCCTGGTGGGTGTCTTCGTCATGCAGCGCGACATGGCGTTCGCCGTGCACGGCATCAGCGAGCTCTCGTTCGCAGGAGCCGCGGGAGCACTGCTGCTGGGGTTCGACGTCGTGGCCGGATCGATCGTCGGCTCCCTCGCTGCGGCGGCTCTGATCGGATGGCTCGGGGCGCGAGCGCGGGAGCGCAACTCGATCATCGGCGTGCTGATGCCGTTCGGGCTCGGACTGGGCATCCTCTTCCTTTCGCTGTACCCGGGGCGCAGCGCCAATCGGTTCAGCCTGCTCACCGGTCAGATCGTCTCGGTGCAGTCGAGTCAGGTGGGGCTGCTGACAGCGATCTCCCTGGCTGTGCTGGTGGCGCTGGCGATCGTATGGCGTCCCCTCCGCTTCGACTCGCTCGACCCTCAGGGCGCAGCAGCCCGGGGGGTTCCATCGCGGTCGATCTCACTGGCCTTCATGCTGCTTCTGGGCCTGGTGGTCGCCGTGGCCGTGCACATCATCGGCGCCCTGCTGGTGATGGCGCTGCTGGTCACCCCCGCCGCTGCGGCGATGCGGGTCTCCCGCGGACCCGTCGCCGTTCCCGCCCTGGCGGCGGTGTTCGGAGTGGTGTCGGCCGTGGGCGGCATCCTGCTCGCCGTGGCCGGAACGCTCCCCGTGAGTCCCTACATCACCACCATCTCGTTCCTGATCTACATCGCCTGCCGCCTGATCGGGCGCCGGGTAGAATCCGGCGCATGAGCCAGCGCAACACGTGGCAACGCGATCGGGTGCGCGCCGAGCTCTCCCGGTCGGGAGGCTTCGTCAGCGCCCAGGAACTGCACAGTCGGCTGCGCGAGGCGGACACCGGAATCGGACTGGCCACCGTCTACCGGGCTCTGGCGACGCTCGCCTCGCAGGGAACCGCGGATTCGCTGCAGGGTCCTGAGGGCGAGAACCTGTATCGGGCGTGCGCGTCCGCCGGGCATCACCACCACCTGATCTGCCGGTCCTGCGGCCGCACGGTCGAGATCGAGGCGTCGGAGGTCGAGCAGTGGGCGCAGCGCACCGCCGCCGCCCACGGGTTCACCCGCGCCGAGCACGTCGTGGACATCTTCGGGATGTGCCGTTCCTGCGCCGACACCGCCGACGCCCCCGCCCCCGGACGGTGAGCGGCCACCGCCCGGCCGATCGGGCGGCGCTGTCGGAGCTGCCGCTGGAGGTCGCGCCGCGCCTGCTCGGGGCGCTGCTGACCACGGACGTCGCCGGCGATCGGGTCACGGTGCGGATCACCGAGGTGGAGGCCTACCACGGCCGGGGAACCGGCGCGATCCCCGATCCGGCCTCGCACGCCCGCAGCGGACCGACCGCGCGCAACGCCACCATGTGGGCCGAGCCCGGGCTGCTGTACGTCTATCTGAGTCACGGCATCCACTCCTGCGTCAACGTCGTCGCGGCTCCCGCCGGAACGGCCGGGGGCGTCCTGCTCCGCGCCGGCGAGGTCGTCGAAGGGGTGGATGCCGCTCGCCGCCGCCGGTCCGTGCGCGTGCCCGTCCAGCGATACGTGG
>CAVOIT010000013.1:0-14763 GCA_963696115.1 uncultured Actinomycetota bacterium | reverse complement strand
GTCATCGGCTGACTGGCGGATCCGCGCCCGGATCGACCTGGCGGCCTCCGAGCAGGAAGGTGTGGCGGTCGTGCGCGACGTCGCGCTGGTGCGCCTGTGAGCGCCCGCGTCCCTGACGGCGGGACCCCGGTGCTGGACCGGCCGTGGCGGCACCAGCGTGGGTCGTTCGGCTACGCGCTGGCTCGGCTGCGCGGCATCCTGCACCCGCCCGTCACGATCGTCGCCCCCGCGCCGGACCTGCGCATCCGTCACGGCGTCCCCATCCCGACGCGGGACGGGACGGTGCTGCGCGCGAGCCTCTACACCCGGGGGGCCCACGCGGCGCCGGTGATCGTGTCAGCGCAGCCCTACGGCACCGGGCGCCCTCGGCCGCGGCGGCGCGGTGGCTGGCGTCCTGACCTGCAGTACCGGGTCATGCGCCAGCCGGCGCCGATCACGATCTCGTCGGAGACCGGCTGGGAGGCGCCGGACCCGGACTGGTGGACCGGACAGGGGTACGCGGTGCTGAACGTGGAACTGCGCGGCAGCGGCTCCTCCGGCGGGCGGGCCGACCTGATGTCCGTGCAGGAGGGTCGCGACCTCTACGACGTCATCGAGTGGGCCGCCGCGCAGGACTGGTCGACGGGTCGCGTCGGGATGCTGGGGGTGTCGTATCTGGCGATGTCGCAATACCGCGCCGCCGAGACCCGGCCACCCTCGCTCGCGGCGATCGTGCCGTGGGAGGGGCTGTCGGACCTGTACCGGGATCTCATGCGCGCGGGCGGCGTGACGGAGCGGGGGTTCTCGCTGGTGTGGGCGCGCGGGGTGCGTCGCACCGCGCCGACCGCCGAGGACCTGCTGGCGGGCCGGCGGCGCCATCCACTGCACGACGCGTGGTGGGACGCGAAGGTGCCAGACCTCGCCGCGATCCAGGTGCCGATGCTGGTCTGCGCGAGCTTCTCGGACGCCCATCTGCACTCGCGGGGATCCTTCCGCGCGCTGGAGCGGGCTGGGGCGGTGGAGCGATCGGCCTACACCCATCGCGGGGGCAAGTGGGCGACGTTCTACTCGGAGCCGGCGCGCACCGCGCAGCGCGACTTCCTCGACCGGCACCTGAAAGGCGCGGACCTTCCGGCTCCCCCACCGGTCCGTCTGGAGGTGCGGGAGTCCGGCGCCGTCGTGCACGCCATTCGGGAGGAGCCCGCGTGGCCGCCACCGACCGTCCGGTGGACGCGGCTGCATCTGGGCCCCGGCGCGCGATTGGACGGCACGCCGCCGCACCAGGAGGGGAGCGTCGCCTTCCCCGCCCGCCGGCGGGCCGCGCGGTTCGATCACGTGTTCGCCGAGGACACGGAGGTCACCGGTCCGATCGGACTGGACCTGTGGGCGTCCTCCCCGGACCTGGACGATCTGTGCCTGTTCGCGGGGGTGGAGAAGTGGCATCACGGCAGGTTCGTCGGTTTCGAGGGCTCGTACGGGTACGGCAGGGACCGTGTCAGCACCGGCTGGCAGCGCGCGTCGCTGCGCGAGCTCGATGAGGCCGCATCGCGGCCGGAGGCACCGGTGCCGTCCTTCCTCAGATCCCAGCCGCTGCGCTCGGGCGAGGTGGTGCCGGTGCGGATCGCGCTCAGCCCCTCGGCGACGTTCTTCCGGGCGGGCGATACACTGCGGCTCGTGGTCTCCGGCCGGTCGCTGTCCCCACGCGGGCCGCTCACGGGGCACGCTCCGGCGTGGTACGAGTGGAGCCGGTCCGGGACCGCGGCGCTGCACTGGGGGCCCGGCCGACCCGCATCCCTGCTGATTCCGGTTATCCCCCGCTGACACACGGCTCGGACGGCGCAGACTGGACCGGTGACACGGATGCGGCGCGCCCTCGCGCTGGCGGCGGTGTGTGCCGCGGCGCTCACCGGGTGCGCTGCTCCGCAACCGCCGGATGCCCCGGCTACGAGTGCGGCGGATCCGACGGAGGCGGCGCCACCCGATCCGATCGCGGGCTGGACACTGGAGCAGCGGGTGGGGCAACTGTTCCTGGTCGGCACCCCCGTGGAGAGCGCCGACCCCGTCACCTTGGCCGCGGTCGCGGATGCCGGAGTCGCCGGCGTCTTCCTGCACGGCCGCTCGTCGGCCGGGGCGACGGCCACGGCCGAGCTGGTGGCGCAGTTCACATCGGCCGCGGCCCCGGGATCGCCGCCGTTGTGGGTGGCCACCGATCAGGAAGGCGGGGATGTGCAGGTCCTGGGCGGCGCCGGATTCGAGGATATGCCCACCGCGCTGACCTCGACCGGGCGGAGTCCGGAGGCGCTCCGGGTCGATTCCCAGCGCTGGGCGGAGCAGTTGCGCGCCGCCGGCGTCACGATGAACCTCGCCCCGGTGGTCGACATCGTCACGAGCCCCGAGACGGAGGACCTGAACCTCCCCGTGGGGGTGTACCACCGCCACTACGGCTATGACCAGGACACGGTGACCGCCTACGCGGGCGCGTTCGCCGCCGGCATGCGGGCCGGCGGCATCCTTCCCACCCTCAAGCACTTCCCGGGCCTGGGCCGGGTGACCGGCAACACGGACTACGCTGCCGACGTCGTGGACACGACCGTCGACGCGGCCGCCGCCGATGTGGCCGTGTACCGCGCGCTGCTCGCGCAGGGTCCCGCGGTGGTGATGATGGCGACCGCCGTCTACGACCGGATCGACCCGGCGCGGCCCGCCGCCTTCTCCGCCCCGGTCGTGACCGGTCTGCTGCGCGAGCAGGTCGGATTCGAGGGCGTGGTCATGACGGACGACCTGTCGGCGCCCGCGCAGGTGGAGCAATGGCCACCCGGGGACCGGGCCGTGATGGCGCTGGAGGCGGGGGTGGATCTGCTGCTGGTCTCCGCCGACCCGTCGGTGTTTCCGCAGATGCACGCGGCGGTGCTCGACCGCGCCCGCGCCGATCCCGTGTTCGCGCGACGAGTGGACGAGTCGGTCCGCCGCATTCTGGCTCTGAAGTCCGACCTCCCGGTTAGCCTGTCCGAGTGAGCCGCGCCGCAGCCACTCCGCCCACCGCCACGGAGGTGTTACGGCGCGTCTGGGGATACGACCGGTTCCGCGGGGAGCAGGCGGAGATCATCGACCACGTCGTCGGGGGCGGCGACGCCGTGGTGCTGATGCCCACCGGCGCCGGTAAGAGCATCACGTATCAGGTGCCGGCGCTGGTGCGCCCGGGCACCGGTCTGGTGATCAGCCCGCTGATCGCCCTGATGACCGACCAGGTCGAGGCCTTGCGCGCCAACGGCGTGCGCGCCGCGTACCTGAACTCGACCCAGACGCCGCCCGAACGGGTCGCCGTCGAGAACGCGTACCTGGCCGGCGACCTGGACCTCCTCTACGTCGCACCGGAGCGGTTGGCCGTTCCCGCCACCACCCAGTTGCTGCAGCGCGGCGAGCTGAGCGTGATCGCGATCGACGAGGCGCACTGCGTCAGCCAGTGGGGGCACGACTTCCGGCCCGACTACCTCGGGCTCGCTGACCTCGGCAGCCGGTTCCCGGGCGTGCCGAGGATGGCGCTGACCGCTACCGCGACCCGGGTGACGCAGCGCGAACTGACCGATCGGCTCGATCTGAAGCACGCCCGTCACTTCGTCGCCAGCTTCGACCGCCCGAACATCCAGTACCGCATCGAACCGAAGACCGACACGGCGCGCCAGCTGCTCGCCGTGATCCGATCCCAGCCCGAAGGCGCCTCCGGGATCGTGTACGCGCTCAGCCGCAAGGGCGTCGAACGCACGGCGGAGATGCTGCGCGGTCACGGCGTGACCGCCCTGGCATACCACGCCGGTCTGCCCGCGCCCCAGCGCGCGGAGAATCAGCGGCGCTTCCTGCAGGAGGACGGCGTCGTGATGGTCGCCACGATCGCGTTCGGCATGGGGATCGACAAGCCCGACGTGCGATTCGTCGCGCACATCGACCTGCCGCGGTCCGTGGAGGGCTACTACCAGGAGACCGGCCGCGCCGGCCGGGACGGCGAACCCGCGCTGGCCTGGATGGCGTACGGCCTGTCGGACGTGGTGCAGCAGCGCCGCCTGATCGAGCAGGGCTCCGGTGATCGCGCACACCGCATGCAGCAGGCGCGTCAGCTGGACGCGATGCTGGCGCTGTGCGAGACCACCCAGTGCCGACGCCGCGATTTGTTGGCGTATTTCGGTGAATCGGCCGCGCCGTGCGGCAACTGCGATGTCTGCCTGGAGCCGCCGGACGTGTTCGACGGGACCATCCCGGCGCAGAAGCTCCTCTCGACGGTGGTGCGGCTGCAGCGCGAGCGGGGCGAGGCGTACGGCGCTGGGCAGGTGATCGACATCCTGCGGGGGTCGGGGACCGAGCGGGTGCGCGCCCGGGGGCATGACACGCTCGCCACCTTCGGGGTGGGCGCCGACCTCGGGGAGCAGGAGTGGCGCGGCGTGGTGCGTCAACTGCTGGCTCGCGGCATCCTCATCGCCCAGGGCGACTACGGCACGCTCGCGCTCGGCGACGGTGCTGCCGAGGTGCTGCGCGGAGCTCACGACGTGCCGCTGCGCCGCGAGCGGGCCGCCCGCCGCATCCGAGTCCGCACGCCCGGATCGGATGCGGCGCTGGACCAGGACGCGGCGGACCGGTTCGAGCGGCTCCGGCAGTGGCGCGCCGCCACCGCACGCGAGCGCGGCGTGCCCGCCTACGTCGTGTTCGCCGACGCGACGCTGCGGGAGCTCGCGCGCCGCCGGCCCGCCACCCCGGAGGACCTCGTCGGCATCAACGGCATCGGCGCGGCCAAACGGGACCAGTATGGTGCCGCCGTGCTCGAGATCCTGGCCGCCGCATGACGGACGCGCGGGACCACCTGCCGCGGTGCTCCCGCACATGCGGCGCAGCCTGACCGTCAGCCGCCGGGTTCGTCGGCGATCCGCAGCTCCAGGCTCAACTGATCGGCATCCAGCTCGGCCAGCGCGTGCCGGAGCGACGCCGTGCTGAACTCCCCCGTCGCACTGATCTCCACCAGCCGGCGCCGCATCACCTCGATGAGCGCCAGCCGCAGATCCAGGATGTCCCGGGCCAGCGCGGTGGTGTCGTCGTCCGGCGGCTCGATCAGGGCAGGTCCCACCCGGGCCACCAGGTCCGGGGCGAACGGCGTGCCGTCGCGCCGGAGCGTCCGCGGGTCCCGCAGGGCCTCGGCCGCAGCAGCGCGCAGTCGAGCGTCCAGCCGGGTCTGCTCGGCGCGGGTGGGCTCGGCGGTCGCATCCGGCGGGATCCGCAGCAGCCGCACCAGCGGCGCGAGCGTGAAGCCCTGCACGAGCAGGCTCATCGTGGCGACCATGAACGCGACGAACACCAGCAGAGCTCGCTGATCCGTGCCCGCCGGGAGCGTCTGCGCGGCTGCCAGAGTGACCACTCCGCGCATCCCGCCCCAGACGATCACGACCCCGTGCTTCCACCCGAGAGGCTGCGCGCGGTAGTAGTCGAGGTCGGATCCGATCCGCCTCAGCCGCTGCCGCATCCCGCCACGCCGGTCCGCGGGGGGCGCCTGCTCGGCCCGCGGGGGCCCGCCGGGTGGCGCGCTCCCGGGCCCTGTCCGGCGGGCGCGGCTGTGCTGCCAGCCGATCAGAACCGCGACGTAACTCGCCCGCACGGCGAGGATCACCGCGAGGGCGATGATCGCCAGCCAGGTGCCATGCCACAGCCCGCCGTGCTCCTCCAGGTTGCGGGTGACCACGTCGGTGAGTTCGAGTCCCATCAGGAGGAACACGCCGCCCTCCAGCAGCAGCTCGACCGTGCGCCAGTTCAGCTCGTCCGACAGTCGCTGCTCCGGCGTGAACCACCGGGCCGCGCCCTGTCCGGTCACGATTCCCGCCACCACCGCGGCGACGAGGCCCGAACCGCCCAGTGCCTCCGTGGGCAGGTACGCGATGAACGGCACCGTGAAGCTGAGGGCCGTGTTCGCGGCGGGGTGACGTACCCAGGAGCGCACCCGCAGGTTCACCTGGCCGACCACCGCGCCCACGACGGTCGCGATCGCCACGCCCCAGAAGAAGCTCCCAGCAGCGTCCCCCCACGAGAAGCCGGCCGCGATCGCCGCGACCGCCGTGCGCAGCAGCACGAGCGCGGTCGCGTCATTGAGGAGGCTCTCACCCTCGAGCATGGTCACGACGCGCGGGGCGAGCCCCATCCGCCGGGCTATGGAGGTCGCCACCGCATCCGTCGGGCTCAGGATCGCGCCCAGCGCGATAGCCAGAGCCGGGCTGATCCCGGGGACCGTCCACAGGAACACGACCGCGAGTACCACCGAGGAGATCACCACCAGCAGCACCGACAACCCGGCGATGGGCGTGAAGTCGCGGCGGAACTCGACCGCCGGAAGCTGCACCGCCGCCGAGTACAGCAACGGCGGCAGCACGCCGATGAGGATCCACTCCGGGTCGATCGGCTGCAGGTTCGGGATGAACGGTGCGACCGCCATCAGCAGCCCCAGCACGACCAGGATCAGCGGGCCGGCGATGTTCGCGCGCTGCCCCACCGCCGTGACCACACACACCAGAACCACGCCGATCACGACGATCAGGATCAGATCCACCCCGTCCTCCGCCCCGCGCTGTGCCGGATCGAGCATATTGCGCCGCCGCTCCGCCCTCTGAGCGGTCCGCCACCGCCCGCACCGATACGGTGGGGCCATGACGGTCAGCGCGCTCGATGATGTGCTGTATCCGCCTCTCGAGCCGTTCCAGGACGGGATGCTGCCCGTCGGCGACGGGCAGCGGATCTACTGGGAGCAGTCCGGGAACCCCGACGGCAAGGCGGTGGTCTTCCTCCACGGCGGCCCCGGCGGCGGCACGGCGCCGTGGCACCGCCGGTTCTTCGACCCGGAGCGCTACCGCATCGTGCTGTTCGACCAGCGCGGCTGCGGCCGCTCCACTCCCCACGCGAGCGCTCCGGACGCCGACCTGCGGCACAACACGACGTGGCACCTCGTATCCGACATCGAACTGCTGCGGCGCAACCTCGGCATACCGCGATGGCAGGTGTTCGGAGGTTCGTGGGGGAGCGCCCTGGCCCTCGCCTACGCCCAGGCCCACCCGGAAGCGGTCACGGAGCTCGTGTTGCGCGGCGTGTTCACGCTGCGCCGCCACGAACTGGAGTGGTTCTACGAGGGCGGCGCGGCGGCGCTGTACCCCGACCTGTGGGAGGACTACCTCGCGCCGATCCCGGTGTTGGAGCGCTCGCGTCTGATCGAGGCGTACCATCGGCGGCTCACCGACCCCGACCCGGCGATCCACCAGCCCGCCGCCGTCGCATGGACCCGGTGGGAGGCCGCCAGCCTTACCCTGCGCCCCGACCCGGAGCTGGTCGCCGAGATGACCCGGCCGGATGAGGCGGTCGCCTTCGCCCGGATCGAGAACCACTACTTCGTGCATGGGGGTTGGTTCTCCGAAGGGCAGCTGATCCAGAACGTGGACCGCATCCGACACCTGCCCGCGGTGATCGTGCAGGGCCGCCACGACGTGTGCACCCCGATGATGACCGCGTGGGACCTGCACCGCGCCTGGCCGGAGGCGGACCTCGTCGTCGTGGCCGAAGCCGCGCACTCGGCGGGAGAGCCGGGCATCGCGCGGGCGTTGCGCGCGGCGACCGACCGATTCGCGGACTGAACCGCTTTGGAGGAGCCGTGGACGACGAACTGGCAGCATCCCTCGATCTGCGGATGGCGGAGCGGGCACTGGCCCGGAACCGGCTGGGCGCCGAGCCGCTCTCGGCGGATGCCGCATACCGCATCGTGCATGACGAGGCCCTGCTGGACGGCAACGCGCGCCTGAACCTCGCCACCTTCGTCACCACGTGGATGGATGACTCGGCGGACCGCCTCTACGCCGAGACGTTCGACAAGAACATGATCGACAAGGACGAGTACCCCTCGACGGCGGCGGTGGAGGAGCACTGCTGGCGCATCCTCGCAGACCTGTGGCACGCTCCCAGCGCCCGGGATGCTGCGGGCACGTCAACGACCGGATCGTCGGAGGCCTGCATGCTCGCCGGGTTGGCGTTCAAGCGCCGCTGGCAGCACGCTCGGCGCGCGGCGGGCCTTTCCGCCGACAAGCCGAACCTTGTGATGTCGGCGGCGGTGCAGGTGTGCTGGGAGAAGTTCTGCAATTACTGGGACGTGGAGATGCGGCTGGTGCCGGTCACCGAGCAGCATCCGGTGTTCGACGGGCACCGGCTCGAGCACTACGTGGATGAGAACACCATCGGCGTGGTGGCGATCATGGGGGTGACGTTCACCGGTGCGTACGAACCGGTGCAGGCGATCGCCGCGGCGCTGGACGCGATCCAGGAGCGCACGGGGCTGGACGTGCCGATCCACGTCGACGGTGCGTCCGGCGCGATGATCGCTCCGTTCCTGCAACCCGATCTGGAGTGGGACTTCCGCCTGGAACGGGTGCACTCGATCTCCACGTCCGGACACAAGTACGGCGGGGTCTACCCGGGCGTCGGGTGGGTGGTGTGGCGGGAAGCGCGCTGGCTGCCGGAGGATCTCGTGATGCGGGTGTCGTACCTGGGCGGGGAGATGCCGACGTTCGCACTGAACTTCTCCCGCCCGGGTGCTCAGGTGCTGCTGCAGTACTACATGTTCCTGCGGCTGGGGTACGCCGGGTACACGGCGGTGCAGCAGGGCGCACAGGACGTGGCGGTCCACCTGTCGCGTGCGATCGGCGGCATGGCGCCGTTCCGGCTGCTCAGCGACGGCACCGACATCCCCGTGTTCGCCTGGACGCTGCAGGACGGGCACACGGCCAACTGGGACCTGTACCACCTCAGCGATCGGCTGCGGATGCGGGGCTGGCTGGTCCCCGCGTATCCGATGCCCAAGAGCCTCGAGCACGTGACGGTTCAGCGGATCGTGGTGCGCCGCGACCTCAGCATGGACATGGCCGACAAGCTCCTGTCGGACCTGGTCGCGGAAGTCGACTACCTCGACCGGCTCACCTCGCCCATGCCGCGCGAGGGACGGCGCCCGGGGTTCCATCACTGAGACGGCCCGCGCGGGGCGGGTGGTTCAGATCAGCGCGAGTTCGCGCAGCTTCGCCTCTACGTCCGCGTTCGCCGGCTCGACGTGGTGGGAGCCGTCCGGGTACACCACGACGGGGATGTTGGTGCGCCCGGAGATCTCCCGCGCCACCTGCGCCGCGCCCGGATCGGCCTCCAGGTCGACGTACGTGTAGTCCACGCCCAGGACGTCCAGCTGAGCCTTGGTGCGGCGGCAGTCGCGGCACCATGCCGCCCCGAACATGGTCAGTGATCCGGTTGCGTCGGTCATGCGACCAGCCTACGGCGCACGGGAGGGGTGCGGCTTGATACCGATCGGGTAGCGGATTGCTGTGGGAACGCTGAACCCCGGTTTCGTTCAGGGTCGGGATGCCACGATGGGAAAGCCGGTGCCGGATCTCGGGCCCGCGAACTTCCATGGAGGCTGATGAGCATGCGGGTGACGGTCGTGGTGCCGACGTTCAACGAGGCGCCCAACGTTCCCGTGCTGGTCGATCGGGTCTCCGCCGCCCTCCGCGGCGTGGAAGCGGACATCCTGTTCGTCGATGACAGCACGGACGACACGCCGGCGGCTGTCCTCGCGGCCGCGGCCGAAGCCACGATCCCGGTTCGGCTGATCCACCGCCCCACGCCGGACGGCGGGCTCAGCGGCGCGGTGATCCGCGGCATCACCGAAGCCGCCGCAGATGTCTGCGTCGTGATGGACGCGGATCTGCAGCATCCCCCGGAGGAGATCCCAGCCCTCATCAACCGCTACCGGCGGGGTGACGTCGACGTGGTCGTCGGGTCCCGCTACACCGCGGCGCGCCGCAGCGGCGGGTTCGCCGACACCTCACGGGCGCTGGTGTCGCGGGCTTCCACGATCGCGACGAAGGCGATGTTCCCGTTCCGCCTCAAGGACGTGACCGATCCGATGACCGGGTTCTTCCTCGTGGACCGGCGCGCGATCGACCCGGCAGAGCTGGAGCCGCGCGGATTCAAGATCCTGCTGGAGATCCTGGCCCGGCGGCCGCTGCGCGTTGCCGAGGTGCCGTTCCGGTTCGCCGCGCGCGCGGCGGGCGAGTCGAAGGCGAGCCTGCGCCAGGGACTGGCCTTCCTGGTGCAGTTGACCGCGCTCCGATTCGGGAAGATGTCGCTGTTCGCGATCATCGGCGGGCTCGGGGCTATCGCGAACCTCGCGATCATGTGGCTGCTCACCGAGGTCGGCATGAACTACACCGCGGCTGCGATCATCGCGGCTGAGATCACGATCGTGGGGAACTTCCTGCTCCAGGAGCGATTCGTCTTCCAGGACGTGAAGGGCGCCGCATCCTCCGTGTGGGTGCGGTTCGGCAAGTCCGCCGCCTTCAACAACGCCGAACTCGTCGTTCGCGTTCCGGTCATCGCGCTGCTGGTGAACGCATGGCACATCCAGAGCGTGATCGCGGCGGGGATCACTCTCATCGTCGCGTTCGTGGTGCGGTTCCTCTACCACTCGCTCGTCGTGTACGCCCCCCGCCGGGCAGGCCGGAAGGCAACGGTCGCGGCACGGGTGGCCGACGAGATCGACCGGCAGTCGCTGTCGCCGGGGGAGCTGTAAGCAGCCCTCATCCGACGGCGGCGATGAACTCCGACATCGTCGTTCCCGCGTTGATGCGGATGCACGGCAGCGCCAGCTTGTCGGTGCCCTGGCGGACATAGCCCTGATCCGTGGTCCGAGCCAACTCGAAGCCGGCTCGCGCGACGCCCTGCTTGGCGGTGTCGTCGTAGTGGCCGAACGGGTAGGCCACCACCTCTTTCGCGCCGAGGATGCCGGCGGAGGTCTCCAGGTCGGCCGCGACCTCGTCCGCGGTCACGTTCACCATCCGGCCGCGGCCGTCGGCTCCCGCCTCGTGCATGTCGTGCGTGTGCGAGCGCTGCAGCACGAAGCGGGACGGGGTCGGCTCGGACCGCCACTTCGTGATCACGAAGGAGGTGGTGAGGATGCCGTATTGGTCGATGACCGGCACGGCCAGCTGCAGCCAGGATGCGTCCGCATCGTCGTCGGTCACGACGACGGAGCGGGCCGGCAGCCAGAGCCGCCCGTCGATGAATGCGCTGAGCTCGTCCCAGGTCGGCAGGTAGAAGCGCTGCTCCGACAGATACGCCATCTGCGCGGCGAAGTCGCCGGTGTAGAGATAGTTGGCGCTGAGCCAGCCGCCCTCGCCCTCCGGGCTGGTGGTGAACTGGTGGTACATCAGGATGGGCACGGCGACGTTGTCGGCGGCGACCTGCTCGGGTGACCGCCAGCCGCCGACCAGGGTGATCCGACGGTCGGCGCAGGCGACGAGGTCTGCGCCGTTCACGCGCGCCGTCGTGGTCAGGGCGGCGGCATCCGCAGCGGTCGGATACCACCCGGCGAACACCCAGCCGTCCCGCTGCGGGATCGGCAGGTGCGAGAACAATTCCCCCTGGGTCTGGAGGACCGGCGGGTCCCCGATGCCGTCCCCGGTGAACGAGACCGCGCAGGCGTTCGGGTCGTCCGTCGTGGCCAGCAGCTGCTCCTCCGCGGTGAGCGGCGTGGGGCTCGGCGTGGAGACCGCGGCGGCATCCGCGGTCGCCTCCGTGCGGGTCAGCAGCGGCGGGATGACCGCCACGGCGGTGACGACCGCGAGCACCATCGCGGCAGCTATCACGGTCGTCCGGATCAGACGCCGCCGCCGCCGCTGCGACATTCGGCCCGCGCGTCGCTGCCGTCGCGTCTGGTCCATCGGGCGTCCCTGCTCGGATCGGTCTCGGCCTCGGATTGGCCTCGAGGGCGGCCGAGGCCGCCCGTGCGATCCTAACCGTGCGGGGTCGGCGCTCCCGCCCTCACGCGGGGGTCAGGTGCGGCGCCAGCTCATCGATCCGCCGAGCCAGATCGGCGACCGCCGCGTCGAATGCGGCATCCGTTCCGGTCACGACCGGGTCGGCCACCGACCAGTGCAATGCACCCGGATCGTGCAGATGCTCGTGCGCCGCGTCGCAGACGGTCACGATGAGGTCCCCGGGGCGGACGGTGTCGGTCACCGGCTGCGGCACAGCCGGCAGCGGCGGCAAGCCGTGGCGGGCGGCGGCGGCGCGGGCGGCCGGCGCCATATCGGCTGCCGGACGCGTGCCGGCCGAGGTGGCGGGGACGTCGCTTCGCCGCCGCCACAGCTCGGCCGCCAGGGGGGAGCGCGCGGAGTTCCCCGTGCACACGAACACCACTCGCCGCGCGTTCATACCGGCCACGGCGGGGTCGAGCGGCATCGCGTCGCGGCTGAGCCTGAGGTAGCTGCGGCGCCGGTCCGACTCGGAACGGTGCCGTGCGATCAGGCCGGCCCGCTCCAGGATCCCCAGGTGGTGGGCCAGCAGGTTGGAGGGGATGCCGAGCCGGGCCTGCAGTTCACTCGGGGCGGCATCCGTCGCGGCCAGCGCGTCGATGATCGCGAGCCGCGTGGGGTCGGCGAGCGCGGCGTGCCGGAACGCGCGCCGCCGCAGGTCGGCTGCGCCTGCCTCCCCGCTGGTTCGCTCGTCGTTCATTGACTCAATGTTGACTGAGCGACCGCGGTGGGTCAAGATGCTGACCGTGCCCGCCGCATCCCTCCTCCGCCGGGCCGGCGCCGAAGCGCTCGGCACCGGCCTGCTCGTGACCATCGTGGTCGGATCCGGGATCGCCGCGCAGAACCTGTCGCCGGATGACACGGGGCTGCAGCTGCTGGAGAACTCCCTCGCGACCGCGCTCGGCCTCGGGGTGCTGATCCTCGTGTTCGGACCGGTGTCGGGGGCGCATCTGAATCCGGTGATCTCCGCGGTGGACGCGGTGCTCGGCCGCCGCGCCCACCGGGGCCTGAGCGGCACGGAGACGGCGGCGTACGCTGCGGCACAGATCATCGGCGCGATCGGCGGCGCAGTGCTGGCGAACGCCATGTTCGAGGTGCCCACTGCGTTCTCGGCGACCGACCGCGCCACTCCGGGCCGGCTTCTCGGCGAGGTGGTGGCCACCGCCGGGCTCGTGCTGCTCGTGTTCGCCCTGGCGCGCACGCAGCGGGGCGCGGCCGCTGCGGCGGCCGTGGGTGCGTATATCGGTGCGGCCTACTGGTTCACCAGCTCCACCTCGTTCGCCAACCCCGCCGTCACCGTGGGCCGGATGTTCACCGATACGTTCGCGGGAATCGCGCCGGGCTCCGTGCTGCCGTTCCTCGGCGCGCAGCTCGTGGGCGGGATCCTCGGCGCGGTGCTCGCCGTCGCCTTCTACCCCACCGTGGCGGACGCCGCGGACGATGTGGTGCTGCCCGCATCCGGATCCGACCGCTGACTACCCCGCCATCCCCGATCCCCCGTCCCTATCCCGACCGAAAGGCCGAACCCATGCACCTGGTCGCCATCGGCGGCAGCGACGCCGGCATCTCCGCCGCGCTGCGCGCTCGCGAACTCGACCCGTCCACCGAGGTCACCGTCGTCGTGGCCGACGCCTACCCGAACTTCTCCATCTGCGGCATCCCGTACTACATCTCGGGCGAGGTGGCGCCATGGCAATCGCTCGCGCACCGCACCCACGCCGACCTGGAGGCCACGGGGATGCGGCTGCGCCTGGACACCCTCGCGACCGGCATCGACGTCGCCGCGCGCGAGCTGACCGTGCGGGAGGCGACCGGCGCGGAAGCCCGCATCCGGTACGACGAGCTCGTCGTCGGCACAGGCGCGCTCCCCGCGCGTGCTGGGATCGCGGGCCTGGACGCGCTCGGCCCCGACGACGGCGTTCACGTGATCCACTCCATGGGCGACACGTTCGCGCTCGAGCGGCACCTGGCCGAGCGTGCCCCGGAGTCGGCGATCATCGTCGGAGCCGGCTACGTGGGCCTCGAGATGGCCGAGGGTTTCACCGCGCGGGGCCTGTCAGTCACGCAGATCCAGCGCGGCCCGGAGGTGCTCTCCACCCTGGATCCCGAACTCGGCGGCTTGGTGCACGCGGAGCTGGTCTCACACGGGGTGGAGGTGCTCACCGGCACCGTCGTGACCGCGGTGACGAAGACCGGCGCGGGACTGACGGTGCACGCGATCCGCGAGGGCCGGGAGGTCGAGCGCACCGCGGATCTCGTGCTGGTCGTGGTGGGGGTGCGGCCGGAGACCCGGCTGCTCGAGCAGGCCGGCGCCGCGCTCGGGGCGGGCCGGGCGGTCGTGGTGGACGAGGCCATGCGCACCGGGCTGCCCCACGTGTTCGCCGCCGGTGACGGCGTGATCACGCACCACCGGCTGCTCGGCCAGACCTACCTGCCCCTGGGCACCACCGCGCACAAGCAGGGCCGCGTCGCCGGCGAGAACGCCCTCGGCGGGAGCGCCCGGTTCGCCGGCTCCGTGGGAACCCAGGTCGTGAAGGTGTTCGACCTGGTCGCCGCCCGCACGGGGCTGCGCGACGCGGATGCCGCCGCCGGCGGCTACGCCCCCCGCACCGTCGAGTCGGTCGCCGATGACCACAAGCGCTACTACCCGGGGGCGCAGCCGATCCGCATCCGGATCACGGGCGACACCGGCGACGGGCGCCTGCTCGGTGCGCAACTGGTGGGCCGGCTCGGCACCGAGACCGCCAAGCGCGTCGACACCTTCGCCACCGCTCTTTATGCGGGACTCACCGTCGCCCAGATCAGCGACCTGGACCTCTCGTACACCCCGCCGCTCGGCTCCCCGTGGGATGCCGTGCAGGTCGCAACGCAGGCCTGGTCCCGCGCCACCGCCGCCTCGTGAACTTCCGCCGGGGACGGG
>CAVOIT010000012.1:0-18185 GCA_963696115.1 uncultured Actinomycetota bacterium | reverse complement strand
ATTCGCTCCACGGCTACTTCCTGCTGGCCGGGGACGGGCGCCGGCCGATCAGGTACGAGGTGGAACGCACCCGCGACGGCGGCTCGTTCAGTTCCCGGCGGGTGATCGGCTCGCAGGACGAGCGCGTCATCTGGGTGGCCGATGTGTCCTTCCACCGCGGCGCGAAAGGATTCGAGCGCGCGGACGACGCGCCAGCCGCGAAGCCCCCGGAACAGCTGCCCTCCTTCATGGAGGGGATGCGATCCTCGATGGGAGCCGGTAGTGAATGGGAGGATCTCGAGGTGCGGTGGGGCGGACCGTGGCCTCCCAGCGGCGAGGCCCCCGAGAACCATCCCCCCCGCAACTACTTCTGGTTCCGTACCAGCCTGGACGTGACCGACGATCCGGTGATGAACGCTGCGATCCTGGCCTACATCTCCGACCTGACGTTCCTCACGCCTGTTCTGCTGCCGCACCGCGCGTTCATGTGGACGCCTGGGCTGAATGTGACCTCGCTCGATCACGCGATCTGGTTCCACCGCCCGTTCTCCGTGAATGAGTGGCTACTGTACGATCAGCAGTCCCCGATCGCCTCCAACGGCCGGGGTCTGGCTTTGGGCAGCATCAGCGCTCCCGGCCGGGGCCGCGTGGTTAGCACCGCGCAAGAGGGCCTGGTCCGCATCCAATCGTGAGGACGACGCCGTGACCGCAGCATCCGAACGCCCGGTCGCCGTCGTCACCGGTGCGTCCCGGGGCATCGGCCGCGCTACGGCGCTCACGTTGGCGGCGGACGGATTCGATCTCCTCGTCGGGTATCACCAGGATGGCGAGGGCGCGGCGGCGACGGCGGCAGAGGCGACTGACCGCGGTGCGACCGCGATCGCGGTGTCGGCGGACCTGCGCGATCTGGCGGCGGGCGGAGTGTACGTCGACGCCGCCCTGGACCGGTTCGGACGGATCGACGTGCTGGTCAACAACGCCGGCGTGGCCCGGGACCGGCGGCTGACGAGGATGTCGGATGCTGAGTGGACGGATGTTCTTGCGGTGGACCTCGGAGGCGCCTTCAGTTGCGCGCGGGCCGCAGCCGGCGCGCTGTCACGGTCTCCCCGTGGCGCGGTGATCAACGTGGCGTCTATCGTCGGAATCAACGGCAACATCGGCCAGGCGAACTACGCGGCCGCCAAGGGCGGTCTGCTCTCCCTCACCCGATCGCTGGCGCGGGAGTTCGCGGCGGACGCGATCACGGTCAACGCGGTCGCGCCCGGTTTCGTGCTCACCGACATGACCCTCGGGCTGGCGGGGGAGATCATCGAGGCGAACATCGCCGCCACTCCGCTCGGCCGCCCCGGGGAACCGGACGACGTCGCCGCCGCGATCGCGTGGCTCGCCTCCCCGGCAGCTCGCTTCATCACGGGCGCGGTCGTCCCCGTGGACGGCGGACTATCCCTCTGAGCCCATGCGCTGGTCACGCCGCTCGGCGGGCGCCCAGGTAATCGATGTGCATGCCGGTCTGGGCGACGGCCGAGATCCGCATGTAGCCGCCGAGCCTCATCCATCCCGCGGTCCAGTGCACCCGCTCCGCCACCTGCCAGACGGTCGCATCCGGATCGGCCGTGAGGATGCTGCGCACCTCATCGGAGCGGCGCCGATGGTGGCCGATGGTTTCCTCCACGCGATCCTGAAGACCCCGGAACGAGTAGCCGTGACCCGGGTGGACCATTCCGGCGTCCAACTGCGCGAGCCGGTCGAGCGACTCGAAGTACTGAGCGAGCGGGTTCGTCCGCCGGGCATCGGTCGCACCGCCCAGGCCGATCCCGGGGTGCACCATCGGCAGCAGTGTGTCCCCGGTGAACACCGCTCGCGTGTCCTCGTCGTAGAGACTGATGCTGCCCCCGGTGTGACCGGGGGTGTGCAGCACCCGGAGGCGCCGCCCCGGAACCTCCAGCACGTCCCCGTCCTCCAGCGCCCCGTCGGCACGCACCGACAGCTGCTCACCCATCCGGCGCTGGCGGTACAGGCCGGCGTACAGCTTCACCCGCTCCCGCCACGGCGCACCCCACTCCCGCAGCCGTCGGAAGAACCCCACCATGATCGACAGCGATGCGCCGCTGGCCATCGCCTCCGCCTCCACCCGGTGCACGAGGAGCGGAGCTCCGCTGCGCTCGCGCACCCATGACGCCAGCCCCGTGTGATCGGGATGCAGGTGGGTGGAGACGATCGAGCGGACGTCCTCGACCTGGCGCCCGATCTGTCCGAAAGCCGAATCCAGGCGCGAGCGGTTGTCGGCGAGGTCCCATCCGGGGTCGACCATGTGCACGCCACCCCGGTCGTCCAGGATGAGATACGTGTAGGTGTGACGAACGTAGTTGTCGCCCTCCAGGGGCAACGGGACCGCCCAGACGCCCTCCTGAACCTGAACCACATCCGGGGTGTGATTCCCCGTCCACGCCTCGAATTGGCTATGATGGGGTTCGATAGTCACCCGGCAATGATAGCCCTCGGTCGGTGTCGTTCCCGTACGCGGAGGGCTGTTCACAGAACCGACGGGTTCGGTTCATGACGAGTCGGATGCCGATCTGCCGGGGAGGCGCCGGATGACGACCACGGCGCCCGCGTCGGCCGACGAGCAGCCGCGTCGAACCCGGCGAGCGGTGCTGACCGCCGGGCTCGATGGCTTCTTCTTCGTCTTCGCCGGCCTCGCCGCCGTGTGGGTGGCCTATCTCAGCCTCACCGAGACATTTCAGGTCGGCTGGTGGGGAATCCTCCTCGGGGTGGTGTTCTGGGCCTACCTGGCCTACCTGGTGCTGCCCCGCCTGCACCGCATCCTGACCGCGGTGTACGTGCCGGACTACTTCATCGGACGCACCCGTACGAGTGACGGCCTGCTCGGAGACCCCGTGAACCTCGCCCTGATGGGCGAGCAGGACGACGTGGAGGCGGTGATGCGCGCAGCGGGATGGACCCGCGCCGACCCCGTGACGGTGCGGTCGTCGTGGCGGATCGTCACCTCCACCCTCCGACGGCGGAGCTACCGCGAAGCTCCGGTCAGCCCTCTGCTGCTGTTCGGCCGGGTGCAGGACTTCGCCTATCAGCAGGAGGTCGCCGGAAACCCGAAGCAGCGCCATCACGTCCGGTTCTGGCGCTGCCCCGACGGCTGGCTCCTGCCCGGAGGCCGGCGGGTGGACTGGCTGGCTGCGGGCACGTACGACACCGCCGTCGGCCTGTCGCTGTTCACGCTGCAGATCACCCATCGGATCGACGCGGACACCGACATCGAGCGCGATCACATCGTTGCCGCTGCCACCGCCGCCGACCCGCGCGTACGCGTGGACACCATCGCCGATTTTGCGACCGGGTACCACGCCCGCAATGGCGGAGGGGACAGCATCCGCACCGACGGGGACCTGCCCATCCTGGACGTGACGGGATGCGCCGCGTGAGCGGCGGGCCGGAGCGGCGCAAGAGACCCGCCTTCGAACCGCTCGATCGGCTCGGCGTATCCGGGGCCGCTCCGGTGAGACGACGGCCCGCGGCCACGACGGCGGGCGCGGTACTCGTGCTGCTGGGGGCGGCGGCCGACGCGGTCGTCGTCGCGACGCTCGGGGCATCCTGGCCGGCGCTGATCGCAGAGGCCGTGGGCACGACATCGGCCGATGAGGATGCTCGGCGGCTCGCCGAGGCCGGGGTCGCCGCGGTGCTCGTCGTCGGCGCGCTGACCGCAGCGGTGCAGGTAGCGCTGGCCATCCTGATCCTGCGGGGCCGGAACTGGCCCCGCGTCCTGGTGATGACGATCTCGACGCTGTCGATCAGCGTGACGTTCGCAGGATGGCTGCTCGGCGAGTCGGAGATCCGGATCTCGGGAACGCTGCTGGCCCTCGCCTTCGACATCCTCATTCTGCTGGCGCTGTCCAGCCGGGATGCGGCCGCGTACGCGCATCGCCGCCGCGACGGGGAAGGACGGCGGTGACCGGGTCCGTGCCGCCGCCCGATGGTCCCCTCGCGGCGTCGGCGTACGAGGTGCTCGGCGTGGATCCCCGGGCCGGGGAGGAGGAGCTGCGGCGCGCGTTCCGCCGAAGGCTGCGCCAGACGCATCCGGATGCCGGCGGTGACGCCGCCGTGTTCCTGCGGGTGCAGCACGCGTGGGAGCAGGTCGGAACGCCCGCCGCGCGCGCCGCCTACGATCGTGGACGGGGATCCCCGCACCAGGGTTGGTACGCGCCGGAGGCTGCCGCACGCGCGTCCCGCACCGCTACTCGGCCCCGCGCGCGCAGCTCGGGGTTGGCGGGCGGGTGGCGACGCGAAGGGTATGCCGCCGCGGTACGGGAGTGGGCGGGTCGTGGCTCGGAGGTGCCCGACCCCTACCAGCCCGCGCTGGTGCGCAGCCTGCCGCGCGAGATCAGGGCGCTGCTGGCCCGAGCCCTGGCCGAGGAGGCGACCGCACGCCTGGTCGCAGATCTCGGCATCGGCTACACCGTGTGGCACGGCATCGCGACGACCGAACGCGCCCGCACCGACGCCGAACTGGACCACGTCGTGCTCGGGGCGAGCGGCCTGTACGGGCTGCTCTCGCTGGACCTGGGTGGGCCGGTGGGATTCCGACGCGGTGAGATCGTGGGGCCGAACGTGCCCCGCCCGCCGGTCAGCGCGCTCCTGTCCGGCATCCGCCAGGTCGCCCGGTCCGCCCGCGTCCGGTTCGGAGGGGCGCTCCTGGTGCTGCCGGACGACGACCTGCCCGCGCCGGTCACCCCACTCGGCGGCATCCGGGGTCTTCCGGTGGTGGTGACCGGTCGGGGACCCCTGACAGGGGTGCTGCGTCAGGGTGTGCCGGGTGCGCCCGACCTCGGCGGCACCGCGATGTTCGACGCGCGGACTCGCCTGGACCAGTCCGTGCGGCTGCGCTAGCAGCGCGGATCACGCCAGCCCGAACAGCGCGAGCGGATGCGTCACCCGCCACCACGGACTCGGTCCGGAGATCGCTTCGGCCAGCACGGCATCGGTCGTGGCGGCGTCGAGCGGGCCCGCAGCGGTCACGGTTCCCGCCGCGGCGCCGCGATCCCAGGACTCGCCGAGAGCGAGCGCGGGAGTGAGAGCGGCAGCGGTCCCGTTCCAGACGACCACGTCGAGATCCGTCGCGGCCACCACGTCCACGCGCTCGCCCCACGCCGTGGATACGGTGCCGACGACATCGCCCGCCGCCACGGACGGGTGCGGCCGCAACTCCTCCTCCGTCCGGGCGAACAACGCTCGCACCGCGGCGTCCCGCGCCTCGTCGTCCGGCTGGCCCAGCGCCACGGCGAGCACGGTGACGGTGGTGGCGCCCACCGTCACCTCTTTGGCGGCCAGCAGTGCGTAGGTCTCCAGCGAACCGGTCTTCACCCCGATCACACCGGGGTCGACGAGCAGGCGGTTCGTGTTCTCCACGAGGCCGGCCCCCGGCAGGTCCACGGCCGGGGTCGCGACGATGCCGGCGATCACTGGGTCGGCCAGGGCGCGCCTGCCCAGCGCCAGAAGCGCATCCGGGGACGCTGCGTTGCGCGGATCGATCCCGGTCGGTTCGACGATGGTGATCCCGGTGATCCCGTGGCGGCCCAGCCAGTCGCCTGCGGCATCGGCGAACGCCGCATCGCTCCCCCAGGTCGAGGTCGCCAGTCGGTCCGCGTAATTGCCCGCCGAGCCGATCAGCATCCCCTGCAGGAGCTGGTATTGGCTGAGGGTGCCACCGACCGGCACATCCAGTGCGGACTCGCCGCGTTCACGGTAGTCCCAGTACTCCGCTCGGTCTGCGTATCCGAACCGGTACAGCGGTCCCTGCTCCCCGGGACGCAGCGGCATCCGGTCCAGCACCACCAGGGCGGTGACCACCTTCGTGATGCTCGCGATCGGGACGGCATCTCCCGCGGATGCCACCGGCGCCATCCCCGCCACGGTCACCCCGGCGGTGCCTTCCGCAGGCCATGCCGGCGCCGCCGGGGGCGCCGCTGCGGCCATCGAGACCACGGGAGTCACATCGGGCGTCACCGCCGTCAGCGGCCACAGCAGCGTCGTCGCGCAGTAGCCCGCGAGGAGCACCAGCACGGCCACGATGGGAAGCAGCACTCCCGGCCGCAAGGGGCTGCGCCGCGGTCCGCGGTCCAGCAGATCCGCGCTCGCGCGCCGGAACCCGGGCGGCAAGGGGGAGAGAGCGGGGGCGGACACCGCGCTCTCCTGCACCCAGGCCAGCGCCTGGGGTGCTGGATCGCCGTGGGGTCGGTTCGTCGGCCCCGGCATCCGCAGGCTCCGTCGCGTCGGCGGCGGGTCGGCGGTCGTCACGGGGCCACGCTAGCGCGGGCGGGCGCTAGACTCGGCGCAACGACCGCGGGAGTCCGGTGTGCCGGGCTGAGAGGAAGCGACCCACGCTTCGACCGTCGAACCTGATCTGGGTCATGCCAGCGCAGGGAGGAGTTCCGATGCAGTCATCGTCGTTCGCATCATCCCGCCAGTGGCGGGTGGTCGACATCGTCGTCGCCGGAGTGGTCGGCGTCGCCGCCGGCGTGGTGTTCTGGGCCTGGGGCCAGGCCTGGACGCCGCTGAGCACGGCGCTCGCGTTCCTTCCGGGGCTGGAAGGCCTGCTCGCCGGCGGGTGGCTGTTCGCCGGCGTGCTGGGCGGCCTGATCGTCCGCCGCCCCGGTGCAGCCGTCTACACCGAGGTGGTCGCGGCGGTGGTGTCGATGGCGGTGGGCACCCAGTGGGGCGTGCTCACGCTCATCTGGGGCCTCATCGAGGGCGCCGGCGCCGAGCTCGGTTTCGCCGCGACCCGCTACCGGCGTCACGGTCTGGGCACCGCCATGCTCGCCGGGGCACTGGCGGGGGTAGCAGTGGCGGCGCTCGACACCTCGTTCTCGTCGATCGCTGCGTACGATCTGCCGGCGCGGGCGATCTACGCGGCGGCCGCGGTGACCTCGGGTGCCGTGCTGGCCGGCCTCGGGTCGTGGCTGGCCGTGCGGGCCCTGGCCGCCACCGGCGCGCTCGACCGCTTCGATGCCGGCCGACGCGCGCGGGCGTGAGCGCGTCATCCGGCGTCCGGGTCGACGCCGACGGCTGGGGATGGCGTCACGCCGGTCGCTCCCGACCCGCCGTGCACGATCTGGACCTGCACATCGAGGCTGGCGAGCGCGTCCTGCTGCTGGGTCCCAGCGGGTCCGGGAAATCCACCCTGCTGCGCGGCATGGCCGGGGTGCTCGGGGACGACCGCGACGGCGCGGCCGAGGGTCTGCTACTCATCGACGGTGCGGTCCCGGCCGCGCGGCGGGGGCGCGCCGGCCTGGTGCTGCAGGACCCGGAGGCGCAGGTCATCCTGTCCCGCATCGGCGACGACGTCGCCTTCGGGTGCGAGAACCTCGGGGTGGCGGCGGAGACGATCCCCGGGCGGGTGCGCGACGCGTTGACCGACGTCGGCCTGACGCTTCCGACCGACCACCCCACCGATCGCCTGTCGGGCGGTCAGAAGCAGCGGCTCGCGCTGGCGGGTGTACTGGCGATGGCGCCGGGTCTGATCCTGCTGGACGAGCCGACGGCGAATCTCGACCCCGCCGGCGCGGTTGCGGTACGGGATGCGGTGCGCTCGGCTGTCGCCCGCCGCGGTGCCACCCTGGTGGTGGTCGAGCACCGCGTCGACCTGTGGCGCGACTTCGTCGACCGTGTGGTCGTCCTGAACCGCGACGGCACGATCCTCGCCTCGGGCGAGCCTGATGCCGTGCTCATCGGATGCGCCGAGGCGCTCACGACGGCCGGGGTGTGGACGGAAAGCCCTCCCACCGCGCCGCGCCACGATCGCAACCCTGCCGGTCCACTCCTGCTGGAGGCCGCGGGACTCACCGTCGGCCGGACCCGGCCCGGCGCCCGGCAGGAGATCGCGGCCGCGGGCGTCACGGCTCATCTCGAGGGCGGGCGCACCACCGCGATCACCGGGGCGAACGGTGCCGGGAAGTCCACGCTCGCCGCGACGCTCGCGGGTTTGCGGGCACCCCTTTCCGGCGCCGTCATCGCATCCCCGTCCCTGCGCGGCCGCCTCGGCCCCGACCCGATGCGGTGGCGCTCGCGGCAGCTGCTGCCCCGCATCGGGATGGTGTTCCAGAATCCGGAGCATCAGATTCTCACCGCGCGTGTGCGGGATGAGCTGGCGGTCGCGCCACGCGCTCTCGGACGGTCGCGCCGACAGGTCGCCGAGCGCGTGGACGAACTCCTGGCGCGCCTGCGACTGACCGCGGTGGCGGACGAGAACCCGTTCACGCTGTCCGGCGGCGAGAAGCGCCGCCTGACAGTGGCGGCGGTGATCGCCGCCGATCCGCGGGTGCTCGTTCTCGACGAGCCCACGTTCGGGCAGGACGCCCGGACCTGGCGCGAGGTGGTCGCGCTGATCCGCGACCAGCGCGACGCCGGGGCTGCTGTTGCCGTTGTCTCGCACGACCCGGCCTTCGTCGCCGCGCTCGCGGACGACCGCATCGCCCTCGGGTCCGCGGCGTGACGGCGGTGGTATCCGCCGGCGGCCGTCCCGGCATCCGACGAGTGAACCCCGTCACGCGCCTGGGCGCGGCGCTCGTCGTGACCGCCGGGCCGCTCCTGTCGATCGACCCCGTGACGGCGGCGGCGGCACTGGTGGGCAGCACCACCCTGCTCCCCTGGAGCGCGGCCCGCCCCGGAACCCTGGCGCGGCGCATGCTTCCCATCGCGGTGGCGGCGGCGATCGCGGCCGGAGCCACTGTGCTGTACGGTCGGCCGGACGGCGCCCTCCACCTGGAGTGGGGTCTCGTTCGCATCACCGACGGCTCACTGCACCTGGGGGCGTCCATTCTCCTGCGCGTGCTCGCGATCGCCGCGGCATCCGTGGTGCTGTTCACCGCCCTGGACCCGACCGATCTGGCCGATGGACTCGCGCAGCGCCTCCACCTGCCCGCGCGCTTCGTCCTCGGCTCCCTCGCGGGAGCCCGCCTGGTCAGCTTGATGATGGAGGACTGGCGGGAACTGGAGTCCGCGCGTCGAACCCGGGGAGTCGCCGCCCGGGGGCGCTTGCGCCGGTTCGCCGGTCAGGCGCTGGCGCTGCTCGTGCTGGCGCTGCGCCGTGGAACGGCCCTGGCCACCGCGATGGAGGCGCGGGGGTTCGGAGCGGACGTGCCGCGCACCTGGGCACGGCGGTCCCGCTTCGGACCCGGGGACATCGTGCTGACCGTCACGGCGGCGTCGATCTGCGGGGCGGTCGTGACCGCGGCGGTCGTCGCCGGAACGTGGACCCCCGTGCTGGGGCTGTGAGCCGGTGCAGCACGGGTCTGGTCCGGCTTCGGGGCGCGGGCTAGCCTGGGCACGACCGGAGCGGAGTGGCACCGGAGCGGGTTTCGAAGGAGAAACGATGGGCGAGGCGATCCTGCTGGAGATCTCGGACGGTCTGGCGCGTGTGACTCTGAACCGGCCCGAGCGGCTGAACGCGGTCGATCGGGAGCTGGCGCAGCGCTGGCGGGACATCGCCGCGCGGGTCACGGGAGACACAAGCGTGCGTGCCGTGCTGCTGGAGGGCGCCGGCCGGGCGTTCTGCGCGGGCGGGGACATCATGCTCATGTCCGGTGGGCCCGATGCGGTCTCCGGCGGCGGTGCGATGCCGTTGATCGACGAGGGCATTCGGATGCTGCTGGGAGCGCCCGTCCCGGTCGTCGCGGCGGTGCACGGCTCGGTGGCCGGTGGTGGCCTCGGTCTCATGCTCACCGCCGACTACGTCGTCGCCGCCGAGGGCACGCGCTTCCTCAGCGCCTACGCGAAGGTGGGCCTGACCCCCGACCTCGGCGTGTCTACGCTCCTGCCCGCCGCGATAGGCGAGCGTCGTGCTCTGCAGCTGCTGCTCACCGACGGCGTCCTCGACGCGCACCAGGCGCGGGAGTGGGGGCTGGTCGCCGAGGTGGTCCCGGACGCATCCGCCCGGGCCGCCGAGATCGCCGCCTACTGGTTGAGCGGAGCGAGCGCCGCGTACGGGCAGGCCAAGCGTCTGATCCGCTCGGGCGGCGCGACCCTCGCCGAGCGGTTCGACGACGAGGCGCGCACGTTCGCCCAGGCGTTGGCGAGCGATGCGGCCAGGGGGCGGCTGCGCGCGTTCGCCGAGCAGTCCGCGGCGAAGGACGCGGCGGCATCCCGGTGATGAGCGCGTCGCGCGCCGGTCATGACAGCGGCTTGCGCAGGAACACCTGCTCGGTGCCGTCCTCGCCGGGAACCCGCTCGGTCTGGCAGTAGCCGCACCGCTCGTACAGGCGGATGTTCGCCTCGCTCCGCGACCCCGTGAACAGCTCGGCGGTTCTGCAGCCGAGATCCCGGCCCCGATCCTCCACCGCCGACAGAAGCGCTGTGCCGATCCCCTCGCCCTGCATGTCGGGTGCGATGGCCAGCCGTCCGATCAGCAGCAGGGCGCCATCGTGGCGGGCGCGCACAGCGCCCACCATCCGCCCGCCCAGCACCGCCACGCATCCGTCGTTCTCGCGCAACTCGCTGCGTACCTCGTCCAGGGTCTGCGTGAGTGCAGGCATGTCGGCTGTGCCGTAGATCTGCGCTTCCTGCACGAATGCGGCCCGCTGCAGTGTCATCACCTCCCCGGCGTCCTCGACGCGCACCGGCCGGATGATGAGGGAATCCGTCGTCACCCTTCGACCGTAGCGGTCGCGGTTGCCTGCGTCCGCTGAGCCGTCGATGGGGTTCGGCTCCGGGTACCCTGCCCGTTCCTTCAGGCGGGCGGATTCCTTCAGGTGGGGCGGAGGTGAACGGTCATGCCGAACTCGGTGGGTGCGTCAGCGGGGGCGGCGTAGGCGTGGGCTGCGGTCGCGCGGAACGTGGCGGCGGCTCCGACGGGAACCTCGACGGTCTGGGTGCCGACGGTGAGCAGGAGGGTACCGTTGGCGACGCTGACGGACTCGGTCACTCCGTCGGGGTGTGGGCGACTCTCGTAGACGACGCCCGGGGCGAGTCGCCAGCTCCACACCTCCGCTGGTGCTGGGCCGCTCGTGGTCAGCAGCAGGCGGGCATAGCTGCCGCGCTCGTCCTGCCAGAGCGGAACCACGTCGGCGCCGTGCACCACGCGAACCGGCTCCGCCGACCGAGGCTCGATCAGATCGGAAACAGACAGGCCCAGGGCGTCGGCGACGCCGGCGAGCGTCGCGAGGGTGGGTCAATAAAGCAACCGAACGACCAATAAACTGGCCGCTGATGTGGTCAGTGCCCGTCGCGGTCCTCAGCTCCATCCTCTATGGGGTAGCTGACTTCCTCGGGGGAGCGACGAGCAAACGCCTCCACGTCCTCCAGGTCGCTGCGATCGCCGCTCCGGCGAGCCTGCTCATCGAGGTGGTGCTGATTCCATTCCTCGGAGCCACCTGGTCCCCGGGAGTGGTCCTCTGGGGCGGGCTGTCCGGCCTGTGCTCTGCGGCGGCGTTCACGTTCCTGTACCTCGCGCTCGCTCGCGGCCCCATGGCCATCTTGTCGCCCGTCACCGCAGTCGTCTCCGCCATCATCCCGGTCGCCGTCGGCTTCGTCATCGCGGCCGTGTTCCCCGGGTGGACCAAGGTCGCCGGCCTTGTCGTGGCGGTGCCCGCCATCGTGCTGTTGTCCTTGGGATCCTCAGCCAACGAGCAGGTGCGGCCCCGCGTTTCTTCCCTGATGATCGCGGTCGGGGCAGGCGCGGCCATCGGCACCCAGCTCGTGTTCCTTCACGCGGCCCCCGCTGACTCAGGTGTCGCGCCCCTCATCGTCGGCCGTGCCGTCGCCTCGCTCGTCCTCGGCATCGCCGCCGCGACCGTGCTCCCGCGCGTGGAACCGGGACGACCGTCGTGGCGACTGGGCGTCATCGCCGCCGTCGCAGGGATGCTGGACTCGCTCGCCAACGTCGCCTTCGTCGTCTCATCCCGGCTGGGCGAGCTCGCTGTCAGCGGCATGATCGTCGCGCTCTACCCGGCGACCACCGTGCTCCTGGCCGCAATCGTGTTCCGCGAACGCCTCGGTTGGCGGGCCGTCCTGGGCCTGGTGCTCTCACTGGTTGGTGTGGCCCTGCTCGCGTTGCGGTGACGGCGAGGAGCTTCCGGCGGCTCCTGGGACGGCACGCGCCTGCGACAATGGGCAGGTGAGCGAGCAGGCGACACCGCGCCACGTGCGACCCACGACCGAGGGCTGGACGCAGGCGACCGATGCGGGTGGCCGTCCTCTGCTCCAATTCGACGCACCGCGACGCGGTAAACCCCCGGTCCACTGGGCTGACCTCACGCCCGACGAGCGGATCACCGCGGTCGAGTCGCGCCATCTCCCGAGGTTCCGCGCCGCACAACTCTCGACCCACTACTTCCGCAACCACACCGATGACCCGGCCCTCATGACCGACCTTCCGAAGGACGGTCGCGAGGACCTGGTGGGCGGCCTGCTCCCGCAACTTCTGACGCCAGTCCGCACTCTGCGCACGGACGACGGTGCCACGGTGAAGTTCCTGTGGCGGCTCCGAGACGGGGCGCTCATCGAGAGTGTTCTCATGCGGTATCGAAACCGTATTTCCTTGTGCGTCTCGTCGCAGGCCGGGTGCGGCATGAACTGCCCGTTCTGCGCCACCGGACAGGCGGGGCTGACGCGCAACCTGTCGGCCGCCGAGATCGTGGACCAGGTCGTCCGCGCCGATCGCGTGATCGCCCAGGGCGGTCTGGGCGACGCCCGCGTCGGCGCCGCGGAGCGGGTCACTCACGTCGTGTTCATGGGGATGGGCGAACCGCTCGCGAATTACGCGCGGATCCTGCAGGCGGTGCGGGTGTTGGTGGACCCCGACCACGGCATGGGCATGAGCGCGCGCGGGATCACTGTGTCCACCGTGGGCCTCGTGCCCGCGATCCACCGTCTCGCCCAGGAGCGCCTGCCGGTGACGTTCGCGCTGTCGTTGCACGCTCCTGATGACGAACTGCGCGACGACCTCATCCCGGTGAACGCGCGCTGGAAGGTGGACGAGGCCTTGGACGCGGCTCGCGAGTATTTCGACGGGACCGGCCGTCGGGTCTCCATCGAATACGCCCTGATCAAAGACATGAACGATCAGGCGTGGCGCGCCGACCTGCTCGCCGAGAAACTGAATGCTCGCGGGCGGGGATGGGTCCACGTCAACCCGATCCCGCTCAATCCCACGCCCGGATCGATCTGGACCGCGTCCGAGCCCCCCGTGATGCACGAGTTCGTGCGGCGGCTGAGGGCGGCCGGCATCCCGACCACCGTGCGGAACACCCGCGGGAAGGACATCGACGGCGCTTGCGGCCAGCTGGTCGCGACGGAGGCCGACCGGTCGGCGGCAGCCCGGACCGACTGAGGCGGCCCATGACCGCCGCTGTGATCGCCTACCTTGCCGCGACGGCGGTGTTCGCGCTCGCGGCCGCGTGGGTGGGTCGCCGGCTCCTGGACGGGCAGGTCGGCTGGCTGCGGGCCGGGATCACCGGCGCCGTGGTTTTCGTCGCGGCCAGTCCCGTCGTGGCATGGACGCTGGAACGTGCGGGTGTGGTCGCCGGGGGCCGGCTCGTGGTCGCCGGGCCCTTGGCCATCCTCTTCCTGGTGCTCACCGTCGGCTGGGTGTTCGCCGCCGTCGTCGGGACGATCGTCACGCTGGAATTCCTGTGGCCGTCCCGCCCGATCACGGGCCCGGTCGCGCTGATCCGCGACATCCTTGCGCGCCGCGATCGCAGCCGCAGGTATGCCCAGATCGTCGCGATCGCGTCGCGTCACGGGCTCGGCCTGTATCGCCGGGGACGGGACGCGGCCGCGACGGGGTTCCCGAGTGCTCTCGTGGCCGCCATGAACGATGCGGGGGTGACGTTCGTCAAGCTGGGACAGCTGCTCTCCTCGCGCGAGGACATCCTTCCCCCCGAGATGACCACCGCATTGTCGACGCTTCAGATGGCCAGCACCCCCATCCCCTGGGATCAGGCCCGCGCCGCGATCGAGACGGAGCTGGGCCGGCCCGTATCCGACGTGTTCGCCGGCATCGATGAGGAGCCGATGGCCGCGGCGTCGGTCGCGCAGGTGCACGCGGCGACGCTCCGCTCAGGCCGACGGGTCGTGGTCAAGATCCAGCGCCCCGCCGCGCGCGCCCAAGTGCAGACCGACCTGGACATCCTGACCCGGCTCGCGCTGGATGCCGAGCGCCGCACCGAGTGGGGACGGGAGTACGGTGCCATCGCACTGGCGGAAGAGTTCAGCCGGGCCCTGCGGGAAGAACTGGACTACCGGGTGGAGGCCGCCAACACCGAGATGCTCCGGGGGGCGGTCGCCCGGTCGGGTCGGAGCGGGCTGCGGGTTCCCGAGATCGTCAACGAGTTCACCACCCCGCGCATGATCGTGCAGGACCGCGCGGAGGGAACCCCGTTCAGCAAACTCGACTCGGCTGCTCTCGACCCGGCCGTCGCTCAGCGGATCGCCGACGGTCTGCTGGAAACGGTGTTCGACCTGATCGCCATCCGCGGCGTGTTCCACGCGGACCTGCACCCCGGCAACCTCATCCTGGGTGCCGACGGGGCGGTCGCTCTGATCGACTTCGGCGCCGTGGGGGTGCTGGAGAAGAGCGTGCGGCGTCTGCTCGTGCCGCTGCTCGTGGCGATCGCCAACGAGGATGACGCCGTCGCGACCGATTTGGTGCTCCTGCTTGTAGCCGGACCCGAGCTGCGCCCCGAGGCGCAGGCGCGGTTGCAGCACGACATCGGCGCGATTCTCACCCGGGTCCACAACACTCGACTGGACAAGGACGTCTTCCCCCAGATCATCGGGGTACTCCGCCGGAACCGGATGCCCGTCCCGCCCGCCCTGCTGCTGGTCGCACGCACGCTCGCCGGATTCGAAGGGTCACTGCACCGGCTGGCGCCAGGCTACGACATGGTCGGTGAGGCACTGCAGCGGGCACCGCGCTACCTCGCCCGCGGCGCGACACTGCGCGGACTGGTGATGTCCGCCCAGACCCAGGCTGCGGTGGCTGCGGAGCAGTTGAGGATGCTCCCGCGGCGCGTGAACGCGCTGTCGCGCCAACTCGAGTCGGGGACCTTCTCCCTGCGGATGCGGGGATTCCAGGATGCCGCCGAGCGCCGCTGGATCGAGACGCTCACCTCGCAGTTGACGACCACCCTCGTGGGGATAGCCCTGATCGTCACCGCCGTGCTGCTGGTCGTCTCCGACGGAGGCCCGATGTTGACTCCCGACGTGGCGCTCTACCCGTTCGCCGGCAGCGCCGTCGGCCTGGGCGGGGCGCTGCTGCTGCTGCGGAGCCTGCGGATCGCGTTCAGCCGCCGCCGCACCGACGCATCCTGAGTGCGCCGATGGGTGCTTCGCGGCGGTCCGTTCTGGCGCGCGCGGGGATAGCCTGACGAGCATGGTCAACCATCGACGCCTGGGCGGCAGCGGCTTCCGGATCTCGGAGATCACCTACGGGAACTGGATGACGCACGGCTGGCAGATCGACGACGAGGCCGCGATCGCTACGGTTCACACCGCCCTGGACCTCGGCATCACGAGCTTCGACACCGCCGACACGTACGCCAACACCGCCGCGGAGGTGGTGCTCGGCAAGGCTCTGAAGGGTCAGCGGCGCGAGTCGCTGGAGATCTTCACGAAGGTGTGCCTGCCGATCCCCCCACGCGGCCCCAACGACGCGGGCCTGAGCCGCAAGCACGTGATGGAGGGGATCGACGGGTCGCTCAGGCGTCTCGGGGTGGACTATGTCGACCTCTATCAGGCGCATCGCTACGATGACCAGACGCCGCTGGAGGAGACGATGCAGGCATTCGCTGACATCGTCCGATCGGGGAAGGCCCTGTACATCGGGGTCTCCGAGTGGACCGCGGAGCAGTTGCGTGCCGCGCACGCACTCGCGCTCGACCTGAGGGTCCCTCTGGTGTCCAATCAGCCCCAGTACTCGATGCTCTGGCGGGTCATCGAGGAGGATGTGGTTCCGGTCAGTGCAGAGCTGGGGATCTCGCAGGTGGTGTGGTCGCCCATGGCGCAGGGGGTGCTCAGCGGCAAATACCTGCCCGGTCAGGCCCCCCCGGCCGGTTCCCGCGCCGCCGACGAGCGCAGTGGTGCGCGCGCGATGCGGTTGCTGATGAACGACGCGGTGCTCGCCGCCGTGCAGCGGCTGAAGCCGGTGGCCGAGGAGGCGGGACTGACCATGCCGCAGCTGGCGATCGCCTGGGTGCTTCAGAACCCCAACGTCTCGGCCGCTCTTGTGGGCGCCTCCCGTCCGGAGCAGCTCGCCGAGACGGTGCAGGCATCGGGCATCGTCCTGGACGGCGCGGTGTTGACCGCGATCGACGAGGCGCTGGGCGAGGTGGTGGTGCGCGACGCGGGCGTCGGCGGCTACGGCGCCTGGCCGCAACGCCGACCCTCCTGATCTCGCTGTGACCGCGGCGCACTCGGCGGGCCTGCTGCTGCACCGCCAGGCCCGGGAGCCCGAGGTGTTGCTGGCCCATATGGGGGGGCCGTACTGGCGCGGTCGCGAGGAGGGCGCCTGGTCGATCCCGAAGGGAGAGTTCGATCCCGACGTCGAGACGGCCGAGGGCGCTGCGGTCCGAGAATTCCGGGAGGAGTTGGGCATCGATCCGCCTCCCGGTCCGTACCGCGACCTCGGTGTGTTCCGTTATCGTTCCGGCAAGCAACTGAGGGTCTTCGCGGCTGACGGAGCCGGCATCCCGCTCGCGGACGCGGTCTTCGGGCAGTTCGACCTGGAGTGGCCGCCCCGCTCCGGGCGTATCGCGCGGTTCCCGGAGGTCGACCGGGTGTCGTGGGTGCCGCTGGCGCGGGCGCGGACTCTTCTGGTGCCCGGTCAGCGGCCCGCGCTGGACGCGCTTGCGGAAGCCTGAGCGTCGCGGGACTGCCGCTGCAGGACCGCGACCTGAGTTGCCCACACATCCGGGTTCCCGACCTGCGGGGGGAGCGCGACGCGGTCGGCGTAGTCGGCGTGGCGGCGCAGCATGGCCGCGGCCACCCCCGCCGGTTCGGCGGTCACCGCGAACAGGTCGAGCACGTCATCGCCGATGAGCGCCGTCATCCGCTGCCACCGGTCCTTCGACGGCTCGACCGACAGTGCGTGCAGCCTGTCGCCCAGATCCCCCAGACCGTGCACCTCGAACACGGGCCGGTACGCGGGCGTGCTGCCGTAGAACGCGACCTGGTAGCGCACCGACTCGCGCGTGGCGGCCAGCTCCCCTTCGTCCGCGCCCGTGATCAGGAATCCGCCGGCGGTGATCGCGGTGGGGGTCGAGGTGCCGCGCGGCCGGGATGGGTCGTTCGATCCGAAGATCGTGAAGAGGCGACAGCGGCGGCCGTCCGGGGTGGACGAGGTCGTGCTGTCGTTGACCGCGCGCGGGCTGGTCACGGGGGGCGGCGCATTTCGACCACGTCTGCGGTGCGTCTCCGTCCCGAGGAACACGATCTCCCGGACCACGCATGCGGTGATCAAGGAAACAAGCCGTTCTATCTCGCTGTCGAGGTCACCGTTAACGGCGAGAGGGACATCCTTGGGATCCGGGCCGACGACGGCGGTGAGGGGGGAAGTTCTGGCTCGGAGTGCTCACCGAGATCAAGAACCGTGGCGCGGAGGCCGTGCATCGTGGTCTGCGATCGACTGAAGGGCGTGCCGGAGTGTCGGTCACCGCGCCTAGCCGCTCGCGACTACTGTCTAGACCTGCGTCATCTGTCTAGAGCTGCGTCATCCGCTTGATCCGCGACACATTCCGGCTCGCGTCCCGCCCCTACGAGGGCGGTGATGGGCAAGGGCCTCCGCGCCGGATCATCTGCTCAATGAAGGCGATCGGCCGCGGCAGGGCACGCTGGGCGACGAGGTGGGAGCCGGAGCGTAACGCATTCGCGATCGCCTTCCAAGGCCGCATCAACTAATGATCGCCAGACCAGATCCACCGTTTCTCGGACACACCCTCGCCGTCAGGGTACGACTCGGATCCCGCCGAGAATCAGTGCAGTAGTCTCCTGGATCACAGCGTCGACGGTGATCCCACGATGCGGTCGCAGCCAACGGGCGGACCAACCGGTGATCCCGACGATTGTATGCGCAACAACGATGGGTGTGTAATCTGCACGTACGGTTCCCTGCTTCTGTCCGCGTGAGATCAGAGCCTGTACGCGATCGACGAAGCCACGGCTCCAAGTGCGATAGGCCCGGTCGAGATCTGCGGGCAGCTCCT
>CAVOIT010000011.1:0-205202 GCA_963696115.1 uncultured Actinomycetota bacterium | reverse complement strand
CAGGCGATCTGCGAGATCGAATCTCAGCAACTGGTCCAGAAGGGGCAGCACATCGCCAAGGCGATGGCGATCATCGGCGAGTTGAACACCGCGCTGGACATGGAGGTGGGGGGGGAGTTGGCCCAGAACCTCCGCAGCCTGTACCAGTTCATGGACCGCCACCTCTTCCAGGCCAACGTCAAGAACGACATCCAGATGATCCGCGAGGTGATCGCGCTGCTGGAAGACCTCAACGGCGGATGGAAGGCGATCGTCGGCCAGCGTTCGTAGGCTTCGACGGTGAGCTCAGCCGAACCGTCCCGCCATAAGGCGGTTCTTCATCTGCCCCTTGGGAAACCGCCCATCGTTCAACCGGGCGATTTTTTGTCGCGAACCGGCGATTTTCCCTCTTCACCGATCCTTCCCCTTGGCCTATTATGAAGACGCGTCGGCCGTCTGTGTTCCGCGGACCGACGGTTCCATTTTCTCGCCATGCGGGATGCGACCATGAGTGACCAGAACCTACTAGACCGGGATTCATGCCCACAGGCATGGCCGCAGGGCCCGGCAGCGCCAACCGCCAGACCGATCGGATCCTCGCGCCAGTGGGACACCTGCCTGGACCCCGAAGGCGACCCGCGATGGGCGGTCATGCTCTTCTGGGGCTGGATGGCCTTCTCCGTCTTCTCCGTCGTCTTCATGGCCGTCATGTTCGTGCTGGGCGTCTGGTACGATTAATCAATCCCAGCCGAGTCGAGAAGAAAAACGCGGGGCGAAGACACAAATCAAACGAAAATTGCGCCGTTCAATTTTCGTTTGATCCCCCCTCTGCCGCCAAGATCGAATCCAAGCCCTCGCTCGCCCCATTAACGTGTCTTCGCCCCGCGTTTTTCTTCGGCCCCGAAAAGCTCCGGCCCGGCCACGCCGTGATTCCATCTCGCTCGCGGCCGCCTTCCCCGTAGAAGCGGCGTCCTCGCCGCTTGGCCGTGGCATGGGAAAGCGGCGAGGACGCCGCTTCTACGAGGGCCATTTTCTTTAACCATAGACGCCGGCCGCATCCATGTCGTATAATATAGAGCGACGCCTGATTACCCGGGGGCGAATTGGATTCGAAGCGCCCCCGGGGTCGATGGCGGCCGCCAAGGCATCGAGGAAGTCGCTGATCACACCCAGCTCGGCCGACGAGTAGCGTCCCGCCACCTCCCGCATCGTGGCGATGGAGTGCGAGAAATGCAGGAAGAAGTCCTGGCGGCTCTTCTGCGTGAGTGACACGACTCTCGCCCGACGATCCGTCGGATGCGGCGAGCGCGTCACATGCCCGGACGCGCTCAGCCGGTCAAGGAGTTTCGTCGTCGATGCCGTGGAGATCCGAAGATGATCCGCCAACTGGTGCGGCGTCACCTGCTGGCCGAGCTGCTCCCGGATGATCAGCATCCGCAGCGCCGCCAAGTCGGTGGCGTTCATGTCCATGTCGTTCTTCATGCCGCTGTGCAGCCGGTCCATCGCGTCGGTGAACAGGCGCACCGACAGCAGGACCCGCGTGACCGACGCGTCGTCGGGGGACCCTGGTGCCTCGTCGGCCATCTGTGGACACTCCTC
Source organism: uncultured Actinomycetota bacterium (assembly GCA_963696115.1). Taxonomy (GTDB): domain Bacteria; phylum Actinomycetota; class Actinomycetes; order Actinomycetales; family Microbacteriaceae; genus Microbacterium. The sequence goes on along the minus strand of CAVOIT010000011.1, from coordinate 203,624 downwards.
GATTCCCGTTGATACCATCGCACCACGGAGAATGCTAGTTTCTCTAGCAAATTGGCAGACTGTTCTCGAGGGCGTATGAACGATAGCGAGCGGGTGGTGCTGCTTGACGAGGACGGCAACGAAATCGGAACCGCCCCCAAGAGCAGCGTGCACGGCACGGACACCGCACTGCACCTTGCATTCTCCTGCCACGTGATGGACAGGGAGGGACGACTGCTCGTCACTCGCCGTGCCCTGACCAAGCGGACCTGGCCCGGCGTGTGGACGAACTCGTTCTGCGGCCATCCGCGTCCGGCCGAACCGCTCATCGCCGCCGTGCGCCGTCACGCGGAGCACGAATTGGGCATCGCGTTGAGCAGCATCGACCTCGCGCTCCCCCTGTTCCGGTACCGGGCCACCGACGCGGCGGGCATGGTCGAGCACGAGATCTGTCCCGTGTACATCGCTCGCAGCGAGGGTCCGCTGCGACCCGATCCCGACGAGGTGGCGGAGTGGCGGTGGGTGGACCCGGCCGCCCTGTCGGACGCCGCTGACGGCCGCGCCCTGGGCGTTCAGCCCGTGGCTCGTGCTGCAGGCACAGCAGCTGGACATGTTCGACTCACAGCGCCCCTCTCCTCCCCGACCACTCGCCTCATGAACACTCCGCTGTCGCCCGCCCGCATCGCGGGCATCGATGCAGCCATCGCGGCCGCGCTGGACCGGATGCGGGCGCGGGCACGGGGACGCGGGGAGGGCATCGACGACCTCATCGACGCGATCGCGCGGGCGACCGCCGGCGGAAAGCGGTTCCGACCGGCGCTGGTCGCCGCGGGGTTCGCCGCGTGGGACGGGCCGGCGCATCGCGCGGACGCGCTGAACCATGTGGCCGCCGCCTTCGAGTTGCTGCATACTGCCTTCGTGGTGCACGACGACGTGATCGACCATGACACGGTGCGCCGCGGGGTCCCTAACGTCGCGGGGGAGTTCCTCGCCCGCTCGCTCCGGTCCGGCGTGGATGAACTCGGCGCCGCGCGGGTGGGAGAAGCCGCCGGAATCCTCGCCGGCGACCTTCTGCTCTACGAAGCATCTCGCACGGTCGCGCTCGCCGACCTGCCGTCCGACCTGCGCGCCGACGTGTTCGCGATCATGGACGACGCCGTGCTGATATCGGCCGCCGGTGAACTGGCGGATGTCGAGCACGCGTTGGCCCGCCGGATGCCGCAGCCGGCGGCCCTCGTACAGGCGGCGCATGACAAGACGGCGGTCTACTCGTTCGCCGCTCCGCTGGAAGCCGGCGCCGCACTCGCGGACGCCCCGCTGCCCGAGCGTTCGCTGCTGGCGGCGTGCGGGGGCCGCCTGGGCCTGGCCTATCAGCTCGTCGACGATCTGATAGGCGCCTTCGGCACTGACGGCCAGGCCGGACGCGCGGCGGGCGCAGACCTGCGCGAGGCCAAGCGCACCCCCCTGCTCGGTTTCGCGTATGCCAGCGAGCAGTGGGAGCAGGTCTCCGATGCCGTCGCCCTGGCGCGCACGGGCCCGGTCGCCGTCCGCGCCGCCCAGGCCGCCCTCGACGACGCCGGCGCGCGGGTGCGGCTGGCCGACATGATCGCGCGCACCCTGGATGAAGCGCGGGCGATGTCCGCTCCGCTGCCGACATCGGCGCGCTCGCTGGTGATCGCCCTGGCCGACGAGGTTGCGGAGCGGATTCCGTGACCGGCAAGGGTGCGCACCAGCCGACCGGACTGGCGCTGTACAACCGGACCGCCGACGACGCGGCGGCCACCGTGATCCGCGCTTACTCCACCTCGTTCGGAATGGCGACACGGCTGCTGGGTCGGCGGGTCCGCGGGCACGTGCGGAACATCTACGCCCTGGTGCGGGTCGCCGACGAGGTCGTGGACGGACCTGCTGAGGAGGCAGGATTGGATGCCGCCGAGCGCGCGCACCTGCTCGACGATCTCGAACGGTCCGTCGGGGCCGCCATGGACCACGGCTACAGTGCCGATCTCGTCGTCCACGCCTTTGCGCGTACCGCGCGGGACTGCGGCATCGGCGCCGACCTGACCGCGCCGTTCTTCGCGTCCATGCGCACCGATCTGACGACGGCCGTGCACGACGCGGCATCGCATGATGCGTACGTGTACGGTTCCGCCGAGGTCGTGGGTCTGATGTGCCTGGCCGCGTTCCGCAACGCGGGCCGCCGACGACCTGTACTCGCGGACCCCGACCTGACCGACGCCGCCCGCGCCCTGGGCCGCGCCTTCCAGGACGTGAACTTCCTGCGCGACCGGGACGACGACGCCACCCGACTCGGCCGTGACTATCTCGATGCGGCGGACGAGTCCGGTCGCGCCGCCGTGCTCGACCGCGTGGACGCGGACCTGGCGAGGGCTGCCGGCGCCGTGCACCGCCTCCCACCTGATTGCCGACGCGCCGTGATCGCCGCGCACGACCTGTTCGCGGAGCTGACGGTGAGACTCCGCGCCGCGCCGCCCGGCACCCGGCGGGTGCGCGTTCCCGGAGCGGTGAAGGCAGCCATCGTGCTGCGCGCGACCGTCGGCGCGTCGGAGCGGGGGGCGCGCCCATGAGCGGGCCACGCTCACGGATCGTCGTGATCGGCGCGGGGATCGCGGGCTTGGGTGCGGCGGCGCTGCTGGCCCAGCACGGGCACGAGGTCACCGTGCTGGAGTCATCCGACGACCTGGGTGGCCGCGCGGGGCTGTGGGAGAAGGATGGCTTCCGCTTCGACACCGGCCCCAGCTGGTATCTGATGCCCGAGGTGTTCGAGCACTTCTTCCGCATGCTCGGTACCAGCGCGCACGCGGAATTGGATCTGGTGCCCCTCCGGCCGGCGTACCGCGTGTTCCCCGAGGCCGGCCGGGGACCATCCGAGCCGTTCGACGTGATCAGCGGCCGGGAGCCGGTCCGCGACCTGTTCGAGCGCATCGAGCCCGGATCGGGGGCGAGGATCGACGAGTACCTCGACTCCGCATCCGACGCGTACCGGCTGGCGGTGGACCGCTTCCTGTACGACACGTACGAGAGTCCGACCGGGATTCTCTCCCCGCATCTGCTGCGTCGTCTGCCCCAGCTCGCGCCACTTCTGACAGGCACGCTCGATTCGTTCGTCAACCACCGGTTCCGGGACCGCCGGCTCCGCCAGATGCTCGGCTACCCCGCCGTGTTCCTGGGCGGCTCGCCCGACCGGGTGCCCGCGCTGTACCACCTCATGAGCCACCTGGACCTCGATGACGGCGTGCTGTACCCGCAAGGCGGGTTCACCGCTCTCATCGACGCGATCGCACGGCTGGCGCGGGAGCGCGGCGCGACGATCGTGACCGGGGCGGAGGTCGCCGGGATCGACGTCGAGCAGGGAAGGGCGCGAGGGGTGCACGACACTCGTGGCCGGATGTGGAGTGCGGACGCGGTGGTGTCCACCGCCGACCTGCACCATACGGAGACGGCTCTTGTGCCCGAGCCGTGGCGCACGTACCCGGAGAAGTGGTGGCGCCGGCGCACTCCGAGCCCGGGAGCACTGCTGCTCATGCTCGGCGTCCGCGGTGCGCTGCCGCAGTTGAGCCACCACAACCTGCTGTTCACCGCGGACTGGAACGGCGGGTTCGACGCGATCTTCGGACACAACCGCCGCATCCCGAACCCGGCTTCGCTGTACGTCTGCCGCCCGAGCGCGACGGATGCCACGGTCGCCCCGCCCGGCGACGAGAACCTGTTCGTCCTCGTTCCGATGCCCGCCGACCCTTCGCTCGGACGCGGCGGGATCGACGGCGACGGAGACCAGCTCATCGAACGGGCCGCGGACGCGGTCATCGGGCAGATCGGGTCATGGTGCGCGATCCCGGACCTGTCCGACCGTGTCGTGGTACGCCGAACCGTGTCGCCTGGGGACTTCCAAGCCGACCTCCACGCCTGGCGCGGGAATGCTCTCGGGCTGTCCCACACGCTGCGCCAGTCGGCGTTCTGGCGGCCGCACAACGCCTCGCGGAAGCTGCCGGGGCTCTACTACGCGGGCACCTCGGTCCTCCCCGGCATCGGATTGCCGATGTGCCTGATCTCGGCGGAACTGGTCGTCAAGCGCCTGCGCGGGGACCGCACGGTCGGGCCGCTTCCGGAGCCGGGCACCGCCTGATGCCGGGACTGTACCTGGCCGGGATCCTCGCCGCCGCGGCGGGCATTGCCGCGCTCGACGTCCGCTTCCGGCTGGCTGCACGGGCCGCCCCAGCACGCAGCGCCGTGGCCGTGGCGGCGGGCACCGGGTTCTTCCTGGCATGGGATGCGACGGGCATCGCGACCGGTGTCTTCGTCAAGGGTGACAGCCCACTGCTGATCGGGTGGGACCTGGCGCCGCACCTGCCGGTCGAGGAGCCGGTATTCCTCGCGTTTCTGAGCTACCTCGCCCTGGTCGCGTACGCAGGGGCGATGCGGATGCCCCGGCGAGGCAAGGAACCGTGACCTACGCCCTGATCATCCTGCCGTTCGCCGCGGTGACCGCAGTGGCGGTAGCCGCAACCTGGCGGCGGGATCGCCTCGGGCGCCGGATGCTCGCCAGCGCCGCGGCAGCCGCGCTTCTCGTGGTGCTGACCGCGGTTTTCGACAACCTGATGATCGCGGCGGGCCTGTTCACCTACCCGCCCGAGCATCTGAGCGGGCTGCGAGTGGGACTGGCCCCGCTGGAGGACTTCGCCTACCCCGTGTGCGCCGCGTTCGGCGTGCCCGCCCTCTATGAGCTCCTGCCGCGCCGGAGCCCCCGGTGAGTGGCCTCGCGCGCTCCGCGCGGGCGCTGCTGGTCTCCTCCCGACCCGTCAGCTGGATCAACACCGCGTACCCGTTCGCCGCCGCATACCTGGTCACCGCCCGCCAGGTGGATGCCGCGCTGCTGATCGGCGCGGTGTTCTTCCTCGTCCCGTACAACCTCGCGATGTACGGCATCAACGATGTGTTCGACTACGAGTCCGACCTGCGCAACCCGCGCAAAGGAGGAGCGCACGGGGCGGTGCTCGATCCGCGCCTGCACCGCCTCACGCTGTGGGTCGCCGCGTCGACCGCGCTGCCCTTCGTCATCGCACTGGTGATCCTCGGCGACCCCGTATCCTGGCTGGTTCTGGCCGCCAGCGGATTCTTCGTCGTGTTCTACTCCGCGCCTCCCCTGCGTCTGAAGGAGGTGCCGTTCGCCGACTCGGTCACGAGCAGCATCCACTTCGTCTCTCCCGCGGTGTACGGGCTGGTTCTGGCGGGCGCGGTCTGGAGCTGGGAGCTGGCGGCAGTGGTCGCGGCCTTCGCGCTATGGGGAGTCGCGTCTCACGCCTTCGGCGCCGTCCAGGACGTCGCCGCCGATCGTGCGGCGGGGATCTCCTCGATTGCGACGGCGCGCGGGGCCCGCTGGAGCGTGCGGTTCGCGATCGGGGCCTACGCGGCCGCGGGCGCGGTCATGCTCGTCACGCCCTGGCCCGGTCCGCTCGCCGCAGCCGTGCCGGCGATGTACATCGCGTCGATCTGGCCGTTCCGGGGCGTGACCGACGCCACCGCCGACGAGACCACCCGGGGCTGGCGGCGCTTCCTGTGGTTGAACCAGATCGCCGGGTTCCTGGTCACCCTGATCCTCATCGGATGGGTGCTGAGGACCGGCGGCTGGCCCGGCTGAGCGCCCCTCCCGGCCGGGGCACCCGATATCAGCCGCCCAGCGAGATGAGGGTGTCGACCGCGTCCGTCAGGCGCTGATCGGCCTCGCCGTATGCGGTCCAGTCCCCGGCCTTCAGTGCGGCGTCGCGGTCGAGCATCGCCTGGCGTGCGGCATCCAGCGCCTGCTGGTACTGGTCCGGTGCGACGGCGCCGCCCCCAGGCTCGCTCGGGGCCGGCGCGGGCGCTGGTGCGGGCGCTGATGCAGTCGGCGACACCTCCTCATCGCCCGCGTTCGCGCCGGAGTTCCCGCCGAACAGGGTGTTCAGGGCGTCATTGAGGGTGTCCTCGAACGCCACCTTGTTCCCGAAGGCCACCAGTACCTTCTGCAGCTGCGGCAACTGCGTGCCGCTGGAGGCCTGCACGAACACCGGCTGCACATAGAGGAATCCGCCGCCCACCGGCAGGGTCAGCAGGTTGCCGTTGAGCACCTGCGACTGGCCCTGCTTGAGGATGTTGATCTGAGCGGAGATGGTCGGGTCCGAATTGAACGTGTTCTGCACCTGCCCCGGGCCGGGAACGGTCGCGTCAGCGTTGATCACGAGCATCCGCAGCGCACCGTAGTCCGAACTGCGCACTCCCGGCTGCGCGCCCGCGTCCGAGTCGACCGCGAGGTAGCCCATCAGCACGTTCCGGGAGTCGGTGCCGCTGGAGACCGGGATGAAACTCGTGAACATGGAGTAGGTGGGGGCGTCCTGGCCCGGCATCTGCATGGTCAGGTAGTAGGGCGGCTGGTTCCGCTCCGCGTCCTGCGGGTCGGCGGGTGTGGCCCACGCGTTGTCGCGCTGGTAGAACGACTGCGCGTCATCCACGTGGTACACGCCCAGCATCGCCCGTTGCACCTTGAACAGGTCCGTCGGGTAGCGCACGTGGCTCATGAGGTCGGCCGACATCTGGTCGACCGGCTTCAGCGTGGCCGGGTAGATCTTCTGCCAGGCCTGCAGCAACGGGTCCGTTTCATCCCAGGCGTACAGCGTCACCTCTCCGTTGTAGGCATCGACGGTCGCCTTCACCGAGTTGCGGATGTAGTTGACATTGTCCAGTGCCACCTGAGGGCTCGGGTTGTTCGCATCCTCGATCGCCTGCGACATGCTGGTCGGGGTGGAATAGGGGTACGCGTTGCTGGTGGTGTACCCGTCCACGATCCACACGATTCGACCGTCGACCACACTCGGGTAAGGGTCGGAGTCGAGCGTCAGATAGGGCGCCGCCTTCTGCACGCGCAGACGCGGGTCGCGGTCGTACAGGATCTGCGACTGCTCGTTGAGATAGTCCGAGAACAGGATCTGCTCGGACTGGAATTTCAGCGCGTACACGAGGCGATTGAAGACGTTCCCGACGCTCGGACCGCCGTTCTCGTCGAAGGTGGTCTTCGTCTCTGTGGAGCCATCGGTTCCGGCTGGATAGTCCAACTCGATCGGCGTCGCGCCCGGCGGCGCACCGACGATGGAGTAGGGCGGGGAACTCTCCCCGAAGTAGACGCGCGGCTCGAAGTCGGACTCCGAGAGGAACCCGGTCGCGGGGATGCCGCTTTCGATGAAGACCGGGTCGCCGTCCGGGGTTCGCTCGTTCCCCTTGGCCGCGACCAAGCCGTACCCGTGCGTGTACACGAGAGCAGTGTTCTGCCAGGAGCCGGCGTCACTGAGCGCATCGATGTTGATGTCGCGCACCGAAACGATGGTGTCCTGGGACTGGCCGTCGACTTGGTAGCGATCCACGTCCAACGGGTCCCCGAACAGGTAATAGGCGCGGTACTGCTGCAACTGGCTGACCGTTGGATTGATGATCGCGGGATCCATGATGCGGATCGAGGCGGTGGTCTGCGCATCCGAGCGCAACTGTCCCGCCTCCGCGTTGGTGACGGCATCGTAATCCGTCTTCTGCAGCGCGTCGATGCCGAACGCGGCCTGCGTGGCATCGATGTTGCGCTGGTAGTACTCGCTCTCCAGCGCCAATTCGTTCGGGCGCACCTGCACGGTGCTGACGAACCACGGGTACGCCACGCCGACGACGATCGCGGTGACGACCAGAGCGGCCGTGCCGATCAGCGGGAAGCGCCAACGCCCCACCGCCGCTGTCACAAGGAACAGCACCGCGACCAGTGCCGCGGCGAGGGCCAGGATGGTCAGACCCGGGATGATGGCGTGGACCGACGTGTATCCCGGACCGGTGATCCGATCCCCGGGCTCGGTCATGGTGCGGTACCGGTCCAGCCACAAGCTCGCGGCCTGCAGCAGCAGATACAGTCCCGCGGTGACGGCCAGCTGGATGCGAGCGGGCTTGGAGATCCGCAGCTCGCGCTGGCTGATGCGCACCGAACCGTACAGGTAGGACACGGCAGCCGTCATCAGCAGGCACACCAGCACCGTCGCCGAAGCGAAGCCCAGCAGGCCGGCGTAGAACGGCAGGCCGAACAGGTAGAACCCGGTGTCCATGCCGAACTCGGGATCGGTCACGTCGGTCTGTACGCCGTTGAGCCACAGCATCGTGGTCTCCCACTGGGCGGAGGCCGCGAAACCGGCGAAGAAGCCGAAGAACGCGGGCACGCCCCACATCGCAAGACGCCGCAGCGGCTCGACCACCTCCTGATAGCGGTCCAGCTGCGAGCTCAGTCGCACATAAACCGGGCGGAGACGGTACGCGAGCTGAATGGCGGCCCATACCGGCAGCGCCATCCCGACGAACCCGACGACGAACATCGCCGCGCGTGCGAGCCACTGGGTCCACAGAACCCCGGCATAGCCGAGCTGGTCATACCAGAGCCAGTCCGCGTACAGGTTCACGAACAGGAAGAACGCCACCACCAGCAGCGCGATCGCCACGAGCGAGACGGCGATGACGCGCCGTGATCGATTGGCGGGCACCTGCGGCGACGTCGACGTGGTCACCGCATCATCCTAGGAGCCAGGGCTGGGGGAATGCCCAGCGGCGTGTCCTTCCGGGGAACAGCCCGGCAGGTCCGACCCATCACCGGCGGCGATGGACCCCACCGCGTCGACGGCCTCGCCGAGCGTACTCACCGCGACCACGCGCATGCCGTCGGGAACATGACCGGTGATGTCGGCGCAGTTGTCGACCGGCGCCAGGAAGTACTCGGCGCCGGCGCCGCGGGCGCCCCACATCTTCTGTCGGACACCACCGATCGGGCCCACGGTCCCGTCGGCGGTGATGGTTCCCGTGCCCGCCACCGTCCTGCCCCCGGTCAGCGCACCGGGCGTGAGCATGTCGACGATGGCCAGCGCGAACATCATTCCCGCCGAGGGTCCGCCGACTCCCGGTAGCGCGAAGGTGACCGGGTACGGCGTCCGGTAGTCCGCCTGCACGGTGATGCCCAGCAGCCAAGCGCCCTCGGCGTCCTGCTGCGGTGCGACGGGCACGCTCGTCGCGGCGCCATCGCGGTTCACCGTGACGGTCACCGGATCGCCCCGTCCGGCGCTCACGGCGCTGCGCACCTGCTCCACGTCGGTCACGGGAATGCCGTCGATCGCCTCGATGACGTCCCCCGCACGCAGTGCGCCGGCTGCCGGCGAATCATCGGCCACCGCACGCACGGTCAGGGTCCCCGCAACCGGGTACCCGAGGTAGGTGAAAGCGGCGGCGGCGGCCTGCTGCTGCGAGTCCACCATCAGCGCGGCGTTCACCTCGTCACGCCGGTCGGAAGTCTCCCCCTGCGGAAAGACGGACTCCACCGGCACGACCGCCCGTTGCGGGTCCAGCCACGCCGCCGCCAGATCCGTCCAGCTCGGACGGGTTTCCGGTGACCCGACCACCTGGACGGTGAGCAGGTCGAGCGATCCGGTGGTCGGGTAGGTCACGGTCGAGTCGATCTGAATCAGCGGCACCTGCGCGCCGTCCGCGTCAGTGACCTCTCCGAGGGTGTCGAAGACGGGACCGGGCTGCTCGATCACGAAGCCGGAGGGGATGACCGTCAGCCCGATGGCGCACGCCGCCGCCGCCGCCAGCAGCGGGCCAGCGGCCCTCCGAGCCCGACGGGATCGCCGCCGCATCGGACGGGTCGCGGCGGCGTCGTCGCGGGGATCGTCCACCCGCATCCCCTCCTCCGCCGGCCGTTCGCGAGCGGCGTACGCGCATCGGCGCCCCACCCGGCTCCCTCCCGGCCCGTGCCGCTAGCGTAGATGGCATCCCGACACGATGCGGAAAGGCGCCCGAGGTGGCTGACGAGGACGACCGCTCCCCGGAAGAGCAGTTCCAGGAGATGCTGCGTCGCATGCTCGGCGGCGGGATCGACCCGCAGCAGTGGCAGCAGCTGGCGGCCATGGGAATCAGGCCGGAACAAGTGGAGGGGATGCTGCAGCAGCTGCGAGGAGCATTCTCCGCCCGCGAGCAGGGCATCCCGTGGGAGACGACCCGGCGGCAGGCGCTCCACCTGGCGAACCAGAACGACCGGGGTGTGGGTGCGGGTCCGCGTGTCGACCTGGACGAGGCGTTCGCCCTGGCCACGCTGTGGTTGTCCGAGGCGACCACCGTCTCCGAACTGCCCGAACCGGCGGAGTCGATCACGCGCGGCGAATGGGTCGAACGCACGCTGCCGTTCTGGCAGGAGCTGGCCGAACCCGTGGCGGGCAGCATCGCCGACGCCCTCACGGCCGCGCTGGGCCAGCATGCACCGGAGGCGCTGGGCGACATGCTGCCGGGGGCGGAACGGATGCTGCGAGCGGCGGCGGGCGCGATGTTCGCCGCCCAGTTGGGCCAGGTGATCGGCTCACTGTCACTCGAGGTGATCAGCGGCGGGGACGTGGGGCTGCCGGTGATGCCCGCCGGGAGCGCGGTGGTGCTTCCGCAGAACTTCGCGGACTTCGGATCGGGCCTGGAAATCCCGGCGGATCAGCTCGCGCTGTGTGTGGCGACGCGGGAGCTCGCGCACGCGCGGCTCTTCCGGCAGGCGCGGTGGCTGCGTCTGGACGTACTGGCGCGGGTGACGGAGTTCGCCCGCGGGATCCACGTCGAGATGACCGCGCTGGAGGACCTGGTGGAGGGGTTCGACCCCGCTCACCCAGAGCAGTTGCGAGCAGCGCTGGAGAGCGGGGCCCTGCTTCCCGCACGGACGCCCGAACAGGACGCGGCTCTCACCCGGCTCGGAACGGTGCTCGCCTTGGTCGAAGGGTGGGTGGATGTGGTGACGGCGGACGCCACCTCGCGCGTCCCGGCCGCGGAGCGGGTCGCCGAAGTGGTGCGGCGCCGCCGCGCCGTGGGAGGGCCCGCGGAGAAGGCACTCGCCTCACTGGTGGGACTGGAGCTGCGCCCGCGGCGGATGCGGGAGGCGGCGGCGATGTGGCGCGCGGTGGGTGAGGCGGTGGGTGTTGCCGCACGAGACTCGCTATGGGAATACCCGGACCTGATGCCCGGGGCGGAGGATATCGACGATCCGAGCGCTCTGATCGCACGGCTGCAGGCACGGGAGCGGGGAGACTCGCCCGAGCAGGATGAGATGGACGCGGCGTTGGCGCGGCTGCTCGCCGAGGAGGATCCGGACGCCGCGGACGACTGACCGGGGCGGTTTGTCTCCTCCCCCGTCGCGCGGGGTTCAGCACGCGCTGTGGACGCACGGAACGCCTGCCCGCCGCCACGGGAGAATCGGCGCATGCCCCGCCTGGACCCCGCCCGACCCGTCGTGTGGCGGGACGAGCGCACGATCGGATTCGGCACAGGGACCGAGCCGAGGGTGACCGATCCGGAGCCGTGGCAGGAGGACCTCCTGATGCGGCTGCGCACGGGCCTGAGCGTCCCGGGAGTTCGCCGATGGGCGCGCGACCGGGGACTGGACGCGTCGCGAGTGGAGAGGATGCTGGAGCTGCTCTCCCCCGTGTGGGAGGCGCCGTCCGTGCGGCGGCCCGCCGTGCGCGTGGAAGCCGCCGACGGTATCGGCGCGGCGACGACGGCGGAGGTGAGCCGGATGCTGGGACACCGTTTCCCGGCAGGGCCGGAGCCGTCCGCGGTCACGGTGGTGCTGGCGTCGTTCGAGGTGGATCCGCGGATCACCGCGCGGCTCATGCGCGAGGATCACCCCCACCTGCCCGTCGTGCTGCAGCCGACCGGCGCGGAGGTGGGGCCGTTCGTCGTCCCCGGCCGGGGGTGCTGCATGAGGTGCCTCGCCGCCTACCGCACCGATGCCGACCCGTCGTGGCCGCTGGTAGCCGCACAGCTGCTGACCGTCCCGAGCCCTCCGGTTGACCCGGTGGTGGTGGCCGAAGCGGCCGTCGCCGCCGTCCGGATCCTGTGCGGGGACCTGGACCCCGACGCGATGGTCACCGTGCGCGCCGAGGGGTGCCCTCGCGTGAGCCCGGCACCGCCCCCGCATCCGGATTGCGGGTGTTTGACGCCGGCAGGAAACGCGACGGTTCCCCACGCTGTGCCGACCATGACAGCGAGAGGGTTCGCCCGGCCCGCGTGACCCCGACGTAGGCGAGCCGACGCTCCTCGTCGACCTCCGCGCCGGTGCGTGCATATGCGATGGGCATCAGCCCCTCGCTCATCCCCACGATGTGGACGTGGTCCCACTCCAGGCCCTTCGCCGCGTGCACGGTTGCGAATGTGACGGTCGACAGGGCCGGTTCATGCTGGTCGCGTGCGCGCGCCTGCAGTCCGTCGGTGAATCCGCGCAGGGTGCTTCCCGGCGGCATCTCGCGCGCCAGTGCCAGCAGGGCCGCGCGCGCCTCCCACGCATCCCGGAGGGCGCCGCCGGTGGCGGGAGGATCGTCCGTGTGGCCGAGGGCGCGCAGCACGTCCCGCACGGTGTCCAGCAGGCCCCCGTCCACCGGGGCGACGGATGCGGCGCGCAGCGCCATGATCGCCTGGCGCACCTCGGGGATGTCGAAGAATCTGCGGTCACCGAGGACGGTGACGGGGATGCCGGCACGAGCGAATGCGCCAGCGAGCTCGGCGGACTGGGCCGTGGTCCGGTACAGCACGGCGATGCTGTCGGGGCGGGCTCCGGCGGTGAGTTGCCGGGCCACTCCCGCCGCGACGCCGGCCGCCTCGGCGCGGTCGGTGTCATAGCGGGTGACGGTCGGAGCGGGACCGTCGCCGCCTCCGCTGCGCAGCTGCAGCGCTCCGGGCTGCCCGCGGATGATGCGGTTGGCGAGCTCCAGCACGGGCTGCGTGCTGCGATAGTTCCGTTCCAGACGCACAACCGTCGCGTGTGGGAACCGCTGCGGGAAGTCCAGCAGGTAGCGGGGATCGGCTCCGGCGAAACCGTAGATCGCCTGGTTCGGGTCCCCGACCACGCACAGCTCGTCCCGATCCCCGAGCCACAGCCGCAGCAACCGGTCCTGCAGCGCGGACACGTCCTGGAATTCGTCGACCGTGAAGTGCCGGTACTGGTCGCGCACCTGCTGCGCGACCTTGGGCTCGGTCTCGAGCATTCCCGCGCATGCCAACAGGACGTCTTCGAAGTCGATCTGGCGCCGGGCGTCCTTCACCGCCTCGTATCCGGCGTGCAGGTCGCTGACGGCATCCGCGTCCAGTGCCCCGGCGCCGCCGGGTCGGGCCGCGGCGAAGTCGGGGATGCTGAGCATGCTCACCTTGCGCCATTCGATCCCCGCCATCACCTCGCGCAGGGTCGCCGTGTCCGCAGCGATGCCGCGGTCCGCGGCGGCCTGCGCGAGGGTGCGCAGCTTGCTGGGAACGAGCATGGGCGCGCGCGACGAAGCCACCCGCGGCCAGAAGTGATTCAGTTGCGCCAGTGCGGCGGCGTGGAAGGTGCGCGCGGTAACGGCCTGCACACCCAGCGCCCGCAGCCGGCCGCGCATCTCGCCGGCCGCTTTGGCTGTGAAGGTGAGCGCCATGGTCTGCTCGGGCCGGAAGGCGCCGGTGGCCACGCCGTAAGCGATCCGCCGCGTGATGACCCGCGTCTTTCCGGTGCCGGCGCCGGCCACCACGCACACGGCCCCCGAAACCGCCGTGACCGCTTCCCTCTGGCGCTCGTCGAGATCGGCGAGGATGGCATCGGTCATGGGCGCTCGGCGAGCCAGTCGACGATGAGGCGATGCGCGATCGACGATGCCCCGGGCAGCTGCACGGAGCCCCGCCCCGACAGCGCCTGAGCCACCTCGTCGCGACCGAACCAGCGCACCTCGGCGATCTCCTGTCCGTCCGGGCGGGCGCTGTGCGCATCGGCGGCGATCGCGCGGAACCCGATCATCAGCGAACGGGGGTAGGGCCAGGCCTGCGAGCCGCGGTAGCGGATGCCGTCCACCACGACGCCGGCCTCTTCGAGCATCTCCCGCCGGACGGCGGCCTCGAGCGACTCGCCGGCCTCCGCGAACCCCGCGAAGCACGAGTACCGGCCCTCGCCCCATGCCGCGTTCGAGCCCAGCAGGAGCCGATCCGGGTCGACGGCGCTGCTGATCGCCACGATCACGGCGGGGTCGGTGCGCGGGAAGTGCTCGCGACCGCAGCGCGGGCACCGCCGCGACCATCCGGCCTGGCGGACCTCGGTGCGGGCGCCGCATGTGGGGCAGAACGGCGCCTCCGCCAGCCACCGCAGAAGGCTGACCGCCGCGACGAACATGTCAGCGTCCTCCGGGTGCACGTCCCCGCCCACGACCCGCAATGCCCCCCACCGCCGGGAGAGGGCATCGGATTGTCGATCCACGGCGGCGGCCAGCACACCGGCCCCGTCAGCAGTGCGGCCGAGGAACGCCCACTCCCGGGCGTCGGGCACCTCGCGCGGCGTGACCAAGCGCACCCGTCCGCGATCGTCGAACGGCACGGCATCCCGATGCACGGCAAGCACGCGCGTGCCGCCTTCCTCGCGCAGCGACGGAACCAGGTCCGGCCGATCCCGTTCGGCGGCGGCGCGGTCGAAGCCGACCGGTCCGGCCGCGGACGAGGTGGGCGCGCTCATCGATACCTCCTCGACGGGCGTGGCGCGAGCCGCGCCGAGCGGGCCAGACCTACCCTTGGGGGCATGTCACGCTCCCCGCTTACTCTAGCCGCGGCGGCGGCCGCGGCGCTCGGCGACGTGGCGGTGGTGCGGGTCGCCCCGCTCGGGTCGGTCGGATCGGGGGGTCGTGTGGATGCCGCGCTGATCGATGCCGACGATGGGCGCCGGTTCGTGGCCCGGGCCGGCGCAGATCCGGACTCCGATAGCGAGGTCCGCGCGCAGTCCCGCGTCCTCGACGCACTCACCGAAGGAGTCCGGACGCTGCTCCCCTTCGCGGCTCCGCGAGTGCGGGGTCGCGCGACGCTCACCGATGCCACCGTGGTCGTCACGGACTTCATTCCGGGCTACGCGGTAGCGGCCGAGGACGTTCCCCCTGGCCCCGGAATCGCTCAGGAGATCGGTCGGGCGCTGGCAGCCGTCCACGAGCTGCCCGTGTCGTTCCTGCGCGAAGCGAGCCTTCCCGTACGAGCCGCTGAGGGCGTGCGCACGGACGTCGCCCGGCTGGTGGAGCGGGCGGAGGCGTCGGGCATGGTGCCTCCAGAGCTGATCGCGCGGTGGCGGGATGCGGTGGCGGACGACGCGGCGTGGCGCTTCCATGCCACCCTGGTGATCGGCGACGTCGACGCGGAAGCGTTCCGATTCCAGGACGAGGGCGGTGTCGCGCGACTGACCGGACTGGTCGGATGGGGATCGCTCGCCGCCGGCGACCCCGCCTCCGACCTGCGCTGGACGGCTCGCGCGCCTGCGGCCGCCGCCGACGTCATCGCAGCCTACGAGCGCGCGGCACACCGCGCCCCGGACCCGTTCCTCGCGTCTCGGGCCCGGTTGCACGCTGAGCTCGACTTCGCGACCTGGCTGCTGCACGGGATCGACCGGGGGGATGAGGCTGTCGTGGCGGACGCCGTGGCATCCCTGACATCCCTCGCGGACTCGGCGGAGCCGCAATACCGGATCATCTCCCCATCCGACGACGGAATTCCCGCGGCACTGGCCGCCGCCGGGAGGGTACCGGCATCGGTCCCGATGGCCGCGGACATCTCGATGCGCACGGACACCTACGATCCGACCGTGCTCGCGGGGCACATGGCCGATCGTGCCGACCGACCCGACGCCGGCCCGGGTGGCATCCCGACGCTGCCCGTCGATCTGTCCGAATGGACAGCCACGATCGACTCCGATGACGACTTCGAGGGCGACTCCGAGGGCGACTCCGAGGGCGACGCGGAGACCACTCGCGCCTCGCGGGCGGCATTGCGGCGCTGGGCCGACGGCCGCTGACACGAACTCAACCCCGCAGCACCACCCCCTCGCCCACGTAGAACAGCGCGACATCGATCTGCGAGGCCGGCACCCCGGAACGCTGCTCGTACGCCCGTCGGTACAGCTGCACCTGGGTCATGCGCTCGGCGCGCTCTCGGTCGTCTCGCGGCGGCGCTCCGGTCTTCCAGTCCACGATCTCCACCCGGCCCCCCCGGTCAGCGCGTCGGTACACCGCATCCAGTCGGCAGACGAGTACGTGATCGCGTCCATCGGGGCCGGGGTGACGGACGTGGATCTCGCTCTCCACCGCGATCGGGGTGAGGGCGCCCCATTCCGAAGCTTCGAACAGGCGCTGCAGCCGCCGCAGTTCGCGCTCCTCCTCGTCGTCGGCGCCGTCCTCCGCCCACAACGCGTCCGCCGCGAGCGGTCCGGCAGTCCCCACTCCGGATCGGGCCTCCACCCACCGGTGAAAGCGGGAGCCGAGCCGCGCGCGGGGATGCGGGGGCTGCGGAAGGGGCCGTGCCACGCTGGCCAGCGCGCCGTGCGGGTCCGCCGCCAGTTCCGCCATCCGTGAGGCCGGGATCCGCACCGGGAGGCGAGGCGGCTCCGGGCATTCGTCGCGCTCGGCCAGCAGCAGGGCGAGGTCGGGGTCAGCCGGGTGCCGCGGCGCGGCCATTGCGCGCAGCACCGCGTCCGCGGCCGCACTGACTCGCTCGCGACGGGCGCCGAGCGGATCCTGCGGCCAGGCCAGCAGTCGGCGACGGTCAGGGAACGGGTCCTGCCCCGGGCTGGTCTCGGGCAGCGCGGCGCCCGTGGCCGCGGCAATCTCCCGCAGGAACTCGCTGACCTCCCTCGGCCGGGACGTCCCCGCCCACCCGGACGCCGTCAGCAGCAGCCGTTCCCGGGCACGGGTGACGGCGACGTACGCCAATCGGCGCTCCTCGACCCGCCGCTGCCACCGGTTCTCGTCAGCGTACCGGCGCATCCGGTCCTTCAGCGCCTGCTGAGTATCGACCGCCGCGTCCCGCCACCCCAGCTGCGGTATCCACCGACGGTCGCCGCGGAACGGCGCGGGCAGCACGCCGAAACCGAGCCATCCGCGCAGATCCCGCGGCGCAGCGGGCAGTTCGTCCTCGACCATGCGCACCACGGCCACCGCGTCCCACTCCAGGCCCTTCGCGCCATGGATGGTCAGCAACTGGACGACGTCATCATCGGGCGGCTCGGCGCGCACGGCCAACTCGTCGACGCGCTCGGCGTGGTCGAGCCACGCCAGCAGACTCGCAACGGTGGCACGATCGTCCGCGGCGAGGTAAGCGTGCACCTCATCCAGGAAGGACTGGAACGGGGCGGCGGCAACGTGTGCCGGACCCCGGCTCTCGTTCGCGGCCAGTTCGACGTCCAGCCGCAGTTCGGCGTGAACGAGACGGATCACGTCGGGCACCGGGGATGCGGCGGCGCGGCGCAGCTCCCCGACGACGTCGGCCGCCTCGCGCAGCCGCGCCCGTCCCCGCGGGGTGATGGCCGCAAGAGACGGGTGGTCGTCGGGCCGGCGGCGTATGACATCGAGCGCCTCCACGATCGAGGCCTCCCCCGACCCCTGGGCCCCGGGGTCGGATCCGATCCGCCGGGCGAGGTCTCGCAGCGCCGCGATGTCGGCCAGCCCCACGTCGAATCGCGGGCCTTCCAGGATCCGGATCAGCGCGGACCCCGCGCCGGGGTCCGCGATGACCCGGAGGGCGCTGACCACGTCCACCACCTCAGGGACCGACAGGAGCCCCCCCAGGCCCATGACCCGATGGGGCACCCCTCGTCGGCCCAGAGCCTCGGCGAACCGGGACAGGTGCCGCCGGCTCCGCGCCAGCACTGCGCCGGAGGTCGGAAGGCCACGCGCAGCCCGGTTGCGGCGCACCTGGACGAACCACTCCGCGACCCGGTCGGCCTCGGCATCCACGTCCTCCGCGACCGTCGTCTCCACTGCGCCCGCAGGTCCGTCCGGCCGCGCCCGCAGCCCGACGACCGGGAGGGGTGTCTCCGCCCGAAGCTGCTCGGCCACGGCGGCCGCGGCGCCGAGGATCCGGCCGCCGTTGCGCCAGCTGACGCTCAGCGTGAACCGGGCGCAGTCTGCGCCGGGAGCGAAATCGTCACCGAACCCGGCGAGATTCCCGGCGCTCGCGCCCCGCCAGCCGTAGATCGCCTGGTGCGGGTCGCCGACCGCCATGACCGGCAGCCCCCGGAACAGCGTGGACAGCAGCTGCGTCTGGGCGACCGAGGTGTCCTGATACTCGTCCAACAGCACGACGCGATGCTCCTGGCGGATACGCTCCGCCACCCCTGGCGTCCGGACCACGGCGAGCGCTCCGGCGATCTGGTCCGAGAAGTCGATCGCACCCCGGTGGCGCTTGGCCTGCGCGTACTCGCGCGCCAGCCGTGTGAGCATCGGCAGAGCTGCGACCCGGCCGACCGCGTCCGCCACCTCCTTCAATGGCCCCCCGCCGGTCCGGGACGGCAGCTCGAGCACCCGCGCGAAATCGGCCGCGAACGCGTCGACGGCGTCGAGATCGACGCCGTTGTCCGTCGCGTCCCGCGCGATCCGCAGAGCGGCGTCGACGATGGTTTCCAGCGCCTCGGGCCGTTCCTCCCATCGCGGGTCCGCGCTGCCGAGCACGAGCGTGCGCATCATCAGCCACGCCGCCGACTCGCTGAGCACCGCGGCGCCCCCGTCGAGCCCGGCGTACCCGCCGTATTCCCGCGTGAGACGGTCGGCGAAGCCGTTGTAGGTGGCGGTCACAGGCCCGGAGGCCGAACCGTCCCACACTCGCGGACCCCCGGCACGGCGGATGCGGTCCAGCGCGGCCAACCGCTCACGGATACGTCCGGACAGTTCGCCGGCGGCCTTGCGCGTGAAGGTCAGCGCGAGCACCTCGTCGGGCCGGACCAGGCCGTTCGCGATCAACCACACCACGCGCGCCGCGATCGTCTCGGTCTTGCCGCTGCCCGCGCCGGCGATGACGAGGGCCGGTCCGAGTGGGGCCTCGATGATCGCCCGCTGCTCGTCCGTCGGCGCGGGCCGGCCCAGCGCCTCCGCCAACGCAGCGGCGGAGATGGTCGTGGTCACGGCGCGCTCACCGCCGGGATGGTGTGGATGCGGCAGTCCCCGTGACCGTGGTCGTCGCGGCAATGCTCCTCGTACGGGGCGAGGAACACATCTCCCGACATGACGTCAGCGGCATGCGCGATGCGGCTCTCGAACGCCGCTCGGCGGTCATCGTCCAGGGGCGGCTGCCGCGGCGTGAGGTACTCGGCGCCGTTCGGCGGCTGCAACAGCAGCAGCGCCGCCCCCGCTCCCGCCATCCCGGCGCTCGCCCGGATCGCGCCGCGGTCGTGGGCATACTGATAAGCCGTCAGCTGCGCGTGATCGGCCACCTTCCCGTCGGTGTGGGGCTCGTGACGGCCGGTCTTCACGTCGACGATGACGGCGGCGCCCCCGGCGTCGCGTTCGACGCGGTCCACGACGCCGCTGATCAGTGCGTCAGGTCCGCCCGGAACCGGTATCCGCACCTCGAACGGCACCTCCACCGCCACGAGTTCCCCACCAGCTGCGCGGGCATCGCGGAGGTAGCGTGCGAGCCGGCGCACCATGTCACGCGCCTGGCGGCGGCGGGCGCGATCACGCCACGCCGACTCCGTCGGGATCTCGGGCCATCGGGCGTCAACGGCGGCCCAGAGCGCGTCCTCGTCGGCGTTCGGATTGTCCGCGAGCGCGGCGTGCACGAGATCGCCGATTCCGGCGGAGGTGCGCGGTGCCGCTCCGCCGAGCCGCCCGATAACCCAGTCCAATTCGCACTCCTCGAGTGCGCGGATCCGCGATGGCGACACGCGCACGGGACCGCTGCGCGGGTCGTGCACGGTGTCCGAGCTGGTGCGCCCGCGGCATCCGAACCACTCGGACGGGTCCGCGCCGGGGACACCCGCGTCCGCCAGGAGGGCCAACTGCCCGGCGGCGTGATCGCGTTCCTGCGGACTCCGGTGCGGCTCGGTGAGCGTGCGCCGATGCCTCGCAACCAGTCCTCGCAGCGTCATCGGGTGCTCGTCGGGCGCGGGGGCGGGATGCGGCAGGAGGTCGAACAAAGCGCTGGGGCGGAGGTCGTCGGCCTCGACGGCGGTCACCACCACCCGGGCTCGCGCACGGGACACGGCCAGCGCGAACAGTCGCAACTCGTCGTGCTCGGCGTCCCGCCGGCGATCCGACACGTCGGTCGCGTCCGATGCGAGCAGCCAACCGCCGAGGATCCCGCCCCGCGGCCGGCTGTTGGGCCAGACACCCTCCTGCACCCCGGCGATCACGACGGTGTCCGCCTCCCGGCCGGCCGCCGCCGCCGGCGTGAGAACGGGGACCGCCGCACCTGCCCCGACGTCGTCGCTGAGTCGGTCCTCCGGAACGTCCGCGCGCAGCACCGTGCGCAGGAAGGTGAGCGGGTCGCCCGCTACCTCCCGCTCGTCGTGGCGTCGCGCCGCATCGAACAGCGCCACGACGGCGTCCAGCTCCCGCCCGGCGATCCAGGAGAGCGCCCCGCCACCGCGCACCCGTCGCGCGCGACCCTCCCCGCGTCCGAGCGCCGTCCACGCCGTCCACAGCAGCTCCTGCGCACCGGCTCCGGCGGCACGTTGACGGCGGAGAGTGGCAATGGCGCCGGCGAGGTCCGCCACGCGCCTGCCGACCTCCGCGTCGCTCATCGGGAGCCGCTCGGGGTGTTCCAGCGCGACCGCCAGCGCGTCCGCTCCGGCAGAGCCCAAGCCCGCGCCGCTGAGCGCGCGCCGCAGGCGCCGCTGCTCGATCGAGTCCACGCCCGCCGCCGCGAACAGCTCGCTCGCCTCGATCCCGGCCGCGGCGTCCACGGCGTACAAGACCACACCCACCACATCCCGCACCGCGCGCTGGGAACCGAGCGGTGCGGTCGTGCCCGCCGCGCGCGCGGGCACGTCCCGCCTCGCCAACTCCCGCTCGAGCGTCAGCACCTGGCGGGCATCGTGCGCGATCACGGCGCAATCGCGCCACGGGACCCCATGGCGCAGATGCCGCTCTCGCAGGATCCGCGCGATGAGGTCGTACTCCTGGGCCGGACCGCGCAGCACGTGGACCGCCACCGACCCATCGGCATCGGCTGGACGCGGTGCCCGGCGATGCCCCCCCACCCCGGCGGTTCCGATCATCGACACGACCGTGTCGTACAGCTCCTGCTGCATGGGCGTTCCCCGGTACCGCTCCGGAAGGACGTCGATGACCCCCCAGCAAGCGCCCAGCTCGGCCACCGCCTGCGGACGCGCCCCGCGGAACGACCCGGAGGCGACGTCGGGGCCGGCAACGGCGAGCACCCCGATGTCGCGCGCGGCGAGTGCTTGCAGCAGACCGACCGCTCCGGCCGGCATGTCCTGGAGGTCATCGACGACCACGGCGCGCAGCCCGGCCGGGAGCGCCGGGGACCCAGGCTGGCGCAGCACGGTCGTGGCTCGTGCCACCATGGCCGCCGCCGACCCGAAGCCGGGCCGCATGCGAGCGATCACGTCCGCGTACTCGGTGGCGAACGACGCAACGGCGGCCCATTCCGGCCGCGCGCGCGAGACGGCGAGCGCGCGGAGCTGCTCGGGGTCGATTCCGTTCGCGGCGCACTCGGACAAGACGACACGCAGTTCGTCACGGAACTTCCGCGTCGCCCGGACCGAAGCGGGAATGGCCGCCGGCCACCGCCGCCGTCCTCCCCGTTCGTCCTCGGCGTCGCCGGCCAGCAGGTCTGCGATCAGGTGGTCCTCGTCCGCACCAGTGAGGAGCCGGGGCGGCGGCGCGCCGGTGCGGGCGCTGTGCTGGAGCACCACGCTGTATGCGAACGCCGCGAGAGATCGCGCCAGCGGACCGCCGGTCGCCACTCCCGCGGTCAGGCCCAGGACGTCCCGCAGCGCAGCCGCGGTCGCGCGGGTCGGCGTCAGGGCGAGCACCGAATCCGGATCCGTCCGCGCCATCCGGGACACCCGCGCGATGACCGCCGACGTCTTGCCGCTCCCGGCGGCGCCCAGCACAACTCCCTGGGATCGCTCCGGCCGCTCAGCGAAACGGCGTTGCACCACGTCGGGTCGTTGCACCGCGTCGGGTCGGTTCACCGCACCACCGGCCGTGCCCGCAGAACCTGCCGTAGTCCCGTTGTCCATGCCGCCTCCTCCGCGAGCACGATAGCCACGACCCCCGACACCACCCGGAACCGGCCGCGAGGGGTGCCTTAGACTGGGGGAACCGACGAAAGGCGACCCCGTGGAGATCCGTATCGGCATCGTCAACAGCCCGCGCGAAATCACCTTCGAGACCGAGGACTCCGCGCAGGCCGTCCGCGACGCGGTGACCGCCGCGTTCGCCAATGAGACGGCGGTGCTGTCCTTGAGCGACACGAAGGGGAACGCGTACCTGGTGCCCACAGCCGCACTCGCATACGTGCAGGTGGGAACCGAGCAGCCCCGCCATGTGGGCTTCGTCGCCTGAGAGCATCGCGATGGAGATCGTGCTCGCGATCCTCGCGGGAGTCGGCGCCGGACTGATCGCGCAGTACAGCCTGCCGCATCGCGATGTGCGCGGCGTCGCACTGGTGCCGGCGATCGGGGCCGTCCTGGCCGCCGCCACGTGGACAGCCCTGACCTGGGCGGGGTGGACCACGCTCGACCCCATGCTGTGGGTCATCGGGATGGGGGTTCCTGCCGTGGCGGTGGCCCCGGTCGCGGCGATCATCACACAGGCGCGGGTGGCGCACGACGACCGCGAACGCGCCCGACTCCGACTGGACTGAGCGCGGCAGGCTGGACCGAGCACGGCGGCGCCCGTCGGAACCCGCGCAATGCTCGGGTATCGTTGAACGGGTTCCGCCTCGGATGCGGGACCGCCGCGCCCTGGGGCTGATGGGAGGCGTGGCACCTCACCCGGCGGGCGGATCCGCCGCAGACCAGACAGGCAGACAATCGTGACGACCTTCGCCGAACTCGGCGTGGCACAGGACATCGTCGACACCCTCGCCGCCCGCGGGATCGTCGACGCGTTCCCCATCCAGGAGCAGACGATCCCGTTGTCCCTCCCCGGACAGGACATCATCGGACAGGCCAAGACCGGAACGGGCAAGACGTTCGGGTTCGGCATCCCACTCGTGCAGCGTCTGGGTGAAAGCCCTGCGCCCGGGGTGCAGGCTCTGGTCGTCGTGCCCACCCGGGAGCTGGCGGTTCAGGTGTACGAGGACATCGACCTGCTGACGACCGGTCGTCCCACCGACGTGGTTGCGATCTACGGCGGCAAGGCCTATGAGGGGCAGATCGAACAGCTGCGCGCCGGAGCCCAGATCGTGGTCGGTACCCCCGGCCGACTCATCGACCTGGCCGGCCAGCATCTCCTCGACCTGTCGCACGCGCGCGAGGTGGTGCTCGACGAAGCCGACAAGATGCTGGATCTCGGCTTCCTCCCCGACATCGAGAGAATCTTCCAGATGCTGCCGGCCGCGCGGCACACGCAGCTGTTCTCCGCCACGATGCCGGGACCGATCGTCGCCCTCGCCCGACGTTTCATGTCCCAGCCCGTCCACATCCGCGCGAGTGACCCGGACGAGGGCCTGACGCAGGCGAACATCCGGCACCTCGTGTATCGGGCGCATTCCCTGGACAAGGACGAGATCATCGCCCGCATCCTGCAGGCCGAGGGCCGGGGTAAGACGGTCGTCTTCACACGGACCAAGCGAGCGGCGCAACGACTCGTGGACGAATTGAACGACCGCGGGTTCAACGCGGTCGCGGTTCACGGCGACATGAGCCAGGAGGCCCGGGAGCGCTCGATGAGCGCGTTCAAGGCGGGAAAGAAGGACGTCCTGATCGCCACCGACGTCGCCGCCCGCGGCATCGACGTCGACGACGTCACGCACGTCATCAACCACACCATCCCGGACGACGAGAAGACCTATCTGCATCGCGCCGGCCGCACCGGTCGCGCGGGACGAACAGGGATCGCGGTCACGTTCGTGGACTGGGAGGATCTGCACAAGTGGTCGCTGATCAACCGGGCGCTCGAGTTCGGACAGCCGGAGCCGGTGGAGACGTACTCGTCGAGCCCGCACCTCTATGAGGATCTGAGCATCCCGCCGGGAACGAAGGGCCGCTTGCCGAGGAGTTCGCACGCGCCCGCAACCGCTCCCGGTGACCAGGTTCCCCGACGCGCCCCGGCGGCGGGCGGATCGCAGGGCGTGGAGGGCGCTGCGCCGGCTCGGCGGCGCAGGCGGCGCCGACCGCGGACCCCGGGCGCCGCGGCCTGAGCCCCCGCGCGGCGCCGACTCTGACAGCGCTGGTGCACCTCGCCGCTCGAGGAGTGGCCGAACGCAGCCCGGGGTAGATCCGACACGGCCTATCCCGTGATGGCGGCCGCCCCGGTGCCCCGCTCGAGGATCCGCTCGATCATGGCCGGCGTGGTGGTGTTCTCGCCCGGAATGTTGGGCTTTCCCGTCCCGTGATAGTCGCTGGACCCGGTGACGATCAGGTCATGGCGGCGGGCGAGATCGCGCAGCACTCTCTTGCCGCGCTCGGTGTTCTCGCGGTGCTCGATTTCGAAGCCGGCCAGTCCCCGGGCGATGAGATCCTCCAGGACGGGGACCGGCAGCATCCGCGCGGGGCCCGACGGCGACGGGTGCGCCAGGATGGGAACCCCGCCCGCGGCGACGACCATCTCGACCGCGCGGCGCGGGTCCGGTGCCTCGTGCGGAACGGTGTACCCGTGGCGCGGATGCAGGATGTCGGCGAACGCCGCGCTGCGATCTCGCGCGATCCCGCGCGCGACGAGCGCGTCCGCGATGTGGGGACGCCCGACGGTTGCGCCGTCGGACGTCTGCTGCAGCACGTCCTCCCACGTGATGTCGTAGTCGCGACCCAAGGCCGCCACGATCCGTTCCGCGCGACCCCAGCGCGCCTCCCGGATCGCCGCCGTTTCAGCCGTCACGGCCGCGTCGGTCGGGTCGAACAGATAGGCCAGGAGGTGCACACTGCGGCCGCCCTCGTGAGCGCTCAGTTCCATCCCGGGGATGAGGCGCACCCCCAGCGCCCTCGCCGCGTCGGCGGCGTCCTCCCAGCCGGCGGTGGTGTCGTGGTCGGTCAGCGCGACCGTCCGCAGACCGTGCGCGTACGCCGCCCGGATGACATCGCCAGGCGCCTCTGTGCCGTCGGAGCGGGCGGAGTGGAGGTGCAGGTCGCCCCCGCCGTCGGGCCGCGCCCCAGCATCCATCGTCCGAGCCTAACGCCGCACGGGGGCGGAGACATCGGGATGCCGGCGGATCGGATTCCCAGGGCGGACACCTAGGCTCGCTGACGTGCGGCTGACGGGGATCCTGCTGGGGGTGATCGCTGCGGTTGCTGGGGCTGTGGCCACCTGGCCGGGGTTCTTCCACGTGGAGCGCACGTTCCCGATCACCCAGGCGATCGCCTTCCGCGGCATCCTCGTGGCGACGCTCGGTGTTCTCGCGCTCCTCCTGCTGCTGGGGAGCGCGTCGCGGAGGATGCGGCGGCTCCTGATGCCGGCCGCGGTCGTCATACTGGCGGCCGTGGTGGCCAACGGCGCGATCCTCGCCTCGCGCGGACTGGGCGCTTCCGCGCTTCCCGAGAAGACGGCCGCGAGCGTCCGGATCATGACGTGGAACACGGCGGGAGACCACACCGACGCCACGGTCGTCGCGCAGACGGCCGTGGCGATGGGCGCCGACATCGTCGCGCTGCCCGAAACGACCATCGACACCGGCGAGCGGGTCGCTGTCGCGATGCGCGAACTGGGCCGTCCGATGTGGGCGCACCACACCGAATACGGCAGCGACGGCTGGGCCGCGGACTCGACCACACTGCTGATCAGCCCGTCGCTGGGCGACTACGCCGTCGTGACCTCCACGGCGGGCGGCATGGCCAACACGTCCACCGTGCCGAGCATCGTGGCCATGCCGATCTCCGGCGAGGGGCCGATCGTCGTCGGCGCGCATGCCGTCGCGCCGCGGCGAGCCGACATGACCGACTGGCGCCACGATCTGCAGTGGCTGGCCGACCAGTGCGGCGCCGACGACGTCGTCATGGCCGGGGACTTCAACGCGACTGTGGACCACATGTCGGGCCTCGGCGCGGCTCCCGGCGAACTGGGACGGTGCCGGGACGCCGCCGTGGCGACGGGCAACGGCGCGGTTGGCACATGGCCCACCGTCCTGCCTCCCTTGGCGGGGGCCCCGATCGACCACGTCCTCGCCACGGCCAACTGGACGCCCACCGGATCCGTCGTCCTGGACGCGCTCGACGACGCCGGTGGGGATCACCGACCGCTTGTGGTGCAGCTGGAGAGGACCGGCTGAAACGGCGCGCGCCCGCCGGTGGCAGACTGGTTGGATGCCAGATCGGACGAAGCGGTGAGCGACGAGGGGACGGGAGCCGCGGTGCGGCCGACGACCGAGGCGGCACCGACCTCCGTGACGAACCGGCGCCAGCCGTTCCCGGCCGGGTTCCTCGCGACGATCTCCACCGGCTGGGCCGACCGGACCGCCGCCGCGGCGGTGCCGGCCCCCGGCGCTGAGCACGCGGCCCGCCGCCGCGCCGAGGTCTCCGCGGCCTTCCCCGGCGAGCGCCTGGTCGTACCCGCCGGCGAACCCGCCGTGCGCAGCAACGACACCGACCACCGGTTCCGCGCGCACTCCGCATTCGCTCACCTGACCGGCTGGGGCGCGGACGCCGAGCCGGGATCGCTTCTCGTGTTCGAGCCGGAGGAGGACGGGCACGCGGTGACGCTGTACTTCCGGGAACGCGCGGACCGCTCCACCCCCGAGTTCTACTCCGACGCAGCGGTCGGCGAGTTCTGGATCGGACCGCGCCCCGCTGCCACCGAGGTGGCGGCGCGGCTCGGGGTCGACACGGCGCCGCTCGATCGATTCGTGGCGGATCCCGCCGACCGGGTCGTGGGCGTGGACGTGGAACTGACCCGCTGGGTCTCGGAGTTCCGCCTCGTCAAGGACGAGTACGAGCAGCAGGAGTTGCGGGCAGCCGTCGCGGTGACCTCCGCCGCGTTCGACGACGTGGTCGCGAGTCTCGACCGGGCCGTCACCCACCCGCGCGGGGAACGGGTGGTGGAGGGCGTGTTCCACGTCCGCGCCCGCAGCGACGGCAATGGCGAGGGGTACGAGACCATCGCGGCCGCCGGTCCCCACGCCTGTTATCTGCACTGGACCCGCAATGACGGCCCCGTCCGGCCGGGTGACCTGCTGCTCGTGGACGCCGGCGTCGAGATGGACAGCCTGTACACCGCGGACATCACCCGGACCATCCCCGTGGGGGGCCGATTCAGCCCGGCGCAGCGCCGGGTGTACGAGGCGGTGCAGGAGGCGGCGGATGCGGCGTTCGCGGCGGCACGGGTGGGGGTGCGGTTCCGCGCAGTGCACGAGGCGGCGATGGCCGTCATCGCGCGCCGGGTCGCCGAGTGGGGCCTGCTGCCGGTGACCGCGGCCGAGGCTCTGGACGCCGATCGGGGGGGACAGCACCGCCGCTACATGGTGCACGGGACCAGCCATCACCTGGGTCTGGACGTGCACGATTGCGCGCAGGCGCGTCGGGAGATGTACTACGAAGGTCTGCTGCGCCCGGGCATGGTGTTCACGATCGAACCGGGTCTGTACTTTCAGGCGGACGATCTGACGGTGCCGGCAGAGTTGCGCGGCATCGGTGTTCGGATCGAAGACGACATCCTGATGACCGCGGACGGGCCGGTCAACCTGTCGGCGGGGATCCCTCGCACGGCGGACGACGTGGAGGCGTGGGTCCGCGGCGCCAGCCGCTGACAGTCACGACGAGCCCGCGGCGTCCCGTGGCGGGTCATCCCCATCGGTGGCGTCCGGCGGCGGCAGACGCTCCCCATACCGGGGAGGCTCCATCGGGGAGGCGACCGCGTCCCCAACGGCAGCGGGCGCCGGGGCGGGAGCGGTGCCCAGGATGGCGCGCGCGCGTTCGAGGCTCGGGGTCGCGACCGTCACCTCATAGCGGTCAGCGATCACCTGCATCACCGAGGAGAAGTCTCGTCGGCGACGGACGAACGAGTATGACACGATGCTGAACAGCATCCCGACGGCCATGCCGAGGAAAAGCACCCCGACGAAGACCTGGATCGGCACCGAGGGCACGCCGAGCACGAAGATGGCTGCGAACAGCACACCCAGGACGAGGCCGTTCACCGCCCCGGTCCGCGCCGCGACGGCGTAGCCGAGTCTCCCGGTGACGCGTTCCACCGACCGCAGGCCGATGCCCACGATCGCGATCTCGCGAGCGGGGACCTCGGCTGCGATCAGCGCCGAGACCGCCGCCTGCGCAGCCTCGTAGGTGGGGAAGGACGCGACGGTCTCCCCGGTGTCAGTCCGACCCCGAGCACCCATCGGGTTCCTCATGCTCACCACTCCATCTTGACACGCCAGCCGCGCCCGCCCCGGACTCCACGGGGGCACGGGCGAGCGCCCGCACTACCCTGGGACCGTGAGTGCACAGCGGGTCTTCGTCGCGCGACTGGCGGGGTGCGCCGTGTTCGATCCCGCTGGGGACCGTCTCGGTAAGGTGCGGGACGTCGTCGTGATCTATCGGCGACGCGACTCCCCGCGCGTGGTGGGCCTGGTGGTGGAGATCCCTGGCCGCCGTCACGTCTTCCTGTCCATCGGACGGGTCACCTCGATCGACACCGGTCAGGTGATCACCACGGGGCTGATCAACGTGCGACGGTTCCAGCAGCGCGGTGGCGAGGTGCGGGTCCTGGCGGAACTGGTCGGGCGCAAGGTGTCCCTCGCCGACGGGTCGGGTGAGGCTGTCATCGAGGACGTCGCGATCGAACGGGATCGGCTGGGCGAGTGGACGGTGGGACAGTTGTTCCTGCGACGGCCGAAGACCAGTCCCTCCCCGTTCGCGAAGGGGCCCACCACCTTCGCGCACTGGAACGAGGTGCGCGAGCGCGCGGCCAGCCCCGGCGAGACCCAGTCGGCGGAGCACCTGGTCGCCAGCTACTCGGAACTCAAGCCCGCGGATCTGGCCAACACGCTACTGGACCTCCCGGGGGACCGTCTGCTGCAGGTCGCGGAGGAGTTGCCCGACGACCGGCTCGCGGACGCGCTCGAGGAGATGCCGGAGGAGGATCAGGTCCGCATTCTGGAGGCGCTCGGCGATGAGCGGGCCGCCGACATCCTGGACCACATGGAGCCGGACGACGCAGCAGATCTGCTCGGACAACTGCCGGAGGAGCGCCTCAAGGAACTCCTGGAACTCATGGAGCCGGATGAGGCGGACGACGTCCGAGCCCTGCTGCAGTACGGCCCCGACACCGCTGGCGGGCTGATGACCCCGGAGCCGATCGTGCTGTCGGCCGATGCCACGATCGCGGAGGCACTGGCGCTGATCCGTCGCCATGAGATGCACCCCGCTCTGGCCGCGGCGGTGTTCGTCACGCTGCCACCGTACGAGACGCCCACCGGCCGGCTGCTCGGCGTGGTCCACTTCCAGCGGATGCTGCGCTACCCGCCGCACGAGCGGCTCGGGGCGATCATCGACGATTCCCTGGAACCGATCGCAGCGACCGCCTCCGCCACCGAGGCTGCCCGCATGCTGGCGACCTACAATCTGGTCTCGCTTCCGGTGGTGGACGGCGCCCAGCGCCTGGTCGGTGCCGTCAGCGTCGACGACGTGCTGGACTACCTGCTGCCGACGGACTGGCGCTCGACCGAGCAGACGCCCGGCGTCGATCCTGCGGCGGTGTCCGGATGATGGCCCGCACCTCGCGTCGACCCGCGCTGGATGCGCCGCTGGGCCGTGGCGGGATGCTGAACCGCCCCGGACCTGCGTCGCGGGACCGGTTCGGCCGGTTCACGGAGTGGATCGCGCGGGGCATGGGAACCCCCTGGTTCCTGCTGGGACTGAGCCTGTTCTGCTTGGTGTGGCTGGCATGGAACACGCTGATGCCGCCCGCCGTGCGTTTCGATTCCTCTGACAACGGGTTCACCGCACTCACGCTTGTGCTCTCGCTGCAGGCCTCCTACGCGGCGCCGCTCATCCTCTTGGCGCAGAACCGCCAGGATGATCGCGATCGAGTGCAGTTCGAGCAGGACCGGCAGCGCGCCGAGCGGAACCTCGCGGACACCGAGTACCTGGCGCGGGAGATCGTCGCCCTGCGCATCGCCCTGACCGAGGTGACCGGCCAGATCGTCACGCGGGAGACGCTGCGCGACGAATTGCGCGAACTGGTGAGCGACGTCGAAGCGCGTGCGGCCGGAGAACCCGAGGAGGCGATCGAGGAGCGCCATCGGCGCACCGAACGCCGGGAACGAGCCGAACGCGATGCCCGCGAACTCTGACGTGGCGCTGACCACCCGGGTGAGGGACGCCGTCGGCGCCGTGCTCGACCCCGAGTTGCGCCGTACGCTGGCGGACCTCGGCATGATCGCCGACGTCCAGGCGCGGGACGCTGCCGTCCACGTCACCGTGCGGCTGACCATCGTGGGGTGCCCTGCCGCTGAGCGGATCAGGGCGGACGTTCGGGAAGCGGCTCTGCGCGCGGGCGCAGCCGGCGCCGACGTCGCCTTAGAGGTGATGACCGGCGAGCAACGGGAGGCTCTCACACAGCGTCTGCGCGGCGGCCGGCGGACGGTGCAATTCGGACCCGGCTCCCTCACCAGGATCATCGCGGTCACCAGCGGCAAGGGAGGGGTCGGGAAGTCGTCCCTGACCGCGAACCTCGCCGTCGCGCTGGCGCAGCAGGGCCTCGCGGTCGGCATCCTCGACGCGGACGTGCACGGGTTCTCCATCCCGGGCCTGCTGGGACTGGTGGACGGTGGTGGCCGCGCCGTCCGGCCGACCCGCATCGACGATCTCATCGTGCCGCCGATCGCCCACGGGGTGAAGGCGGTGTCGATCGGGATGTTCCTGCGCGAGGGAGACGAGAACGCCGCGGTCGCCTGGCGGGGGCCGATGCTGCACCGCACGGTGCGCCAGTTCCTGACCGACGTCCATTTCGGGGACCTGGACATGCTGCTGCTGGACATGCCGCCGGGCACCGGCGATGTCGCCATCTCGGTCGGACAACTGCTACCGGCCGCGGAGGTGCTGGTGGTGACCACGCCGCAGCCGGCCGCGGCCGGGATCGCGGTGCGCAGCGGTCTGGTCGCCCGGCAACTGGGTCAGCGGCTGCTCGGAGTTGTGGAGAACATGGCGCCCCTCGTCCTGCCCGATGGCACGCGCCTGGACCTGTTCGGCTCCGACGGCGGCCACGACGTGGCGCGGGCGCTGTCGACCGCCGACGAGCCGGTCCCGCTGCTGGCCTCCGTTCCGCTCTCGCCCGCCCTGCGAGGGTCCGGGGACGCGGGCATCCCGCTGGTGGTGAGCGACCCAGGCGACCCGGCGGCTCGCGCGATCGCCGGCCTCGCGGCCGCCGTTGCCGGCGCGGGGCGGGGCTTGGCGGGCCGAGCGCTGCCGGTGCGGCCGATCTGAGACCTGCTGTCGGGGGCGCCGATCAGGTGGCCTCGTCGTCGAACGGCGGCCGCCCCGGGCGTGCCGGATCGAAGCGCACGGGTGCGGGAGCGTCGGACGCGCCCACCGCGGTGAGGGAGGTCCCTGCCGCGCCGGCGGCCGGGACGGTCGCCACCGGCTGATCGTCGAGCAGTGTCTCCCGGATGATCCGGCGCGGGTCGTACTGGCGCGGGTCCAGCCGGCGCCAGTCGAGTTCGTCGAACTCGGGCCCCATCTCCTCCTTCATGCGGCTGCGGGCGCCGCGCAGGAGGTCACGCGCGCGCGCGGTCAGTCGAGCAAGGGTCCGCGCGTAGGCGGGCAGCCGATCCGGTCCGATCAGGAGCGCGGCGATCACGGCGATCAGCAGCAGCTTCTCGATCGTGAGGCCGAAGAACATGCTCACAGATTACCCGCCGCGCCTGGCGGGATCGGGGGACGCGCCCCCCTACGCTGGCACCGGAGGAACCATGCGGTCAGTCGATGCGAACGCGCGATATGCGCTGGAGACCACGGTGGAGCCGGTTCACATCGCACAGCTGCGGGCTCACGCGCTCGAGCTCGGCACCAACCCGATCAGCGCCCTGGTCGGCGCGCAGTGCGCCGTCGTCGCCGCCGCGACCGGCGCCCTGAACATCGTGGAGATCGGCACCGGCGTCGGCGTCTCGGGGATGTGGCTGCTGCACGGGGCTCGGAGAGCGACCCTCACGACGATCGACAAGGAGCCGGAGCACCTCGCGGTGGCGCGTCAGGCCTTCGCGGACGCGGGGATCCCGCCCGCGCGCACGCGCCTGATCACAGGGCAGGCGGCGGACGTGCTACCCCGGATGAACGAGGCCTCGTACGACGTGGTGCTCATCGACGCAGACCCGGACGGAGTCATCGAATACGTGGAGCATGGCCTGCGGCTGGTGCGTCCGGGCGGTACCGTGCTCGTCCCGCGCGTGCTCGCGGACGGTGCTGTCGCCGATCCGGTCCGGCGCGACCCGGTCACCACCGCCTACCGGTCCCTGATCCAGGAAACCCTGGCCTCCCCCGCCGTGGTGGGGGCTCTGGCCATCGGTGGCGAGGGCCTGCTGCAGCTGACGTCGGTGCCGGCCGCCTGAGAACCGCGTCGGCTGCAGACGAAAGGGCCGGCCCTACCCGGACCGGCCCCGCATCCCTCAGGGACTACGCCGCGGAGATGACTCCGCCCAGGACGTCGTGGAGCTCCTTCGCTTCGGCGTCGTTGACGGAGACCACCAGGCGGCCACCACCCTCCAGCGGGACCCGTACGATGATCAGACGCCCCTCTTTCACGGCCTCCATCGGCCCGTCCCCGGTTCTCGGCTTCATGGCTGCCATCGCGGCTCCCTTTCGTCGAACGTATGGTGAGCAGTTTATCGTGGCGGCCCCGTGAGCGCCGGGCATTGTGCTTCCGCGGCCCTCACGGCACCTGCCAGAACGCGACAGCCAGACCGTACATCGAGTAGATCCACCACCACTGGCCCACCAGACACGCCGCCAGCACGGCTAGACGCCACAACCGGCTGCGTGGGGCCGCGACCGCTCCCCACAGAGGGGACAGCGGAAGCAGCAACCGGAGGGTGCTCGATTGCGGGAAGAACACCGCAAGCAGATACACGAGGTACGCCGTCGACCAGAGTCGGACCTCGGCGGGGAGCCGCCGCGCATGCGGTTCGAACAGGAGGATTGCGGCGATTGCGAGCAGGCCAAGGACGAGTGCCGTCCACCCCACACCCGCTCCGAGCCCCCAGAATTCGAACCAGAAACGTGTGCCCGTCACGAAACCGTCGAACGGCACGAACCGGCCAGGATCATCGGGGATCCAGTTCCGCCGCCACGCCAGCTCGGTGGCCAGATAGGCATCCTGCCGGCCTGTCACCGCCGCGGCGATCGCCTGCCAGGCGAAGCCGATCACTGCCGCCCACAGACCCAGCAGGACGATGTGCACCATCTGCACGACCGGCAGCGGATCGACCCGGCGCCGTGTCCACCGCCACAGCCCGTACAGAGCCAGGAACAGGGCGAAGGCGAGGACGCCCGGTCGGGTGAAACCCATGAGCGGCAGCAGCAGGTACAGCCACCGGTAGCGCCGCCGCTGGACCAGGAGCAGCGCCACGAACAGGAGCAGGAGGAACAGCGACTCGGCATACCCGACCTGGAAGAGGGCCGCCACGGGTGAGGCGACGAAGAACGTGACCGCCCACAGCGCCGCGGAGGCTCCCAGCCGCTCCCGCAGGAGCGCGTGGAGCACCAGCGCCGCGCCGTACCCCGACGCCAGTGAGATCACGACGGCTCCGGCGCCCCACGACCCGATCACCGCGCCGATGGCCCCGGCAAGGGCGGGGAACACGGGCAGGAACGCCCACGCGTTCTCCGCCACCGCCCCCGTCGCCGTCAGGGGCAGGTCCGTCGGGTACCCCTCAACCGCGATCAGCCAGTACCAGGCCGCATCCCACCCGACGGCGTAGTCGGCGATCGTCGGATTCGCCCCGAAACGCGACCGTTCGTCGGACAAGGCCGCGGCGGCCAGCAGCATCCCGGTGGTGACCAGGCGCGCGGCACCGTACACAATGCCGATGCGCGCCCAGACCGGAAGCGAGCGACCGGCCGGCGTCCGGCTCAGTCGGTCAGCCACGCACGCAATCCGCGCTCCACGCCCTCGATCTGCGCGATGGGCACGCGTTCGTCGTCATGGTGGGCCAGCGCGGGATCCCCGGGACCGTAGTTCACGGCCGGGATGCCGAGCCCGCCGAAGCGTGCGACGTCCGTCCACCCGAGCTTCGCGCGGACCTCGCCCCCCACGGCGGCCGCGAACTCCCGGGCGAGAGGCGCCTGCATCCCCGGCCGCGCCCCCGCGGCGACGTCGACCACCTGGAGTTCGAACCCGTCGAACACCTCGCGCAGATGCGCCTCGGCCTCGGCCGGGTCGGTACTGGGCGCGAACCGGTGGTTCACCTCCACTTCGCACAGATCGGGGATCACGTTGCCGGCCACGCCGCCGCGGATCCGGACGGCATTCAGCCCCTCTCGGTAGACCAGGCCGTCCACGATCACCTCGCGGGGGCGATAGCGGGTGAGCCGGTCGAGGATGCCGCTTGCGGCGTGGATCGCGTTCACGCCCATCCAGGACCGCGCGCTGTGCGCCCGGCGCCCGTGCGTCCTCACGACCGCCCGGAGGTTGCCGTTGCAACCGCCTTCGATGAATCCCTGCGTGGGCTCGCCCAGGATGGCGAAGTCCGCGTCGAACAGGTCCGGACGCGCCGCGGCGAGCTTCGTCAGGCCGTTGCTGGCGGCATCCACCTCCTCGTGGTCGTACCACATCCAGGTCACATCGACCCGCGGCGCGGTGAGCTCGGCGGCCAGGGTCAGCTGGACGGCCACCCCCGCCTTCATGTCGACCGTCCCCCTCCCCCACAGAAAGCGCTCCCCGTCGCTCTCGACGTCGCGCACGGGGAGGTTCTCGTGCACGGGAACGGTGTCGATGTGCCCCGCAATCGCCACCCTCTGCGACCGCGCGAGGTCGGTTCGGGCTACCACGGTGTCGCCGTGCCGGTCGACGATCAGGTGAGGCAACGCCCGCACGGCCCGCTCGATCGCGTCGGCCAGCGCGGCTTCCTCTCCCGACACGGATGGGATGTCGCACAGCGTGCGGGTGAGTTCGACACTGGAACGGCTCAGATCCAGTTCCGGCATCCCACCACTCTACCGACCGGCCCCGCGCGATCCCGGGCGCTAGGTTGGTGTGATGCGGCACGTGCGCGCGGCTGGTCTGGCGACGGTGACGTCGACGGGTCTGATGCTGGACGCCTGGTTCCCGACCCCCGAGCCCGGGGCCGGCGAGATCGCGGTCGGCGAGGGAATATCAGGCCTGGCGGGCGAAGACCCGCGGCGCGGGGTGTCCACGGTTCCGCTGACCCGGGTCATCGATCTGGATGCCGCTCCGGCCGACACCGCCGACGCATACCTGCGGCTGCATGCCCTTTCGCACCGGCTGGTGCGCCCGAACGAGGTGAACCTGGATGGCATCTTCGCGGTGCTGCCGACGGTGGCGTGGACCACCGCCGGACCGATGGACCCCGCAGACGCACACCGAATGCGGCCCCAACTGCAACGGGCGGGCATCCAGATCGCAAGCCTGGACAAGTTCCCGCGGCTGCTCGACTACGTCGTTCCCACCGGCGTCCGGATCGCCGACGCCGCGCGCGTCCGGCTCGGCGCGTACCTGTCGCCGGGCACCACCGTGATGCATGAGGGCTTCGTCAACTTCAACGCCGGCACCCTCGGGTCCTCGATGGTGGAGGGTCGGATCAGCCAGGGCGTGCTGGTCGGCGACGGCAGTGACATCGGGGGCGGCGCCTCGATCATGGGGACGCTGTCGGGCGGCGGGGAGCATCGCGTGCGCATCGGGCGACGGACCCTGCTCGGGGCCAACGCGGGGATCGGGATCTCGCTCGGCGATGACTGCGTGGTCGAGGCGGGTCTGTACGTCACCGCCGGCTCCAAGGTGGTCCTGGCGGATGAGCCGGCCCTGGCGGACGGGACACGTCCGGTGGTCAAGGCCGCGGAGCTGTCCGGACGCGACGGCATCCTGTTCCGGCGCAACTCGCTGACGGGCGCGCTCGAGGCGATCCGGCGCGCTGGAGCCGGAATCGCCCTCAACGCGGCGCTCCACGCCTGAGACGCGGAGTCCCGGCCCCGGGTCAGCGCACCGGCGGATAGTCCCGCTGCGGCGACCCCACGTACAGCTGCTGCGGCCTGCCGATCTTGGTCTGTGGGTCGTCGTTCATCTCCCGCCAGTGCGCGAGCCATCCCGGCAGCCGACCGATGGCGAACAGCACCGTGAACATGCGCGGCGGGAACCCCATCGCCTTGTAGATCACCCCGGTGTAGAAGTCGACGTTCGGATAGAGTCGCCGCTCCTTGAAGTAGTCGTCCTCGAGCGCGATCTGCTCCAGCTCCTTGGCAAGGTCCAGCAGCGGATCGCTCACTCCCAACTCGGCCAGCACCTCGTCCGCCGACTGCTTGACCAGACGCGCCCGCGGGTCGTAGTTCTTGTAGACCCGGTGGCCGAAGCCCATGAGCTTGACGCCCTCTTCCTTGTTCTTCACCCGGTTCACGAAGCGGTGCACGCTCTCCCCGGAGTCACGGATGCGGCCGAGCATCGCGAGAACCGCCTCGTTCGCGCCGCCGTGCAATGGACCGTAGAGCGCGTTGATCCCCGCCGAGATGGATGAGAACTGGTTCGCACCTGTGGATCCGACGAGCCGCACCGTCGAGGTGGAGGCGTTCTGCTCGTGATCCTCGTGCAGGATCAGGAGCCGCTCGAGGGCGCGGGAGATCACCGGATTGATCTGGTACGGCTCGCTGGGCACCCCGAAGTTCAGCTTCAGAAAGTTATCGACGAATCCGAGCGCGTTGTCCGGATACAGAAACGCCTGGCCGGTGCTCTTCTTGTGCGCGTAGGCGGCTATGACCGGCAGCTTGGCAAGCAGTCGGATCGTGGTGAGTTCCACGTGCTCCGGGTTCTTCGGGTCGGATTCGTTCTCGTAGTAGGTGGACAGCGCAGCCGTGGCCGCCGACAGGACCGCCATCGGATGCGCGGTGGGGGGCAGCGCCGTGAAGAAGTGCTTCAGGTCCTCGTGGAGGAGGGTGTGCCGCCGGATGCGGTCGTCGAAGGCGGCCAGTTCGGCCGGCGTGGGCAGTTCGCCGTAGATCAGGAGCCAGGCGACCTCGAGGTACGTCGAATGCTCCGCCAGCTGCTCGATCGGGTACCCGCGGTAGCGCAGCACGCCCTGGTCTCCGTCGATGAACGTGATCGCCGATTTGGTCGCCGCGGTGTTGACGAAGCCGTAGTCCAGCGCCGTGCGCCCGGTCTGGCGGGTCAGCGCCGACACGTCGATGCTCCCGGCTCCGTCAGTGCCCTGCAGGAGCGGCAGGTGCGCGGTGCGGTCTCGCACGGTGAGGGTGGCTGAGTCCTGCTGGGAGACCGCGTCGCTCATGGCGCCTCCTGACGAATGTCGCTCGTGGGGGATCCGGCCGCCGATGCGCGGCCCGCGCCGCCGTGTCGGATCGATCGGGCGGCCCGATACAGCCTAGCCGGGCCCGGAGCCCACTGCCGCACCGCACAAGGGACGGCACCCTCGCCTGGAGGAAGGGCCTAATCCGCCGTCCACGACACCGCGCTGAGCCGGTCGACCGCGGCCGCGACCCGCTCCTCGGATGCCGTCAGTGCCACGCGCACGTGCTCCGCGCCGGCCGCGCCGTAGAACGCGCCGGGACCGGCGAGGATGCCGATGTCGGCCAGTCGGCCCATCGTCCGCCAGCAGTCCTCCCCGAGGGTCGCCCACAGGTACAGGCCGGCCGCACTGCCATCCACGCGGAACCCCGCGCCGCGCAGCGCCGGCAGCAGCGCGTCGCGCCGTCGACGGTACCGCTCCTTCTGGATCCGCACGTGCTCGTCATCCGTCACCGCCGCGATCATCGCCGCCTGAATGGGTGCGGGCACCATCAGACCCACGTGCTTGCGCGCCGTGGTCAGCCGGGCGATGAGCGCCTCATCGCCGGCGACGAAGCCCGCCCGGTACCCGGCCAGGTTCGACCGCTTGCTCAACGATGACACCGACAGCAGTCCCTCGAACCGGTCCCCGGCGACCGCTGGGTCCAGCACGGATGGGATCGGGGAGCGATCCCATGGGGCGTCCCAGCCGAGCTCGGCGTAGCACTCGTCGCAGGCCAGGACCGCTCCGAGCGCAGCCGCTCGCCGGCGGGCGGTGGCGAGCGCCTCGGCATCCCACACCCGGCCGTCGGGATTGCCCGGCGAATTGATCCATACCAGACGCGTCCGGGCGGGCCAACGGCCCGGGTCGTCCTGCGCCACCGCAGCGGCTCCGGTCAGTCGCGCTCCGACCTCGTAGGTCGGGTACGCGGCGCGCGGGTGGACGACGACGTCCCCGGGGCCGAGACCCAGCAGCAGCGGGAGCAGTGCCACGAACTCCTTCGAGCCGATGGTGGGCAGTACCTGGTCGACGGTGAGACCGGGTACACCCCGGACGCGCTCATACCACGACGCGACCGCCTCCCGCAGGCGCGCGGTGCCGGCCGTGGTCGGATACGAGGGTGCGTCCGACGCCGCCTGCAGAGCCTCGGCAACCACCCGCGGCGTCGGGTCGATCGGCGAGCCCACCGACAGGTCGACGGCGCCACCCGGATGCGCGTGCGCTGTCGC
This sequence comes from uncultured Actinomycetota bacterium, assembly GCA_963696115.1. Classification (GTDB taxonomy): domain Bacteria; phylum Actinomycetota; class Actinomycetes; order Actinomycetales; family Microbacteriaceae; genus Microbacterium. The sequence continues at coordinate 165,000 of CAVOIT010000011.1, read as the reverse complement.
TGCGAAGGGTGCGACCGCGTCCCAGGGGTAGTCGGCGAGGTCGGAGACCCCCATCAGTCGGCCTGGGGAGGCAGCGCCGCCACCAGGGGGTGATCCTTCGGGATCACGCCGACCTTCGCCGCACCGCCCGGAGAGCCGATGTCGTCGAAGAACTCGACGTTGACGGCGTAATAGTCGGACCATTCGTCGGGCAGATCGTCCTCGTAGTAGATCGCCTCGACCGGGCACACAGGCTCGCACGCGCCACAGTCCACGCACTCGTCCGGATGGATGTACAGCGACCGCTCGCCTTCGTAGATGCAGTCCACGGGGCACTCGTCGATGCAGGCCCGGTCCTTCACATCCACGCAGGGCAGCGCGATCACGTACGTCACCGTCTCAGTCTAAGCGTGCGCTTCGGCGCCCCTGCCGACGCGGCGATTCCGCTCGTCACGCGCTGCGGCGGGGACCCGAGGGCGGGCGCCGCGACGGCCACAGCAGCACGCCGAGCGCGGCGATCACCGGCGCGGAGGCCCAGACGAGCACGCGCACCGGGTCCGCCGCGGCGAACACCACCGAGCCGCCGGGCGCGGGCATCGACAGTACTCCGGTCGCCGCCATCACGCCGACCGCGGTCGTCAGAGCAACCATGCGCGAACCGGATGCCAGGCGGACTCCGACGATGAGGCATCCCGCCCCGGCGACGGCGAGCACGAGCCCGACGGGTGCGCCCCGCACGGTCGCCGCCTGCCCGAAGGAGCCCGCCACGCCGAACAGGAACCCGGTCCCGGCCGCCAGGGCCGTGAGCAGCGCGGCGCGACCTCTCGTCACCCGGGAAGCCTACGGTCGCCGCGCACCGCGCTCTCAGCCCTCGCGCTTGCGCCGGGCTGCTGTGCGGCCGCGCTCGCTGGCATCCAGCACGGTCTTGCGGATCCTCACCTGCTCGGGAGTGACCTCCACGCATTCGTCGTCGCGGGCGAACTCGAGGCTCTCCTCCAGGGACAGTCGCCGCGGCGGGGTGAGCCGCTCGAGTTCGTCGGCGGTGGAGGACCGAATGTTGGTGAGCTTCTTCTCCCGCGTGATGTTCACGTCCATGTCGTCGGCGCGGGAGTTCTCCCCGACGACCATGCCCTCGTACACGGCGTCGCCGGGCTGAACGAAGAACGTCATCCGCTCCTGCAGAGCCATCATGGCGAAGGGTGTGGCGACCCCGGAGCGGTCAGCGACGATCGATCCCCGCTCGCGCGCCACGATCGGGCCCGCCCAGCTCTGGTAGCCCGAGAACAGCGCGTTGGCGATGCCCGTGCCGCGGGTCACGGAGAGGAACTCGGTCCGGAATCCGATCAAACCGCGGCTGGGCACGGCGAACTCGATGCGGACCCATCCGGTGCCGTGGTTCGCCATCGATTCCATACGACCGCGGCGAGCTGCGAGCAGCTGGGTGACCGCGCCGAGGTACTCCTCCGGCGCATCCACCGTGAGCTGCTCGAACGGCTCCTGAAGGCCCCCGTCGGGTCCGGTGCGGGTCACGACCTGCGGCTTCCCGACGGTCAGTTCGAACCCTTCCCGGCGCATGTTCTCGACGAGGATCGCCAGCGCGAGCTCCCCCCGGCCCTGCACCTCCCAGGCGTCCGGGCGCCCGATGTCCAACACCCGCAGCGACACGTTGCCGATGAGTTCCCGGTCCAGCCGGTCCTTGACCATGCGGGCGGTGAGCTTGTGGCCGCGCACGGCGCCGGCGAGGGGCGACGTGTTGGTGCCGATGGTCATGGAGATCGCCGGCTCGTCGACGGTGATCGCCGGGAGCGGGCGGACGTCGTCGGGGTCGGCGATCGTTTCGCCGATGGTGATCTCGTCGATGCCCGCCACGGCGACGATGTCGCCCGGTCCGGCAGACTCGACCGGGTACCGCTCCAGGGCGCGGGTCCCCAGAAGTTCCGTGACCCGGGCCGTGCTGACCGAGCCGTCGTGGCGCACCCAGGCGACCGCACGCCCCTTGCGCAACGTGCCGTTGACCACCCGCACGAGCGCGAGCCGGCCGAGGAACGGGGACGAGTCCAGGTTTGTGACCCACGCCTGCAGAGGCGCGGTGTCATCGTAGGACGGCGCCGGCACATGCTGCAGGATCGCTTCGAACAGGGGCTCCAGGTCGGGATTGTCGGGCAGGGAGCCGTCGGCCGGTCGTACGCGGGAGGCCGCGCCGGCTCGGCCGGACGCGTACACGACCGGCACGTCCAGCAGCGCGTCGACGTCCAGATCGGGAACGTCGTCCTGAAGATCCGCCGCGAGTCCCAGCAGGAGGTCCTGGGTATCGGCCTCGACCTGGGCGATCCGGGCGTCCGGGCGGTCCGTCTTGTTCACCACCAGGATCACCGGCAGCCGGGCCTGCAGTGCCTTGCGCAGCACGAACCGGGTCTGCGGCAGCGGACCCTCGCTCGCATCCACCAGCAGCACCACCCCGTCCACCATCGACAGCCCCCGTTCGACCTCCCCGCCGAAGTCGGCGTGCCCGGGAGTGTCGATGACGTTGATCGTGACCGGGGCAACGGTGTGCGGGCCCGAGTACGTGATCGCGGTGTTCTTCGCGAGGATCGTGATGCCCTTCTCGCGTTCGAGCTCGCCGGAATCCATCGCCCGCTCCTCAACGTGAGCGTGCTCCCCGAATGCCCCGGTCTGGCGCAGCATCGCGTCCACCAGGGTCGTCTTGCCGTGATCGACGTGCGCGACGATCGCGACGTTGCGGAGGTCCGGTCGGAGCGCGCGCGCCATGGCAGGGATCCTTGCGTGGGAGGGGTCAGCGCCGCGAGCGCGGCGCCGACCAGCCTACCCGGGATCGGTCAGCTCCCGGCGACGAGCACCGCGACCGCGGCGGCCAATACGATCACGCCCAGCGCCATCAACGCCGGTCGGTCCCAGCCGCGGCGGATCGCGGCCCCCGGCCTCGGGGACGCGCTGCGCCACGCGTCGCGGATCGCCGCCGTCGTCCGCATCGCCCGGCCGGACCCGCCCCCGGCCCGCCGTACCGTCGCCGATGCGGGGCCGGCCGACGGACCGCCGTAGCAGGCGATCCGCGCGCCGTCGCTGGTGACCACCACGAGCTGGTACCGAAGCTGAATGTCCGCCACCGCTGACCAGGGGACGCGGGTGCGCCGCAGCAGGTTCTGGATCAGGATGCCCTCGTCGTCGGTGGTCACCGCGGATGCATACAGGCCGACGTACACCGTCCACATTCCTAGGGCCACCCAGGGCGACAGCAGGGTCGCGTTCCACCACCCGCCGCGGAGCACCGCATCCACGAGCAGCACGACTGCGACGGCTCCGGCCGCGGCGAGCATCGCGCCCGCCCCCGGCGCCCGGTGTTCCCGACGGCTCAGGCGGCGCCTCCGAGCGGGATGTCCGCGCCGGGGATCGCGGCGAGCAGGCGCCGCGTGTAGTCCTGGGATGGGGACGCGAAGATCTCGTCGACGGTCCCAGCCTCGACCACCCGTCCGCGTTCCATCACGACCACCGCGTCGGCGATCACCCGCACGACGGCCAGGTCGTGGGTGATGAACACGTAGGTCAGCTCGAGTTCGGCCTGAAGCGCGCCCAGCAGCTGGAGGATCTGATCCTGGACGAGGACGTCCAGGGCGGACACCGCCTCGTCCAGCACGACGATGTCGGGCTTGAGGGCCAGCGCCCGCGCGATCGCGACCCGCTGACGTTGCCCACCGGACAACTCGTTCGGGTAACGGGTGGCCAGGTCCCGGGGCAGCGACACCTGATCCAGCAGCTCCCGCACCCGGGATCGACGGGACGCCGCGTCACCCACGCGGTGGATCTCCAGCGGCTCGGCGATGGCGTTGCCGATGCTGCGCAACGGGTCCAGGGAGCCGTACGGGTCTTGGAACACCGGCTGCATCCGGCGGCGCAGGGCGAAGGCCTCGCGCCGCCCCATGGTGGCGATCTCCTGCCCGTCGATCTCAATCGACCCCGCGCTGGGATCCTCCAGTTTGAGCAGCATGCGCGCCACCGTGGACTTGCCCGATCCGGACTCGCCGACCACCGCCAGAGTCTTGCCCTTGGGAACGGCGAAGGAGACATCGTCGACCGCGCGGAACGGAACGGAGCGGAACCCTCCCTGCCGGATGCGATAGTCCTTGGTCAAGCCCTTCACTCGGATCGCCGGCGGGACGGCGCGGAGATCCTCCGTGGTCTCCATGCCCTCGCGCTCGACGACGGCCTGGATGCGGTGCGAGGCGATGCTCGGCGCCGCTGCGACCAGGCGCTGGGTGTACGGATGCCGAGGATGCTGCAGGATGTCCCGACTCGGTCCCGATTCGACGATGTGCCCGTCCTGCATCACGACGATCGCGGCGGCGCGTTCGGCTGCCAGGCCCAGGTCATGGGTGATGAGCAGAACGCTGGTGTTCTTCTCCCGCGTGAGACGGGCCATGTGATCGAGGATGACGCGTTGGACCGTGACGTCCAACGCGGAGGTGGGTTCGTCGGCGATCAGCAGCCGCGGGTCGGCGGCAAGGCCGATCCCGATCAGCGCGCGCTGCCGCATCCCCCCGGAGAACTGGTGCGGATACTGGTGCAGGCGCGACTCCGCATCGGCCAGGCCCGCCTGGCGCAGCACCTCCACCGCTCGCTCGTGCACCTCGCGCCGGCCCGTGGCGATTCCGTTTGCGCGCACCGCCTCCTTGACCTGGAAGCCGATGCTCCACACCGGGTTCAGGTTCGACATCGGGTCCTGCGGCACGTATCCGATGTCGCGCCCGCGGAGTCGCTCCAGCTGCGCCGGGGTCAGCTCGGTCAGCTCGCGGCCGTCGAGACGGATGCTGCCGCCGGTGATCCGCCCGGTACCGGGCAGCAGGTTCACGATCGCGGACGCGGTGGTCGACTTCCCCGACCCCGACTCACCCACGATCGCCACGGTCTCCCCGGGGAACACCTCGAGGTTCACGGCGTGGAGCACCTCGCGGGGACCGCTCTGACTGTCGAAGGTGACGCTCAGGTCGCGCACGCTCAGCAGCGGCTCGGGTCCGCTCATCGCGCGGCCCTCGCTCGCGGGTCGAGGGCGTCGCGGATCAGCTCGCCCAGCAGGATGAAGGCCAGGACCGTGACAGTCAGGGCGATGGACGGGTAGATCAGCGCCATCGGGGCCACCCGGAGCGACTGCTGCGCCTCGCTGATGTCCCGGCCCCAGCTCATCACCTCGGGCCCGAGTCCCACGCCGAGGAAGGCGAGCGTGGCCTCGGCGACGATGGCCAGCGCGAGGCTGATCGTGGTGACCACCAGCAAGGGCGCGATCGCATTCGGGATGACGTGTGTGAGAAGGATCCGCACCCGGGACAGTCCGAGCGCCCGAGAGGCCATCACGAAGTCGGCCTGGCGCACCCGCAGCACTTCGGCGCGCACCACGCGAGCTGTCGATGCCCACGCGAACCCGCCGATCGCGAACGCGAGCGTGAACACGTTGCGATAGGCCGCGAAAGCGCTCATCACGACCACGGCGGCCAGGATGTACGGGATCGAGAAGAAGATGTCGCCTACGCGCGAGAGCACCGAGTCCAGCCATCCGCCGTAGAAGCCGGCCAGCGCTCCCATCACCAGGCCGATCACCGACCCGATCAGCGTTGCGAGCACCCCCACCGCCAGCGACGTGCGGGTTCCCCACACGATGCGGGCGTAGATGTCGCATCCCTGGAACGTGAAGCCCAGCGGATGCCCCGGCGCGGGTCCGCCGTTGCTGTTGGCCAGCTGGCAGCCGTCGTTCGGGGCGGTCTGGGTGAACAGCGTCGGCCACACCGCCATCAGCACGAGCACGAAGACCACCCCGACAGAGATCCAGAACGTCGGGCGCTTGCGCAGGTCACGCCAGGCATCCCGCCACAGCGAGGATGGCTTCTCGTCCACGGAAACGGCATCCACCTGCACCACCGCGTCCGCGACGGGCGCGACGTGGTGAGGTCGATTCACGGCATCAGCCGACATAGCGGATCCTCGGGTCCAGCAGGCCGTAGAGCAGGTCCACGACGAGGTTGACGAGCACGTAGATGATCACGAAGACGGTGACGAACGAGACGATCGTCGGTCCCTCGTGGCGCAGCGTGGCCTGGAACAGGGTATTGCCGACCCCCGGGATGTTGAAGATCGCCTCGGTGACGGTCGCCCCCACCAGGAGCACCCCGAAGTTCGTGGCTGAGTTCGTGATGACCGGAATCAGCGAGTTGCGCAGCACGTGCACGGGGATCACCCGTCGCCGGCTCAGGCCCTTGCTGTACGCGGTCCGCACCCAGTCCTGGTTGAGGGTGTCGATCACCGAGCCGCGCATCAGGCGCATGCTGGTCGCGTACAGACTGACCCCCAACACAATGGCGGGCAGCCACAGATCCATCCAGCCGTTCTGGGCCCCGACCGTCGGGCGGAACCAGCCGAGCTGGATCGCGAGGAAGTACTGGGCCAGGAAGCACAGAACGAAGATCGGCAGCGCGACGAACAGGAGCGAGATGACCAGCGACACGTTGTCGAAGATCTTGCCCTTGCGCAGCGCGGAGACGGTCCCGATCGTGATGGCCAGGGTGAACTCGATGAGGATCGCCATGACCGCCAGCCGCGCGGTGACCGGCAACGTGCGGGCCAGCACATCATTGACCGATTGCCCGGAGAACGTGACCCCCATGTCGCCCTGGAAGATGCCGGCCAGGTAGTAGAAGTACTGCACCAGGAACGGCTCGTTCAGGTGGTACTGCTGCTCGAGCTGAGCGACCAGCGCGGGGTCGGGGGTGCGGTCACCGAACAGCGCGAGAATCGGGTTCCCCGGCATCTGGAAGACCAGGAAGTAGATCAGCAGGGTGGAGCCCAGGAATACGGGGATCACCTGGAGCACGCGCCGCACGACGTACGCGACCATCGTCTCGTCCTGTCCTTCCCATGAGATGGCCTGCCGGAATCGACGCCCGGACGGGCCGCGAGGCGGCGACCGGTGCGGTCACCGCCTCGCGGCTGCGATCAGGACGGCTCAGGCCGCCTTGGTGATCGCGTAGTACAGCGGAACGGAGTTCCAGCCGAACTGCACGTTGTCCACGGCCTCGGAGTATCCGCCGTTGACGTTGGAGTACCACAGCGGAACGGCGGGCAGGTCCTGCAGCAGGATCTCCTGAGCCTTCTGGAAGTCCGCGTTCTGCGTCTCCGGGTCGGTGCTGGAGATCCCCTCCTCGAGCAACTGGTCGAACTCGGGGTTCGAGTAGTCGCCGTCGTTGGAGCCGGCGTTGGTCGCGTACAGCGGGCCCAGGAAGTTGTACAGACCCGGGTAGTCGGCCTGCCATCCCGTGCGGAACGCGGTCTGGATGGTGCGATCCGTGATCGCGGTGCGCAGCGACGCGAAGTCCACGTACGGCGCGCCGGAGGCGTCGATGCCGAGCGTGTTCTTGATGGAGTTGGTCACCGCGTCGACCCACGCCTGATGGCCGCCGTCGGAGTTGTACGCGATCTGGAAGCTACCCGTCCACGGCGAGATCGCGTCGGCCTGGGCCCACAGCTCCTTCGCCTGGTCCGCGTCGTAGCTGAGCACGTCGGCGCCGGCGAGCGAGTCGGACCAGCCCGCGATCACCGGCGAGGTGAAGTCGCTGGCCGGGGTGCGGGTGCCCTGGAAGATCGTCTGCGTGATCTCCTCCCGGTTGATCGCCATCGACAGCGCGGCGCGGCGGAGCTTGCCCTCCTCGCCGGAGAAGTGCGCCATGTTCTGCGGGATGGTGAACGACTGGAAGATCGCCGCAGGCTGGTTCACCGCCCGCTCGCCGAGATCGGACTCGTAGGTGGCCAGCGCCGAGTCCGGGATGGCGTCGAGCACGTCGAGGTTCCCGGCCAGCAGATCGGAGTATGCCGCGTCCTGGCTGGCGTAGAACACCATGGTGACGCCACCGTTCTGCGGCGCACGCCCGCCCTGATAATCAGGGTTGGCGACCAGGTCGATCTGCACGTCGTGCTGCCAGGCGTCCTCAGCGGCAAGCTTGTACGGCCCATTGCCGACCGGGGACTCCCCGAACGCGGACATGTCCTCGAAGGCCACATCGGGCAGCGGATAGAAGGCGGAATACCCCAGGCGCAACGCGAAGTCCGACGCGGGCTTGTTCAGAGCGATCGTGAACGTGTAGTCGTCCACCTGCTGCAGCCCGGTGAGCTCGGAGTCCTCGTCCCAGCTGAAGCCCTCGATGTCCTCGAAGAAGTAGCTGTTGAGCTGGTTGTTGGACAGCAGCGCGCCGTAGTTCCACGCGTTGATGAAGTTGTCGGCGGTCACCTCTTCGCCGTTGCTGAAGGTCTGACCCTCCTTCAGCTTCACGGTGAGATTCTGCGGGTCGTCGACGGTGATCTCCTCGGCCATGTCGTTGACCGGGTTGCCGTCGGCGTCGTAGTAGATCAGGCCCGCGAAGATCGCGTCGATGATCTGCCCGCCGCCGGTCTCGTTGGTGTTGGTGGGGATCAGCGGGTTCTGCGGCTCGGAGCCGTTCGCCGTGATGATCGCGGTGGAATCGCCGGATGCCGATCCTCCGGAACCGCCGGCGCAGCCGGCGAGCAGGAGCGATCCCGCCCCGACCAGCGCGACGCTCGCCAGAGCTATCCTGGTGCGCTTCACATGTCCTCCTGTGCAAGGGGTGGATGCGGCCCGGTTGCAGCGCTCAGCGCGCCCGGCCGCAGATATCGAGACAGGCTAGACATCACCGGCGGCCCGGTCAAAGGGTGGGCGCCCGAACGTTACACAGTTCTCATGATGATGCCGGCGGGTTCGGCGGGATCCTCAACGAACGGCGGTCGGCGCGGCAGGAGCGCTCTCCGAGCGTGGCATCCATCCGGCGAAGCCCGCGGTCAGGGCCGCCGGTGACGCGGGCGCCGGAGGAGGCTCCGAGAGCGCGTCCCCCCACAGGGTCATGACCGGAACGTCGATCAGCGGCAGCGTCCACGCGCGCTCGGAGACCGCGGACGCCAGCTCCCCGAGCAGCTGCTCCCGCGCCGGCGCGTCCCGCTGCGCGGCCGCGGCGGCGATCAGGTCGTCCACCGCGGGCTCCGACCAGCCGTAGGTGTTGTCCACGCTCCCGGTCAGGTACACCGAGGCGAGCCCCACGGTCGCCGCGGGGATGACGTCCCACGCGAACAGCGCGGCGTCATACGATTCCGGCTCGGCCGAGCGGATGCGACGCCAGTCCTCGCTGACCACGGGAACCACGGTGAACCCGGCGTCGGCGGCTGCGGCTGCGATCGCGTCGAACTCCGCCGCCCGCCGCGGGTCCGCGGCTGGAAGCAGCACGCGCACCATTGCCGGACCGATACCCGCTTCGGCCAGCAGCCCACGCGCCGCTTCCAGGTCCGACGACTCCGGACGGGCCGCTGCATCGGCCGACCCGGCCGCGTCTACTCCGACCGCGTCCACGCGCACGGAGACCTCTGTCCCCAGCTCGCTCGAGGCGCGCTCGGCGATCGCGGACCGCGGGATGGTCAGGAGGAACGCTCGCCGGGCTGCAGCCGCGGCGTCCTCGTCGCCCCCGTAATGGGCGGCGTCGAACACGCCGCCTCCGCCGACCTGGAGGTCGAGGTGGTCGAATGCGGTGCCGGGCGAGATCGCGATGCCCAGGCCGGATGCTGCCGCGGCGGTCGCGGCGGTCGCGGACGCCCAGGTCGATGCCAGGTCGACGGCGCCGGAGGCCGCCGCCGTCACGGCATCCTGGGCTTCCGCCGCGCGTGCGGTGATGCGCTCGATCCGTGCCGGGGGCCCCCAATGGAAGTCCGGGTTGGCGCGCAGCTCGACCACGCTTCCGGCCTCTCCGACCCGGTCGATGAGGTACGCGCCCGAGGTCGGCGCGGCGGGTCGGGCGGGGTTCTCCGTCCCGAAACCGGTGCGGAAGGCCACGGACACGGGCGCGAGCCAGTCCAGGTCGTCATCCTGGACGGCGCGGACGAAGTCGTCTTTGGCCTGCTGCGCGTCGTCCTGCCCGTAGCGATCGGGGTAGGCGAGCATCACCACGGTGTGGGCCGGGACCGGAGGCGCGTCAAAGGCGAGCCGCCAGTCGGCGAAATAGTCGTCCCAGCGCAGCGTCACCCCCGCGCCGTCCACAGCTATTCGTGGCACGTCAGTCACCAGGTCCAGCCCGTAGTCCGGGGCCGCGCCCGTGTCCCACCACGTCGCGGGATGACCGTCGACGTCCGGACCGCCGGTGCGGTGCGTGGTCTGCGACGCCCACGTCAGCAGGAGGTCCGCGCCGTCCACGCCGACCCCGTCGGACCAGTGCACCGCAGGATCCACCTGATAGGCCACCGTGAGTGGGTCTTCGGATTCGACTCGCACGCGCCCGAACGCCGGCTCTTCCGCGTACTCACCGCGCTCGTCCAGGCGCCAGAACCCCCCCTGCACCAGCGCCGCCAGGGCGGTGTTCCCAGCACTGGCGCCGGTGCGCACAGCTGTGTTCAGCGTCGTTACCGGCCCGGGCAGAGCCACCGCGAGCCGGCTTCCCGGGACGACCGGGTCCGGCTCGGGGAGGCAGCCGGTCACAGCCACCGTCGTGACCAGCAGCACGATCACGGACCACGCGATCCGCTGCACGGCGCTCCCTCCGCCTCCGGGCGCCACGGCCCGGACCACCCCGACACCCCACCCTACGCAGTCGGCCCGGCGGTTCGCGGTTCTGACGGCGCACGGGAACGGCCGTGGCAGGGTGAGACGGTGAACCCGAGGCAGGCGCCAGAGCCCGCGTGGGATCTCCCTCGCGCTGCAGGAGCGGCCCGCGCCCGGCTGTGGTGGGAGGTCGCGCTGGTCCTGGCCGTTTCCCTCGGCCAGTCGGCGGTCTACTCCCTCCTGGCCTTGGCGCGCAGCATCCAGCGGTCGCTGCAGGCTGGGGAGACGCTCGGTGGGCAGCAGACCCAGCTCAACCCCGCGCGGGACGCGGACGCGTTCTGGGACGCGCTCTACCAGGTGCTCGACACCGCGTTCGCGCTGTCCGTGGTCGGGATCGTGCTGTACCTCCTGTGGGAGCCCGGATCCAATGCGCTGCGCCGCATCGGACTGGATCTGTCCCGCCCGGGCCAGGATCTCCGGCGGGCGATGCTGCTCGTGGTCGTGGTGGGGGTGCCCGGGCTGGCGTTGTATGCCGGCGGACGTCTGCTCGGCCTCACCGTCGCCGTGCAGGCCGCGCCGGTCGATCGCGCGTGGTACGCGGTGCCGCTTCTGCTGCTGGCGGCGGTGCGCGCGGGCCTGTCCGAAGAGGTGGTGCTGCTCGGGTACCTGTTCGATCGTCTGCGGCGACTGGGGTGGGGATGGTGGCCGGTGATCCTCGCTACGGCGGGGCTGCGCGCGGCGTATCACGCGTACCAGGGGTTCGGTCCGATGGTCGGGAACTTCGCGATGGGGGTCCTGTTCGGTTACGCGTACCGCAGATGGGGACGCGTGATGCCGTTCGTCCTCGCGCACGCGATGATCGACGCCATCGCCTTCGTCGGCTACCCCGTGGCGGCGGCGCTGTGGCCTGCCGTGTTCGGCGCGGGCTGAACCGCGGTGCCGCGAGCCGGATGGTCGCCGCGGTAGGATCGGCCCGACAAGTAAATGACCGCTGACCCGCCACGGGAGAACGCCGCTGTGCGCGGCTGCCGTAGGAGCAACCTCTCCCGAAACTCTCAGGCACCCGGACCGTGGTGTGGGAGGTCACTCTGAAAAGCGGCGCCGCCGGCGCCCGCCGACGGGGCAAGCGGCGCATCGGCGCCGCGGAAACTCTCAGGCCGATGACAGAGCGGGAGCCGGGCGCAGCCGTCAGGCCGCGTCAGGTTTCCGGGATGCCGCCGCCGCATCGGACGCGGCGGGCAAGGAGAGAGCAGATGACCGAAGCCGCCGGTGCCGCAAGCGCGGCCCGCCGTTCCCCGCTCCACGACCTGCACGAACGGGCGGGCGCTGTGTTCACCGAGTTCGGCGGATGGTGGATGCCGCTGCGGTACGGGTCCGAACTCGTCGAGCACCGGGCGGTCCGCGAGGCGGCCGGGCTGTTCGACCTCTCTCACATGGCGGAGTTCCTGGTGCGCGGCCGGGCCTCCGCGCAGTTCCTCGACCACGCCCTCGCCGGCGCTTTCGACTCCATGCCGGTGTGGAAGGCCAAGTACAGCCTCGTGCTGACCGACCGCGGCGGCGTGCTCGACGACGTGATCGTGTACCGCACTGCGCCGGACGCGTTCCTCGTCGTCGCCAACGCGGGCAACCGCGATGCGGTACGGGCGGCGCTCGCTGACCGGCTGGCCGGATTCGCCGTGAAGGATGGGCCCGCGCCGGTGATCACCGATGTCACGGACGACATGGCTCTGATCGCGGTCCAGGGTCCCGCCGCTCGGGCCGTGCTGGAGGCGACCACCGAACTGGTCGACGTGGACCGCGCGCTCGGCGAACTGCCGTACTACGCGGCGACCGCGGCATGGTTCGACGGGGAGCCGGTGATCGTCGCCCGCACCGGGTACACGGGTGAGGACGGGTTCGAGGTCCTGGTGCCGCGCGGGGTCGCACCCGCCCTGTGGCTGAGCGTGCTGGCTGCGGGCACCCCGCTCGGCCTGGTCCCGGCGGGGCTGGCCGCGCGCGACACGCTGCGACTGGAGGCGGGGATGCCGCTCCACGGCCACGAGCTGGGTGCCGACGTGACCCCCTATCAGGCAGGACTGGGTCGAGTGGTGGCCCTGTCGAAAGACGATTTCGTGGGCCGCGAGGCCCTGATCGGCGGGCCCGACCCGGACGCGCCGGTGCTGGTGGGCCTTGCCGGGGCCGGGAAACGGGCGGCGCGCGCCGGCTACGCCGTATATGCCAGTGAGCGCCCGGTGGGGCGTGTCACGAGCGGCGCGCTGAGCCCGACTCTCGGTCACCCCATCGCGCTGGCGTTCGTGGAGCCGGCGTGCGCTGCACCGGGCACCGCGCTGTCGGTCGACGTCCGCGGCAGCCGCATTCCGATGACCGTCACCCCGCTCCCCTTCTACCGGAGGAACTCATGACCGATCCTGCCGCCTTGATGTTCACGGCCCAGCACGAGTGGGTGTCCATCGCCGACGGGGTGGCCACGTTCGGCGTCACCGACTACGCCGCCGGCCAGCTCGGTGACGTGGTGTACGTGGACCTACCGGCACAGGGCGCGGAGATCACCGCCGGGCAGGTGTGCGGGGAGATCGAATCCACCAAGTCGGTGAGCGAGATCTACTCGCCCGTGACCGGGCGCGTCCTGGAGATCAACGGCGACGTCGATGCCGATCCCGCCCTGGTCAACGCGGACCCCTTCGGACGCGGCTGGTTGGTCCGGGTGGCGCTGTCGGGCCCCACCCCGACGGGCCTGCTCGACCTGGACGGCTACCGTCGTCTGACCGGGGAGTCGGCGTGACCGGGCGGTTCGCGGACCGCCACATCGGCATCGACGCGGCTGCCCGGGAAACGATGCTGTCGGCGATCGGCTACGACCGCCTCGAGGACCTGCTGGACGCGGCGTTGCCGGCAGGGATCCGCTCCCACCCCCGGACGACCTCGTCCCTGCCGGCGCCAGCATCGGAGGCGGAGGCGCTCGCGGAGCTGCGGGCGCTGGCGGCGCAGAACCGACCGGCGCGGCCGATGATCGGGCTCGGCTACTACGACACCGTCACCCCGGCGGTGATCACCCGCACGGTGCTGGAGAACCCCTCCTGGTACACCGCGTACACGCCGTATCAGCCGGAGATCTCGCAGGGCCGCCTGGAAGCGCTGATCACCTTCCAGACCATGGTCGCCGACCTTACGGGTCTGGCCACCGCGAACGCCTCGATGCTGGACGAGGCGACCGCCGTCGTGGAGGGGATGCTGCTCGCACGCCGCGCGGCGGCGAGCGCCTCGGACACGTTCCTGGTCGACGCGGATGCGTTCCCGCAGACGAAGGCGGTGCTGCATCATCGGGCGGCGGCCGTCGGAATCCGGATCCACGAGGTCGCGTTCGACCGGGAGGATCCGCCCACCGAGGCGTTCGGCGTGTTCGTGCAGTACCCCGCTGCCTCCGGGCGCGTATGGGACCCGACGGCGGTGATCGCCGGCGTGCACGCCGGCGGCGGACTGGCCGTCGTCGCCGCCGACCTCCTGGCGCTGACCCTGCTGCGCTCGCCTGGGTCGTTCGGCGCCGACATCGCGGCCGGCACCACCCAGCGATTCGGTGTTCCGCTCGGATTCGGCGGGCCGCACGCGGGGTACCTGGCGGTGCGCGCGGGCCTGGAGCGCCAGCTTCCCGGGCGGCTCGTGGGCGTCTCCGTGGACGCGGACGGGCATCCGGGATACCGCCTGACGCTCCAGACGCGCGAGCAGCACATCCGCCGGGAGAAGGCGACGTCCAACATCTGCACGGCTCAGGTGCTGCTGGCGGTGATGGCCGCGATGTACGCCGTCTACCACGGGCCTGAGGGGCTGCGCGCCATCGCGGAGGACGTGTCCCGGAAGGCGGAAGCACTGGCCACCCGGCTGCGCTCGTACGGCCTGATCGTCGCGCACGACGCGTTCTTCGACACGCTCCGCGTGATCGTCCCCGGGACCGCAGAGCGTGTCATCGACCGCGCGCGTTCGCGGGGCTACCAGCTGCTGTGGGCGGATGAAGCGACGGTGCAGGTGTCCGTGGACGAGACGACCGACGTTGCCGACCTCGCGGCGATCGCGTGGGCGTTCGGCCTGCCCGAGTCGGAACCGGCAGGGGCACCCCCGGCGCTGCCCTTCGAGGACGCCTCGCCCCTGGCCGCCGTCGATCCCGCGCTGCGGCGGCGCGACGCGTACCTGCAGCATCCCGTGTTCCACTCCTACCGGTCCGAGACCGCCATGATGCGGTACCTGAAGCGGCTCGCCGATCGCGACTACGCGCTGGACCGTGGGATGATCCCCCTCGGATCGTGCACGATGAAGCTCAACGCGGCCGTGGAGATGGCGGCTCTGAGCTGGCCCGAATTCTCGCGGGTGCATCCGTTCGCGCCGGAGGCCGACGTGCGCGGCTACCTGGCGATGATCGAGCAGCTGGAGACGTGGCTGGCGGAGATGACGGGGTACGACGCCGTGTCGCTGCAGCCGAACGCCGGATCCCAGGGAGAGCTCGCCGGCCTGCTGGCGATCCGGCAGTACCACGACGCGAACGGCGAATCCCAGCGCCGAGTGTGCCTGATCCCATCGTCAGCGCATGGCACGAACGCGGCTTCGGCGGTTCTGGCGGGCCTGCGCGTGGTCGTGGTCGCCTGCGACGACGCCGGCAACGTCGATCTGGACGACCTGCACGCGAAGATCGCCGAGCACGCCGAGTCGATCGCCGCGCTGATGATCACCTACCCTTCCACGCATGGCGTCTACGAGCGGGACGTGCTGCGCATCACCCAGGCGGTGCACGACGCCGGCGGCCAGGTCTACATCGACGGGGCCAACCTCAACGCCCTGCTCGGACACGCCCGCCTCGGTGACCTGGGCGGAGACGTGTCCCACCTGAACCTGCACAAGACGTTCGCGATCCCCCATGGCGGCGGCGGCCCTGGCGTAGGACCGGTCGCGGCCAAGGCGCACCTCGCGCGGTACCTGCCCTCGCACCCCATGTCGCAGCGCGCCGATCACGCGGGCGTCATCTTCGACGGGGGCCCGGTCGCCGCGGCGCCCTATGGATCCGCGTCGATCCTGCCGATCTCATGGGCGTACGTGAGGATGCTGGGCGGCAGCGGGCTCGCCGAGGCGACCGCGGCGGCGGTGCTGTCCGCCAACTACCTCGCGACCCGACTGCGGGACCACTACCCCGTGCTGTACACGGGCGAGAACGGCCGGGTGGCGCACGAGTGCATCCTGGACCTCCGGCCGCTGCGCGAGCGCACCGGGATCACCGTGGACGACGTTGCGAAGCGGCTGATGGACTACGGTTTTCACGCACCCACCATGTCGTTCCCGGTTGCCGGGACGCTGATGGTGGAACCGACCGAGTCCGAGGACCTGCCGGAACTGGACCGATTCGTCGCCGCGATGGCCGCGATCGCCGAGGAGGCCGGGGCGGTGGCCGCCGGTCGCTGGTCGATCGAGGACAACCCGCTCGTGAACGCCCCCCACACCGCCGAATCGATCGCCGTGGCGGACTGGTCGCACCCGTACAGCCGCGAGGAGGCCGTGTTCCCGGTCCCCGGCCAGGTGCGGTCGAAGTACTGGCCCCCGGTGCGCCGCATCGACAACGCATACGGAGATCGCAACCTCGCGTGCTCCTGCCCTCCGGTGGAGGCGTTCGCCTGAGGGCGCGTGCTCAGCCCACGCACGCGCCGGTTGCAGCGGGCGCGTGCAATTCGGGAGCCTGGGCGAGCACCGGCATGAGTTCGGCGGTGGTCATGGCATACCCGACGGCGGAGCCGTCGTCGGCGCGGGCGAACACCACGCCGACCACCGCCCCGCCCGGTGTGAGCACGGGCCCCCCAGAATTGCCCGGCTGCACGGTCGCGGCCATGGCGTAGATGCGACGGACCGCCTCCGAGGAGCCGTAGATGTCCGGAACCGGGACATCGGCCACCGTCTGGATGGATGCCGCGACCGCCGTGAACGGGCCGCCGAACGGGTAGCCCTGCACGATCGCCGCGTCACCGGCTGTCAGCTCACCCGCCACGGCCAACGGCGCCACACCCAGGTCCGGAACCGCTATGACCGCCAGATCGTCCACAGGGTCGAAGTACACCACCTCGCCCTCGCGCACCGGAGCGCCGGGCAGCTCGACCACGGGGTCGCTGACTCCGGCGACCACATGCGCATTCGTGATGACGCGATCGGGCCCCGCGACGAACCCGGATCCGGTGAGGGTGCGGCCGCACTCGGCGGCAGTGCCGGTGATGCGCGCCACCGACTGTGCCGCGTCCTGCAAGGCGGGGTCGTCGAGGTTCACCGGCGGCGCGGTCCGGGGGACGGCGGGCAGGTCGATCAGCGCTCCGAGCCGAGGCAGGCCGTCGGCGAGCACCGCCTGGCGAGCCTGGGCGAGCGCGGTCGCGATCGGGCGCGGCGTCGCCGCGTCGATGGCCCGCAGCACCCGGGAGGACGCGATCGCCGAGGACACCCCCGGGATGGCCGTGACCGCGACGCTCTGTCCCACCAGAGACAGCGCCAGCGCCGCCACCACGAGGCTCAGCGCTCCGCCGAGCAGGCGGTCGAGCGGCCGCAGCCGGATCCGTTCGACGCCGCGGCGCAGCACCCTGCCTACGGCGCCCCCGATACCCGCTCCCGCCAGCAACAGCGCCACGCCCGTGGCGGCGACGACCACGCCGCGGACCGCCGACCACGGCACGGCCTGGCTGACCAGGGGCAGCAGCCACCACGCCCCGAAACCGGCGGCGGCGAGTCCGGCCAGCGACCCCGCACTGGCCAGCAGCCCCCGGCTCACACCCGCCACCGTAGCCAGAAGCAACGCGACGAGGAGGATGACGTCGATGAGGGCACCGGTCATGGGCTCTCCTCCTCCTGCCGCACGCTCCTGCCGCCTCCTGCCGCACGAGCAGGTTAGAGTCCCGGGGCTGGGAGATGCCCGCTTGCGGTTAGGGTGCGAATGACACTATGATCACGACACGCTCTTAGGGTCATCATGACAAGAACTGAACTCCGCCCCGCACCGCATCCCGAGCACGACGTCGAGACCATCCGTGTCGCCGTGTCCACGGTGATCTTCACCCTGCGCAAGGACCCGGCCGCGGACTGCTCGCGTATCGTGCTGCCGCTGGTGCGTCGCACGCGGGACCCGCACGCGGGCCAGTGGGCGCTCCCCGGCGGGTGGCTCGACCTGGCGGAAGGGCTGGACGAGGCCGCCTCGCGCACGCTCGAGGAGACCACGGCTCTCACGCCGAGCTACCTGGAGCAGCTGTATGCCTTCGGCGAGGTGGATCGTTCGCCCTCGCGCGTCGTATCGATCGTGTATTGGGCGCTGCTGCGCTCCGATGACGTGGACGCGCAGATCGCCCGCCACGCGGCATCCGCGAGCGCACCCGAGAACGTCGAGTGGTTCCCCACCGCGGGACTGCCGCAGCTGGCCTTCGATCACAACAGGATCGTGGACTACGCGCTGTGGCGCCTGCGGAACAAGGCCGGATACAGTCGGGTCGCCCATGGCTTCATGGCCGAGATGTTCACCCTGGCGGAACTGCGCGAGGCGTACGAGGCGATCCTCGGCCGGCGCCTCGACCCGGCGAACTTCCGCCGACAGGTGGAGAGTTCCGGGGCGCTGCTGCCTACCGACCGTTTCCGCACCGGGAGTCACCGTCCGGCGCGGCTGTACCGCTACAACAAGGACGTCGAGATGGCCGACCGCGGCCCGCTCGGCGCCCGCCGATGAGTCCGAGAATCGAGCACCCATGACCGCTATCCCGATCACCGTCCGCCGTGGGGCGATCGACCCTTCCGTCGACCACGAGATCCGCGCGATCGTTTCCGGCACCGAAGCCGGAAGCACGTGCAGCACAGACCTCGCGGCCTCCCCCTGGACCTTCGACGAACGCCCGGGATACGGACCCGGGGCGTCCATGGGTGACGTCATCCCCGCCGGCGCACCGCGCCAGGGCGGACTGCCCGCCGAGTACCGCGAGGCCTCGGAGGAGGATCTGGACCGGCGCATCCGTGCGGCCAAGGATGTGCTCGGAGAACGGGTCGTCGTGCTCGGGCACTTCTATCAGCGCGAGGAGATCATCCGGCACGCCGACTACGTGGGCGACTCGTTCCAACTCGCCGGGGCCGCCAAGGCCCACCCCGAAGCCGAGGCGATCGTCTTCTGCGGCGTTCACTTCATGGCCGAGACCGCGGATCTGCTCTCGCGTCCCGAGCAGACGGTGATCCTGCCGAACCTTGCCGCGGGCTGCTCGATGGCCGACATGGCCGACATCGACCAGGTCGAGGACTGCTGGGAGCAGCTGGCCGAAGCATATGGGGACCTCGAAACCCCCGATGCCGACGGGATGGTTCCCATCGTCCCGATCACCTACATGAACTCGTCGGCCGCGCTCAAGGGGTTCGTCGGGCGCCACGGCGGCGCCGTGTGCACGTCCTCGAACGCGCGGACCGTCCTCGAGTGGGCGTTCGCGCGTGGACGGCGGGTGCTGTTCTTCCCCGACCAACACCTGGGCCGCAACACCGCCAAGGCGATGGGCGTGCCGCTGGATGCGATGCCCCTGTGGAATCCGGCCCGCAGCATGGGGGGCACGGACCTGTCCACTCTGCGGGCGGCGCGCGTCATCCTCTGGCACGGGTTCTGCTCGGTGCACCGCCGCTTCACCGTCGACCAGATCGAGAAGGCGCGCGCCGAGCACCCCGGGGTGCGCGTGATCGTCCACCCGGAGTGCCCGATGCCCGTCGTCGACGCCGCGGACGAATCCGGCTCCACCGACTACATCCGCCGGGCGATCGAGGATGCCGCGGAGCCGACGGTGTTCGCGATCGGCACGGAGGTGAACCTCGTCCAACGGCTCGCCGCGCAGCATCCCGAGCACCAGATCTTCTGCCTGGATCCGGTGGTGTGCCCCTGCTCCACGATGTACCGCATCCACCCCGGGTACCTCGCGTGGGTGCTGGAGTCGCTCGTGGCCGGCGAGGTCGTCAACCGCATCCAGGTTCCGGCCGACGTCGCCGACCCCGCCCGCGTCGCTCTGGAGCGGATGCTGGCCGCCCGCCCCGTCGCGGCATGAGTCGCCACGTCGTCGTCGTCGGCAGCGGCATCGCCGGCCTGTCGGCGGCGTGGCATGCCCGTAGCGCCGGCGCACGGGTCACAGTCGTGACCAAGTCCGCGCTCGACCAGGCCAACACCCGCTATGCGCAGGGCGGGATCGCCGCGGTCATGTTCGCCGACGACAGCGTGGCGGCGCACATCGCGGACACACTGTCCGCGGGCGCGGGACTGTGCGACCCGCGCGCGGTGACGGTGCTGGCGACGGAGGGACCCGACCGGATCCGCGAACTGATCGCCGCCGGCGTCGCCTTCGACCGCGAACCGGGAGGCGGCGGCTTCGTGCGCGGCCTGGAGGCCGCGCACTCCGTCCCACGGATCCTCCACGCCGGCGGGGATGCCACCGGGGCCGCCATCGAGCGGGCTCTGGTCGCGCGCCTGCGCGCCAGCGACGCGCACGTGATCGAACGAGCGTTCCTCGTCGACCTCGTCCACGACGGCACCCGCGTCGGCGGGGTGGACCTGCTGCACGAGGACGGCACCCGAGACGTGGTCACCGCGGACGCCGTGATCCTTGCGACCGGGGGCGCCGGCCAGCTCTTCTCGCACACCACGAACCCCGCGGTCGCCACCGCCGACGGGCTCGCCGCCGGGATCCGCGCCGGCGCCCGCACGGCCGACCTGGAGTTCTTCCAGTTCCATCCGACGGTCCTCGCGGTCGGCGAACCGTTCCTGGTCTCGGAAGCAGTCCGCGGCGAGGGCGCGACACTCCTGGATGAGACAGGCCGACGGTTCGCGTTCGACGCGCACCCGGCCGGGGAGCTCGCGCCCCGGGACGTGGTCGCCCGGGCCATCGCCCAGCAGATGGAGCGCCAGGGCGCCCGTCCGGTGCGGCTGGACGCCACGGCCGTGGGAGCTCCGGACACGGCGACGTTCCTCGCCCGCCGGTTCCCCACGATCGACGCGGCGATGCGGGAACGCGGGCTGGACTGGGCGCGTGTACCCGTGCCGGTCACCCCCGCGGCCCACTACTACATGGGGGGTATCGCGACCGATCTGCACGGCCGCACGTCCCTGCCCGGACTGTACGCGGCCGGCGAGGTCGCGCGCACCGGCGTCCACGGCGCGAACCGGCTGGCGTCGAACTCGCTCCTGGAGGGGGCCGTATTCGGCGCCCGGGCAGGCGCCGACGCGGCACTGCCGCCCGGCGACTGGAGCGGCCCGGATGCCGTCTCCGGCTCGAACACGGCGCCCCCACCGGAACCGTCGGGAGCCGGGCCAGTGCCCGGATTCACGCGTTCCCGGCTGCAGCAGCTGATGTGGCAGGACGCGGGAGTGCTGCGCGACGCGCACGGCCTGGACCACGCCTCCGGCATCCTCGCAGCCTGGAGCGCCGACCCTCCGGCGGGAACCGACCGGGCGGCCCTGGAGGACCGCAACCTGATCGCCGTCGCATCCGCCCTGGTCGGCGCCGCGAGAGCCCGCCGTCACAGCGTGGGGGCGCACTTCCGGCGCGACGATCCCGGCGCCTCCGCGCCCGCCGCTCCGGTCGCGGCCGTGACGGGGGCCGGATCGTGATGCTCCCGACAGCGATCGTGGACCGCGTGGTGGCGGCTGCGCTGACGGAGGACGCGCCGTGGGGAGACCTCACCAGTTCCGCTCTCATCCCCGCCGACGCCGTCGCCGAAGGCGCCCTGGTCGCACGCGAGAGCGGGGTGTACGCGGGCCAGGCGGTGGTGGAGGCCGCGTTCCGGCTCTCGGACCCGGCGACCCAGGTGCGCCATGTCGTCGCGGACGGCGACCGCTTCGACACCGGTGACACGCTCGCGGTGGTGCGCGGTCCGGCGCGCTCGGTGCTCCTGGCCGAACGCGTCGCGCTGAACTTCGCCCAGCGGATGTCGGGCATCGCGACCCTGACGGCGCGCTACGTCTCCGAGGTCGCGCACACCGGGGCAAGAATCGCGGACACCCGCAAGACCACCCCCGGACTGCGGGCGCTCGAGCGACACGCGGTGGTGTGCGGCGGGGGCCGCAATCACCGGTTCTCGCTGTCGGACGCAGTGCTCGTCAAGGACAATCACCTCGCCGTGCTGACCACGACGGGGCGCACGGTGACGCAGGCGCTGCGGGAGGCCATCGCCGCCCTCCCCCACACCGCTCACGTCGAGGTGGAGGTCGATCGGCTGGACCAGATCGAGCCGGTGCTCGCAGCCGGGGTGGACACCATCATGCTGGACAACTTCTCGCTGGCGGACCTGCGCGCGGGGGTCCGTCTGGTGGCCGGACGCGCGACGATAGACGCATCCGGCGGGGTAACGCTCGCCACGGTGCGGGCGATCGCTGAGACCGGCGTGGACGTCATCTCGGTGGGCGCCCTCACGCACAGCGCGCCCGCGCTGGATCTCGGACTCGACGTCGCCGTCCACCCCGGGGTCACAGCGCCATGAGCACTCTGTACCTCGACAATGCCGCGACCACACCGGTGCGGCCCGAGGTGCTGGACGCGATGATGCCCTACCTCACGGAGGAGTTCGGCAATCCGTCCAGCCACCACGAGACCGGCGAGCGCGCTGCCCGTGCCTTGCGGCAGGCACGGGAACAGGTCGCTCAGGTGCTGGGGATGCGCCCCGGCGACGTGGTCTTCACCTCCGGCGGCACCGAGTCCAACAACCTCGCGGTGAAGGGGATCGCGGTCGCCGCGGCACGCGACCGCGGCGCCCGGCACGTGATCACCACCCCGATCGAGCACGAGTCGATCCTGGAGTCCGTGGCGTACCTGGAGCGGCTGCACGGCTTCTCGTCGACGCGAGTCCCGGTGGACGCGGCGGCGCGCGTGCGCCCGGAGGCGGTGGCGGCGGCGATGCGCGCGGACACCGCGGTGGTCAGCATCGGCTACGCCAATAACGAAGTCGGCACGGTGCAGGATGCGGCGGCGCTGGCCGGCGCGGTGCACGAGCGGGGAGGCGTCCTCCACCTCGACGCCGTGCAGGCCGCGGGATGGCTGCCGCTGTCCGGCCTCGGCGCCGACGCGCTGTCCCTGGCGGGACACAAGATCGGCGCACCGAAGGGCACCGGGGTGCTCGCGGTCCGCGGCCGCATCCCCATCGAGCCTCTCCTGCACGGCGGCGGCCAGGAGCGCGGCCGTCGCAGCGGCACCGAGAACGTCGCAGGGGCCGTCGGGATGGCACGTGCTCTGCTGGCTGCCGAGGCCGAACGGGAGGACGCCGCCCGACGAGTCGCGGCCATCCGGGACGAGTTCGTCGCGGAGGTGCTGGCGCGGGTCCCCTCGGCACGCCTGACCGGGGATCCGCGCCGACGGCTGCCGGGGACGGCGAGCTTCACGTTCGCGGGCACCAGCGGCGAGGCGGTGCTGCTGGAGTTGGAGCGGCGCGCGGTCACCGGATCCAGCGGATCGGCGTGCGCGGCCGGAAGCGACGAGCCCTCGCACGTGCTGCTGGCCATGGGGGTGGCCCCCGAGGTGGCCCAGACCGCGATGCGGTTCACGTTCTCGACCCGACAGCGCGGCTCACTCACCGACGTCGCCGCAGCCGTCGCCCAGGCGGTGGCCGCCGTACAATCGTCCGCGTGAAACCCACCGCGGTCGTCACGGTGATCGTGCCCGGATACGACGTGACCGGATACGCTGCCGACGCGCTGAACTCGCTGCGCGCGCAGACGCTGGCGGAGTGGACAGCGGTGCTCATCGACGACGGGTCCACCGACGGCACCGGCGGCCTGTTCGAGGAGGCCGCCGCCGGCGATCCGCGCTTCCGCGTCGTGCGTCACGATCGGCGACGCGGACTCGGAGCCGCCCGAAACTCCGGCCTGGACGCCGTCGATACGCCGTTCGTGGCATTCCTCGACGGCGACGACGTGATGATGCCGACGGCGTTGGAGACGATGCTCGGGGTGCTGGACGCCAGCGGGAGCGATTTCGTCGCGGGCGCGTACGTCCGGCTTCGTCCGGTCGAGGGCGGCGGCTACCGGCCCGATCCTGTGCAGCCGTGGGTGTCCGCCGCGACGGCGCCGGCCCGCACCGGGGTGACCATCGACGAGCATCCCGAGGCGGTGGCGAACGTCGTGGCCTGGTCCAAGCTGAGTCGGACGGGCTTCTGGCACCGCACCGGCCTGCGATTCCCGGAGGACCGCCTCTACGAGGATCAGGTGGTCGCGCAGCTGATGTACGCACGGGCGCGGCGCTTCGATGTCGCCCCGGACGTGGTGGTGCAGTGGCGCGAGCGCGCCGACGGCACCTCGATCACCCAGCACGAGGACCGGCTGTCGGTGCTGCGCGACTGCCTGAGCGCGATGGCCGACGGGATGCGGGTGCTGGCGGGCACGGGTCACACCGAGGCCGCGCAGGCCCGGTCGCGGCAACTGCTGCGCGCGGACATCCCACGACTCGCCCGCGTGGGTGCGCGGCATCCGGACCCGGAGTACCGGCGCCTGCTCGGACGGTTCACCCGCGAGGTGTGGGGCTCGGCGGATGGAGCTCGGACAGCGCTGGACCGGGACACGGCAGCCCTGGTCGACGCAGCCCGCCTGTGGTGACACGCCCGGTTCGCGCGGCGATCCCGCCGGCGTGAGAGAGCGTCCGACCGACACGATCGCTCCGGATCAGACGCGGTCCCTCTCCTCGTCGGCGACGATGCGCGAGGCCGCGACCTGCTCGGCGGCGAGGTCCGCGTAGAGTCCGCCGGCCGCGAGCAGCTCGGCGTGGCGGCCGGACTCCACGATCCGGCCATGGTCGATCACGTGGATCGTGTCCGCATCGACAACGGTGGATAGGCGGTGCGCGACGGTGATCGTCGTGCGCCCGCGCGCCGCGGTATCCAGCGCCTCCTGCACGATGCGCTCGGAGACCGTGTCCAGCGCCGAGGTGGCCTCATCCAGGAGCAGTACCGGCGGATCCTTCAGCAGCACACGAGCGATTGCGATGCGCTGCTTCTCCCCGCCGGAGAGCCGGTAGCCGCGCTCCCCAACGATCGTGTCGTACCCCTGCTCGAACCCCACGATGACGTGATGGATGTTCGCAGCGCGGCACGCGGCCTGAAGCTCCTCGTCCGTCGCCTGCGGTTTCGCGTACCGCAGGTTCTCGGCGATGGTCGCGTGGAACAGGTAGGTCTCCTGGGTGACGATGCCGATGCGGGAGATGAGGGCTCGCGCGGTGAGATCCCGCACATCGTGGCCCGAGACGCGGACACTGCCGTCGCTGACCTCGTACAGGCGAGGGATGAGGTAGAGGATCGTGGACTTCCCGGCCCCGCTCGGACCGACCAGTGCCACGTGCCGGCCCGGCGGCGCCTCGAAGGACACGTCGTCGATGGTGGGGACGGAGCGGGGCGAGGAGCCGGGGTAGCGGAACGTCACCCGCTCCAGGCTCACCCGTCCCTCATCCGCTCCCGCGGCGCCCTCGGGCAGGTCGAGCGCTCCCGGGCGATCCGCGATGGCGGGGACGAGGTCGAGGTATTCGAAGATGCGGGCGAACACAGCGGCCGAGGTCTGCAGATCCAATCCCACCCGCATGAGCCCGAGGAGCGGCTGCAGCAGGCGCGCCTGCACGGTCGTGAACGCTACGATGGTGCCCGCGGTGAGGGTCACCGAGCCGCCCGCCAGAAGGAGCCCGGCCACCAGGTACACGATCGCCGGCACGCTCGACATGATCACCCCGACCACGGCGAAGAAGCCCTGACCGCTCATGGCCTGGCGGACCTGCAGGCCGATCTGCGTGCGGTTGTGCGCGCCGTATCTCGCGGACTCGTCCGCCTGCCGGTGGAACGCCTTGGACAGCAGGATGCCGGACACGCTCAGGCTCTCCTGGGTGATCGTGTTCAGCTCGGCCAGCGACTCCTGGGTCTGCGCGGCGATCCGGGCCCTCACCTGCCCCACGCGGCGCTGCACGAGCGCGAGGATCGGCGTCAGGAACACGGCCAGGATGGTCAGGCGCCAGTCGATGAGCACCATGGCTACCAGCGAGGCGATCACCGTGACGGTGTTGCCGAGCACGCTGGAGATCGTGTTGGTGAGCACGTCGGACACTGCCCCCACGTCGTTCTGCAGTCGCGACTGGATGGCGCCGGTGCGGGTGCGGGTGAAGAACCCGAGTTCCATCGCCTGCAGGTGATCGAAGAGCCGCATCCGCAGGTCGCCGGTGACCCGGTTGCCGACGGTGGAGGTGAACCATGTCTGCGCGACCCCGAGGCCGGCGGACAGCAGGAACAGGCCGATCATCGCGGCCACCAGCCGCACCAGCAGCGGCACCTGCACCGGCCCGCCGTCCGTCGGGAACAGCGCGTCGTCGAACACCCGCTGCACGATCAGCGCGGGGATCACCGCGACGCCGGCGCCGACGATCACGAGTGCTGCGGTGACGGCCAGGCGTCTGCGGTACGGCGAGAACAGGGCGATCACCCGGCGACCGAGGTGGGGGACGCGCGGCGCGGAGGCATTCGCGAGTCGCTGCGCCGCCGCATCCGCCCCCCGGAAGGCGACCGGGCGGCCATGGGGACCGCCGGACATGCTCATCCGTTCAGCCTAGGCGCGCCGGAAACGTGCTCGGTCGGGAATGGATGGTCGCAGGGGCCCGTTAGGGTGGACGTTCACCCCGCCTGAGCCGCACCCCGGCCGTCCGCCGCGCGCCCCGAGGAGACCGATGACACTGGACCCCGTCGACGCTCGACCCGCGGCCGCTCCGACAGTCGCCGCGGACGACAATCGCGTGATCTGGCTGCTGCTGGCGGCGGCGTTCGTGGCGATCCTCAACGAGACCACGATGGGCGTGGCGATCCCGCATCTGATCGACGATCTGGGCATCACGGCGGTGGCCGCGCAATGGTTGACCACGGCGTTCATGCTGACGATGGCGGTCGTGATCCCGGTGACCGGTTTCCTGCTGCAGCGCCTGACCACCCGCACTGTGTTCGTGACAGCCATGTCACTGTTCACCGCGGGCACGCTGATCGCGTTCCTGTCCCCGGGATTCGGGATGCTGGTTGCGGCTCGGGTCGTGCAGGCGTCGGGCACGGCCATCATGATGCCGCTGCTCATGACCACGCTCATGACGGTCGTCCCGCCGCAGGCCCGGGGCCGGATGATGGGCCGGATCTCCATCGTGATGGCGCTCGCCCCCGCGATCGGCCCGGCACTGTCGGGCTTCGTCCTGGACTCGTTGGGATGGCGGTGGACCTTTGGCATCGTCCTGCCGATCGCCGTCGTCGCGCTGCTGGTGGGAGCGCGGTGGATCCGCAACATCGGCACGACCGTGCGCACCCGGGTCGACCTCGTCTCCGTCGTGCTGTCGGCGTTCGGGTTCGGCGGGATCGTCTTCGGTCTGAGCCAGATCGGCGCGCATGACGTCGCCGGCTCGGCGGGCGCCTCTACGTGGGCCCTGCCCGTTTCGCTCGGCGTGGGCGCCCTCGCATTGGCACTGTTCGTCGCGCGTCAGGTGACCCTGCAGAGGCAGGATCGGGCCCTGCTGGACCTGCGAGTCTTCGGTTCGGCGAACTTCTCTCTGTCCGTGGCGCAGTTCGCGGTGCTGTCGTTCGCGTTCTTCGGAGCGATCACCGTGTTACCGCTGTACATGCAGCGAGCAGCCGGCATGACGGCTTTCGAGACCGGTCTCGTGGTGCTGCCCGGGTCGCTCGCGATGGGCTTTGCGGGACCTCTCATCGGACGCATCTACGACCGCTGGGGAACCCGGGTGCTCGTGGTACCCGGCTCAGTGCTCACCGTGTCGCTGCTGTGGGTGTTCACCACCCTCGGTCAGACCACGCCGATGGGATACCTCGTCGTACTCCAGACCCTACTGTCTTTGGGCCTGGCGATGTCGTTCACGCCGCTGTTCACAGCGTCGCTCGGATCGGTGCGGCCGCACCTGTACTCCCACGGCTCCGCGGTGGTCTCCATCGTCCAGCAGGTCGCCGGTGCAGCCGGGATCGCCGTCATGATCGCCATCATGACGGGGGTGTACGAAGGGGCGCTCGCGACCGGGGCGACGGATGCGGCGGCGTGGGCAGCCGGATCCAGGGTAGCGTTCCTGATCGCTGCTATCGTGGCGGTCCCGACCGTCGTGGGTGCGTTCCTCATCCGGAAGCCCGCGGACGACCTGACGGATAGTCCCGCGGACGGCCTGACGGATAGTCCCGCGGGCTGAAGCGCGCGGGCGTCAGCAGTAGGAGCAGGCGTCTCCGCTGCAGCAGCCTGCGGGTGCGTCCTGGATCACGGCGATCAGCGGGGTTCCTTCGGGCAGCACCGGCTCGGCGGCCAGAGGGGTGACGGGTGTCTGCATCGACGATGTCATGCCGCCATGCTACGCCGCCGTAGTGCCGTAGGCTCCACGGATGGATCCGACGTCACTTCCGGGCGGCGCCGTGCTTCGCCCAGCCCGACCCGGCGACGAGGCCGGCATCCTGGAGTGCATCCGGGCCTTGGCCGCCTACGAGCGGGAATCGGACGCCGTCCGCACGACGGTGCCCACGCTCACGGCGAGCCTGTTCGGCCCCGACCCCCGGGTGTTCGCGCACGTGATCGATCGCGGCGGCGCGATCGTGGGCATCGCGGTGTGGTTCCTCACCTACTCCACGTGGACTGGACGGCACGGAATCTGGCTCGAGGATCTGTTCGTCCGCGAGGAAGAACGACGTCTCGGCTACGGCCGCGCTCTGATCGCCTCGCTGGCCGCGCTCTGCGTGGCGCGCGGCTACCCCCGGCTGGAGTGGACGGTGCTGGACTGGAACGAGCCGGCGCTGCGGTTCTACCGATCCCTCGGCGCGGCCGCGATGTCGGAGTGGACCACGCATCGCGTGGCGGGGGACGAGCTCGCGCGGCTGGCGGGCCGCGTCACGAGCTGAAGCGGAACTCGACCACGTCTCCGTCGCGCATGACGTAGTCCTTGCCCTCCAGGCGCGCCTTGCCCCGGGCGCGGGCCTCCAGGACGGATCCGGCGTCCACGAGATCCTCGAACGAGATCACCTCAGCCTTGATGAAGCCCTTCTCGAAGTCGGTGTGGATCACCCCCGCCGCCTGCGGCGCCTTCCAGCCTCGGCGGATCGTCCACGCGCGCGCCTCCTTCGGTCCCGCCGTGAGGAAGGTCTGCAGGCCCAGCGTGTGGAAGCCCACGCGTGCCAGCTGGTCCAGGCCGGACTCGGTCTGGCCGGTCGCGGCCAGCAGTTCGGCGGCGTCGGCCGCATCCAGGTCCACCAGCTCGGACTCCAGCTTCGCGTCCAGGAACACCGCGGGCGCGGGCGCGACCAGTGCCGCCAGCGCCGCCCTGCGCCCAGGGTCGGCGAGCACGTCCTCGTCCACGTTGAAGACGAAGATGAAGGGTTTGGCGGTGAGCAACCCCAACTCACGGATGGGCTCCAGGTCCAGACCGGTCGACGACAGCACCTGCCCGCGCTGCAGGGCGTCCCGCGCGGCGACCGCCGCCGCGAGAACCGCGGGATCCGTCTTGCGGCCGCGGACCTCCTTCTCGTACCGGACGATGGCCCTCTCCAGCGTCTGCAGGTCCGCCAGCTGCAACTCCGCGTTGACGGTCTCCATGTCCTCGCGGGGATCGACGGCCCCCGCCACGTGCACGATGTCCGGGTCCGCGAACCCGCGCACGACCTGCGCGATCGCGTCGGCTTCGCGAATCGTGGCGAGGAACTGATTGCCCAGTCCTTCGCCCTCGCTGGCGCCGCGGACGATCCCGGCGATGTCCACGAACGACACCGTCGCCGGCACGATCCGCTCGCTGCCGAACAGAGCCGCGAGCGCCTCGAGGCGCCGGTCCGGAAGGCTCACAACCCCGATGTTCGGCTCGATCGTCGCGAACGGGTAGTTGGCCGCGAGGACCTGATTGCGGGTGAGGGCGTTGAACAGCGTCGACTTGCCCACGTTGGGAAGGCCCACGATTCCGATGGTGAGAGCCACGGGGATCCAGTCTATGCGGCGCGCCTGCACAGGCCCCGGCCGGTGGCGGAGAATGCTGGCCACCGTGCCGCTGGACTTCACCGCGATCGACTTCGAGACGGCCAACTCCTCCAGCGCCTCGGCGTGCAGCGTCGGCCTGGTGCGGGTGCGCGGCGGCCGCGTGGTCGCCTCGGCTGGCTGGCTGATCCGCCCGCCCGCGGGGCACGACCGGTTCTTCGAACTCAACGTCTCGATCCACGGCATCCGTCCCGACCACGTGGCCGATGCGAAGGGCTGGAGCGCCCAGCTGGACGACCTGACCGCGTTCGCCGGGGCGGATGTGCTGGTCGCCCACAATGCGGGATTCGACATGGCCGTGCTGCGGCGAGCGTGCGAGGCGAGCGGCGACCCCTGTCCACCGTATCGCTACGCGTGCAGCCTGCAGATCGCCCGCCGCGTCTACGATCTGCCGTCCTACCGGCTCCCCGTGGTCGCCGCGGCCGCCGGGGTCGGCTCGTTCGCTCACCACGACGCGACCGCGGACGCCGCCGCCTGCGCGGCGATCGTGATCGACGCCGCGGGGCGTTGCGGCGCCGACGACCTCGACGACCTCCTCGCCCGCAGTGGCGTGCGCATCGGCGAGGTCGGCGCGCCCACCGCGCGGGCGGCGTAGCGGCTGCGCGCACCGACGGCGCGCCCGCCGTCGATGTCCGACGGCAGCGCGAGACTGACGGCATGGATCCCATCGGAGCACTTGTGGCCGCGGGGGCTCTGCTGCTCGGCGTGGTCACCGGCTGGCAGATTGCTGCCGCCCGCGCAGCGGCGGCGTCGGCCCGCGAACGCGCGACATGGGCCGAGCGCGAACAGGCGCTCGGCGAGGAGGCCCGGCAGCGCGAAGCCCGCGATCAGTCGATGCTGCACGCCCTGGCCCCCTTGGAACAGACCCTGACGGCGATGCGGCAGAAGGTGGAGGACCTGGAGCGGGACCGTCACGTGCAGTTCGGCGCGGTCGCCGAGCAGCTCCGGCGCGCCGAGCGCACCGACGAGAGCCTGCGCGCAGCCACCGAATCGTTGGCCGGCGCGCTGCGCACCACGGCGACCCGCGGCGTCTGGGGCGAAACGCAGTTGCGCCGGGTGGTCGAAGCAGCCGGACTGACCCGCCACGTGGATTTCGAACTGCAGGGCGCGACCTCCTCAGACGCGGGAGCCGGGCGACCGGACATGATCGTGCGCCTGCCCGGCGGAAGGGCCCTGGCCGTGGACGCGAAGGTGCCTCTCGACGCGTTCCTGGCCGCCGGAGCGCTACCGCCCGCAGCCGCGCAGAGCGAGCGAGACGCGCTGCTCGCGCAGCATGTCAAGGCGGTGCGAGCGCACGTCGACGCCCTGTCTCGTCGCTCGTACTGGGCGGGGCTCGAAGGTAGTCCGGAGTTCGTCGTCTGCTTCCTGCCCACCGAGTCACTGCTGTCCACCGCCCTGGATCAGGACCCGGCTCTGCTGGACTTCGCCTTCGGGCGCCGCGTGGCGATCGCGACGCCGGTGAACCTCTGGGCGGTCCTGAAAACCGTCGCCTTCACGTGGACCCAGGACGGCATGGCCGATCAGGCGCGCGAACTCGTCGCGCTGGGAACACAACTGTTCGACCGCATCGCCACGCTGTCTGGTCATGTCGAGGAGATGCGCCGCGGCATCGAGCGCACCGTCTCCGGCTACAACCGGTTCGTCGGTTCCCTGGAGAACCGGGTCCTGGTGACCGCCCGGAAGTTTCCCGGCATCGATCAGAACCGGCTGGACGCTCTCGTCGCACCGCCCGTCCTGGACGAGCGGCCCCGGTCCCTGAGCGCACCGGAATTCGCCCGGGCGCTCGACGAAGCACAGCGCCGGATCGGAGCCGACGGCGCGAGCGCGGAACCGGGCGACGCCGAGCCCGTCACGCTCCGCCCGGAAGAAAGCTGAACAGGAACACCACCCCGGCCGACACGAGCACGAACGCACCGACCAGCCACCAGGCGCTCACGTGTTCGCCGGCGGGCCGACGAACACGGAAGAGCACATCGGGACGGCGGGCCGGGTCCAGTGCGTCGGCGACCACAGCCTGCGCTCCGGTCTTCGGAGCCGGGTCCTCACCGGACGTGTTCATTCAGTCCCCTCCCTTCACCGCACGTGCCACTGTCGCATTCACCGTCACGGCCGAGCTGCAGGCGTGCCGCTCACAACCACTTCGAGGCCAGGTGATCGGAGGAGATCCGCCGCGACGTCCCCGACGCGGCGCGCAGCACCACGCTCTCGGTGTACACGTGGTCCCGGTCCCGGCGGACCCCCGCCACCAACGCCCCGTCCGTGACACCGGTGGCCACGAAGATGGTGTTGTTCCCGGCGACCAGGTCATCGGCCTCGTACACCACGTCGAATTTCAGACCCGCGTCGAGTCCACGCTGCTTCTCGTCGTCGTCGCGCGGCCATAGCCGACCCTGGATGTGGCCGCCGAGCGCCTTGATGGCGCACGCCGTGATGATGCCTTCCGGGCTGCCGCCGATTCCCACGCACATGTCCGTGCGAGCGTCGTGTCGGGCCGCGTTGATGCCGCCGGCCACGTCTCCGTCGGTCATCAGGCGGGTGGCGGCACCAGCCTCCCGAATCTCCCGAATCAACTGCTCGTGGCGCGGACGATGCAGCACGGAGACCACGATCTCGTCCACGGGCTTGTCCATCGCCGCCGCGAGCCGGCGGATGTTCTCGCCCACCGGGAGGCGGATGTCGACGACGCCCACGCCCGCCGGTCCCGTGACGAGCTTGTCCATGTAGAAAACACGGGACGCGTCGAGCATGGTGCCCCGATCGGACACCGACAGCACCGACAGCGCGTTGTTCCGGCCCGCCGCGGTCAGAGACGTGCCGTCGATCGGATCCACTGCGATGTCGCACTGCGGCCCCTTGCCGGTGCCCACGCGCTCGCCGTTGAACAGCATCGGGGCCTTGTCCTTCTCGCCCTCACCGATCACGATGACCCCGTCGAAGTCCACCGTCGCTAGGAAGGCCCGCATCGCATCCACAGCCGCGCCGTCCGCGGCCTCCTTCTGCCCCCGTCCGATGAACGGCACGGAACGGATGGCGGCCGCCTCCGTCGCCCGCACCAGCTCCAGTGCCAGGTTGCGGTCGGGGTGGAGAGGGCTCATGTCGGCGGTCATACTCACCATTCCTCCAGCCTATCGAGGACGGGCCGCATGCACCCTTCGCTAGAGTGACAGCAGCGTCACGCCCCGCAGCAGCAAAGGAGCAGTCATGCCCGTCGCCACCCCCGACCAGTACGCGGAGATGCTCGATCGCGCGAAAAGAGGGGGATTCGCCTACCCGGCGATCAACGTGTCCAGTTCGCAGACGGTCAACGCGGTCCTTCAGGGCCTGACCGAGGCAGGCTCCGACGGCATCATCCAGATCAGCACCGGTGGCGCGGACTACTTCGCGGGGCACACCGCGAAGGCGCGGGCCACCGGCGCGCTCGCGTTCGCCCGGTTCGCCACTGAAGCCGCCAAGAGCTACCCGGTGACGGTGGCGTTGCACACCGACCACTGCCCGAAGGACGCCCTGCCGGGCTTCGTGATGCCGCTCATCGAGGCCAGCGAGGAGGCGGTGAAGTCGGGAGGCAATCCGATCTTCCAATCCCACATGTGGGACGGCTCGGCGGTGCCGCTGGACGAGAACATCGAGATCGCGAAGGACCTGCTGCCGCGGATGCGGAACATCAACGCGATTCTCGAGGTGGAGATCGGCGTGGTCGGCGGCGAGGAGGACGGCGTCCGGCACGAGGGCACCAACGACGCGCTGTACACCACCGTCGGCGACGTAACCCGCGCCGTCGAGGCATTGGGGCTCGGAGAGTCGGGGCGTTGGATCGCCGCGCTGACGTTCGGGAACGTGCACGGCGTGTACAAGCCCGGCAACGTCAAGCTGCGCCCGGAACTGCTGGGCGAGATCCAGAGTGGCATCGCCCAGCGCTTCGGCACGGGGCCGAAGCCTCTGGATCTGGTTTTCCACGGGGGCAGCGGGTCGAGCCCGGAGGAGATCCGCACTGCCGTGGACAACGGCGTGGTCAAGATGAACATCGACACGGACACGCAGTACGCGTTCACCCGCGCCGTCGCAGGGTTCATGTTCCGCAACTATGACGGCGTGCTGAAAGTCGACGGCGAGGTGGGCAGCAAGAAGCTGTACGACCCGCGCGCATGGGGCAAGGTCGCCGAGACCGCGATGGCGGCCCGGGTGGTGGAAGCGACCCGCGAGCTCGGCTCCTTCGGGACGAGCGCATCCTGACCCGAGCCCGCCGCGGCTGTCACGACGGAGGCGCGAGCGCAGCCTCCCGGACGAGTTCCAGAATGGTGCTGTCGGTGACCAGCGGAACCATGAGGAGTACCGACGCGACCGCGTTGCATGCCAGCCCGCCCACCAGCGGGATCCAGAACGCGAGCCGGCCCTCGCGCAGCCGGCGCAGACTCAGCACGGCTGTCGCCAGCCATCCGGCCCCGAGCACGATGACGGCCGCGAGTGCCCACCATCGCCCCGCCGCCGCGGCATCCGGTGGCGCGTCCACTCCGACACCTGACAGAACGGTCGCAGCGAAAGCGCCATAGTCGGTCAGCGTCGGGATGGCGCCCAGCACGGTGAACAGGCCGTATCCGAGCAGTGCCCATGTCGCGATCCGGTCAGCCACGGACGCCCGCGCGGTGCCGGGAGCGGCAAGGTGGTCGCTGTGGCCGTCCCCGGGATCCGCCCCCGACCCGAGGCGGTCCGTGACGTCTGGCTGACGGATACGGGAGGCCTGCTCCTCGGGGGTGGCATACTCGCCGAACCGCGGTCGGGGGCGCGTGGGTTCGTCAGCGGCGTCGCCGGTCACCGCCCGACCCGCCCCCCCAGGGCGCGGTCCGTCCGTCGGCCGCTGTCGTCGCGGCGCAACTCCTTCGGGAGGGAGAACATCAGATCCTCCTCCGCCGTGCGCACCTCGGTGACCTCTGCGTAGCCGGCACCGGCCAGCTCCGCCAGTACGTCCCCGACGAGGACCTCCGGCACGGAGGCGCCGCTGGTGACGCCGACCGTCTGGACGCCGTCGAACCACTCTTGCCGCAGCTGGTCCGCGAAGTCCACACGGTGCGCGGCGGGCGCGCCCGCGTCCAGGGCTACCTCAACCAGGCGCACGCTGTTGGATGAGTTGGCCGATCCGACGACGATGACGACATCGGATGCCGCGGCGATCTTCTTCACTGCGACCTGCCGGTTCTGCGTCGCATAGCAGATGTCGTCCGACGGCGGATCCTGGAGCGCGGGGAACCGCTCCCTCAGCCGTCCCACTGTGGCCATGGTCTCGTCCACCGAGAGCGTGGTCTGCGACAGCCACACAACCCGGTCCGGGTCCGCCACCGCGACTGTCGCGGCCTCGGCGGGAGAGGACACGAGCGTGACGTGGTCGGGGGCCTCCCCCATGGTGCCTTCGACCTCCTCGTGGCCGTCGTGGCCGATCAGGAGGATCTGGTGGCCGTCGCGCGCGAACCGCGCAGCCTCCCGGTGCACCTTCGTCACGAGCGGGCAGGTCGCGTCGATCGTCACCAGGCCGCGTGCTGTCGCGGCGGCGACCACGGCCGGCGACACCCCGTGCGCGCTGAACACGACGTGAGCGCCCGCGGGCACCGCGTCGATCTCGTCGACGAAGACCGCGCCCTGCGCTTCCAGTTCGGCGACGACGTGCACGTTGTGCACGATCTGCTTGCGCACGTACACCGGGGCCCCGAACCGCTCGAGCGCGCGTTCGACCGCGACGACGGCGCGATCGACGCCCGCGCAGTATCCCCGCGGCGCTGCCAGCAGCACCCGCTTCGGGCCCGCCGTGGGCATATCCTGGAGTCGGCCGCGGCGCGCCGGAACCCGCGGAACCGGCAGCGATACGACGGATGCGGCCACGGCTCGAGTCTACCGGGCGGGTCCTGAACGGCGGCCGAGCAGGAGGACCGATGCAACCCCCGCGCCCTGATCCGCCATCGAGCCCCCTCCCCCGCGACGTCGCGCCGCGGGCTGCGACGCGGGAGCGTCCCACCTCGGTCGCCCGCCTGAACGACACCGTGCGCGCGTTCATCGCCACGTGGGGCAGCGTCTGGGTGGAAGGCGAGATCAGCGCCTGGAACGTCCGCGGCGGCGCCGTGTACGGCCGCCTGCGCGACCTGGACGCCGACGCCAGCATCCCCTTCCGGATCTGGCCGTCCGCGCGGGCGCGCCTTCCGGCCGCCCTCGGGGTCGGAGATCGCGTCGTGACCAGCGTCAAGTCCGACTTCTTCGCCCGCACGGGCGAGTTCACCGTCGTGGTCGCGAGCATGCATCCGCTCGGGCTGGGGGTTCGGCTCGAGGAGCTCGAGCGGCTGCGCAGCAGACTGCGGATGGAGGGCCTGCTCGGGCCCGAGCGCAAGCGTCCGCTGCCGTTCCTGCCGCGCGCGGTGGGGCTGATCACCGGGGAGAACTCGGACGCGGAGAAGGACGTGGTGCGCAACGCGCAGCTGCGCTGGCCGGACGTCGTCTTCCGAGTCCATCACGCCGCCGTGCAGGGCGACCGGTGCGTGCCGGAGGTGATGTCAGCGCTCTCCGCGCTGGACGCGGACCCCGACGTCGAGGTCATCGTCATCGCCCGCGGCGGCGGGGATCCGCTGCAACTGCTGGGATTCAGTGACGAGCGGCTGGTGCGCGCGGTGGCCGCCACCCGCACGCCGGTCGTCAGCGCCATCGGTCACGAGAACGACTTCCCGCTGTTGGACGACGTCGCCGACGTTCGTGCGTCCACGCCCACGGACGCGGGGAAGCGGGTGGTCCCCGACGTGACCGCCGAACGCGCCGCGATCGCCCAGCTACGGGCCCGTCTCACCACCCGACTGTCGCTGCGGGTCGCGGCCGACGTCGCCCAGCTCGAGCAGATGCGCAGTCGTCCGGCACTGCGCGACCCCCTCCGCCTCATCGAGGAGCGCGAACGCGATGTCGCGGGACTGGCCGCGCGCGGCCATGACGCCGCGCAGCGACGGCTCGCGCTTGCCGAACACGCGACCCGCGAGCTGCGGGCGTCGCTGCGGGCGCTCTCGCCGGGGGCGACGCTGGGAAGGGGATACGCGATCGTGCGCACCCTCGACGGCGCCATCGTGCGCGACTCCGCCGATGCTCCGTCCGGCACCGAGCTCCGGATCGCCGTCGCCCACGGCGCCCTGGCGGCGCGCTCGGGCGGTCCGACAGAGAGTCCCGAGCACCCGCTCTCCTCCGAGGGCGCGCCCAGCGCCGACTAGGATGGTCGGCATGCCGGGCGGCGATCAGAGCGCAGCAGACGTGGCGTCGCTGACATTCGAACAGGCTCGCGATGAACTGATCGTGGTGGTGCAGGAACTCGAGCAGGGCGCGCCCACGCTCGAGCGCTCGCTGCAGCTCTGGGAGCGCGGAGAGGCCCTAGCGGCGCAGTGCGAGCACTGGCTGCTGGGCGCGCGACGGCGTCTCGAACAGGCCAGGCCCGAGCAGCCGAGGATGCCGTGATGGCGCGCACGCCAACCCCTCCCGTGGTCGCCGAACTGGGGCGCCCGGAGACTGCCGCGGAGACCGCGGCGCGTAAGGCCGAGTCCTCCCGCGTGTACCGATCCAGCCAGACATTCCGCCACCTTCTGGCCGCACTGCTGGTGACGCTGGGTGTCGTGGCGGTCATCATCCTCGCCGTCCCTCGGGGCGAGGTCGCCGATCCCGGCCCCATCGACGTGGCCGCCGAAGCCGCCGCGCTGGAGCAGTCGCAGGGCAGGCCCGTGCTGGCGCCCGACGTTCCCGAGGGATGGCTGGTCAACTCAGCCCGGATGGAGGGGGACGCCGTCCCGGCCTGGACGGTGGTGTACGTGCCCGGGCCGGTGGGGTATCTCCGCGTTGCCCAGGGCTTCGATGCGGATCCTGCATGGGTCTCCCGGACCCTGCGCGGCGCCGCGCCTGACGGAGAGGTCACGATCGACGGCATCCGATGGGACCGCTACGTCATCTCCGACCCGGCCGCGGCCGGGAACATCTCCTATGCACTGGCGACCGATGCGGGGCCGGACACTGTGCTGATCTACGGCACGGCCGAGCCGGCTGACGCCGCCGCCGCGGCATCCGGCGTCGCCGACGCGGTGCGAGAGCTGCGGGACGCGCCGTGACGGCTCAAGCCTCGCCGGACCAGGTCTGGCAGGAACTGGCGCGCGGCAACGCGCGCTTCGTCTCGGGGATCCCGGCCCATCCCCGCCAGGATGTCGAACGACGCCACCAACTCGCTGCAGCGCAGCGCCCCCGCGCGGCGCTGTTCGGATGCTCCGACTCCCGGCTGGCGGCCGAGATCATCTTCGACGTGGGACTCGGCGACGTGTTCGTGGTCCGCAATGCCGGACAGGTGATCTCCGACTCGGTGGTCGGCAGTCTTGAATACGCCGTCGCCATCCTGGATGTCTCCCTCATCGTCGTGCTGGGGCATGACGAGTGCGGTGCAGTGGCCGCGGCGATCGACAGCGTCGCGCCGGATGCCGCGCCCCTGCCGGCGCAGATCTGGCGGCACATCGCGCCGATCGTACCGGCGGTGCGGCGGGTTCAGGCCGCCGCCGACGGAGACCGCATCGACCCCGACCGGGTCGAGCGCGAGCACCTGCGCGACACCGTCGCCGAACTCCTACGATCCTCGGAGCTGATCGCGCAGGCAGTGGCCGACGGGCGGACCGCGCTGGTGGCGGCCACATACCGCCTCGACGAGGGCGTGGCGGAACCGGACTTCGCCGTTGGAGACGTGCCGTCGGCGGCGCGTGCACACCATGACAGGGAGGAGCATCCGTGACCGAGACCGAGTACCGCGTCGAGCACGACACGATGGGCGAGGTGAGGGTGCCGGCAACCGCGCTGTACGGCGCCCAGACCCAGCGCGCGGTCGAGAACTTCCCCATCTCGGGGGATCGGCTGGACCAGGCGCAGATCGTCGCCCTGGCGCGTATCAAGAAGGCGGCTGCGCAGGCCAACAAGGCGCTGGGGACGCTCGACCCCGCCATCGCGGACGCCATCGCGGACGCGGCCGATCAGGTCATCGCCGGTCAGCACGCAGACCAGTTCCCGATCGACGTGTACCAGACCGGTAGCGGCACCTCCTCCAACATGAACATGAACGAGGTGCTCGCCACCCTGGCATCCCGGGCCCTGGGATCGCCGGTGCATCCCAACGATCATGTCAACGCGTCTCAGTCCTCCAACGATGTGTTCCCCACCTCGGTGCACATCGCCGTCACCCAGGAGCTCCAGCATGCGCTGCTGCCCGCCCTGGATCACCTCGCGCTCGCGCTGGAGCAGAAGGCAGATGAGTGGAAGGACGTGGTCAAGGCCGGGCGGACGCATCTCATGGATGCCACGCCCGTCACCCTGGGCCAGGAATTCGGTGGGTACGCGCGCCAGATCAGGCTCGGAATCGAACGGGTGCTCGCGGTCCTTCCCCACGTGGCGGAGGTGCCGCTGGGGGGCACCGCCGTCGGCACCGGCATCAACACCCCACCCGGGTTCACCCAGCGGGTGCTCGAGATCATCGGATCCGAGACCGGACTGCCCATCACGGAAGCACAGGATCACTTCGAGTCGCAGGCCAACCGCGACGCTCTGGTTGAGACCTCCGGCGCACTGCGGACGATCGCCGTCTCGCTCACGAAGATCTGCAACGACCTGCGCTGGATGGGCTCGGGACCGAACACCGGGCTTGCGGAGATCCACATCCCCGACCTGCAGCCGGGATCGTCGATCATGCCCGGCAAGGTCAACCCCGTCGTGCCCGAGGCGACGCTGATGGTGTGCTCGCGCGTGATCGGCAACGACGCGACCATCGCGTGGTCCGGCGCGTCCGGGATCTTCGAACTGAACGTCGCGATCCCCCTGATGGGGACGGCTCTGCTGGAGTCGATCCGTCTGCTCGCGAACTCCCTCCGAGTGCTCGCGGACCGCACAGTCGCGGGTCTGGAGGCCAACCGGGAGCGCGCCGCCGCGTACGCCGGCATGTCTCCGTCCATCGTCACTCCGCTCAATCCGCTGATCGGGTACGAGGCCGCCGCGACGATCGCCAAGCATGCCGTGGCCCGGGGCATTACCGTGCGCGAGGCGGTGGAGGAACTGGGGTATCTGGAGCGCGGTGAGCTGACAGCCGAGCAGCTGGATGAGCGCCTGGACCTGCTGTCGATGACCCGTCCCGGATGATCCGGGCAACGATCGGGGCGCGTCAGGTCATAATCGGAGCGTGAAGCCAACGCCGAGGACGATCTCGGCGCGCGTGAGAACACTGGGGACGATCCTCATCGTGGCGTGCGCCGGGATCGTGATCACGGGAGCGGTCACGTTCGGCCTGCAGTACGCCCGTACTCTCGCCGCCGTCGACGATCGCCTCCAGGCGAAGGTGGCGGCTCTGCCCCCGGTCGCGGGCGACACCACCGCGCTCGGCTACCTCACCCGACTGGTGCAGGGGTTCCTGCCGCTTCCGAACGAGGCGGTGGTGGGACTGATCGACGGCGTCGCGCGAGCGAACCCCGCCGCGGGGAGCGACTTTCGCGCGATCCATGACTCCGCGCTGCAGGATGCCGCCGTCAGGGCGATCGCAGCGTCACCGGACGGAACCGCTCTGGGCACGGTCGCCACCGACGCCGGACCGGTGCGGTTCATCGCGCATCGTGTCGACGTGCCGGGCGACGGGACCTCGGCGATCTACCTGCGAGCGGTCGGCCTGAACGCGGAGCTGGCACCTGTGACTACGTCGGTCGTGACCTACGCCGTCGTGGCAGCCACCCTGATGGTGGGATTCGGCGCGGCGGGATGGCTCCTGAGCGGCCGGCTGGTGGCGCCGCTGCGGAGGCTGCGCGACGCCGCCGACGCCGTCACCTTCGAGGATCTGGGGGCCCGTGTCCCCGAGACGGGGGACTCCGAGATCGCAGACCTCTCGCGCACCATGAACTCCATGCTGGAGCGCCTGGAGGTCTCCGCCGGCAGTCAGCGTCAGCTCCTGGACGACATCCGCCACGAACTGAAGACCCCGATCACCATTGTCCGTGGCCACCTCGAGGTGATGCAGGTGGACGAGCCCCTGGATGTAGCCGCCACGCGGGAGCTGGCGATCGGCGAGCTGGACCGGCTCACGCGCATCGTGGAGGACATCGACCTGCTCTCGAGCGCCCAGGAGGATCAGTTCGCGATGCAGCCGGTCGACGTCGGGATCCTCACCGACCGGGTCGGAGCGCTCGTGTCCACGCTGCAGGGACACGCGTTCACGGTCCCGGCGCGCGCGCACGGAACGGTGCTGGCGGACGCGGATCGGCTCACGCAGGCGTGGCTGCAGCTGGCGGACAATGCCGCGAAATACTCTCCCGCGGGCTCGCCGATCCAGATCGGCAGCGAATCCGACGGCGACGCGGTGCGGCTGTGGGTGCGCGATCACGGTCCCGGCATCCCGGCCGGCGCGCGCGCGCGGGTGTTCCGGCGCTTCGATAGGGCGGGCATCCATCGTTCCGTGGGCGGTTCGGGTCTAGGGCTGGCCATCGTCGACGCGATCGCGAAGGCGCACGGGGGCTCGTGCACGGTCGCGGACACGCCCGGCGGTGGCGCCACGTTCATCATCCGCATTCCCCGGGCCGAGTTCGGAGGCGGCCGGGTGCCGAGACCGGTACGAGCCGGCGACGTCCTGCTGCAGCGAGAGGCGACCGCATGACGCTCATCCTCATCGCCGAGGACGAGCCGCGCATCTCGTCCTTCGTCCGTCGCGGGCTGGAGTCGGCCGGGTTCGCGGTGGAAGTGGTCGTCACCGGTCCGGATGCGCTCGAGCGTGCTCTCTCCGGAGCGGTTGATCTGCTGCTGCTGGACGTGGGCCTTCCGGGCATGGACGGGTTCGAGGTGCTGCGGCACCTGCGCGGGCAGGGGTCCGGACTGCCCGTCATCATGCTGACCGCCCGCAGCAGCACGCGCGACACGGTCGACGGCCTGAATATCGGCGCGAACGACTATGTACCCAAACCGTTCAAGTTCGACGAACTACTCGCCCGGGTGCGGTCCCGGCTCCGGGAGAACGTGGCCTCCGACAGCGTCACCATCTCCCACGGCGGCATCCGTCTGGACATGCTCGCGCGCCGGGCCAGTGTCGACGGCCGCGACGTGGATCTGTCGGCGCGGGAGTTCGCGCTGGCAGAGCAGTTTCTGCGCCACCCCGGCCAGGTCCTCAGCCGGGAGCAACTCCTCAGCCGGGTCTGGGGCCTGGACTTCGATCCCGGGTCGAATGTGGTTGACGTGTACGTACGATACCTGCGCTCGAAGTTCGGTCCAGAACGGATCACCACGGTGCGCGGCGCAGGGTACCGCTGGGAGTGACCCCGGCCGCGAGAAGGCCCCCGGCGCTGGGGGTCGCCGGGGGCCGAGAGAGTCACGAGACCCGAACCCGTGATGTCGATCCCTGGTACCGGGGGGCTAGCGGAACCGACCTCTCCTCTCCGCGCACGGCCTGGGGGAGCCGTAGCATGCGGTGGGCGACTCTGCGGTCGTCCGTGCAACCATCCTGCGCCGCGAACATGAGAGCGGACGGGCGGGCCGGTGAGAACGCTCTCATGATCGTGGTTCACCCGATCTCGTCCGCCTCCAGCAGATCGGTCACCAGCGCCGAGATGGCCGAACGCTCGGATCGCACCAGGGTCACGTGCCCGAAGAGGGCATGCCCCTTCAGCGTCTCGATCACCGAGGCGACGCCGTCGTAGCGACCCACACGGAGGTTGTCCCGCTGCGCGACGTCGTGTGTGAGCACCACGCGGGAATTCTGGCCGATGCGGCTGAGCACCGTCAGCAGTACGTTGCGCTCGAGTGATTGCGCCTCGTCGACGATCACGAACGCATCGTGGAGCGACCGCCCACGAATGTGCGTGAGCGGCAGGACCTCCAGCAGCCCGCGCGCGACGATCTCCTCGACGACGTTCCCGGAGACCACCGACCCGAGAGTGTCGAAGACCGCCTGCCCCCAGGGGGTCATCTTCTCCTGCTGATCGCCCGGAAGGTATCCGAGGTCCTGACCGCCGACCGCGAACAGTGGACGGAAGACGATGATGCGACGCTGCTGACCCCGTTCCAGGACCGCTTCGAGACCGGCACACAGGGCCAACGCCGACTTGCCCGTGCCCGCCCGTCCGCCGAGGGACACGATCCCCACCTCCGGGTCCAGCAGCATGTCCACCGCGAGCCGCTGCTCGGCGGAGCGCCCGTGCAAGCCGAACACCTCGCGGTCGCCTCGAACGAGTCGAAGAGCTCCGTCGCCGGTGACGCGTGCCAGGGCCGACCCGCGCTCCGAATGCACGATGAGTCCGGTATTGATGGGCAGGCCCCGTACGTCCTCGCTGACGGCGATCTCCGTCTCGTAGAAGTCGCTCATCTCATCCCCGGACAGGTCGATGTCCGCGATGCCGGTCCACCCCGAGTCGGCGGCCTGCTGCGCGAGGTACTCCTCAGCGAAGATGCCCACGGAAGCCGCCTTCACCCGCATCGGCAGGTCCTTGGAAACGACGGTCACGTGATGACCTTCCTGCATCAGGTGCATCGCGACCGCGAGGATGCGGGTGTCGTTGTCACCCAGTCGCATCCCGGACGGGAGGACGCTCGGATCCGTGTTCGTCAGTTCCACGCGCAGGGTACCGCCGCGGCCCACCGGCAC
Source organism: uncultured Actinomycetota bacterium (assembly GCA_963696115.1). Classification (GTDB taxonomy): domain Bacteria; phylum Actinomycetota; class Actinomycetes; order Actinomycetales; family Microbacteriaceae; genus Microbacterium. The sequence goes on along the minus strand of CAVOIT010000011.1, from coordinate 121,776 downwards.
GGGGAAGTCCAGTCTCCCGTGCTCGATCCGGAGCTCGTCCAGGTGGCGCAGTGCCTGCCGGGCGAAGTACCCGAGTTCGGGATCGTGTCGCTTGGCCTCCAGTTCTGTGATCACCACGACCGGGATGACGACGGAATGCTCGGCGAACCGGAAGAATGCTCGCGGATCGCTCAGGAGCACCGAGGTGTCCAGAACGTAAGAGCGCAGATCGGTCGCCTGATCTGCGCTCTTGTGGACGATCTCCCGAAGGTCCTGCTGCCGTACGCGTGTGGTCACAACCCGCTCCCACTCCGGGGTCCGATCCCCGGGTACCGCGAGTCGACCAGTCACGAGTCGCGTGCGAGGGCCGACCCGACCGGGCACCGTGCCCGATGCCACGAACCTAGACGGTGCACGGCCGGCGGGGAGTGTCACGCAGGGGCGTGTCATGTTACGCCGGGGTGAACTCTCCCGTCATCCTCCGAACCGCCGCTCGCGTCCTCCGTAGTCGCGGATCGCCCGCAGGAAGTCCACTTCCCGCAGGTCCGGCCCCAGCGCCTCGACGAAATAGAACTCGCTGTGAGCGGACTGCCAGAGCAGGAAATCGCTCAGCCGCTGCTCGCCCGAGGTGCGGATCACCAGGTCGGGATCGGGCTGGCCACCGGTGTACAGGTGTTCCCCGATCTGCTCTGGGGTCAGGCTCGCAGCCAGCTCCTCCAGCGACCCGCCGCGTTCATCATGCTGGGTGATGATGCTGCGGACCGCATCCACGATCTCGTTGCGACCGCCGTATCCGACCGCGAGATTGACGTGCATCCCAGCATGGGAGGCGGTCTCGTGTTCCGCATCGGCGAGCACGGCGGCCAGGCGCGGCGGCAGCAGGTCGCGCCGCCCCACGTGCTGCACCCGCCAGGAGGGGACGCGGGAGATGGCGATCGCGAGATCAGCGATGATCTCGACCAGATCTGCGAGCTCATCGGAATCCCGCTTGCCGAGATTGTCATTCGAAAGCAGGTAGAGCGAGACCACCCGCACGCCCACGGCGTCGCACCAGGTGAGGAACTCCTCGATCTTGGCTGCTCCGGCGCGATGACCGTGCGCTGGAGAGGCGAGGCCGAGCTGGCGCGCCCACCGGCGGTTCCCATCGACCATCATCGCGACGTGCTGCGGAACCGCGCCGCGTTCGATGCGCCGACGCAACCGCTTGCTGTAAAGGCGGTACAGCGGGCCCGATCCGTCCCGGGCCCGGCTGCCGTCCACGCTACCAACCTACCGCGCGGGGGTCGCCGCCCCGGGGCAGGAGGCGCCCTCAGGAGGGGGGTTCCGGAGGCTCGCGGTCCGCATCGCGGGCCTCGGCGTCCAAATCCTCCCTCACCTGGAGTCGATACCGCGCCCGGCGCACGCGCCGCAGCATGTCCCACACCAGAAGAACGGTGGCCACGGCGATCACAGCCACGACTGCGAAACCCCACGGACCCGGCGTGACGAGATTCGGATCGATCGCGGGCGTTCCGCTGGGCGAAGGGGTCGGCGCACCGGCGAGCATCACGATCAGGCGAGCCATGGGTCCCCCTGTCCGGTCGTGCACCACGTACCCTGATCTCAACCCTATTCCCCGCGCGAGGTGGCCGATGACGACCCAGCAGATGCTGGACGACCGCTACGGGCGTCGCCGGGGCGGCGGTCCACGCGCGGCCATCCTCGCCGGCGTTCTGATCTCCCTCGCGGTCGCGGGGGCAGCGTGGTTCGCCGCAGCGTCCTCAGCGGGGGCCACCCAGGCCACCACCACCGCGTTCACCACGGTGGACGAGCACCGGGTGGAGGTGGAGTTCCAGGTATCCGCACCCTCCGGATCGTCACTGGCGTGCATCCTGGAGGCGCAGGACGAAGAGCACGGCATCGTGGGATGGAAGGTGGTGGAGTACCCGGCCGCACCAGAGCTATCGCGACCGTTCCGGGAGAGCGTGCCGACCGTAGCGACAGCCACGACAGGTTTGGTCAACTCCTGCTGGGTGACGTAGTCTAACGGCACTGATCGAGGACGCCCTGGCCGGGAGCCGGGGCGTCTGGCTTTGGCGGCGAATCCGCCCCCGGACCGAAGGAGAAGACCGTGCCCAACGATGCCCCGGTGACCTTCCTGACCCAGGACGCCTACGACCGGCTCGCTTCCGAGTTGGAGTACCTGACGACGACAGGTCGGGCCGAGATCGCCAAACGCATCGAGGCCGCGCGCGAGGAGGGCGACCTCAAGGAGAATGGCGGATACCACGCCGCGAAGGACGAGCAGGGGAAGCAGGAAGCGCGGATCCGGACGCTGCAGGAGTTGCTGAAGAACGCCCGCGTCGGTCAAGCCCCCACCAGCACGGGCGTGGTCGAGTCCGGCACGGTGGTGACCGCTGCGATCGCCGGCACGGAGCAGACGTTCCTGCTCGGCAGCCGGGAGATCGGCGCCGGCAGCAGCCTGACGGTCTTCAGCGAGGCCTCGCCCCTGGGGTCCGCCATCATCGGATTGAAAGAGGGCGACACGACCTCCTACGTGGCACCCAACGGCCGCTCCATTCGGGTGGAGGTGCAGCGGGTGGAGACGTACTCGGGCCAGTGACCCTCAGTCCGGCACGATGACCGGGTCGAAACCAGCCTCCCGCAGAGCTTTGATCACCTGCACGCGATGGTCCTCTCCGCGGATCTCCACGCTCAGTTGCAGACTGACCTCGCTGATCTGCATGCCCTGCCCGTGGCGGGTGTGGAGGACCTCGATGACGTTGGCCCCCGCCTGCGCGAGCAACTCGGATACCCGGGCGAGCTGGCCCGGACGGTCGGGAAGCGGGATGCGCAGGCTCAGGTAGCGCGCGGACGCGGCCAGGCCGTGCGAGACCACGCGCTGGAGCAGCAGCGGATCGATGTTCCCGCCCGAGAGCACGACCGCCGTCGGTCCGGCCGTTCGCACCGCACCGGTCAGAATCGCGGCGACGCCGACAGCCCCTGCCGGCTCGACCACCAGCTTCGCCCGCTCCAGCAGGACGACGATGGCCCGTGCGATGTCGTCGTCCTCGACCGTGAGGATCTCGTCTACCATCTCCGAGATCAGCGCGAACGGAAGGTCGCCGGGGCGGGCAACCGCGATGCCGTCCGCGATCGTCGGAGTGATCTCGATCGCGAGCGGCCTGCCGGCAGCGAGCGAGGGTGGGTAGGCGGCTGACGCGCCCACCTGCACGCCGATCACGCGCACCCGGCGGCCTGCCGCCGCGGCTCTCGCCTTGACCGCGGCGGCCACTCCGGCTGCGAGCCCGCCTCCCCCGACCGCGACCAGCACCGTCTCCAGGTCCGGCACTTGCTCCCACAACTCCATCCCGAGCGTGCCCTGCCCGACGATGACGTCGGGATGGTCGAACGGGTGGATGAGCACAGCGCCGGTGCGCGCGGCGTACTCGGCGGCAAGCCTCAACGGGGTCTCCACCGTCTCGCCGTCGAGCACGACCTCCGCACCGTATCCGCGCGTCGCCAGCAGCTTGGGAACCGACACGCCGTAGGGCATGAAGATCGTGGCGGGGATACCCAGCCGCTGAGCGGCGAGAGCTACGCCCTGAGCGTGATTGCCCGCGGACGCCGCCACCACCCCGCGGGCCCGCTCGGCCGCGCTCAAGCGCGCCAGCCGGTACCCGGCGCCCCGGATCTTGAAAGAGCCAGTCCGCTGCAGGTTCTCGAGCTTCAGCACGACCGGCGACCCGAGCACCTCGGACAGGTAGTGCGAGCCGTCCACAGGGGTGCGTGCGATCATCGGGGCGAGAACGCGACCGGCGTCTTCGAAATCGGCCAGCGTCGGCCGATAACCGTTCACGGGATCCTCCTCGGTCGAGGCACGGTGCTCCAGATGATCGCCTCCGGCTCGGGCTGCGCACCCGTCTCCCACGCTCGCTCCGACAAGTGCACGGCGACGACGTTGACGAACGCCGCGACCGGCACGGCGAAGAGCGCGCCCGGAATCCCGGCGACCATCGCGCCTCCGGCGACGACCAGCACCACAGCGAGCGGGTGCACCCGCACCGCGGAGCCCATGAGCAGCGGTTGCAGCAGGTGCCCCTCGATCTGCTGCACCGCCAAGACCACCACCAACATCCAGATCGCGATCCACAGACCGTTGTAGACCAAGGCGAGGAACACGGCGAGCACACCGGTGATCACCGCGCCGACGATGGGTACGAACGATCCGAGGAACACCAGCACCGCGACGGGAATCGCCAGCGGAACGCCGAGCAGGAATGCCCCGAGCCCGATCCCGACCGCGTCGATCGTCGCCACCAGCAGCTGGGTGCGCGTGAAGCTGACCACCGTCACCCACCCCGCGCGAGCCGAGCTGTCCACGGCTGCTCGCGCCTTCCTCGGGAACAGCCGCGTCGTCCATTTCCAGATCCCGCCGCCGTCCGCCAGAAGGCACACCAGGATGAACACGGTCAGCACCGCCCCCGTCGCCACCCGCCCGGCGGTCGTACCGACGGCCAACGCCCCGGACCACAGAGCCTGCCCCTGCTCCTGGAGAAGCACCAGACCCTGTTGCAGAGCGGCATCGATCTGTGCCGCCGTCAGGTGCAGCGGACCGTCGATCAGGTAGGCCCGTACCCCGTCGACTGCTGCGACGGTGCGCTCCTGCACCGACGGCCACTGCTGGCTAATCTGCCAGATCGCCAGCGTCGCCAGCCCCGCGGTGACCGCGAGAGCACCCAGGACCACGATGACGATGGCCAGCCACTTCGGCACCCGGCGGCGCAGAAGCCACGCCAGCGCCGGCCACAGCAGAGCAGTCAGCAGCACGGCTATCAGCAGCGGAATCACCAGGAGCTTGAGCTGGATCACCAGCCACACGGCGATGGCTGCGGCAGCGGCGATCACGACGAAGCGCCACGCGAACGCCGTCGTCACGCGCAGCGCCCTCGGAACGTCTCCCGCCGTCGGTCCCCCGCCCTGGTCGGATCGGCCCGGCGCATCCGATCCGGTCATCCGGCCAGTCTAGAACCGGTTCGGCCGTCATACCGGCGGCAACTCCGGCAGGCCGGTGCGCAGTTCAAAGGGCAGATGCGCCAGATCGTTGTGCGTGATGAGGGTCCAGGGCCGGCCCGCCTTCTGCGCGATCACGGTCAGACCGCAGTGGGCTTGGTTCAGCGTCATCCATCGCCACGCCGGCGCGTCGAGCACTTCCCGCACGAACCATCCGATGACGACGTTGTGGGTGATGAGCAGTTCGTGCGCTTCGCCCGCCCGGCGGGCCAGGAACTCCGCCGTCGCATCTGCCATCTGGGCCCGGCCCGCGTCCACTTCCGCCTCGGTGACGCTGCCGAAGAACGGCTCGAACACGGCCGGGGTCTGCGGGGTCATCCCCGTCGGGACGCAGTCGAACAGCAACGCCGACGGTTCCGGCGCCAGCGCCGGCAAGCGCTCCGCGAAGGCCCGCGCCGTCTCCGTCGCGCGCAGCAGCGGCGAATGCCATACCGCGTCGAACGGCACGCCCGAGAGCCGGTCCGAGATTAGCTCGGCTTGGCGACGCCCCCGAGCCGACAGCGGACCGTCCGTCAGCCCGTGCTCAGCGTCCTGGTGCTCGCCGTGCCGGACGAGGTAGATGTAGTGCGTCACCGAGTACCCGCTCCGTCGACCCCGGGCGCGCCCGAACCCGCCCGGCTCAGCCTAACCCGCTGCTCGTACGCCCGCGCTATCTCCGCCAACTGCGCTCGGTTCAGTCGGACCCCCACACCCTGCACCAACTCCTCCACATGCGAAACGGCGAAGGCATTGACGATCGGAGCGGCGACCTGCCGCTGCGCCAACAGCCAGGCGACCGCCACCGCGGCCAGCGGCGCGCCGAGAGCACCCGCCACCTGACGCATCGCCCGCACGGCCCGGACCGTCCGTCGGGACGTGCTCGCGGTTCGCTGAGCGTCACGCACGGATCGGATCTCCTCCGCCGATGGGCGGCCCGCCAAGAATCCGTGCTCGAGCGCGTGGGAGGGGGTCACTGCGATGGCTTGCGCACCCGTCACCAGCCGCAGGTCCTCGGTGAAATCCGCACGTCGGACGACGTTGAAGGGCACGTCGAGCACGGTCACGCGAGGGTATCCCGCCGACGAGAGGATCCGGGCGTCGACCAGCTGCGTCGCGGTGAACCCGTATGCTCCGAGGGCACGCACCTTACCGGATTCGATGAGCCATTCCGCCGTGGCGAGCGCGTCCTCGAGGGACGCCAGGCCCCCCGAAGCGTCCAGGTACAGCAGGTCGATGCGATCCGTGTCAAGACGGGTCAGAGACGCCTCGACCGCCCGGACCAGATTGACCGATCCGAGTCCGGGATGGTCGGGATGCCGCCCTATGCGGACAGCCAGCACCATGCTGTCGCGGATGCCCCCCCGGGCCAGCCAGCGCCCGACGATGTGCTCGCTGCGACCGCCGGAATAGCTGTCGGAGGTGTGGACGACATTGCCGCCCAGTCCGCGGTAGGTGTCCAGGATGGCGTGCGCGGTCGCCGTGTCCAGCGTCCACCCGAACTCCGCGGCGCCGAGCACTAGAGGGAATGCGCGCAGTCCCGACTCACCCAGAGGCACCTGCAGAGCGTCGGCGAGCGAGCCGCGCACAACCGGCAGCGGCGCGGAAGGATGACCGACCGTTCCAGCGGCCGCCCCCGTCGGTTCCACCCCGACCATCCTCGTCCCTTCCGCAGTCGCGGGGCCGAATGCGTCCGATGGCCGGCCCTCGACGCGTACTACGACAGTAGGTCAGCCCGGCGACCACGCAGCGGTGCCGGGCTGACCCAGGGTGGTGAACATTCGATAACGCTTCCGTCACGGCGCGCCCTCAGCCCACCGCGACGGAGGGTCAGGCCGGAGCGGTCACGGGCTCGGCGGGCGCCACGGACTCCTCGGCTTCCGGCACCGGCTCCAGCGACAGCTTCCCGCGGTCGTCGATCTTCGTGATGCGCACCAGGAGCTTCTGTCCGACGGACAGCACGTCCTCGACGTTCTCCACCCGCTTGCCCCCAGCGAGCTTGCGGACCTCGCTGACGTGCAGCAGACCGTCCTTGCCGGGCAGCAGCGACACGAACGCTCCGAACGTGGCGATCTTGACCACCGTTCCCAGGAACTGCTCACCGACCTCGGGGTTCTGCGGGTTGGCGATCGCGTTCACCTGTGCTCGCGCCGCTTCGGCCGAGGGTCCGTCGGTCGCACCGATGTAGACGGTGCCATCCTCCTCGATCGAGATGTCCGCGCCGGTCGCATCCTGGATCGCGTTGATCGTCTTGCCCTTGGGGCCGATGAGCTCGCCGATCTTGTCCGCAGGGATCTGGACGCTGATGACACGCGGCGCCGTCGGCGCCATCTCGTCCGGGCCCTCGATCGCCTCACCGAGCACCCCGAGAATCGTCAGCCGGGCCTCGCGGGCCTGGGTCAGCGCCCCCGCCAGCACGGAGGACGGGATGCCGTCCAGCTTGGTGTCCAGCTGGATCGCCGTGACGAACTCGCTCGTACCGGCCACCTTGAAGTCCATGTCCCCCAGCGCGTCCTCGGCGCCGAGGATGTCCGTCAGCGCTGCGTACCGGGTCTGGCCGTCGACCTCGTCGGAGACCAGTCCCATCGCGATCCCAGCGACCGGTGCCCGCAGCGGCACTCCCGCGTTCAGCAAGGAGAGTGTGGATGCGCACACGGACCCCATGGAGGTGGACCCATTGGAGCCGAGCGCTTCGGACACCTGACGGATCGCGTACGGGAACTCCTCGCGTGAGGGCAGGACCGGCACCAAGGCGCGTTCCGCGAGGAAGCCGTGACCGATCTCGCGGCGCTTGGGGCTGCCGACGCGACCGGTCTCACCGGTGGAGTACGGAGGGAAGTTGTAGTGGTGAATGTAGCGCTTGTGCGTCACCGGCGAGAGGGAGTCGATCTGCTGCTCCATCTTCAGCATGTTCAGCGTGGTCACGCCCAGGATCTGGGTCTCGCCACGCTGGAAGATCGCCGAACCGTGGACGCGTGGGATGACCTGCACTTCGGCGTCCAACGGACGGATGTCGGCCAGACCCCGGCCGTCGATTCGCACTCCCTCGCTGAGAATCCGTCCCCGGACCACGTTCTTGGTCACCGACTTGTACGCGGCACCGACCTCGGCCATCGCAGATTCCGGCAGTTCCCCAGCGGCGACCGCGCCGCTCACGAGCGTCTTCACCTCGTCCTTCAGGGCATCATCGGCGTTCTGGCGCTCCAGTTTGTCGGCGATGCGGTAGATCTCGCGCAGGCGTCCCTCCGAACGGGCGGCCACGAACGCGTACGTGTCGGGGTGATACGGCGGGAAGACCGGGAAAGCCTGGGGTTCCTTCGCAGCCCGGGCGGCGAGCGAGGCCTGCGCCGCGACCAGCTCCTTAATGAAGGGCTTGGCCGCTTCCAGACCGGCCGCGACCACCTCCTCGCTGGGCTTGACCGCGCCCGCCTGGATCAAGTGCCAGCTGGATTCGGTGGCCTCGGCCTCGACCATCATGATGGCCACGTCGCCGTCAGGCAGCACGCGTCCGGCCACCACGAGGTCGAACACCGCGTCCTGCAGCAGTTCGGCGTTCGGGAACGCAACCCACTGGTCCTCGTGCGCCCCGTGGCCGGGGACGAGCGCCAGACGCACACCGGCGATCGGCCCCGAGAAGGGCAGACCGGAGATCTGCGTTGAGGCCGACGCCGCGTTGATGGCGAGCGCGTCATAGAACTCGCCCGGCGCTATCGAGAGCACCGTGACGACGATCTGAACCTCGTTGCGCAGCCCGTCGACGAATGACGGCCGCAGTGGGCGGTCGATCAGACGGCACACGAGGATCGCCTCGGTTGACGGCCTGCCCTCGCGGCGGAAGAAGGAGCCGGGTATCTTGCCAGCCGCGTAGGAGCGCTCCTCGACATCGACGGTGAGGGGGAAGAAGTCGAACCCCTCGCGCGGGTGCTTGCCGGCGCTCGTCGCGGACAGCAGCATCGTGTCCTCGTCGAGATAGGCGGCGACCGCGCCCTGTGCCAGCTGGGCGAGCCGGCCGGTCTCGAACCGAATGGTGCGTGTGCCGAATCGGCCGTTGTCGAGCACGGCCTCGGCCGCGGTGATCTCTGGACCCTCCACAGGTCCCTCCTGTTCATTCGGACCCGCGCCGATGGCGCGGGCGGAGCGCACCGAACACGAAGCAGGATCAGGCGGCCGATCGATATCGTCCGAGCCCGCGCTGGCCACCAGGAGAAGACCACCCGGCGAATCAACGGGGAGCCCACCACAGGAGACCAGCGGTCTGCAGGAGTGTCCCGGCACGCCGGGTGTGGGATTGCTATGGCCGCACAGCGGCCCTCTTCATGCTACCAGTGTCGCTCCCGGCCCTCGCCAGCCCCGGAGCGCGCCGATACCGTAGTCAGATGCGGGTGCACCAGTCGGGAGGACATCATGAGTGACAGCGACATCCCCTTCGAGCCCGAGGACGAGCGTGACGTGCTTGCGGAGGACGACGTCGAAGCGCCGGATGAGGACCGGCCGGTCGTCCTCGAGGACGAAGACCTCATCGACGGGCCGCCGCCGACGATCGATCCGGATGAGCGGATCGAGGTGCAGCGCCAGCTCGACCGGGAGCGCCGATTCGACGCGTTCGAGCAGGGTCTGGAAGGGTGAGGAAGCCGGGACGCGCGGACCAATCCGTTCCGCGCGTCCCGGCGTGCCACGATCAGCGTGCGGTCACCGCCCACGTGCCGTCTGCGAGACCCTTGTCGGGGTGCTGGATGTTCAGCATCAGCGTCCGGGGGTCCTTGCCGAAGTAGATACCGCTGATCTCGGCGCCGGTGTCCTTCAGCCCCGCGAAGTGACTGACGACGTCGGATGCTCCGTCGGAATCGAGGTCATGATCGGCTACCCAGATGTCCGAGAGGTAGTTGTCCTCGACCACCCAGAGTCGGCCGTCAGGCCCCTGCGCGAGGTTGTCGGGGCTGTTGAATCCGCTCACGCCCTCGGCGGCGTTCTCCACGGGAACATTCCGACCGGCTTGGACGAACGTCGACACCGTCAGGGCGTCCAGGTCGATCGCGATCACGCGGTCCTCGGTGGTATTGGCGACGTAGAGTGTGCGGCCGATCACCTCCACATCTTCGGGGCGCCCGAACTCCGTCGCCCCGGCCGCGTTGGCAGCGGCGTCCGCGTCCACGACGGCCTGTGTCATGTCGAGTGGGACCCACGTGAACGCGCCGACCTTGCTGTCGACGGTGGCAGCATCCCACGTCTGCGCCGCCGGGCTCAGGTCGGTCAGCCGCAGCGCGTACAACTGGCCGTCGGAAAGGTCGCCGCGACGGGTCGGTACGAACCTGTACACAGATCCGCCGTTGAGCTCGTCGATGACGAACACGGAACCGTCGCCCAACGCCTCGATGCCCTCATGCCGCAGCACGCCCACCTCGGGACGTTCGACCACCGCGGACACCCGGGCCGGGTCGGCGGGATCGAGGAACGCCTCGTAGAGGTGTCCACCGGAGGTCTCCTCCGCGAACAGGAGCGTACCCCACGGCGTCCAACGCAGACCGTCGAGCCGGTTCCAGCTCGGGTCCTGGGCCAGCACCTTCGCCTGTCCCGTCTGGAGATCAACCACGGACAGGGCGCCATTCTGGTCGACCTCGTGCGTGCGGTACAGATACCGTCCGGCGTGCGGGCCCGTCTCGTTGACCGTGTTCATGTCGGTCAGATCATCGCCCGCGTAGATGTCCAGGCCGGTCTCGTCCATCAGCAGGGACTGCGTGTAGCCCTCGGGGACGACGAGCGGCACCGTCCAGGCGGAGGTGGCCTGCGTGTACGGGGTTCCGTCGATGGGGTCGAACCCCATCGGTCCGGAGGCGGCGTGGGCGGGTACGGCGACGGCAGCCACCACGGCGGTGGCCACTGCCGTGGTGGCTGCGGCGCGGCGGAGTGGATGGATCATGCTGAACTCCCGAGAGTCGATGAGGGGGGACGGCGACAGAATGCCGCGCCGCGGTGGCGCTCGCGTGTCATCCTGGTGACCGAGAAGCGTCGCGTCGTGGTCTACCCGGCAGGGGTCGGGAGCGACTGGCCTCCCCCTCCGATCGTGACGTAGGCATCGTGTTTCGCGCTGATACCATCACCGGCAGTGCGGCGCCGCATCCGGCGCCACGCCCAGGGCAGAGCGTCACGACGCCACCAGCCGCCGGGATGCAGCTCCTCATCATGCAGCGCGGCGTCCAGATCCCCGAGAGCCTGCGCGTCTGGCACCCCGAGGGCTCCGGCAGCCCTGTAGGCGAGGTATCGGTGACCAGCCGAACCCAGATGCACCCGGTCGTCCGCCCAGAGCTCGCCCCGCGCGAACCCCGGCAGGATCTCGGCGTCCAGCAGTACGCACCCACGGTCGGCGGCGATCCGCCGCAGTCTGCGATTGTATTCCTCGAAGCGCCGAGCGAAAATCGCCGCTGCGCGCAACCGTGGCAGGATCGTCGTCACCAGCAGCACGGAGGACCCGGCCTCCCGCATCCGCACGACAGCGTCTTCGACCGCTGCCGCTGTGGCGGCGATGTCGGCCGTGCGATGCATCAGATCGTTCGCACCGATGAGGATCGAGACCAGATCGGGCGCCATGCTCAGCGCCCGCGGGACCTGCACGCTGACGAGATCGTCCACGCCGCGGCTACGGACGGCGAGGTTGGCGTACTGCACTGTCCCGCCGCCGCTGCCAGCGCGACCGAGCAGCTCGGCGAGCCGATCGGCCCAGCCCCGGAAGCGACCGGCCGGCTCCCGCGAGGTGTCGCACAATCCCTCCGTGAGCGAGTCGCCGAGCGCCACATACCGCTGCCATGGCGCCGGGGCAAACGCGGGTGCCGGCGGCAGCGACGGCCGCACGCGCGGGCGCACCGGCGCGGCGTCGTCGATCATCCGCAGCGCGCGCGCCTCCTGATAGTGCGCGACGAGATCTGCGGTCAACGCGGACCATCCGCGCGCGGTCACGCCGTCGCGCGCAGCGCGGCCGAACGCCGCGCGCTTGGCCTGATCGCCGACCAGGTCCAGGACATGAGCACGCAACTCGCCGAGATCGCCGGGGCGGTACAGCCACCCGTCCACGCTCGGCCGCACCAGGTCCAGCGGTCCCCCGACACCGGTTGCCACCACCGGGACGCCGGACGCGTGGGCCTCCTGGATCGTCTGACCGAAGGTCTCGCTCTCCCCGGGATGGACGAAGACGTCGAGACCGGCCATCGCCGACGCCAGGTCGTCCCCCGCCAGGTGGCCGAGGAAGACCGCGTCGGGAAGCTCTGCCGCCAAAGCTCCGCGCGTCGGACCGTCACCGATGATCACCACCTGCACGCCCGCGATCCCCGAGAGGACCTTGAGATCGGCGACCTGCTTCTCGCGAGCCAGGCGACCCACATACCCGACGATGACCTCTCCTCCCGGGGCAACGTGCCGACGCCAGGCGTCGCTGCGACGCGAAGGCGCGAAGCGCTCGGTGTCGACACCGCGACCCCAGTGGCGGAGCCTGTCCACACCCAGCTGCTCGAGCTGCTGCAGCGAGGCCGAGGACGGGGCCAGGGTCAGCGTCGCGCGGCGGTGCAGGCGGGCGACATGCCCGGCGACGATCGCCGTCGCCTGGGGCACCCCATACTTCTCGGCGTAGCCGACGACGTCGGTCTGGTAGACCGCGACCGCAGGCACCCGCAGCGCGTCGGCGACGGCCAGGCCCTGCCAGCCGAGGACGAACGGGGATGCGAGGTGGATCACGTCGGGTCGGAAGGGACGGATGGTCGCGGCCAGGCGGGTGGCCCGCGCCATCGCGACGCGAACCGCGGGATACGAGGGCATCGGTAGGGACGGGACGAACTCGGCGCGAGCGCCGTGGAGGTCCGCGGTCACGTCGCCGGCTCGCGGTGCGACGACAAGCGTGTCATGTCCGGTGCGTTCCAGGTGCCGGAGCACCTCCAGGACCGAGCCGGTGACGCCATTCATGTGGGGGAGGAAGGACTCGGCTAGGACCGCAACTCGCACAGTTCCAGACTGCTCACCCGGGAGCTCGCCCGGACGCTCGGACGCGGGGGGCGGCACCAGAATTCACCGGATGCTCGCGGCGCCGTAACCGCCGGTCCCCCGTCCGTCATTCCGAAGCGGCCGGAGATGCGCCTCGACGGGGCCGTCCCGGTGGGAGCGGCCCCGTCGAGGCGGGCGCGCGATCAGCGGCGCAGACCGAGCCGCTCGATGAGCGAGCGGTAGCGCTGGATGTCGATCTCCTGCAGGTAGCCGAGTAGGCGTCGGCGCTGACCCACGAGCAGGAACAGACCCCGACGGGAGTGGTGGTCGTGCTTGTGCTCCTTGAGGTGCTCGGTCAGGTCCTTGATCCGCCGCGTCAGCAGCGCCACCTGGACTTCCGGTGAACCGGTGTCACCGGGGTGGGTGGCGTACTCGTCGATGATGGACTTCTTGACGTCCGCTTCCAGTGCCATAGGGCGGATCCTCTCCTGCTCATTGCGCGGCGCCCGTCACCCGATGTGCAGGCTCTCTGTATCCGCGGCCGATCACACGGCAACCGCAGAAGTCTAGCAGGACGTGGAACGGCCCGACCACGCAGCGCGGCCGCCTACTGCTGCAGCACCCCCTGCAGGTCGAGCTCGATCGTCACGTCCTTGCCCACGAGCACACCGCCCGACTCGAGCGCCGTGTTCCAGGTGAGCCCGAACTCCTCACGGTTGATCACCGTCTTCGCAGTGGCCCCGGCCTTGTAGTTCCCCCACGGATCGGTCTGGAATCCGCCGAAGTCGACACGGAAGGTCACCGGACGGGTGGTGCCCCGAATGGTCAGATCGCCGTCGACAAGGAAGGCGTCGCCCTCACGGCGCACCCCCGTGGACACGAAGTCCATCGTGGGATAGTTCTCCGCGTCGAAGAAGTCGGCCGACCGCAGGTGCCCGTCGCGGCCGGCGTCCCTGGTGTCGACCGTCGCGGTGTCGACGGAGGCCCTCACAGATGCCTGCAGGGGGTTCTCCGGGGCGGTGATCACCGCTTCCTTGATCGCGAACGTGCCCCGGACCTTGGAGATCATCATGTGACGCACGGTGAAGCTCGCCTCGCTGTGCGCAGGGTCGAGCACCCAGGTGCCTGCCCTGTAGCCGGGCACGTCGATCGCGGTGGTGGTGTCGGTCATGGTCGCTCCATTCCGTTGCCGCGCCTGTCGCGGCGACACCGGCCCACAACCCCCGCATCCCGGAATCCATTCCCACGAATGCACATCTGTCACCGGGTCGTCACCCGGTCGTCATCTATCGGCTCAGCCGATGCCCAGCAGGTCGATGATGAAGATGAGGGTCCGTCCCCCGAGCGCGTGCCCGCCGGGCGGTCCGTATGCCAGATGCGGGGGGATGACCAGCTCCCGCCGGCCGCCGACACGCATTCCGGGGATGCCCTCCTGCCACCCCTGAATGAGGCCCCGCAGCGGGAAGCGAATGCCGCCGCCGCGCCCCCAGGAGGAGTCGAACTCCTCGCCGCTGTCGTACTCGACCCCCACGTAATGAACGGTCACCGTGGCGCCTGCTGCGGCGACCGGGCCCTCGCCGACGATCAGGTCACGGATGGTCAAGTCGCCGGGCGCGGGTCCCGACGGCGCTTCGACGGCGGGCTTGGACAGGCTGTCGCTCATGCCACCATCCAAGCAGGATCCGTGGGCGTCCCGGCCGCCGACGGCGCGGTTCCGGTGCCCTCTTGACACCGCCCCAAACAAGCGAGCATTCTGGGGCCAGACCAGCTCAGCGCCCGGAAGACACGCAGGCATCGCCGCGGCACCGGGCGCTGAGTCTGTGGAGCGTCGCCCGCTGCGCGCAGTCGCTGCGGGCCGGGGTCGCGGCCCCGGTAGCGTGGCAGAATGCGGTTCGCCCACGTCCGTCCCGAGGACGCCCTCCCCCCGCGTCTGGTCGCCGTCCGAGACGACGAGGCGGTGTACGTGGACGAGCTGTTCGACGGCGCCCCCGCCACCCTCCAGCGGCTCATCGAGGGTGGGACTGCCCTGCTGGAGCGCGTGCGCGCGACGGTCACCGCGGCGCCGGGCGTGCCGCTGGACGGGCTCCGGTTCGCGTCGGCCGTCCTCGATCCGCCGGTGGTGCTCGCGGTCGGGCTGAACTACGCCGCGCATTCGGGCGAGCTCGGACTCCGCGCAGACAACGCCCCCACGGTCTTCGTGCTGTGGCCGAACTCCCTGACGGGGCACGAGCAGACCACATCGTGGCCGCGCTCGTTGAGCGAGGCCGTCGACTACGAGGCCGAACTCGGCGTGATCATCGGGTCTGCGGTGAAGGACGTCAGCACCAGCGACGCTCTGAACCACGTGTGGGGCTACACGGTCGTCAACGACATCACGGCACGGAACATCCAGTTCTCGGAGGCGCAATGGTGCCGGTGCAAGTCGTTCGACGGCTTCACGCCGACCGGCCCGTTCGTAGTGACGGCGGACGAAGTGCCAGACCCTCAGAACCTCCACATCTGGACAGTGCTGGACGGGCAGCAGGTGCAGGACGCGTCCACGGCGCAGATGATCCGTCCGGTGGCGACGCTGATCTCGCAGCTGTCGCAGTCGACGACGCTGCTGCCGGGAACGCTGATCTCCACGGGCAGTCCCGGCGGCGCGGGCTACTCGCGGGATCCGCAGGTGTTCCTGCGAGACCGTTCGACGGTGACGGTGGGTATCGACGACCTCGGCGCGCTGACCACGCACTGCCGCATCCGGGACTGACGCCGCGCCGGGACCGCGCGGCGTCAGTCAGAGCGTCCGGGCGTCAGCCGCAGGTGATAGTGGTGCCGTCGGCGAGCTCGTGGATGCCGGGCCCGAGTTCGGCGCACGCGGAGGCCAACGCTCCGGCGGTGGCCGTGATCAGGACGACCGCGATGATGATCCCGATCACCATGAACACTGCGCTGAGCACGATCGCCCAGACGGCAGGAGTGTTCTTGACGCCGGCGCGTCGGCTCTGCACGAGGGCGACGATGCCCAGGATCAGGCCGACGATCTGAACGAAGAACGCGAGGATCAGGGCGACGATGCCCAGGGTCTTCCCCGGCACCGGGGCGGCCGGTGACGGGGGCTGGGGACTGGGGGGGCCGGTGACGTCGGTCATGTGCATTCTCCTGACGAGGTGGGTTCGGTCATTAGGAACCGTACAGCTTTCGTGCAGGATTCGTACAGCGAAGTCTCAGAATTAACCGCTCTCGTTTCCCTCTGGAGCAATCACGGGAAGGGCGGCGGTCACCGCCTCCAGACCTGACAGCCGCGCCGGCGCCAGCTGCTTGTCCACCTCGCTTCGGCTCATCAGACCCGCTTCGACGACGAGATCGGCCACGCTCCGCCCGGTGAGCAGTGCCGTCTTGGCCAGGGCGGCGGCGGCTTCGTACCCGATGAACGGAGTCAGGGCGGTGATGACGCCGACTGACGAGTCCACCATGGATCCGAGCCGATCCCGGTTGGCCGTGATGCCCTCCACGCAGTGCACGCGAAGGGTCCACATCGCCTGACGCATCCACGTCATCGACTGAAAGATCGAATGCGCGATCACCGGCTCGAAGGCGTTCAGCTGCAACTGCCCGGCCTCCGCCGCCATCGTCACGGTCATGTCCGCGCCCACCACGCTGAACGCGACCTGGTTGACGACCTCGGGGATCACGGGGTTCACTTTGCCGGGCATGATGCTCGATCCGGCCTGGCGCGGCGGCAACGTGATCTCGGCCAGCCCCGCCTGGGGCCCGCTGGCCAGCAGGCGCAGATCATTGCAGATCTTCGACAGCTTCACCGCGTTGCGCTTGAGCGATGCGGAGTAGGACATGAACGCGCCCGTATCGCTGGTGGATTCGACCAGGTCGGGTGCCGTCCGCAGGTCGAGGCCGGTGATGGCACGCAGGTGCTCCAGCACGGACCCCGCGTACCGCGGATGCGCGGTGATGCCGGTCCCGATCGCGGTGGCGCCCAGGTTGATCTCGTACAGCAGCGAGGCATTCTCCCGAAGCCGGTGCTCGTCCTCGGCCAAGGTGGTCGCGAAGCCGCCAAACTCCTGTCCGAGAGTCATGGGCACGGCATCCTGAAGCTGCGTGCGGCCCACCTTGAGCACGTCGTGGAACTGCTCCGCCTTGCCCGCGAAGGCGTCGCGCAGGCGCGCGAGCTGATCGAGCAATCCCTCCAAAGCGAGCGACAGTCCGATCTTCACCGCGGTGGGATAGACGTCGTTCGTGGACTGACTGCGATTCGTATGGTCGATCGGCGACAAGAAGCCGTAGTCGCCGCGGGGCCGCCCCGCCAGCTCCAGGGCGAGGTTGGTGATCACCTCGTTGGCGTTCATGTTCGTCGAGGTGCCAGCCCCTCCCTGGATCACCCCGACGACGAACTGGTCGTGGTACGCGCCGTCGATCACCCGCTGGGCGGCGCGGTCGATCAGGCTCGCGCGATCCCGATCCAGTGTTCCGATGTCGCGGTTCGCGCGGGCCGCCGCCTGCTTCACCATCGCCAGGGCGGTCACCAACTCCGGGTACACCGAGATCGGCCGCTTCGTGATCGGGAAGTTCTCCAGGGCGCGGGCCGTGTGGATGCCCCAGTACGCGTCGGCAGGAATCGGCATGGCGCCGAGCGAGTCGGTCTCGATGCGACTGTCGGGACGGGCGTCGAACATGTGCGCATTCCTCGGGGGTTCGCGATCCGTGGGTGCCCGTCGAGACTATGCCCGTGCTCACGTCGGTGGGGCCGCCCCGACTCGCGGTGGAGCGCCGGCGGTCCCCGGCTTGCGGGAGAAGGCGATCAGCCGCTCCTCGGCGGTGCGAGCTGCCATACCCTGCACCCACTCCGGGTCGAAGAAGTCGCCGGTGCGGGCGTCGACCACCGGGACGACGGCGTGGGTGATGGTGCGCTCGTACACGTGCACGAGGTGGAAGGACTGGCCCGCATCCATACCGTTGACGCGCTCGGCGGGTCGGGCCAGGTTCATGGTGTAGCAGGTGGCCGCCGCCACGCTGACGGGGATTCCGGCGAACGTGCCGCTCGTCGCATAGTGGAGATGGCCGGCGAGGATGGCTCGCACGTCCGTGCCGGAGATCACGCGCTCCAGCCTGCTCTGGTCCTGCAGTTCCAGGATGCCGAACACCGGCACATGGCTGGGCAGCGGGGGATGATGCATGGCGAGCACGGTCCCCAGCGGGGCCGGGGCGCTGAGCACCTCGGACAGCCAATCCAGCTGACCGTCGTCGAGGTCGCCGTGGTGCCATCCCGGCACCGTCGTGTCCAGGGCGATCAACCGCAGTCCCCCCAGATCCCGCACCGCGGTCACGGGTTCCTCGGACGGCGGGAAGCCCAGCAAGCCGGAGCGGAGCGCAGGCCGCTCATCGTGATTGCCGGCGACCCACACCACCGGTGCGTCCAGCCGCTCGGCCACCGGCTGGACCGCCGCCCGGAGCGCCCGGTACGCCTCCGGCTCCCCGAGGTCCGTCAGGTCGCCGGTGAACACGATCGCGTCGGGCGCCGCACCCAGCTCCTCGATCGCGCGCAGAGTGCGAAGCAGGCCGGCGGCGGGGTCGTAGCCGTCCCCCAGCGGCGCACCTCCGGCCAGCAGGTGTGTGTCGCTCAGGTGCACGATCGTCCGCGCGGGCGGGGGGTACTGCCCGAACGAGACCGCCATGCGGCATCCCTCCCTCGGCGACTGGCTGACGTCCCCTCCCTGTGTAGCACCGATGACACCGGGAAGCATGGATGCCGTCGGCTGGCACCGGCGGGCAGCTGCTGGGAGGATCGGTCGGTGGCACGTGTGCGGACGATCCTGCTGACCTATCCCTGGGTGACGGCGACCGTCGTCGTTGGCGCGGCGTCCGCTGCGGCCGCCCTGCTCGGAGCCGGAACCGCGGCGCACTGGGCGGCAAGCATCTATTGCCTCGTGGTCGCCGCGGTGCAAGCCCGCCACATGATCCGCCAGCTGCTGCGGGGCGCGTTCGGCTTGGACGTGCTGGCCATCACCGCGATCATCGCGACGATCGCGGTCGGCGACCCGTGGGCCGGGTTGGTGGTGGTGCTGATGATCACGGGCGGGGAGGCGCTCGAGGACTACGCGGCGGCCCGCGCGCGACGCGAGGTGACTGCTCTGCTGGCGCGCAATCCCCAGCATGCGCACCGTGTGGAGCCGGATGGCGCCGTCTCCGAGATTCCGGTGGAGCAGGTGCATCCGGGCGACCTGCTCCTGGTCAAGCCCGGGGAGACGGTTCCGGTGGACGGCACTCTCGAGGACGAGGAGGGCACCTTCGACGAGTCCTCCCTGACGGGTGAGAGCCTCCCGGTGACGCGCGCGCGGGGGGACGCCCTCCTGTCCGGGTCGGTCAGCGGGCAGGAGGCGGTGCGGATGCGGGCGACCGCCGCCGCCGGAGACAGCCAGTATCAGCAGATCGTCGCGCTCGTTCAGGCCGCCTCCGACAGCAGGGCGCCGATGGTCCGGCTGGCCGACCGCTACGCGGTGCCCTTTACCGCGGTTGCGTTCGCCATCGCCGGAATCGCATGGGCGGTCAGCGGCGATGCGGTGCGGTTCGCGGAAGTGCTCGTGGTGGCGACGCCCTGCCCGCTCCTGATCGCCGCCCCCGTCGCATTCATCGGGGGCATGAGCAGGGCCGCCCGCAACGGCGTGATCGTCAAGAGCGGCGGCACGCTGGAGCAGCTCGCGCGCGTACGCTCGGCGGCGTTCGACAAGACCGGCACTCTCACGCACGGCCGTCCGCAGGTGGAACGGGTGGTGCCGTTCGGGGACAGGGCGCCGGACGAGGTCCTCGCGCTTGCGGCGGCGGCGGAGCGGTACTCATCGCACGTGCTCGCCGACGCGATCGTGTCATCAGCCCGCGGACCACTGCCCGAGGTCGACGAGGTGAGCGAGGAGCCCGGACGCGGCGTGGTGGCGCAGGTGGGTGATCGACAGGTCGTCGTCGGCAAGCTCGCCTTCGTCACGGCGCACAGCGCGCCGTTCGCACCGGTTCCGCTCGAACCCGGCCAGACGTCCGTCTTCGTCGCAGTCGATGGTCGCCCGGCGGCCCAGGTACTGCTGCGCGACGAGGTTCGCGGCAACGCCCGCGCCACGCTTCGGGACCTGGCGGCCCTGGGCGTGGCACGCATCGTCATGCTCACCGGTGACGCCGAACCCACGGCCCGGTTCATCGCCGACGACATCGGCGTCACCGACGTGAGGGCCGGGCTGCTGCCCGCGCAGAAGGTCGCGGCGGTGCAGTCGCTCCCGCAGCGTCCGGTGATGATGGTCGGAGACGGCGTCAACGACGCCCCCGTGCTCGCAGCGGCCGACGTGGGTGTTGCGATGGGAGCGAAGGGTTCCACGGCCGCCAGCGAGTCCGCGGATGTCGTGATCATGGTCGACGACCTGTCGAAGACTCCGGTGGCCATCGACATCGCCCGGCGCACCGTGCACGTAGCGGTGCAGAGCATGTGGATCGGGATCGCACTGAGCATCGTGCTCATGATCATCGCGGCTTTCGGGGTGATCCCCGCCATTGCCGGCGCGACCCTGCAGGAGGTGGTGGACCTGATCTCGATCCTCAACGGGCTGCGCGCCGTGAGGGAGGTGGCCCCCCGCGCCGCCCACCGCGAACCCGTGCCGGCGTGAGCTAGCCCCGGTAGCGTGGTAGGGATGAGTCTCCCCTCCCCCACCGCCCCCGTGCCCGAGCGCCGACCGCGGGTGCGCCGGCACCATGGCGATGTCTTCAGCGACCCCTACGAGTGGCTGCGCGACCGCGACGATCCCCGAGTCCTCGCTCACCTGGAGGCCGAGAACGCCTACACGGAGCACCGCACCGCCCACCTGAGTGCGCTGCGCAGCACGATCTTCGAGGAGATCCGCTCTCGGGTGCGCGAAACCGATACGTCGGTTCCGGCCCGGCGCGGCGCGTGGTGGTATTTCACCCGAACCCGTGCAGGCGCGGAGTATCCGGCGTACTGCCGGGTGCCCGCCGCAGGCGCGGATTGGACGCCACCGGAGATCGGCTATGAGCCCGCCCCCGGGGAGGAACTGCTGCTGGACGTCAACGTAGAGGCGGAGGGGCACGAGTTCTTCGCGCTGGGCAGCTTCGAGGTCTCCACGGATGGCCGCCTCCTGCTGTGGGCGGCCGATGTCACCGGTGACGAGCGCTACACCCTGCAGGTGCGCGATCTGGCCACCGACCGGATGCTCGAGGACACGATCCCGGACACCTTCGCTGGCGCGACCTTCACCCCCGACGGCGCGGCCGTCGTGTACCTCACCGTGGACGAGGCGTGGCGGCCGGACAAGGTTCGTCTGCACGTGCTCGGCACCGACACGGCGGACGACCCGATCCTGTTCCACGAGCCGGACGATCGCTACTGGGTTTCGGCAGGCTTCACCCGCAGCGACCGGTACCTCGTCATCGCGGTGGCATCCTCGGTCACCACTGAGGAACGGCTGCTGGATGCGGGGGATCTTCGCGGCGAGCCCAGGGTGGTGTGGCCCCGCACGGAGGGCGTCGAGTACGACTCCTCGCATGCCATTGTGGACGGGCGCGACGTCCTCTACATCCTGCACAACCAGGCTGCGATGGACTTCGAACTGGTGCGGGTGGACGCCGACGACCCGCGGGGCCCGCGTACGGTGGTGCTGCCGCACCGGGAGGGCACCCGACTCCTGGGCATCTCGACGTTCCGGGACTGGGCGGTGGTGGACTACCGCCAGGACGGTCTCGGGCGGATCGGCATCCTCGACTACCGCTCCGGCGACGTGCGGGAGGTGGGGTTCGGCGACGACCTGTACAGCGCGGGCACCGCAGGCACAGGCGAGTGGGCTCCGCCGACCCTGCGTGTGGGGTTCGAGTCCTTCACAACCCCCGCCACGGTGTACGACTACGAGCCCGTCACCGGCATCCTCCACGAGCGCAAGAGGCAGTGGGCCGGAGCGG
The DNA here is from genome assembly GCA_963696115.1 of uncultured Actinomycetota bacterium. Classification (GTDB taxonomy): domain Bacteria; phylum Actinomycetota; class Actinomycetes; order Actinomycetales; family Microbacteriaceae; genus Microbacterium. The sequence continues at coordinate 99,861 of CAVOIT010000011.1, read as the reverse complement.
GATACGACCCGGCGGCGTACGGGCAGCGGCGGGAGTGGGCCACCGCACCCGATGGCACCCAAGTTCCGGTCTCGCTCGTGTGGAAACGCACGTTCGGCGAACCCGGGGATGGTCCGCGCCCGCTGCACCTGTACGGTTACGGCTCCTACGAGCACGCCATCGAACCGGGCTTCTCCGTGGCGCGCCTGTCGGAACTGGACCGGGGGGTGGTGTTCGCCGTCGCGCACGTGCGCGGCGGCGGGGAGCTGGGCCGACGATGGTACGAGGACGGGAAGCTGCTGCGCAAGCGCAACACCTTCACGGATTTCGTGGCATGCGCCCAGCTACTCGTCGACCGCGGCTACACCGTGCCCGACCGGATGGTCGCGGAGGGCGGGTCCGCCGGCGGCCTGCTGGTCGGCGCGGTGGCGAATCTCGCGCCGGAGTTGTTCGCCGGGGTGCTCGCCGATGTGCCGTTCGTGGACGCCCTCCACACGATCCTCGATCCCTCGCTGCCACTGACGGTGATCGAGTGGGACGAGTGGGGGGACCCGCTGCACGACGCGGAGGTGTACGCGTACATGAAGTCCTACACGCCGTACGAGAACGTGCGCGACGGCGTGCGGTACCCGCGCGTGCTGGCAGTCACGTCGTTCAACGACACCCGGGTGCTGTACGTGGAGCCAGCCAAGTGGGTCGCACGGCTGAGGGATGCGGGAGCGGACGCGCTGCTGCGGTGCGAGATGGCCGCCGGGCACGGCGGCGCGAGCGGTCGCTATCGGTCCTGGCGGGAACGGGCGTTCGAGCTCGCGTGGATGCTGGACGTGATGGGTGCGGCGACGGCGTGACGCGCGAGGGTCATCCGAACAGCGCGGCGGCCTCGAGATACCGTTCCCGGGGTACGGTATTGAGCTCGCCGAGCGCCTCGTCGAATGCGACGCGCACGATGTCCGTCCCCCGCAGAGCGACCATCTGACCCCAAGCGCCGGCGACCGCCGCATCGGCGGCGTGCAGACCAAGCCTGGTGGCGAGCACCCGGTCGAACGCGGACGGCGAGCCGCCGCGCTGAATATGCCCGAGCACCGTCGCCCGCGTCTCGATGCCGGTGATCTCCTCGATGCGCGGGGCGATCACCTCGCCGATGCCGCCGAGCCGCGGCCGGTTGAAGGCGTCGAGGCCTTTGTCGCTGTAGGCATGCTCCATCCCGGTCAGGGTGAAGCCCTCCGAGACGACGACGAGCGGGGCCCTCCCGCGATCGTAGGCCTTCGCCACGTGCCCGCAGATCTCCTCCATCGACATCGGCATCTCCGGGATGCAGATGACGTGCGCGCCGGCCGCGACCCCCGCGTGCAGCGCGATCCAGCCGACGTGGCGGCCCATGACCTCGGCCACCATGCAGCGCTGATGGGAGTCCCCCGTGGTCCGCAGCCGGTCCATGGCTTCGGTCGCGATGTTGACGGCGGTGTCGAATCCGAACGAGTAGTCCGTGGCGCGCAGGTCGTTGTCGATGGTCTTGGGGACCCCGAGAACCGGGATGCCGTCGCCGACCAGCCGTCGCGCGGCCGCGAGCGTGCCCTCGCCGCCGATGGCGATGATCCCGTCCACACGATGCCGTTCCAGCACCCGGGCGATGTTCTCCGCCCCGCCCCGGGGACCCTCGTACGGGTTGGTGCGGCTCGTGCCGAGGATCGTTCCTCCGACCTTCGAGAGTCCCTTGACCTCGTGCCGGGTCAGCGGGAACAAGTCGCCGTCCACCACTCCCCGCCAGCCGTCGCGGATGCCGACGAACTCGAGGTTGTGGACGGTGGTGCCCTGCAGCACGATGCCGCGGATCACCGCGTTCAGGCCCGGGCAGTCGCCGCCGCTGGTCAGGATACCGATCTTCATGTGGGGTCCTCGGGGGGTGCGAGCCGTCGACGCCGGGCGACGCTGCCGCGACGAGACTATCGCCGGCGGGACCCGGCCGCCAAGGGACGGGCCCACGGAGCGCCCGGTGACCGCTACTCGGCGCCGAGCGCTCGCATCGTGACATGCATGAGCGCGGACAGCTGCACAGAGTCGGTGGAGCCGTCCTCGACCGCGTGGCCGTCCAGAGCGCGCAGCGCCAGTCCCTGCTTCGCGTCGATCAGCTCGGCGATCTTCGCGTCGAGGGTGTGCGCGGCGATGATCCGCCAGGCTGTCACCGGTTCGTCCTGGCCGATGCGGTGCACACGATCGATCGCCTGCGTCTGCTCGGCCGCGGTCCAGCTCAGTTCCGCCAGCACCACGTTGGAGGACGCCTGCAGATTCACTCCCACGCCGGCCGCCGTCAGCGAGCACACCGCGACCGCGACCTCAGGATCGCTGTTGAAGGCATCGATGGCGGACTGGCGGGCGGCCGTGGTCTGGTCGCCGCGCAGCGACACCGTGCGCAGGCCCGCATGCGCGAAGTGGGCCTCAGCGGCATCCATCACGTCCACGTGCTTGGCGAAGAACACCACCTTTCCGACCGAGCGCTGCAGCTGCACGGCGTAGTCGGCCGCCAGCTGGGCCTTGGCCTGACCGATCCGGCGCACCATGGTGAACACGTTCTCCGAACCGGTCCCCGCGCCCTTGGACTCGTCCAGCTCGTGCTGCGCGACCAGCCGCACGACATCCTCGTCGATGCCGCCCACGCCGGGGCGTTCTCCGCGGACCGCGACGATCCGGCGGTAGTGCGCGGCGAGCCGCTCCCCCAGTTCCCGCTCGGCCTGGCGGATGGAGCGGCCATAGACGTCGTCCAGTTCCACGGGCAGATCCGCGACCATCTTGTCTGGCAGGTCAGCGGCCACATCCGCCTTGCGGCGTCGCACGATACCCATGGAGACGACGGCGGCACGGGCCTGCGGGTAGAACGCCTTGTCCGCCGGCGTCAAGCCGGTCGCGTCGAGCCTGGCCATCAACTCCGGACCCGGCTTGTCCCCCGTGGTCCAGCCGAGGTATCGCCAGATCGCGTCGAAGTCCTCCACGTCGTTGATCAGCGGCGTACCCGTCAGGGCGAGCAGCAGTGGATCGCGGCGGCGTTCCCGGATGCCCGCGGCCAGGGCGAGAACATTCCGGGAACGCTGGGACGAGAGGTTCTTGATGAAGTGCGCCTCGTCGACGACCATCCCCGCCAGTCCGATCCCCGAGAGCCAGGACAGGTGGCGGTCCAAGATCTCGTAGTTCACGATGAACACGTCGGCGAAAGCGTCCAGATCCTCACCATCGCCCTGGATCACCGTGGCACGGCGCTGCGGAGACCACCGCTCGACCTCACGCGCCCAGTTCATCTTCACCACGTTCGGCACGACCGCCAGCAGCGGGTAGGCCTGGGCCACGGATGCCGCCAGCACGGACTCCGCGGTCTTGCCGAGTCCCGGTTCGTCCGCCAGCAGGAATGTGCGGTGCCCGGCCCGCACCGCTTCCAGGAACCGGGCCTGGTGGGGCATCAACTCCAGGCCCCGCGGCGAGATCCGGTCGAATTCCGGGGCCGGCGGCAGCGGCATCGTCGCCGACCCGCCGCCCGCACCGATCTCGAACGCCTTGTACAGCGGCCCCATCAACTCCCAGTCGTCCAGGCGTCGGCGCGGGACGACGGCAGCGGGGCGCGCCGCAGCGTCAGGAGCGAGGAACGGGTGCGCCAGGTGGCGCGCCTCCACCTGCGGCGGCACGACCTGGCGCTCGATCAGCGCTGCCGGAATGACGGGCTCCGCAGGGGCCGGGGTCTCCGTGATGATCAGCTCGTCGGGCGAGAGCTCGGCCCCGGATTCCAGCAGCCAGTCGCGCCGCATCCGGCGCGCGACCGGCGACGCGGCCTGATCCGCTTCCAGGAGTTGGATCAAGGACGTATCGCGCGCGGCGGTCTTCGCCAGGATCGTCGCAACGCCGTCCAGACGCTTGAGCAGTTCAGCGCGCGCCGGATCGGTCAGATCCGGGTCGACCTTCACGCGGGCGCGTTCCTCGCGCACCAGGAAAGCGATCACCTGGAACTTCACCCGGTTCGTGGGCCCGAGCTTTCCGCGCTGCGCCTTGGTCTCCACCTCACGAACCTTGCGGGCGAGGATCGGAATGATGGGCGCCTCGTCGTCGCGCTGGGTGGCGGACGATCGCCTGCGCCGCGTGTGCGCGGTCGGTGCCGTGGTCGGCATGCTCCTCCTGAGCGTCGAGAAACCGATCCGCCCGCGGGCGGGTCGGTGGATCGGGGCGCCCGCGGGCGGCTCCTGTGCCGGGACGGACGCGGGCAGGCCGACGAGCGCGGCCCCCGCAGCACCCACCGACGGATCCATTCTAGCGCGGGGGACGGGGGGTACCCGGGACGGTCATCCCCAGAGGGTTGCAACCACGTCTTCCGTGTACCCATCGGGGAGGGCCCCGACCCATGAGGTCGCCACCCAGCCGCCGTCACGCAGCACATGCGACTCGCCCAGCGAGACGACCACGTCATCCATGGTCACCGTCTCCGTCTGCGTTCGGCACACGATGCCCCCCAGCGCTTCGGTGCACTCGAATCCGGCGGCTGCCAGGGCGTCGTGCACCCGTGCGACCTGTTCGCCGTCGACGACCGAGACGGCGGTGGCCAGACCCTTCCCGCCCGCGGACCCCCAGGTGCACCGCACCGTCGGGACGCCGGAACCGAGAACGTCCAGCGCCGCAGGCACCTGCGTGGCGTACAGCGTGACCGCGGGATCGTTCAGCGGCGGGAGGGTCTGCTCGAGGACTGCGAGCATCCCGGCCGAGTACAGCTGCCGGCAATCGCCCGGCAGCGTGAAGCGATCCGTGGTGGGAGCGGGCGCCGCCGAGGCCGTGAGCGTCGGTCCGGGCGTGCCCGTGATGGATGCGTCCGGCGTGGGCCCCGCACCGCCCGGTTCCGGAGCGCACCCGGCGGCCGCCAGCGCGACCAGCGCCAGCGCGGCGAGGACGCCGGCCCGTCGGCCGGTCACGATGCTCGACATGGCAGTCCTCCTCGAGACGGTACTTCGACCCTAGACCGGCGTGCGCGGCTAGCGTGGGCGGGGTGAGGGACGCGGACGGGGGCGGGACCGGCCGCGTCATCCTCACGGTGGCGATCCTGGCGTCGTTCGTCGCCTTCCTCGACGGAACGGTCACGAACGTGGCGCTGCCCGCGATCGCGCGTGAGTTGGGCGGGGGTCTCACGACGCAGCAGTGGGTGGTGGACGCGTACCTGGTGACCCTCGGGGCGCTGATCCTGCTGGCGGGCTCGCTCAGCGACGCGTGGGGCCGGGTGCGGATGCTGCGGATCGGTCTGGTGCTGTTCGGGGCGGCATCGCTGGCGATCGCCGCGGCGCCCAGCGCGCCGTGGCTGATCGCGTGGCGCGCGGTCCAGGGCGCCGGTGGGGCTCTTCTGGTCCCGAGTTCGCTGGCACTGATCACGGCGCACTTCGACGGGGAACGCCGATCCCGGGCGATCGGGATCTGGACGGGCGCGACGACGGCGGCGATGCTGATCGGCCCGGTGCTGGGCGGGGTGTTCGTGGACCTGGCCAGCTGGCGGTGGGCGTTCCTGATCAACGTGGTCCCGATCGGTGCCACCCTGGTGCTGCTGGCCCGGCCGGGGATGCCGCGCGATGCCCGCACCGCCAGCAGGGTCGACCTGTTCGGAGGGGCGCTGTCCACGGTGGGGCTGGGCGCGACGGTCTTCGCGCTGATCGCCGAACCCGCCCTCGGGTGGGGATCCGCCCTGGTCTGGGCTCCACTGACGGCGGGTATCGGATTGCTCGCGCTCTTCGTCGCGCGGCAGTGGCGCGTCCCCGACCCTGTCATGCCGCTCGACCTGTTCCGCAGCCGCAACTTCTCGGCGGGGAACCTCGCCACCCTGTTCGTGTACGCCGCGCTCGGCCTCAACGGGCTGGTGGTCGCGGTGTATCTGCAGCAAGGGGCCGGGCTGTCGGCGACCGCGGCGGGGCTGGCGCTGCTGCCCTCGACGATTCTGATGATCCTGTTCAGCGCCCGCGCCGGTCGGTGGGCCGGGCGACGCGGCCCCCGCGCCTTCATGACCGCCGGGCCGATGGTGATGGCCGCCGGGGCGCTGCTGCTGCTCAGCGTGCGCGAGGATTTCGACTACGCCGACCCAGGTGCTGCCGTCCGTCGTCGTGTTCGGCGCGGGACTGACGCTCACGGTCGCCCCGTTGACGTCCGCCGTGCTGGGTGCGGTGCCCGCGGAGCGGTCGGGCGTGGCATCCGCGATCAACAACGCGGTCGCCCGCGTGGCCGGGCTGATCGCCATCGCGGTTCTGGGAACGCTGGTAGCAGGGACCTTGGACCTGGACGGGTTCCACCGCGCCGCCGTCGTGTGCGCCGTGCTGCTGGTGCTGGGCGCGGTCGCGTCCTGGACCGGCATCCGCAATCCCCGCCCCGACCCGGCCGGCCCGGCCGAGGGTGGCGCGTAGGCTGATCGCATGGCGACCGCGATCTCCGAGGCGGAACTGGCCGCGACGATCGACCACGCGATCCTCAAACCGGAGCTCACCCGCACCGAGGTCGATGCCGAACTGGACCTGGCCGCCCGGTGGGGTGTGTTCAGTGTGTGCGTCCGGCCGTCGGACGTACCGCATGCGGTGGAGCGGCTGGCGGGGACCGGAGTGGTCGTGGGCACCGTCATCGGGTTCCCGCACGGCACCACGTCCACCGCGGCGAAAGTCTGCGAGGTCCGCCGGGCCCTCGAGGACGGCGCGGCGGAATTGGACATGGTCATCAACATCGGATGGCTGCGCTCGGGGTTCGACGCCGAGACGGCCGACGACATCCGCCAGGTGGTGGAGGCCTCGGATGGCCGGGTCACGAAGGCGATCCTGGAGACCAGTCTCCTCGACGACGAGCAGATCGTGCGGGCCTGCCGCCTGACCGAGCAGGCGGGCGCCGCCTTCGTGAAGACGTCGACGGGATTCGCCGGCGGCGGCGCGACCGCGCCTCACGTCGCCCTGATGCGCGCCACCGTGGGACCGGGCGTCCAGGTGAAGGCCTCGGGTGGAGTGCGGAGTCTCGACACAGCGCTCGCGATGCTGTCGGCGGGTGCGACGCGACTGGGCACGAGCGCGTCCGCGACGATCCTCGGGGAACTGCGCGCGCGACTGTCGGGCGCCTCGCCGACCGACGCGGTCGACGCGGAGTCCTACTGAGCGGCGGCGCTATCGGGCCGGTGGCGCGACGCCCAGCGCCGCCCGCACGTCGGCGACGTCAGCCCGCATCTGCGAGACGAGCTCGGCGGGATCGGCGAAGGCGACCATGGGGCGTACGCGGGCGACGAACCGGATCTCCACCATCGCACCGTACAGATCGAGGTCGTCGCGGTCCAGCACGTACGCCTCGACGCGGGGCAGGCTGAGCTCCCCGAAGGTGGGGTTGAGTCCCACGCTGACGGCAGCCGGGAGCGCAGTGTCCGGCATCCTCTCATCCACCAACCATGCGGCGTACACGCCCTCCGCGGGGAGCATCCCCTCGCTGTCGCCGGCGAGATTGGCGGTCGGGAAGCCCAGCTCGTGTCCGCGCTCTGCGCCGTGCACGACCTCCCCGCGCACCGCATGCGGGCGGCCGAGCAATTCGGCGGCGGTGGCGACATCCCCGGCCGCCAGGGCCTCGCGGACCCATGTGGACGACACCCGCCGCCCTCCGCCGGGTGCGGCGACGTCCGCGAGGGTCCGGACGGTGAATCCGGACTGCTCGCCGAGCTCGGCGAGCACCTGCGGAGTTCCGGCCGCGCGGTGCCCGAACCGGAAGTCGACCCCGACGAGCGCCTCCACCACGCCCAGCGGCAGCAGCACCCGGTCCACGAACTCGCGGGGCGTCAGCGCCGCCAGCTCGGCGTCGAACGTCAGCACGAGAGTCGCGTCGATGCCGGTCTCGGCCAGCAGGCGCTCCTTCTGCGTCGGCCCCACCACGTCCGGGGGGCACGCCTGCGGGCGCAGCACGGCCAGCGGGTTCCGGTCGAACGTGACGACCACCGCTTGCGCCCCCCGCCGGTCGGCGCTCGCTCGCACCTGATCGATGACGCTCCGATGGCCGGTGTGCACTCCGTCGAACTTGCCGACGGTCACGACCGAGGGACCGTAGCCGGTGGGGATCTCGGCCGGGCTCCGGAACACGATCATGCGGCGTCCCGGGTGGCGCGAGCCAGCGGGCGGATCTGCGGACGTCGTGTGGCCAGCCACCACAGCCCGAGGAATGGCAGCACGAGCGGCACGAAGAGATACCCGCGTCCGTACAGCGACCAGACGGTGTCGTGCGGGAACAGACCGGGAAACACCAGACTCAGCGAACCCACCGTGATGACCCCCGCCAATTCGAATCCGATCGCGACCCAGGCTGTCGCGTACCAGGCCCGCGAGCGAGAGAACACCAGTGCCAGTGTCGCCAGGATGTACACCACCGCGGCGAGAGCGGATAACGCGTAGGCAAGCGGAGCCTCGGAGAAGTCCCGCACGATCTGCACGAACGACCGGCCGGTGGCAGCCAGCGCCATGATCGCGTACACGGTCACCAGCACCGTGCCGATGCCGCCGCCGCGCCGTCGGTCCGCATCCACTCGATCATCCTATGCAGCCGGCCGCCCGCCCGCGTCAGGCTGACTGCCCGGTCCAGATGACCTGCATCCGCCAGATCATGATCGCGACCGCCATCGCCGCCACGCCCATGATGACGGTGCTCCAGCGGCTGCGCTCCACCAGTGCCCAGAAAACCGCGGCCGGCGGGATCAGCAGGGCCGACACCAGGTACACCCCGTATTCGAGGAGACTGCCCGAGGGTGTGTTGCCGAACGCCGGCGCGACCACCGCGACCACGAGCTGGCCCACCAGCAGGACCTCTGTGACGGCGAGCGACCCCACACTCAGGTCGCTCGGGCTCCGGCCGGACAGCCCCAGGATGATGCATAGCAGGCAGGCTGCCGCCGCGACAGCGACCTGCGCGAGCGTGAATCCGAGGATCACGGTGCGTCTTCCCCAGCCGCGGCGGAAACGGCTGGCCCGGCGACCACCTCCGGCATGGTCATCACGCTGCGGATGGCTCCCTTATCGGACTGGACCACCGCGACCAAGTCTCCGCGGCGGTCCAGTGCCGCGCTGAGGCGGGGGAGGTCCGCGGCGCTCCGGACGGGACGCCCCTGGCGCAGTGCGCGCGCGTCGTCATCGACGACGGTCAAAGAGGGCAGGACCGCGGCCGCGACGGCACCCGGCCGCAGCAGCCGATCCGCGGTCAGGTCTCCCGGCGCCACGGCCTCCGAGACCGGGAACGGTCCGACTGCCGTGCGGCGCAGGGCGCTCACATGCCCGCCGACGTGGAGCGCGTCGCCCAGATCGCGCGCCAGCGCGCGGACATACGTGCCGCTGGAGCACTCCACCACCGCGTCCACGTCGATGAGATCGACAGTGCGGCGCACCGCGGTGATCGCGAACCGGTGCACGGAGACGGTGCGCGGGTCGAGGTGGACCGCCTCGCCGGCGCGCACCCGCTCGTAGGCGCGCCGCCCGGCGACCTTGATCGCCGACACCGACGAGGGCACCTGCCTGATGGTCCCGGTCAGCCGCGCCGCGGCCGCCTCGATCGCGGCGTCGTCGATCGAGGCGATCCGGGCGGGGTCTGCGCGCCCGGTCGGCTCTCCCTCGGCGTCATCGGTGCTCGTGGACGAGCCCAGGCGGATCGTCGCGAGGTAGGTCTTGTCCAGTCCGACGAGGTGGGTCAGCAATCGGGTCGCGGGACCCACACCAAGGATCAGGAGACCCGTCGCTGCTGGGTCGAGCGTGCCGGCATGCCCGATGCGGCGCGTGGCCAGCCGCCGTCGCGCTTGCGACACCACATCGTGACTGGTGATGCCCGGGGGCTTGTCAACCAAAGCGACGCCGATGGCGCCGCCGGGCCCGGCGCTCGGTGCGACGCTCATCCCGCCAGCCTAGGACGGCTGGCTGCGGCACGGAGAACGCCTACCCTGAGGGGATGCTGGATGTGCCGGGGCTCGTGGAGTGGTACCCGACGAATGCACGGGACCTGCCGTGGCGCCGGCCGGACTACGGTGCATGGGGTGTGCTCACCAGTGAGGTGATGCTGCAGCAGACGCCCGTGGCCCGGGTCGTCCCCGCGATCTCGGCATGGCTGTCGCGGTGGCCGACGCCGGCTGATCTGGCCTCCGCATCGACCGGGGACGCCGTGCGGCAGTGGGGCACCCTGGGGTACCCGCGGCGGGCTGTGCGGCTCCACGCTGCTGCCGGGGTCATCCTCACCGTCCATGGCGGGGTCGTGCCCGCCGACGTGGCAGCGCTGGAGGCGCTCCCCGGAGTGGGGACGTACACCGCGCGAGCGGTGGCCGTGTTCGCATACGGTCAGCGGCATCCCGTCGTCGATGTCAACACGCGCCGCGTGATCGCGCGCGCCGTGCATGGCCGCGCGCACCCCGGCCCGCCCGCAGCCGCCGACCTGGACGCGATGGCCGACCTCCTGCCCGAGGACGCGGCGGTCGCGGCGACGGTGAACGCGGCGGTGATGGAGCTGGGTGCGACCGTCTGCACCGCGCGCTGCCCGCGATGCGCGGCGTGCGTGCTGCGAGACGCGTGCCGATGGCGGGCGGCGGGTCACCCGGGATCCGAGGACCGGCGCCCCCGGCAGGCCCGGTACCGCGGTAGTGATCGCCACGCGCGCGGCATGGTCCTGGCATCCCTGCGCTCCGCCGACGACGACGGCGTCCTGCACGACCGGGTGCTCGCCGACTGGCCGGACCCGGATCAGCGCAGGCGGGCGATCGCATCACTGCTGGCGGACGGCCTCATCGAAGCCGCGGACACGATGCTGCGACTGCCCGTGGGTGCTCAGACTTCCGGCACCGAGCCGGTCCCTGCCGCGTAGGGATTGGCGTCCCCCGCATAGCGGGAACTCACAGCAAGGCTCGCGACCTCGTCGTCCCGTTCGCGCGCCTCTCGGAGCAGCTGCTCGATATGACCGGCGTTCTCGGGCACTCCGTCCAGGACGAACTCCAGGGTGGGCGTCAGGCGTGTGCCGAGGTTGCGTCCCACCTCGCTGCGGAGCATGCCGGTGGCCGCCCGCAGCGCCTGCGCCGTGTCCTGGCGGTCCTGTTCGGAACCCAGGACCGTGTAGAAGATGGAGGCGTGCTGCAGATCGCCGGTGACCCGCACGTCGGTGATCGTCACGAACCCGAGCCTGGGGTCGCGCAGCCCCTTCTCCAAGCGTTGCGCCACCAGCACGCGGATGCGGTCCGCGAGCCGCGCCTGCCGTTCCGTAGCCATCGTCGCTCCTCCCACCGGTGCCGGGTCAGACCCGCGGCTTCTCCACCATCTCGATCGTCTCGATCTCGTCGCCCACCCGGATGTCGTTGTAGCGGCCGAGGCCGATACCGCACTCGAAGTCGGTCCTGACCTCGGTCACGTCGTCCTTGAAGCGCCGCAGCGACTCAATCGCGAGACCGTCGGCGACCACGATGCCCTCACGGATAATACGAGCCTTGGCGTTGCGGGTGATGGTCCCGCTGCGGACCACGCATCCGGCGATGTTGCCGAACTTCGAGGACCGGAAGACCTCCCGGACCTCGGCGACCCCGGACTGAACCTCCTCGAACTCAGGCTTGAGAAGGCCCCGCAGAGACTGCTCGACGTCGTCGATCGCCGCGTAGATCACCGAGTAGAACCGGATGTCCACACCCTCGCGCTGAGCCCGCTCCCGCGCCTTCGCGTCGGGACGGACGTTGAATCCGAGGATGATGGCGTTGTCGATGGAGGCGAGGTTGACATCCGACTCCGTGATGGCGCCGACGCCGCGGTGGATGATGCGCAATTGCACCGATTCGTCCACGTCGATCTTGAGCAGCGACTCCTCGAGCGCCTCGACCGCGCCGGACACGTCGCCCTTGATGATGAGGTTGAGGGATTCGACCTTCCCTTCCTCCAGGGCGCGCGTGAAGTCCTCCAGAGAAATCCGCTTGCGGGCCTTGGCCAGTTGCGCATTGCGTTCCGCGGCCTCCCGCTTCTCCGCGATCTGCCGGGCAGTGCGGTCGTCATCGGTCACGATGAAGGTGTCCCCGGCGCGCGGAACGGAGTTCAGGCCCTGCACCTGAACCGGCCGCGAAGGGGGCGCCTCCTCGACCGCGTCACCGTTCTCGTCCACCATCGCCCGAACTCGCCCGTACGCGGTACCCGCGACGATCGCGTCGCCAACATGCAGCGTGCCCGATTGGATCAGGACCGTCGCCACCGCGCCGCGGCCCTTGTCGAGCTTGGCCTCGATCGCGACGCCACGGGCGGGCTTGTTGGGGTTCGCGCGCAGGTCCAGCCCCGCGTCCGCGGTCAGCAGAACGGCGGACAGCAGATCCTGGATGCCGACTCCGGTGCGCGCGGACACATCGACGAACATCACGTCACCGCCGTAGTCCTCCGCCACCAGCCCGTACTCCGTGAGCTGCTGGCGCACCTTGGCGGGGTTGGCGTCCGGCTTGTCGATCTTGTTGACGGCCACCACGATCGGAACCCCGGCCGCCTGGGCATGGTTGAGCGCCTCCACGGTCTGCGGCATGATGCCGTCGTCCGCGGCGACCACGAGGATGGCTATGTCCGTGACCTGAGCTCCCCGGGCCCTCATGGCCGTGAATGCCTCGTGACCCGGCGTGTCGATGAAGGTGATCGCCCGCTCGTTGCCGTCGTGCTCGGTCCACACCTGATAGGCGCCGATGTGCTGCGTGATACCGCCGGCTTCGCTGGCGACAACGTTGGTCTGACGGATGGCGTCGAGCAGCCGCGTCTTGCCGTGGTCGACGTGACCCATGACGGTCACCACGGGCGGGCGGATCTCCAGGTCCGCCTCGTCCTCGTCAGCCAGTTCACGCTCCAGATCGAGGCCGAAACCCTCCAAGAGCTCCTTGTCCTCGTCCTCGGGCGAGACCATCTGAATCCTGTAGCCCAGCTCGGCGCCCAGCACCTCGAACGTCGCCTCGTCGAGGGACTCCGTCGCCGTGGCCATCTCCCCGAGGTTGAACAGGATGGTCACCAGAGTGCCCGGCTGGACGGTGTAGCCCGTGAGGGTCTCGATCTTGTCGGCGAAGTCGGCGATGGATGCGCCGCGGCGCAGCCGGATGACCTCACCGTTGCCCTTCTGGACGTTGACGCCGCCGACGACCGGGGCGTCCCGCATCTCGAATTCCTGGCGCTTCGCCCGTCGCGACTTGCGTTGCTTCGACTTGCCGCCGCCCTTGCCGAAGGCGCCCGCTGTGCCGCCACCGGGTCCCCGACCGCGACCACCGCCGGGACGGCCGGCGAAGCCGCCGCCGGGCGCACCGGGCCGTGGCGCGCCCACGCCACCCCCGGGGCGGGCACCGGCCCCGGGACGCTGCTGGAACGGCGCACCGGGACGACCCGCACCGGGACGACCTGCACCGCCGGGGCGCGGCGCGCCCGGGCGAGGAGCTCCGGGGCGGGGCGCTTGCGGACGCGGGATGTTGCCGGGCGAGGGCCGCTGTCCCATGCCCTGCTGCGACGCGAACGGGTTGTTGCCCGGACGGGGGCCTGCCGGACGCTGTCCCATGCCCTGCTGCGACGCGAACGGGTTATTGCCCGGACGGGGGCCGCCGGGCCTGGGAGGCTGCGAGTTTCCGTCGGAAGGGCGCGGCGCCGGCCGCCCCGGAGTCGCCGGAGCGCTCGGCGAAGCCAGCGGAGCTGCGGGCGCCGCCGCGACCGGAGCGGAGGACGGGGCGGCCGATGCGGCCGCCGGAGTGGGTGCCGCCGATGCGGCCGCCGGAGTGGGTGCCGCCGGTGCGGGGGGTGCAGGACGCGGAGCAGCCGCGGGTCGAGCGGGGCCGGGCGTGGCGGCCGGGCGTGCAGGAGCCGATGCGGTGCCGTCAGCCACCAGCGCCTCGCGGAGCTTGCGGGCCACGGGCGGCTCGATGGTCGATGAGGGGCTCTTGACGAACTCGCCGAGCTCCTTCAGTTTCGCCAGCGCGACCTTGCTGTCAACGCCGAGCTCCGAAGCGATCTCGTGCACGCGTGGTTTTGCCACTGCTTCTCCTGTCTGAGGCCTGACCCCGGACAGGGCAGACCGTTACCGGCGGACGGGTCTCATTTCGAGCCGTTCATTTCGCGTCCATAGCCGTTCAGCCGTTTCTCGATGGTCTGCGTGTTGAGGTCGCTCGACACGCGCAATGCCCGCACAAACGCCCGGCGGCGCAGTGCTGCTTCTGCGCACTCCGGTGTCGGGTGGAGCCAAGCCCCCCGGCCGGGAAGCCTCGCACGGTGGTCGATCACGAGGACTCCCTCGCGGGCGACGAACCGGACCAGGCCCGAGCGGGGCGCGCGGGCGCGACACCCCACGCACGTTCGTACGGACTCCATCGTACACCCCGACCCGGGTCGCGACCGTCCTCAGCTCTCGAGGATGGAGTCGGGCTGGATGTCGATCTTGGCTCCCGTCAGCTTGGCGGCCAGACGTGCGTTCTGGCCCTCCTTCCCGATCGCGAGGGACAGCTGGTAGTCCGGCACCAGCGCTCGGACCGCCTTGGATTTCGCGTCGAGAATGAAGCTGGAGGTGACCTTCGCGGGAGACAGCGCGTTCGCGACGAAAGTGGCCAGGTCCGGGTCGTAGTCGATGATGTCGATCTTCTCGCCCCCCAGTTCCGCGGTCACCGCGCGCACCCTGCGGCCCAATTCACCGATGCAGGCTCCCTTCGCATTCACGGTGGGATCGGAGGTGCGCACCGCCACCTTGGAACGGTGGCCGGCCTCGCGTGCGAGGGCGACGATCTCCACCACACCCGAGGCGATCTCCGGGACCTCCAGGGCGAAGAGCTTTCGCACCAGACCCGGGTGGGTTCGCGACACGGTGATCGCCGGACCGCGAGTGCCCTTGGCCACGCTGATGACGTACACGCGCAGCCGCATTCCGTGCCGGTAGTCCTCTCCCGCCACCTGTTCCTCGGGGGGAAGGATGGCCTCGACGGCGCCGAGGTCAACGTGGACCATCCGGGGGTGGGGCCCCTGCTGGATGACACCGGCGACGATGTCGCCCTCCTTGCCGCGGAACTCCCCCAGAACGGCGTCGTCGGCGATGTCGCGCAGGCGCTGACTGATGACCTGCTTGGCGGCGAACGCGGCGATGCGGCCGAAGTCCTCCGGCGTGTTCTCCCGCTCCCCGACGACCTGCCCGTCATCATCGCGGACCGGGACCATCACCGCGACGTGGCCGGTGCGGCGGTCGAGTTCCACGCGCACGTCCTCGGGAACCTCTCCGCTCGGCGACACGTGCTTGCCGTAGGCAGTCAGGATCGCCTGCTCGATGATGCCCACCAGCTCGTCGAAGGGGATCTCCCGCTCCCGTTCGACGGTGCGCAGCAGTGCGAGATCGATGTCCACGGTGACCTCCCTGTTCAGCTCTCACCGGCGACGCGCGTCGGAACCCCACCACGTTATCCGATCGTCCCGTCCGGGTCACCGGCCATGCGGCGGGGGCGGGGAGCTCAGCGACGCAGTCTCGCGAGGACCTCCGCCGCCGGGAGGACCTCGCGAGACCCGCCGCGGCGGTCGCGCAGCTCGACCCGGCCGGCGGGCGCTTCCCGGCCGGCGATGATGATCCAGGGGATGCCGATCAGTTCCGCATCGGCGAACTTCACCCCCGGCGAGACGGATACGCGATCGTCGTACAGCACATCTCGCCCGGCCGTCTCCAGCTGCTCGGCCAGGTCCTCGGCCAGCGCGGCGGCCGCCGGATCCTTGCCGGCCGCCACGATGTGCACGTCGAACGGGGCGACCGCCTCAGGCCATGCCAGCCCCGCCGCGTCGTGGTTGCGCTCGGCGAGAACGGCCAGCAGCCGGGTGACTCCGATGCCGTACGACCCCATCGCCACCGTCACCAGGCGGCCAGTCTCGTCGAGCACCTTCAGACCGAGCCTCTCGGCGAAGAACCTGCCGAGTTGGAAGACGTGGCCGATCTCCATGCCGCGCACCAGGTCGACCGGGCCGGATCCGTCGGGGGCTGGGTCCCCGGCGCGGACCGTGGCGACCTGCACGACGCCGTCGGGGATGAAGTCGCGGCCGACCACGACCGAATGCGCGTGCCGCTGGTCTGCGTTCGCCCCCGTCACCCAAGCCGTTCCGGTCGCGACCCGCGGGTCGACGAGGTAGCGGATGCCGGTGATCGATGCGGAGCCGAGCACGGCGCCCTCGGGGGACCAGGGGCCGATGTACCCCTTGACCAGTGCGGGGTACCGGGCGAAATCGGCGTCGGTGGCCGGTTCGACCGCGGCGGGAGCGAACGCGACCTCCGCGCGCTTGTCGTCCACGTCACGGTCGCCGGGTACGCCCACCACCACGATCTCCCGGGAACCGTCGGGCTGGGTGAGCGCCAGAACCACGTTCTTCAGGGTGTGCGCGGCGGTCCACGCGACCGCCTCGTCCGTGTCGGGCCCCGCCAGCCCGGGCGCCGGGTCGGGCAAGACGGCCCGGAGATGGTCGACGAGCGTGGCGATGGTGGGGGTTCCGGGCGAGTCGAAGATCGTCGCGGGTCCGGCGGCGGCCCGCCGCGGCGCCGGGGCGGCGCTCGTGAAGGCCTCGACGTTCGCGGCATAGCCTCCCGGCGAGCGCACGAACGTGTCCTCGCCGATGTCGATCGGATGCAGGAACTCTTCGCTGCGGGCACCACCCATCAACCCGTTGTCGGCGTTGACGATGACATACTCCAGGCCCAGCCGGGAGAAGATCCGTTCGTACGCGTCGCGCTGGGCCTGGTAGGAGCGTTCCAGGCCCTCATCGGTGCTGTCGAAGGAGTAGGCGTCCTTCATGGTGAACTCGCGTCCGCGCAGCAGGCCCGCCCGCGGTCGCGCCTCGTCACGGTACTTGTCCTGGATCTGGTAGATCGTCAAAGGGAGGTCCTTGTACGACGAGTAGAGGTCCTTCACGAGCAGGGTGAAAAGCTCCTCGTGCGTGGGCGCCAGCAGATAGTCGGCGCCTCTGCGGTCCTGCAGGCGGAAAATCCCCTCGCCGTAGGCCTCCCACCGACCCGACTGCCGGTACGGATCCGCCGGCACCAGGGCCGGGAAGTGCACCTCGTACGCGCCCGCCGCGGCCATCTCGTCCCGGACGATGCGTTCGATGCGCTCCTTCACCCGCAACCCCAGCGGCAGCCACGCGAAGATCCCGGGTGCCACGCGCCGGATGTAGCCGGCCCGCAGCAGCAGCCGGTGGCTGGCGACTTCGGCATCGGCGGGGTCGTCGCGCAGGGTGCGCAGGAAGAATCGCGAAAGCCGGGTCACCACGAGCGTCCAGTGTATGCGGGCGCCGCGCCAGCCCTGCGCCGGAGCGTCAGCCCGTGATCACCTGTGCGGTGCCCAGAGGCGCGTCGGACCCCATCTGCTCAGCGAGCCGGTTCGCTTCCGTGATGAGGGTCGCGACGATCTCCGACTCGGGGACGGTTCTGATCACCTGGCCCTTCACGAAGATCTGACCCTTGCCGTTTCCGCTGGCCACTCCCAGATCGGCCTCCCGCGCCTCGCCGGGACCGTTCACGACGCATCCCATCACTGCCACACGCAACGGGACCGTCAGGTCCTGCAAGCCCTCGGTGACGCTGTCCGCCAGGGTGTACACGTCGACCTGGGCGCGGCCGCACGAGGGGCACGACACGATCTCGAGCTTGCGCTCGCGCAGATTCAGCGACTGCAGGATCTGCAGCCCGACCTTCACCTCCTCCACCGGAGGAGCCGACAGCGAGACGCGGATGGTGTCGCCGATCCCGTCTGCCAGCAGGATGCCGAACGCCGTCGCGGACTTGATCGTCCCTTGGAAAGCCGGCCCCGCCTCGGTCACCCCGAGGTGGAGCGGCCAGTCACCGCGCTCGGCGAGCATCCGGTAGGCCGAGACCATCACGACCGGATCGTTGTGCTTGACGGAGATCTTGAAGTCGTGGAAGTCGTGCTCCTCGAACAGGGAAGCCTCCCACACCGCGCTCTCCACCAACGCCTCCGGGGTGGCCTTGCCGTACTTCTCCAGCAGCCGGCGGTCCAGGGACCCGGCGTTCACGCCGATCCGCAGCGACACCCCGGCGGCAGCGGCGGCGGACGCGATCTGGGCGACCTGATCGTCGAATGCCTTGATGTTGCCCGGGTTCACCCGCACCCCCGCGCACCCGGCGTCGATGGCCTGGAACACGTACCGCGGCTGGAAGTGGATGTCGGCGATCACCGGGATCTGGCTCTTCGCGGCGATGGCCGGGAGCGCATCCGCGTCGTCCTGGCTCGGTACCGCCACCCGGACGATGTCGCATCCGGCGGCGGTGAGTTCGGCGATCTGCTGCAGCGTGGCGTTGATGTCGGTGGTGCGGGTCGTCGTCATGGACTGGACGCTGACGGGTGCGTCGCCTCCGACGAGGACCTTGCCGACGCGGATCTGCCGGCTGCGCCGGCGCGGGGCGAGCGTGGCGGGCACCGCCGGCATCCCGACATTCACTGCAGGCACCAGCCCAGCCTACGCGCCGACGGCGGTCAGCAGCCTGGGAGAGGGCCGGGTCCGGGGCGTCCACGACGACGACCCATGTGATAGCTTCGCGGCATGTTCGCACAGCCCGAGTGGTGGCCCGCCCCCTAGGCGGTGCGTGCGTTCATCCGGACCGCCCTCAGGCGGTCCTCTGCGTCAGGCGGCCGCTCCACGGAAGAAAGACCGACCATGACCGATCTCGCCGACCTGGCCCGCTCCCACCAGCCGTTCGCCCTCATCGCCCGCGCGCCCGACACCGTGGAGCTCCTGACCGGTTCGGTGCGGGAGGTGGAACTTCTCGCCGACATCCCGCTGATGGACGAAGCGGGCGGTGCGGCCGAAGTGCTCGCTCTGGTCCCGTTCCGGCAGGTTCGCGAGCGGGGCTTCACCTGCCATGACGACGGCGCTCCGCTGCTGTGCCTGGTGGTCGACGAGCACCGTGTCATCGACCGGGAGTCGGCGCTTGCGGCGCTGCCGAATGAGCCGATCCCGGTCGGGCAGGGCCGCTTCGACATCGACGACGACGGCTACGCCGCGATCGTGCGGGAGGTGATCGCGGAGGAGATCGGGCGGGGCGAGGGATCGAGCTTCGTCATCCGTCGCGATTTCACCGCGAGCGTGGACGCCGATCCAAGGACGGCGGCGCTGACGTGGTTCCGGGCTCTGCTCGAGCGCGAACGGGGCGCGTACTGGACGTTCGCGGTGGTAGCCGGCGACATGGTCGCGGTGGGAGCCAGTCCGGAGGCGCACGTGCGCGTGGGCGGCGGCCGAGTCACGATGAACCCGATCTCCGGGACCTTCCGCCATCCGCCAGGCGGGGCGACCGTGGCGAGCCTGTCGACGTTCCTGGAATCCGAGAAGGAGACCGAGGAACTGTTCATGGTGGTGGACGAGGAGCTCAAGATGATGAGCGCGGTCTGCGTCGACGGCGGCCGCATCACCGGACCCCACCTGAAGGAGATGTCCCGGCTCACCCACACGGAGTATGTCCTGCAGGGCCGGTCTTCGTGGGATCCGCGCGACATCCTCCGGGAGACAATGTTCGCGCCCACGGTGACGGGGTCCCCGATGCAGAGCGCCTGCTCGGTCATCGCCCGGCGCGAGCACACGCCCCGGGGATACTATTCCGGCGTCGCGGCGCTGTTCACGCCGGCGCCGGACGCGCCGGACCGCCACGACATGGACGCGCCGATCCTGATCCGCACCGCTTACCTCGCCGACGGCGTGGTGCGCGTTCCTGTCGGCGCGACGCTGGTGCGCCACTCGGACCCCCGCGGCGAGGTGTCCGAGACCCACGGCAAGGCCGCGGGTCTGCTCGGAGCGATCGGGGCGCTGCCGGCGGACGCCGTGGAGGATCCCGACCGTCCCGTCGGCGACGCGGTTCCGCTCGCGTCCGACCCCGGCATCCGGAGACAACTGCAGAAGCGCAATGCCCGGCTCTCCGCCTTCTGGCTGGAGCCGCAGGACGGGACGGCGGGACCGTTCGCGGCGCGCACCGCCCTGGTCGTGGACGCCGAGGACCGGTTCACGACGATGCTCGCCCACCAGCTGCGCCACCTCGGCTTCGAGGCCCGAGTCGTGGCGTGGCACGAGGTCGACGACTCCGATGCTGCGGCGGCGGATCTGCTCGTGGCGGGCCCTGGTCCCGGGGATCCGAGGGATGCGGGGGACCCCCGCATCTCTCGGATGCGCGAGCTCGTGAACGCGCGGCTCACCACCGGAGCGCCCCTTCTGGCCGTATGTCTGAGCCATCAGATCCTCGCCGATCGGCTGGGCGCGGAGCTCGCACCGCTCGACGCGCCACATCAGGGCCTGCAGCGGGAGGTGGACCTGTTCGGAGAGCGGGCAGCGATCGGCTTCTACAACACGTTCACCGCGCGCGTGGCGCCCGGAGCCACCCGGCTCGGTGTCTTCGACGTCGCCGCCGACCCGCGCACCGGCGACGTGTGGGCGCTGCGCGGTCCCGCGGTGGCATCCGTCCAGGGGCATGTGGAGTCGATCCTCTCCCGCGATGGGATGCGTACGCTGGAACGCCTCGTCGCGCACGCCCTCATTCCGGCCCAGGTGGCCAGCGAGGGCGCGACCGCGGCATCCTGAGCCGTCTCGACCCGCCGCGCTACCATCGGCCCATGGGTGCGCCGAATCGCGGGATCCCGACCGGCGCCGGGGCGGACCTGGTGATCGGCGCCGTGGTGGATCCGGGTGGGGTGCCCCGGGCGAAGGTGGTTCCCGCCGCCCGCGCGGACCGGTTCGCCACCGACGGCATCGGCGCGGCGGTGAGCTGGAGCGTGTTCTGCGCTGATGACCAGCTCGCGTTCACTCCCGAGTTCTCGGTGGTGGGCGACCTACGGCTCCGCTTGGCGGCGGAACGGATGCGGGACCTCGGAGACGGTCTGCGATGGGCGCCGTGCACGGTCCACGCCCAGGACGGCTCGCTCTCGCCGATGTGCACGCGCTCCGTGCTGGTGCGGACCGTCGCAGGCGCTCGCGCGGGACGGATTGAGCGCGCGCGTCGGCCACGAGGTGGAGTTCACCGTGTTCGGCGGACCCCAGGGTCCGTGGTCCGCGTACGGACTCGGGGCCGTCCTCGACCACGCTGAGCTACTCCGCGACATCGTGCGCCGGGCCGAGTGGGCGGGCCTGGCCGTGCTCCAGCTGCATGCCGAATACGGACCCGATCAGTTCGAGCTCTCGCTCGCGCCATCGGACCCGGTCACGGCCGCCGACGATCTGATCCTCGCGCGCGCGATCGTGTCCCAGGCGACCCGGGCGGCAGGACTGATGGCGTCGTTCTCGCCGTTCCCGGCTCCTGGTGGCGCCGGAAACGGCGCGCACCAGCACCTGTCCCTGCTCCACCGCGGTGAACCCGTGTTTGCGGGCGGGTCGGGTCCGTTCGGCCTGACCCCAGCGGGCTCGGCCGCCATCGCCGGGATTCTCGCAGAGGTCCCGGATCTCGGGGCGGCTCTGACCGGATCGGTCGTGTCGGGGCATCGGCTGCGTCCGGGGATGTGGTCCGGCGCGTGGGTGTGTTGGGGTCCGGAGAACCGCGAAGCCGCGGTGCGCCTGTGCGCCCACGAGCAGACGGATCCGGACGCCGTGAACATCGAGGTCAAGGCCGTGGATGCATCAGCGAACCCCTACCTCGCCACAGCACTGCTGCTGTCGGCCGCGCATCGCGGCATCACGCGGAGCCTGAGCGCTCCCCCTCCGGTGACCGTCGACCCGCCCGGCTCGGGGGCCGCCCTCCTTCCCGAGGCCGGCGCCGAACAGCTGTCGCGGCTGGCCCGCTCGGAGTTGGCCCGCGCAGTGCTCGGCGACCAGCTCCTGACCGCGATCGCGGCGGTGCGCTCTCGCGAGCACGCCACCTGGGACACCGAACCGGTCGCCGCGCAGGCGGAGCGCTTTCGCTTCGCCTGGACCCCGTAACAGGGCTTCTCAGACCAGCGACACCGGGTTCAGCAGATCGGCGAGGATCAGCACACCTCCCATGACGATCAGGAGCGAGACCACGGCGAACGTCAGCGGCACCAGTCGAGTGGCGTCCACGGGGCGGGGGGCCGCCCGCCCGCGGATGCGCGCGATCAGGCGCGCCGCTGCGTCCCACAGTGCGATGGCCACGTGACCGCCGTCCAGAGGAAGCAGGGGAATCAGATTGAAGACGAACAAGGCGAGGTTCACCGACGCGAGTAGCCCCAGGATGCCCGCGACCCGGTCGCGCACCGGAGCATCCGCCGCCGCCACCTCGCCTGCGATCGCCCCTGCGCCGACCAGGCTGAGCGGGCCGTTGGGATCCCGTTCCTGTCCCGTGATCACCGAGGTCCCCGCCTCGTAGACCAGCACCGGCAGGCGGACCATGACGGCCGCAACCGCGCCGGTGTTCTCGATAGTGGCCACCGCGCCACTCCACAGTGGCTGCCGCACGGATTCGACCGTCGGCCGGATGCCGACGAATCCGACCTCCGCCGCGTCGGCGGAGGCGGTGGCGGGCACCGGCGCCGGCGTCACGGTGACCGGGATCCGCTCCCCGCCACGTTCGAGCACCATCGGCAGCGCCCGCCCCCCGGCGCCCTGGATGATCGCGGCGGCATCCGCGAACGTCGCGATCTGGACGCCATCCACGGACACGAGGCGGTCCCCCGGCTGGATTCCCGCCGCCTGGGCCGGAGTGGCGCCGCCGACGCAGTCATCCGAGGCCATCGTCGCCGGCGTGCACTCGCTCAGCGATGAGACGGTGGCGGTGGCGGTCTGCACTCCGAATCCCGACATCAGGATGGTCATGAGCACAATCGCGAGCAGGAGGTTCATGACGGGCCCGCCGAGCATGATCACGACGCGCTTGCCGATCGGCAGCGACGAGAACAGGCGGTGCGGCTGCGCGCCCACCATGGTCTCGCGGTTCGCGTCGCGGGCGTCCTGCACCATGGCTGCGAACAGGCGGGTGCGACCGGGCCGCGAACCGTCGTCGGGGGCCGCGTACATCCCTGCCATCGAGATGTACCCTCCGAGCGGCAGCGCTTTCACACCGTACTCGGTCTCGCCCCGCCGCCAGGACGCGATGGTCGGCCCGAATCCGATCATGTACTGTCCGACCCGGACGCCGAAGGCTTTCGCGGGTAGCAGGTGACCGAGCTCGTGCAGGGCGATCGACACCGCCAGCCCCACGACCAGGACGACGATGCCGATCACGAAGGCGAGCACGGTCACTGGGCCACCGTATCCACGGGGTCTTGGAACCAGCCGAACGGCCCCCCGGCGCGGCGTCTGGTTCAATGGAAATCCATGTCGTCCAACACGCCGGACCTGCCCGCCCCGCGGCTGCCGCCGGTGCTCCGGCCGGAGCATCCGCCGGTGCGCTCGCTGGCGGAGTTCGCAGACCGCTTCGCCGACAGCGTGACCGGTGACGTGACCGGGCGGGTGCTGACCGGGGTGACCCTCGCGACCTCCGACCTGCGTCCGGGCGATGTCTTCGTCGGCGTTCCCGGCGCGCAC
Organism: uncultured Actinomycetota bacterium; assembly: GCA_963696115.1. Taxonomy (GTDB): domain Bacteria; phylum Actinomycetota; class Actinomycetes; order Actinomycetales; family Microbacteriaceae; genus Microbacterium. Next base: position 76,429 of record CAVOIT010000011.1, on the reverse strand, counting down.
CGGCACGGCGCCGAGTTCGCGCGCGCGGCCGCCGACGCCGGAGCGGTGGCCATCGTGACGGATGCGGAGGGGTCGGCGGTCGCAGCGGAATCGGGGCTTCCGGTCCTCGTCGTCGCCGATCCCCGCGCCCGGCTGGGCGCGATGGCCGCCTGGGTGTATGGCACGCAGGCCGGTGATCGCCTGCCCCTGCTGCTAGGCACCACCGGCACCAACGGGAAGACCAGCGTGTCCCACCTCGCGGAGGGGATGCTGCGCCAGATGGGCATGGTGACCGGACTGTCATCCACCGCGGAGCGCCACATCGCCGGCGAGGTGATCGTTTCCCGGCTGACGACACCGGAGGCATCCGAATTCCACGCGCTGCTCGCGCTGATGCGGGAACGCGGAGTTCAGGCGGTGGCCGTGGAGGTCAGCGCTCAGGCACTGTCGCGGCGCCGCCTGGACGGAGTGGTGTTCGACGTGGCGGGGTTCACGAACCTCAGCCACGACCATCTGGACGATTACCCCGACATGGACGCGTATCTGGAGGCGAAGCTGACGCTGTTCACTCCAGACCGGGCACGGCAGGCGGTGATCTGCCTGGACTCCCCCGCCGGGTCTGTGGTCGCCGCGCGCTGCGAGGTGCCGCACGTCACCGTGGCGACGCCCGCGGTCGCGGCGGACCCGGCCCTCGCCGCGGGGGCGGACTGGACGGTGGACATCCTCGATGAGGCCACCGACGGCACCCGCTTCGCGATCTCGGGTCCCCCCGGCCGCCTCGTCACGACCGTGCCGGTGATCGGCCGGCACATGGCGGCGAACGCGGGGCAGGCGATCGCCATGCTCGTCGCGGCTGGAGTGTCGTGGCCCGATCTGGTCGAGGCGCTCGATGGCGGCCAGATCCAGGCATACCTGCCCGGCCGTACTGAACGGGTGTCCGGGCCGCGCGGACCAGCCGTGTACGTCGATTTCGGACACTCCCCGGACGCATTCGAGAAAACGCTCGCCGCGGTCCGTCGCGTCACATCGGGGCGGGTTCTCATGCTGTTCGGCGCGGACGGGGATCGCGACGCGACCAAGCGCACCGACATGGGTCGTACCGCGGCGGAGGGGAGCGACATCCTGGTGATCACCGATCACCATCCCCGTCATGAGGACCCCGACCGCATCCGCGCCGCGCTCCTGGCCGGCGCGCGCCGCGCCCGCCCGGACGGCACCATCATCGAGGTCTCCCCGCCGGAGCGCGCCATCGGCGAGGCGGTGGCGCTGACCGGCGAAGGCGACGCGATCCTATGGGCCGGTCCAGGGCATCAGGACTACCGCGACATCCGCGGGGTCCGGGTACCCTACTCCGCCCGGGAACTGGCCCGGCGGGCGCTGCGGGATGCCGGCTGGCCCGTGCCCGAGCCGCGGTGGCCGGTGCCCTATCCTCCCGACGAGACTCCCTGGTCGGACCCCACCGGGGCGTGACCGGGGTTCACCCCGAGGCGCGCACGACCGCGCGCGCCTCGGAGCGAGCCCAGTGCTCGGCATCCGCCAGTGAACCGCGCGTCACCTCCGCCGGCGGCTCGTGGCGGTCGAGCACCCGCTGGATGATGCTCACGATGTCGAGGAATCCGATCCGCCGCGCGTGGAACGCCTCGACCGCCTCCTCATTGGCGGCGTTGAACACCGCCGGGTACGTGCGGCCGGCGGCACCGACCTGCTTGGCGAGGGCGATCGCGCCGAAGACCGCACCATCCACCGGTTCGAACGTCCACTGCGTCGCCGACGACCAGTCCAGCGGGGCGACGGCGTCGGCCAGGCGCCGCGGCCAGTCCAGGCCGAGTGCTATCGGCAGCGTCATATCGGGGATCGACGCCTGGGCGATCGTGGCGCCGTCGGTGAATTCGACCAGGGAGTGCACCACCGACTGCGGGTGCACCACCACTTCGATGCGGTCGTAGGGGACGCCGAACAGGAGGTGGGCTTCGATCACTTCCAGTCCCTTGTTGACCAATGTCGCCGAGTTCGTGGTCACCACCCGCCCCATGGTCCAGGTGGGGTGCGCGAGAGCCTGTTCGGGCGTGACCGACCTCAGACGCTCGCGGTCCCATCCCCGGAAGGGACCGCCGGAGGCGGTCAGCACCAGGCGCCGCACCTCCGCGGGCTCTCCCGCGCGCAGCGCCTGCGCGAGCGCCGAGTGCTCGGAGTCGACGGGAACGATCTGCCCGGGGGACGCGCGCGCGGTGACCAGGTCGCCGCCCACGATGAGAGACTCCTTGTTCGCCAGCGCCAGGGTGCGATCGGCCTCCAGAGCGGCCAGCGTCGGCCCGAGTCCGACCGACCCGGTGATTCCGTTGAGCACCACATCGCAGGGGACGTCCTGCACCAGCCGTTCCGCGGCCGCCGCCCCCAGCGCCGTGCGCGTCACTCCGAACTCGGCGGCCTGCGCGCCGAGCATCGCCGCATTCGACCCTGCCGCCAACCCCACGAGACGGAACCTCTCGGGGTAGCGGCGGGCCAGGGCCAGCGCCTGCGTGCCGATCGATCCGGTCGACCCCAGCACCACCACCGTGCGCGGCGCCATCGGTCAGCCCTGCGCCGCGACCGGGTGCTGCGTCCCCAGAATGTCGACGACGAAGACGAGCGTCTCGTTCTGGAGCTCGTTACCCTCCGCCGCGCCGTACCCGAAGGCGGGCGGCACCACCACGAGCACCTGCGAGCCGACGGACTGGCCTTCCAGAGCCTGACGGAAACCGTCCACGACCTGGGTGGTCACGAACGACGCCGGCGTGCCGCGATCCCAGCTGGAGTCGAACACGGACCCATCCGACCAGCGTGCCCCGGTGTATTGCACGAGCACGGAGTCGCCCGGTTGCACCACCGGTCCGTCGCCGCGCCTCAGGGTGTCGACGGCGACATCCGTCGGCGGATCACCGGCGGGGATGGTGATGATCGGGGCGCCGTCATCCTGCACGTCGACCTCCGGGGCGCCCGGGCGCGGCTGCTGCGGCTCGCCCCACGCCGCGGTGGGGGTGATGCCGAGCAGATCGATCACGTACACCGCGGCTGCAGACGATCCCGTTGCCGGAAGGGTGGCGGCGACGCGCGTGCCGACAGTCGCGCATCCGAGGACCCGGCCGATCACGCTGTCGGGCGAGATCTGTGAGGGCAGGATCTCGCCCGGGGCGTAACCGGCGCTGTCCACCAACGCCCCGCTCTGCGCGTCGAAGGCCGTAACGGCATAGGTGACGAACTGCCCGGAGTCCACCCGCTCCCCCGATCCGGCGACGACAACGGTGCTCTGCACGTCGTCCACGGTCAGCGGGGTGGCGAACCGCGCAGTGGGCTGCACGCCGACCTCTCCGGTGACCTCGACGGCATCGGATGCGGCACCAGCGGGTGCAACGGCGTCGCACAGACTCGCGGCGGCACCGGTCGGCGCGGGTTCAGGACCCGCGGCGCAGCCCGCCAGGGCAAGCGCGGCGGCGGCGACGGTGGTCACGGCAAGGGGGCGGAAGCGCACGAGGACCTCATTCATTCGCGTTCGGGGATGCGTTCATCATCTCTCACCCGCCCGAATCCCGACTGGGAACAGTCATGCACAGGCGGGAATGTCGAGGGAGTACCCTCGTGGGGTGACTTCCGCGGCCGACGCCGACCCCACCGCTCACGGGGCCGCCTCGCCCGCGTCGGGCACCAGTGTGGCCCACACGATCGTCCGCGGCATCCTCTCGCCGCTGGCCCGCGCCGTCTACCGTCCCCGGATCGAGGGACGGCATCGGGTCCCACGCACCGGTCCGCTGATCTTCGCCAGCAACCATCTGTCCTTCATCGACTCCATCGCGATCCCCATCGCCGCTCCGCGCGCGGTGCACTTCCTCGCGAAGTCCGACTACTTCGAGGGCACCGGCCTGCGGGGCTGGATCGCGCGCCAATTCTTCAGCACCTTCGGGGCGATGCCGGTCGAGCGCGGAGCAGGTCAGGCCGCACTGACGGCGCTGGATCAGCAGCGGGTGAAGCTCGAAGCCGGCAACGCCGTCGCACTGTACCCGGAAGGGACGCGATCCCTGGACGGGCGTCTCTACAAGGGCCGGACAGGGGTGGCGTTCCTCGCGCTGCAGACCGGGACGCCGGTGATCCCCGTGGGCCTCATCGGCACCAACGAGATGATGCCGGTGGGTGCGCGCGTGCCGCGCCTGCGGCCCCGCGTGACGATCCGGTTCGGCGAGCCGCTAGACCTCAGCCATCACGGCCCGGCCGACTCCGGACGGGCACGGCGAGCGGCCACGGACGAGATCATGGCGGCGATCCACGCTCTGTCGGGTCAGGAGGAGGCCGGGGTGTACAACGAGGTCCCAGCCCAGACACCGATCGAGCGCATCCGCAGGGCGCTGCCGCACGAGCGCCGCTGAGCGGTCACGGCACGACCGCGACCGCCGGTTCGATACGCACGGGGAACGCGACGGACGCGGCTATGAAGCACCACCGGTGCGCCTGCTCGTGCGCCGCGAGCGCTGCGGCCACCATCGCCTCATCCGCCACCTCGACCACCGGGTGCAGGACGGCCTCCACGAACGCGCCGCCACCGCGCCCGTCCTCGCGCATGACCGCCGTGGCCTCATCGCGGTATCCGCGTACGACCACTCCGGCCGCGACGCAGGCGTGCAGGTAGGACAGCAGATGGCACTGCGCGAGCGCAGCCAGCAGCATGTCCTCCGGGTTCCAGCGCGAGGCGTCACCGTGGAAGGCGCGGTCGCTCGATGCGTCCAGGTTGGGCCGGCCCTCCGCCTGCAGCGTGACAGACCGTTCGTAATCGCGGTACCCGCTGGTCCCCGTGCCCCGGTCACCCGTCCAGCGAGCGGTCACTGCGTAGTGGTGCTCGCCGATCATGCCCTCAGTCTGTCACCGGCTCCCCCGCGCCGTCGCTGGGGCGTCGGAAACGGTCATTGCGGGCAGTCCGAGTCGGCGTGATCGCTCCTTCAACCGATGTGCTCCGGACGGCCGCGTGCTCCTGACCCCGACCCGGGCAGGATCATCCGCACCGCGGGCTCACCGCACGATCGTACCCACGCCCGCCCGCGGCCCGGGTGGCAGTACGGGGGCAGTTCGCGCTCCCCGGTCAGCATGCGGTATTCGGGTGCGCATCCCACGTCCACCACGAGGTCCCCGTCGGATTGCACGGCGGCGAGCGCCCGCGGGTGCCGCTGCCACGCGTTCGGTTCTCCGACGAGCACCGTGGCCGCTGTCCCCGGATCACGCAGCGCCGCGCCGGCGTCGGCGGCCTCGATGTCCCGGACGATCGCGCCGCGGGCGCTGATGGCATCCGCAACCCTCCGTGCGACGGAACCCGACCGGATCACCAGCCCGTGAGTCCCGGGCCGCGGGCACCACAGCGGGATCTCGGGTGCGGGCGGCTCGGGTTGCGGGGCCGCGGAGACGAACTGCACGCGGTGATCGGCTAGGTGACCGCGACCGGGCGGCGCATCCGGTTCGAACCACCCCGGGGCGCCGCCGGCGGCCAGGTGATCCCACCGCGTGGCGTGGCGCAGCACCGCCCGGCGCGGCAGCATCTGGGCGAGGCGGCCTGCAGGCCCGCTGAGGTGGGTAGCGCTGAGCACGACCCGAGGCCCGCCGCCCCCCGCGAAGCGGATCGTCGTCGCCAGACGCTCCGCCACGGCGGCGGCGTAGTCGACGGGGAAGCGAGCGACCATCACGTCCACGTCATCAACCAGGATGAGATCGCTCGTCACCACGCCGTCCGCAGCATCCAGGACGTCCCACAGGAGTTCCGGGTCCGCCGGCAGTCGCACAGCCTGGGGATCCTGGGCGTGCAGCGCCGCCAGAAGAGACGACTTGCCAGAACCGGGTCCTCCTGCGACGAACAGGCCCCGGTCGTCCGCATGCAGCATCACGACTTCCTGCCGCTGATGATCCGGGTCGTCCGCCAGACCGAGCACGATGTCTCCCCCGCGCAGCGGGGCCGGGACATCCCGAAGCTCCAGCAGGGGCGGCAGGTCCGGCAGCCACGGTCGGCGCGGTGCGGACGAGGGATGCGCGCGCGCCACGACCTCGGCGACATCCCCGTCACCGGTCAGCGCCACTCGGAAGGCGACGGGGGCCGGGTCGTCCGGCCGACGCGCGAACGCGATGCCGCGAGTCCGGACGACGGGACCGTCCAGGGCAGCGTCGGGGGTGCCGATCAAGAACCGGCTGTCGGCCGGGTCCGCAACGCGCAGACTGATGCGCAGCGGACAGTTGGCCAGAAGCGCGTCCCGGACGACCCCCGCAGCGCGCTGGGTACCCAGAATCAGGTGCATTCCCAGGGCGCGGCCACGCGCCGCCACGTCCACGAACAGGTCCGCGAGATCCGGGTGCCCGGCGAGCAGGGCGGCGAACTCGTCGACCACGATCACGAGCCGTGGCAGCCGCGGACGGTCCGCCCCGACGTCCCGCGCCCGAGACCGGGCCAGCTCACCCTCCCGCCAGCGGATCTCGGCGCGCAGGCTGCGCAATGCCCGGTCCGCGCCCTCGTCGTCCAGGTCGGTGATCACGCCGACGACATGCGGCAGGTCTTCCAGCCGGGAGAATGCGGTCCCGCCCTTGAAGTCCGCCAGCAGAAAGGTGACCTCTTCCACGGTGTGACGCGCCGCGATCGCGGTCACCCACGTGACGAGCAACTCGCTCTTGCCCGATCCGGTCATTCCTGCGACCACCGCGTGAGGCCCGTCGGCGACCAGGTCGAGGACGACTGCGCCGTCGGCCGACACGCCCACGGCTGCGGACAGCCCCGCCGCGGGCGCTGAGGACACCAGCCGGCCCGTGGCCACCTCCGTCGGCAGCCCTCCGTCGGGCGCGATGGCGGCCGCGCGCTCGGCCAGCAGCTCCACCACGGCCCGCGCCTGGGCGGCGGACACCGGTTCGGTCCGGATCGTCTGCACCCGCCCGTCGTGATCGAGGTCAGCCCGATCGGGACCGGTCAGGGTGAGGACGGCGGTGCAGTGCGGCGGGACGGGCGCGCCATCTGGAACCGTGCACAGCAGGATGTCAGCCGACGTGTTCGTGTCCACCGCCATCCGCAGACCCGTCGCGGCCGCCGGGGCCCCTGCCAGCCAGTCATGACGAGGCCCTACCGAGGCGACCCGGATAGCACCGGGCGGGTAGGCGCACAGCAGCTGGGCGGCCAGTCCCCGCACGACCGCGTCGGCCGCGACCCGAGGCCCGCGCACGGCGACGCCAGCCGTCACCGGAACCGTCACGGGCGCGTCGGGGATCCATCGAGCGCTCGCTGACAACGCCCGCGCGTCGTCGTCGTCCCCGCCGATCCGGACCGAGCTGGCCACGCGGCCACGGCCGACGACGAGCAGGCCGGCGCGCACAGGGACGCTCCGCCAGATCTGGGCGGGGTCGTCGCAGAACCCGGCAAGTCCGGGGTGAGACCGCATGAGCGTTTCCCGCTCCGCCGCGTGCCGCTCTTGTATCGTCGCGGCCACGCGTGCGACCGCTTCGGCGCGCATGCGCGCGCCCGCTCGCACCGTCCGGCGCTGCGCGCGCGCGGCGTCGAGCAGAGCAGCCACCGCCATGGCCGGCCCGAGCACTGCGAACCACAGCATCATCGCGGAGCCGGTGACCAGCCACATCACGGCGGCACCGATGACGGGCACGGCCGCGGCCGCCACCGGGAACACCCGCCGACGGGCGGGCATCACCTCGGCCGGCAGATGAAGCGGAGATGCGACGAGAGCGGAGTCGTCCATGCACAGACCCCATCGCACCTCACAGCGCGCGACGAGCCACACAGCGGGCTGTTGCCCCGGACTCCGGCGGTCCGCCCTGGGGAGGAGGTTTCTTCAGGGTCGGCGGGTGACATCCACGACGATCACGGACACGTTATCCCGGCCGCCGTTGTCGAGGGCGGCGTCGAGCATGGCGCCGGCCGCCGCAGCGGGGTCGCTATTCTCCACCAGGAAGTGCCGGATGCCGAAGTCGGTCAGTTCCTTGGTCAGACCATCGGAGCAGACCACGAATCGATCGCCGTCGCGGACCTCGACGGCGACGTAGTCGGGACGCACGCCGTCGGACGGTCCGACGGCGCGGGTGATCACGTTCCCGTACGGATGATTCTCGGCCTCCTCAGGACTGAGCCGACCGGAGGCGATCAGCTCCTGCACGACGGAGTGGTCCGTGGTGACCTGGACGAGCTCACCGTCGCGCAGGAGGTAGACCCGCGAATCGCCGATGTTCAGAGTGACCCAGCGTGGCGGGTGATCCGCCGTGTCGAGGAACACGCCGGTGACGGTGGTCCCGGTGCCCTCGTCCGTGGCCCCGGGGTGCGCCGCAATATCCTTCACCGCGCGACCGAGGGCCTTCTCGATCGCCTTCGCGCTCACCGCGCCACGACGCACCATCGCGTGCAGCCGATCGATTGCGCTGGCGCTGGCGATCTCCCCGCCCAAGTGTCCGCCCATCCCGTCGGCGACCACGAACAACGGGAAATCGGCAAGCACCGAGTCCTGGTTCACTTCCCGCCGACGGCCCACGTGGGTCAACGCCGACCATGTGACGATGAGCTCAGAGCCGTCGTGCAGTGTCACGCTGCGGCGCTGTGCGGAGTCGCCCACGTCATCCTCCCGCCGCATCCCCACAGCGCGCCGCCGCGGAGTGCTCCCATCCTACCGTCGGCGTCCTCCCCTGACGCCGGCCGCCAGCGCCCCGGAACGCGGACGAGACGAGCCCCGAGGGGCTCGTCTCGGAGCCGATGTCAGATCTGCGGGGCCTCGGGGCTCTGCGGGGGGGCGGGGGGAGCCGGGGGCGGCTGGTAGCCCACCGCCGCGCCCGGCTGAACCGGGATACCCGCCCACACGGTCTTATCACCGAGGAAGGTGTTCGACCACGGGGCCGGCGGGAGTGCGCGGTTCCACGGGTCCTTCGTGAAGGCAAGGATGCCGAACCAGATCAACTGCCCCACCCCGACCAGGATCCACAGCAAGAGGTAGGGCCACTCCTTGTTGAGCTTCATCCCCACCCGCCACGCGGCCATCACCAGCAGGGCGAAGTAGGCCAGCGACAGCAGCCAGCCGAGGACGGGGATCTGGCTCAGCAGCGACGAGGCGAGCACCCCGGCGAGCATGATCCAGGGGGACACGTCCCCGAGCTTGGCGAAGATGAGGATGTTGTAGACCGGCACCCAGGCCCGCCATTTCCCCTGAACGCCGGCGCTCTCGAAGATCCGCATCAGGAAGTACGACCCGATGACGTAGAAGATCACCGCGACGACGAACGCCAACGGGATGAGGATCAAGAGCAGCGCTGCCAGAGCGCCGGAGCCGGAATCGTCGTAATACATCGGACCAACCTTCGCTGTCACGGGTGACGTACGGCGCCCATGCTAGCCGCATCGAGCCGGTTTATACAGCATTCTCCCAGTTCCGCGCGGGTCGTGTCCGGTCAGGACGGGACGAGCGCGGCGTTTCCGGCGACGATCGTGACCTGGTCGTGTTCGACCGAGACGAATCCGTCGCGCGCGTCCGCCACGACGCGGGCGCCGTCGGTAGCGGTGATGCGGACCTGTCCCTCGGCGAGGATCGCCAGAACCGGCTCGTGACCGGCCATGAATCCGATCTCCCCGATGACGGTCTTGGCGACCACGAGGGACGCCTCGCCCACCCAGACCTCCTCGTCGGCCGAGACCAGGCTCACCTTCAGCGGCATATCAGCCGTTCTCCTTCTGGATCCGCGCCCACTTCTCCTCGACGTCGGAGATGCCGCCGACATTGAAGAACGCCTGCTCGGCGACGTGGTCGAAGTCTCCCTTGACGATGGCGTCGAACGACTCGATGGTCTCCTGGATCGGAACCGTGGATCCATCCACACCCGTGAACTTCTTGGCCATGTAGGTGTTCTGGGAGAGGAACTGCTGGATGCGGCGGGCCCGCGCCACGACCACCTTGTCCTCCTCGGACAACTCGTCGACGCCGAGGATCGCGATGATCTCCTGCAACTCCTTGTTCTTCTGGAGGATCTGCTTCACAGCGGTCGCCACCCGGTAGTGCTCGGCGCCGATGTAACGGGGATCGAGGATGCGGCTGGTCGAGGTCAGCGGATCCACGGCCGGGTACAGGCCCTGTGACGCGATCTCGCGGGACAGTTCGGTCGTCGCGTCCAGATGCGCGAACGTGGTGGCCGGCGCCGGGTCGGTGTAGTCGTCCGCGGGAACGTAGATGGCCTGCAGCGATGTGATCGAGTGACCGCGGGTGGAGGTGATCCGCTCCTGGAGCACGCCCATCTCGTCGGCCAGGTTCGGCTGGTAGCCCACTGCGGATGGCATCCGGCCGAGCAGAGTGGACACCTCGGATCCGGCCTGCGTGAACCGGAAGATGTTGTCGATGAACAGCAGCACGTCCTGCTTCTGCACGTCGCGGAAGTACTCCGCCATCGTCAGCGCGGACAGCGCCACCCGCAGGCGCGTGCCCGGCGGCTCGTCCATCTGCCCGAACACGAGAGCGGTCTTGTCGAAGACGCCGGCCTCCTCCATCTCGTGGATGAGGTCGTTGCCCTCGCGCGTGCGCTCACCGACACCGGCGAACACCGAAACCCCGCCATGGCTCTGCGCCACGCGCTGGATCATCTCCTGGATGAGGACGGTCTTGCCGACACCCGCGCCCCCGAACAGGCCGATCTTGCCGCCCTGCACGTAGGGCGTGAGCAGGTCGATGACCTTGATGCCGGTCTCGAACATCTGCGTCTTCGATTCCAGCTGGTCGAACGCCGGCGCGGAACGGTGGATGCCCCAGCGCTCGGTGACCTCCACCACCTCACCCGGCTTGGCGTTCAGCACCTCGCCGATCACGTTGAACACGTGGCCCTTCGTCACATCGCCCACCGGCACCGTGATCGGCCCCCCGGTGTCGCGGACTTCCTGACCGCGCACGAGCCCGTCGGTCGGCTTGAGCGCGATCGCACGCACAACGTCGTCGCCCAGGTGCTGCGCGACCTCCAGCGTGATCTCTGTGGAGCTGTCGCCGATGGTGATGGTGGTCGTCAGCGCGTTGTAGATGCCGGGAAGGGCATCGTGCGGGAACTCGATGTCGACGACGGGGCCGGTCACCCGGGACACCCGCCCGGTGACGGCCGTCTGGGAATCCTGCGGGGCGACGGTGGTCATGGTCATTCCTCGTTTCCTATTTCTCGCCGGCCAGGGCGTCGGCGCCGCCCACGATCTCGGCGATCTGCTGCGTGATCTCCGCCTGACGCGCGTTGTTGCGCAGGCGGGTGTAGCTGGTGATCAGCGTGTCCGCATTGTCACTGGCGGACTTCATGGCCTTCTGCGTCGCGGCGTGCTTGGCGGCCGCGGACTGCAGCAGCGCGTTGAAGATTCGGCTCTGCACGTAGACGGGCAGCAGAGCATCGAGCACGGTCTCCGCGTCGGGCTCGAATTCGTACGCCGGGTACGCGACAGCGGTCGCGGCCGTCTCCGCCTCGACCACCTCCAGGGGCAGGAGACGCACGGTCTCCGGAGACTGGGTCATCATGCTGACGAAGCGGTTGTACACCAAGTGGATCTCATCCACTCCGTCATCGCCGCCGCCCCGACGGAATGCGTCCAGCAGGGTCGCGGCGATCTCTTCCGCCGTCGAGAACTGGGGCGTGTCGGTGTCTCCCACCCATTCGGCCGCCGCGGGCACCTGGCGGAACTGGAAGTAGCCGACGGCCTTGCGTCCGATGAGGTAGAAGACCGGCTCGCGGCCTTCCTCACGCAGCAACGAAGCCAGTTCCAGGCCCTCCTTGACGATCTGCGAGTTGAACGCACCCGCAAGACCGCGATCGGAGCTGAAGATCACGACGGCCGAGCGCCGCACTTCCGCCGGCTCCCGCGTGAGCGGGTGATCGACGTTCGAGTACGTCGCCACCGCCGACACTGCACGGGTCACGGCGCGAGCGAAGGGGGACGAAGCGCGGACCCGCCCCATGGCCTTCTGGATGCGGGAGGCCGCGATCAGCTCCATCGCCTTGGTGATCTTCTTGGTGGTCTGCGCAGAGGCGATCTTCTGCTTGTAGACCCGAAGTTGTGCGCCCATGTCCTCGTCTCGTCGATCGTCAGCCGCGACGGCCCTTGACGATCTTCTCCTGGTTCACGTCCTCGGGCTCCGCCGCCTCGAACTGCTCCTTACCCGGAGCGTCCAGCGGCCGGTCCGTCCCGGCCTGGAACTCCAGGATGAACGCGTCCGTGGCCCGTTCCAGCTCCGCCTCGGTGGCGTCGTCGAGCACGTTGGTGTCGCGCAGGGTGTCCAGCACCCCGGTGTTGCGGCGCAGGTGATCGAGCAGTTCGCGCTCGAATCGGAGCACGTCCTCGACCGCGACCGTGTCGAGCTTGCCCCTGGTGCCCGCCCAGATCGAGACCACCTGCTCCTCCACCGGATAGGGCGAGTACTGCGGCTGCTTCAGCAATTCGGTCAGGCGCGCGCCCCGGTCCAGCTGCCGGCGCGATGCGGCATCCAGGTCGGAGGCGAACATTGCGAACGCCTCCAAGGCTCGGTACTGCGCCAGCTCGAGCTTGAGTGTCCCCGAGACCTTCTTAATGGACTTCACCTGGGCGTCGCCGCCAACGCGGGACACGGAGATGCCCACGTCGACCGCGGGGCGCTGGTTCGCGTTGAAGAGATCCGACTGCAGGAAGATCTGGCCATCAGTGATCGAGATCACGTTGGTCGGGATGTACGCGGAGACGTCGTTCGCCTTCGTCTCGATGATGGGGAGCCCGGTCATCGAGCCTGCACCCAGCTCGTCGCTGAGTTTCGCGCACCGTTCCAGCAGCCGGGAGTGCAGGTAGAACACGTCGCCGGGGTACGCCTCGCGCCCCGGGGGGCGACGCAGCAGCAGGGACACCGCACGGTAGGCCTCCGCCTGCTTGGACAGGTCGTCGAACACGATCAGGACGTGCTTGCCGGCGTACATCCAGTGCTGACCGATCGCCGAGCCCGTGTACGGCGCGAGGTACTTGAAGCCCGCGGGGTCGGATGCCGGCGCCGCCACGATCGTCGTGTACTCCATCGCGCCGGCGTCGTCGAGCGCGCCCTTGACGGAGGCGATCGTCGATCCCTTCTGCCCGATGGCGACGTAGATGCACCGCACCTGCTTCTCCGGGTCGCCGGACTCCCAGTTCGCCTTCTGGTTGATGATCGTGTCGATCGCGATAGCGGTCTTGCCGGTCTGCCGGTCACCGATGATCAGCTGACGCTGTCCGCGTCCGATGGGGATCATGGCGTCGATGGCCTTGATCCCGGTCTGCAGCGGCTCGTGCACGCTCTTGCGCTGCATGACCCCGGGAGCCTGCAGCTCCAGCGCGCGCCGGCCCTCCACCGCGACCGGGCCCAGCCCGTCGATGGGGTTTCCGAGCGGGTCGACGACACGGCCCAGGTACCCGTCGCCGACGCCGACCGAGAGCACGTCGCCGGTGCGGGTGACCTGAAGACCCTCCTCGATCCCGGCGAAATCGCCGAGCACGATCACGCCGATCTCGTCCTCGTCGAGGTTCTGCGCCAGACCGAACGTGCCGTCGGCGAAGGCCACCAGCTCATTGGCCATCACGCCGGGCAGACCCTCCACGTGCGCGATGCCGTCTGCCGCGTCGATCACCGTGCCCACCTCCGTCGCGGCGGTCCGGCTCGGCTCGTATGCGGCGGCGAAGTCCTCCAGGGCGTCACGGATGACGTCGGGACTGATGGAGATGTCTGCCATTGTCTTCCTTCGTTCGTGGGGCCTTCGCCCCGAATTCTGTGGCGAGCCGTCAGCCGGCCAGGCGCTGGCGCAACTCGGCGATCCGCCCGGCCACGCTCGCATCGATCAGGTCGTCGGCCACCTGCACCCGAAGGCCACCGACCAGTGCGGGATCCACGACGGCGTTCACGGAGATATCCGCGCCATAACGGGCCGAGAGCGTCGCCATCAGACGCTCGCGCTGCTCGGGCGTCAACGGCACGGCGGAAGTGACGGTGGCGACCGTGCGACCGCGCTGATCCGCGACGACCTCGGTGGCCCAGGACAGGAGCTGGCGCACTCGCCGACCCCGGGCGGAGTGGATCAGCGCGGACACGACCAGGACCGCTGCCTCGCTCGCCTGTCCCTGCAGAAGCGACCGGACCAGGTCCGCCTTCGCCGCCGCCGATCCGATGCGGGTTCCCAGCGCGAGTTCCAGTCCCGGGTTGGCTGCCACCGTGCGCCCGATCTGGAACAGCTCCCGTTCCAGATCGACGTCGGGGACGGCGGCGGATGCGGCACGGATGCCGAGCTCTTCGATGCCATCCACGAGATCCGACGCGGAGGACCACCGCTGGGTCACGGCGGTCACCAGCAGCCCGATGGCCTCCGACCCGGCGACCCCGCCGAACACCGTGCGGACCAGGGCCTCTCGGGCGGACGTCGGCGCCATAGCATCCGCGAGCGCGGACCGCAACTGCGGTGACCCGGCCAGCACCCGCGCTGCCTCGAGCAGCGCCGCGGCGGTGGCAAGGTCGCCCCCTTCGGCGCGGGACTGCGCTCGCAGCGTCGCGCGAGCGGACTCGGTGGCACTTCCCATTACCGCGCGGACCTCTCCGAGCTCTCCAGATCGGCCAGGAAGCGGTCGACCACGGCCGCGGCGGTCGCATCGTCGTCCAGCTTCTCGCCGATCACGCGGCCGGCCAGGTCGAGCGCGAGCGATCCGACTTCGCCGCGCAGCGCGACGAACGTCGACTGCCGCTCCGCCTCGATCTGCGCCTGCGCAGCAGCGGTGACCCGCGCGGCTTCGGCCTGCGCGGCATCCCGTGCCTCGGCGATGATCTTCGCGCCGTCAGCGCGCGCCTGCTCGCGGATCGCACCGGCCTCGCCGCGGGCGTCCGCCAGCTGCGCGGTGTACTGCTCCAGAGCAGCCGCCGCCTGAGCCTGAGCCTCCTCGGCTCGCTGGATTCCGCCCTCGATGGCATCCCGGCGGGCGTCCAGACCCGCGGTCATGGTCGGGATCAGGTACCGCCATACCACGACCAGCACAACGATGAACGCCAGCGACCCCCAGATCAGGTCCGGCAGCGCCGGGATCAGCGGATTGACCGCCGCTTCCGCCGCGGCGGCGACCGGTGAGGTCAGCATTCCCACTCCTTCGGTTGTCTGAGCCGCATTACGGGGCGGGGAACGGGATGAACGCGACGGCGATCGCGATGAAGCAGAGCGCCTCGGTCAGTGCGATACCGAGGAACATCAGGCTGCTCAAGCGGCCCTGCAGTTCGGGTTGGCGCGCCACCGACTCGATGGTCTTGCCGACGATGATGCCCACGCCGATGCCCGAGCCGATCACGGCCAGGCCGAAGGCGAGAGGGGCGAGTTGTCCGACGATATTCACGGGGGTGTTTCCTTTCGAAGGGGTTAGGGGCGCCGGGAGCGATCAGTGCTCTTCGGCCACCGCGAGCTGGATGTAGATGGCCGACAGGATGGTGAACACGTACGCCTGCAGAATCGCGATGAACAGTTCCAGCACAGTGAACACGATGCCGAAGGCGAACGAACCAGCGCCGATCAGTCCGAGGAAGTTCCCGCTGGCGAGGACCGTGAAGAAGAAGAACTGCGTCGCCGAGAAGCACAGCACCAGCAGCATGTGTCCCGCGATCATGTTCATCGTGAGTCGGAGCGTCAGCGTGATCGGACGCAGCACGAATGTGGAGAAGAACTCCAGCGGGACGAGCAGGAAGTACAACGGCCAGGGCACGCCGGGAAGGAACAGCGAGTCCTTCCAGAAGCGCCCGCCTTTCTCGCGCGTGCCTGCGTACATGAACATGACCCACGCCACGATGGACAGGATCAGCGGCAGTCCGATGTTCGACGTGCCGGCCAGTTGCAGGCCGGGGATGACACCCGCCAGGTTCATGCCCAGGACCAGGAAGAAGAACGTCATCAGGATGGGCATGTACTTGCGGCCCAGACGCTCCCCGAGGGTCTCGAAGATGATGCCGTCCCGCACGAACTCGTATACCCATTCCAGCGCCGACTGACCGCGTCCCGGGACGATCTTCATCCGCCGCGTGCCGAGCCAGAAGATCAGCACCAGCACGCCCACGACCAGGAAACGGATCAGCGTCAACCGGTTGATCTCGAACGGGGTTCCCGCGAAGAAGATCGCGGGCGGAAAGAACTCCTCGATCGACGGGCCATGGAATCCGCCGTCATCGCCAGCGGCGGCGTTGGCGATCAGGGATGCGACGTGCGTAATCAGCGCTGGCTCCAGCTACAGGCGCCGGACGTCCGGCGCGACGATGGATATGAGCGCCATCGTGCCGGGCATGACCATCCAGCCGGCGATCCTCGCCCCGTTCGCGATGACGTCTTCACCCTAGCAAGGAATCCCACCTGTCACGAACCGGTCGGTTCGTCCCGCGAGGGGTCCCCGGTGCCGGGCAGGTCGACGTCTCCCACGTACGGCACCCGTGCCCGCGCCATGACGACGACGTCGACCACGAGCGAGGCGATGACGCTGGCGAGCACGCTGAAGAAGAACACGTACGGCTCGATCCACGGCTGCCCGCGCAGGACGACCAGAACCACGACGAACACGGCGAGCTTGAGAACCCACCCGCCGAGCACGATGCCGAAGAACAGGACCAGCTGCGTGGGTCCGGGCGGGATGCGACCCGCTAGGAGGATGATGAGGGCCGTCATCGCGAGGAACAGCGCGGCCAGCAGCACTCCGACCAGGGCGCTGGCGAGGCCTCGGGGCCCGGCGATCACCGCGCCGGTGATGGACCCGATCACAGCGAGCGCGCCGGTGACGGCGGCGCCCCACAGCAGAGTGAGCCGGAGGATCACGGAGCTCGGGCTGGGTCCGTTGCTGGGGGTCATGTCGCGTTCTCCTGGGAACCGGGGTCGGGGGGCGCCGCGGCGCGGGGCGAGGGCAGCAGTGTGAGGGTGAGGCAGGCGGCTGCGCCGAGCAGACCGTATCCCACGCCGATCCAATACTGCCCCGGCCAGTCCTGCCGGGTGGCGATGTACATCAACAGCACGGCCAGTCCCACCACCGCGGTCCACGCGTAGAAGATCAGCACCGCGCTGCGGTCGCTGTGGCCGAGGTCCAGCATGCGATGGTGCAGATGCTTGCGGTCGGGGGAGAACGGCGAACGGCCCGCGTGCATCCGCCGCACGACCGCCATTCCGAAGTCGAGCAGCGGCAGAAGCACGACGGCGACGGGCACCAGGATCGGCAGGAACGCGCCCAGCAGTTGCGATCGGCCGAGCTGCTCGGGGTCGAGCATCGCCGGCTGGATCTGGCCCGTGATGGCCACCGCCGACGTGGCCATCAGCAGGCCCAGCATGAGAGCACCCGAGTCCCCCATGAACATCCGCGCCGGACTCCAGTTGAACGGCAGGAAGCCTGCGCACGCGCCGATCAGCACGACGGCGATGAAGGAGGCCAGGTTGAAGTACGTGCTCGCGCCGGTGTCGCGCACGAGCAGGTAGGAGTACGCGAAGAACACGGCGTTGGCGATCAGCCCGACCCCCGCGACCAGGCCGTCCAGTCCGTCGATGAAGTTGACCGCGTTCATGACGAGCACGATCGCCAGCACGGTCAGCGCGAAGCTCATCCAACTCGATCCGACGGTCATGCCGCCGATCGGGAGGGACGAGATCTGCAGCCGCCCGAACCAGACGATGAGCCCCGCCGACACCACCTGCGCCCCCAGCTTGACCATCCAGTCCAGCTCCCACAGGTCGTCCGCGACGCCGACGAGCACGATCAACAGCGTCGCCCCGAGGACGGCGAGCATCGGGACCGGGTCGGCCCAGATCAGCGCGAAGTAGGGGTTGTGCGATGAGTATGCGAACGCTGCCGCGACCGCAAGGAACATGGCGACCCCGCCCAGGCGCGGCGTCGGCCGCGTGTGCACGTCGCGTTCGCGGATAGGAGGGTGGATCCGGTAGCGCAGCGCCACCCGCCACACCACCCACGACAGTCCGAACGTGATCAGCGCGGTCAGTCCCGCCGCCAGCAGGTACTGGGTCACGCCGCCTCGTCCGGCGCTCCCGCCGAGTCCGGCTCGAGCAGGTCCCCCAGCACGGCGCGCAGGGCCGGACGGCCCACCACGCCGTCGCGGAGCACCCGGACCCGACCGGAGGCGCCACGGGTCAACGCCGTCGCGTCGATGATCGTCGACGCGGCCTCGGAACCGCTGGGCCCATCGTCCAGGTACACCGCGACGGAGCTTCCGAGCTGGGCCTCGGCCTGCTGTGCCGTTACGGCCGCCGGCCGTCCGGTGAGATTCGCGCTGGAGACCGCCAGAGGTCCGGTCTCCTCGAGCAGTTCGAGCACGATGCGGTGCGCCGGCATCCGAACCGCGACCGTGCCGCCGGTGTCACCCAGATCCCACGCCAGCGACGGTTGAGCGGGAAGGACGATCGTCAGCCCACCAGGCCACGCCGCATCGATCAGCCGTTCGACCGCCTCCGGAACCTCGCTGACCAGGGCGCGCAGTGTGGAGGTCCCGGCCACGAGCACGGGCGGGGGCGCCTGGCGACCGCGACCCTTCGCGGCCAGCAGGCGCGCGACCGCCGAGGGGCTGAACGCGTCGGCGGCGACGCCGTAGACGGTGTCGGTGGGGATGACCACGAGTTCCCCGCGGGCGATGGCCCTGCGCGCCTCCCGCATGCCGGTGAGCACCTGCGACTCGTCGCGGCAGTCGAAGACGGGGGACATGGCGCGCCCAGTCTACGCGGGGGCCTCCGCCCGGGTCGGCATGAGTGCTGTGGTCGCACGGTCGCGCCCTGTCGGATCGAGGTGCGTGGCGATCGCGAGCCAGCCGTCGCGCCTCAGCAGGTCCCGCACGGCGGCGCCCTGGGCGTCGCCGTGCTCCAGAACCAGGGTCCCGCCGGGATGCAGAAGCCGTTGGGCGGCGCCGCTCACGGCTCGCACCACCTCAAGCCCGTCGGGGCCGCCGTAGAGCGCCTGCGGCGGATCGGACAGCAGCACCTCCGGGTCGCGGGGCAAGGCGTCGTCCGGGATGTAGGGCGGGTTGGAGACCACGACCGCGGCCCGCCCCCGCCATTCGGGCAGGGCCTCGGTCAGATCGCCGAAGACGAGCACGCCGTCGGGAGCCCATTCATCGAAGTTCCGCCGAGCCCACACATACGCCTCCGCAGAGTTCTCCACGGCCAGGACCCTGGCGTGCGGCACCTCCGTCGCCATCGCCAACGCGATGGCCCCCGAGCCGGTGCCCAGATCGACCGCAACAGGCTCAGGCGCCGCCGCGGCCCGCAGCGCATCCACCGCCAGTTGCGCGACCGTCTCCGTCTCCGGGCGGGGAACGAACACGCCCGGTCCGACGTGCAGCACGAGATGGCGGAACGGCGCCCGTCCGATCAGGTGCTGCAGCGGCTCCCGCGCGGCACGCCGGCGCACGAGCTCTCGGTAGGTGGCGGCCGCAGCCGGCTCAAGCCGGTCTCCGCGCACCGCCGCCGCCTGCACCTGGCCGCGGCTCAGATCGGCGATCGCACCGAGCAGCAGTTCGGCGTCCGCCTGCGGGCTGATCACCCCTGCCGCCGCCAACTCCGCACGAGCCGAGCGCAGCGCCACGTCGACAGATGCCCGCGCGGTCGCGTCGTCGGGAGCAGGAGGATCGGATGCGGGCACGGGTACCGAGCTTAATGTCGTCACATTCGGCCGTGCCGCGTCGGTCGACCCTAGGCTGAGGGGCGGTACCCGGCCCGCTGGAGAAAGGCCCCTCATGCCCGGCATCCATCTCGATATCACGTCCGCTTTCGGCGACACTCCCCTAGTCCGACTCAACGCCGTCACCGAGGGCGTCGACGCGGAGGTGCTCGCCAAGCTGGAGTTCTACAACCCCGCCGGGAGCGTCAAGGACCGTCTGGGCATCGCTCTCGTGGACGCCGCGGAGCGATCGGGACAGCTGGCCCCGGGCGGCACGATCGTGGAGTCCACCAGCGGGAACACCGGGATCGCGCTGGCCATGGTGGGCGCGGCCCGCGGTTACCGGGTCCTGCTGACGATGCCGGCATCGATGTCGATGGAGCGTCGGCTGCTGCTCAAGGCGTTCGGGGCCGAGATCGTGCTCACCGACCCGTCCCGCGGAATGGCCTTCGCCGTGGAAGAGGCCCAGCGCATCGTGGCGGAGACGCCCGGAGCGGTGTGGGTGCGGCAGTTCGAGAATCAGGCCAACCCCGCCATCCATCGGACCACGACAGCGGAGGAGATCCTGCGCGACACCGACGGAAAGGTGGACGTGTTCGTGGCGGGCATCGGCACCGGGGGGACCATCACCGGGGTGGGACAGGTGCTGAAGGAGCGCGTCCCGGGGGTGAGGGTGGTGGCGGTCGAGCCGAAGGACTCGCCCATCCTCACCGAAGGGCACCCCGGCCCGCACAAGATCCAGGGCATCGGCCCCAACTTCGTGCCGGCCATCCTGGATCGTTCCGTGATCGATGAGGTGGTCGACGTCGAGTTCGCGGACTCGCTGCGCGTCGCGCGGGACCTGGCGGCCCGGGAGGGACTTCTGGTCGGGATGTCCAGCGGCGCGGCCGTGTGGGCCGCCCTCGAGGTCGCGCGACGGCCGGAGAACGCCGGCAAGCGGATCGTGGTGATCGTGCCGGACACAGGCGAGCGCTACCTCAGCACCGCGCTGTTCGAGGACCTTCGCGAGGACTGATGAGCGTCTGGGCGAGGATGCGGGAGGACATCGCTGCAGCGAAGCTGCGCGACCCGGCCGCCCGCAGCGCCGTCGAGGTCGCGCTGCTCTACCCGGGTCTGCACGCCGTGTGGGCGCACCGGCTCTGGCATGCACTGTGGCGACGACGGATGCGGTTCGCGGCTCGCGCCGGGTCGCAGGCGACCCGGCTGCTGACGGGGATCGAGATCCACCCGGGCGCCACCATCGGGCGGCGGCTGTTCATCGACCACGGCATGGGGGTGGTGATCGGCGAGACGGCGCGGATCGGCGACGACGTGCTGCTGTACCACGGCGTGACCCTCGGGGGGCGTCAGCGGGAGGGCGGTAAACGCCACCCCACGCTCGGCGACGGGGTCAGCGTGGGCGCGGGCGCGACCGTGCTGGGACCGGTGACGATCGGCGCGCGGTCGACGATCGGCGCGGGCGCGGTGGTCACCCTCGACGCGCCCGCGGACAGTGTTCTCGTAGGCGTGCCCGCGAAGGTCCGTTCCCGGCGTTCCGATGACGATCTGCGGTCGCTGCTGGCCGGGCCGGAATACAGCATCTGAGACGCGGGGGCTTCACCCCGCGGCGGCGACCTGTCGCTCTCACCTCCGGTACGCGCGGTCTTCTCCGCCCACCCGCGCCTGCCCTGGCCCGGGATATGATGCCGGCCGTCTCAGCGCGGTGACGGGCTCTGCGCGGCGAGCCGCTCCTCCTCGTCAGCGGTGACCAGGGATGCGATCACCGGGTCCAGCGCGCCATCCATCACCTGGTCGAGGTTGTAGGCCTTGTATCCGGTGCGGTGGTCGACGATCCGATTCTCCGGGAAGTTGTAGGTGCGGATACGCTCGGACCGGTCCATGCCGCGCACCTGGGATCGCCGCGCATTGGCCGCCGCGGCATCCTGCTCCTCCTGCCGCCGGGCGAGGAGACGCGCCCGGAGAACGCGCATCGCGGCCTCGCGGTTCTGCAGTTGGCTCTTCTCGTTCTGCATCGAGACGACGATCCCGGTGGGCAGGTGGGTGATCCGCACCGCGGAGTCCGTGGTGTTGACGGACTGACCGCCCGGGCCGGACGAGCGGAACACGTCCACCCGGATGTCGCTGGGATTGATCTCGATCTCGGCGGGCTCATCGACTTCGGGGAACACGAGAACCCCGGTGGTGGACGTGTGGATGCGGCCCTGCGACTCTGTCGCGGGAACCCGTTGCACCCGGTGAACACCGCCCTCGTACTTGAGGTGCGCCCACACCCCCTGCGACGGATCCGACGCCGTGCTCTTGATCGCCAGTTGGACGTCTTTGTATCCCCCGAGGTCCGATTCGGTGCGCGCGAGCAGCTCGGTGCTCCATCCCTTCGCCGCGGCGTACTGCAGATACATCCGCAGCAGATCCGCCGCGAACAGCCCGCTCTCCGCGCCGCCTTCGCCGGCCTTGATCTCCATGATCACGTCTCGGCCGTCGTCGGGGTCGCGCGGGATGAGCAGTCGCCGCAGCCCCGCCGACGCCTCCTCCTCGCGCTGGCGGAGCGCGGGGACCTCTGCGGCGAACGAGTCGTCCTCGGCGGCCAGGTCGCGGGCGGCGGCGAGGTCCGCGGATGCGGCGCGCCAGGTCTCATGCGCCCGGACGATCCGACTCAGTTCCGCGTAGCGGCGGTTCACCCGGCGAGCGCGGGCGGGGTCGGAGTGCAGGCCGGGGTCGGCCAGCTCCTGCTGCAGCGCGGAATGCTCGTCGAGGATCGCCTGCAGCGACGCGGCGGCGCCATCGCCCTCCATCGCCCGTCAGCGGATGCTGGGCTCGTGGGCGTGACCGGCGGTCGCGGGCGCGGGGATCGACTTCTGCATCTGCACGAGGAACTCCACGTTCGACTGGGTCTCCTTGAGCTTGCCCAGCACCACTTCCAGCGCCTGCTGCGGGTCCAGGCCCGCCAAAGCGCGGCGGAGCTTCCAGGTGATCTTCACCTCGTCCGGCGACAACAGCATCTCCTCGCGCCGCGTGGAGGATGCGTTGATATCGATGGCGGGGAAGATCCTCTTGTCGGCCAATTGGCGGGACAACCGCAGTTCGCTGTTGCCGGTGCCCTTGAACTCCTCGAAGATCACCTCATCCATCTTGGATCCAGTCTCCACGAGCGCGGTGGCCAGAATCGTCAGCGAGCCGCCGTTCTCGATGTTGCGGGCCGCCCCGAAGAACCGCTTGGGCGGGTACAGCGCGGCGGCATCCACACCTCCCGACAGCACGCGCCCGGAGGTCGGAGCCGTGATGTTGTAGGCGCGGCCGAGCCGCGTGATCGAGTCCAGCAGCACGACCACGTCGCGGTCGAGCTCCACCAGGCGCTTGGCGCGCTCGATCGCCAGCTCCGCGACCGTGGTGTGATCCTCGGCGGGGCGGTCGAAGGTGGAGGCGATCACCTCGCCGCGCACCGTGCGCTGCATGTCGGTGACCTCCTCGGGGCGCTCGTCGACGAGCACGACCATCAGGTGGACCTCCGGGTTGTTGATCGCGATCGCGTTCGCGATCTGCTGCAGCACGATGGTCTTCCCGGCCTTGGGCGGTGCCACGATCAGGCCACGCTGACCCTTCCCGATCGGCGCCACCAGGTCGATGATGCGCTGAGTGAGCTTGCCGGGAGCGGTCTCCAGCCGCAGCCGCTCCTGCGGGTACAGGGGGGTGAGCTTGTTGAACTCGACGCGGACGGAGGCATCCTCGGGGCTCAGCCCGTTGATCGAGTCGACCTTCACGAGCGCGTTGTACTTCTGTCGGGAGGACTGCTCCCCCTCGCGGGGCTGCTTGATCGCTCCGACGATCGCGTCCCCCTTGCGGAGGTTGTACTTCTTCACCTGGCCGAGTGACACGTACACGTCGCTCGGTCCCGGGAGGTAGCCGGTGGTCCGGACGAAGGCGTAGTTGTCGAGCACGTCGAGGATGCCTGCGATGGGGATCAGGACGTCATCCTCCCCGATCTCCATCTCGAACTCGTCGGCCGGGCCGCCGCGGCGCTTGCCGCGCTGCCGGGCACCGACCTGGCCACCCTCGTCGTCTGCGGACTCCGACTGCGATCCGGGGTGGTGGCCGTTGCCGGAGATGTGGTCGGCGCCGCCGTTCCCGCCGTTACCGCCGCCCTCGGCGCGTCGCCGGTTGCGGCTGCGGCTGCGGCTGCGGGTGCGGGTCGAGTCCCCGGCCTGATCCGGCACGGCCTCGCGCTCCGGACGGTCGGCCGAACTGTCCTGACCGGCGGTGACAACCTGCTCGCCCGCGCCCGCCTGCTCGCCCGCCACCGCGGACTCCTGGCCGGCAGCGCTCGCGGGCGCCGCCTCGGCCGCATCCGGTTCCCCTCCGGCCGCCGGGCGGGAACCCTCGCGGTCCGAGTCCACGACACCCGGGTCATCGACCCCGGCATCCCGGGCCGGGGTCTCGTCGGACGGGGATGCCGGCGCCTCCTCCGTCTCGGGACTTCCGGGCGCGTCGTCGGCGGCAGCCTCGACCGGACTCTTGGCGCGCCGCGGCGCGCGCTTGCGCGGTGGCTTCGCCGGGGCCGCCTCCTCGACGGCGTCCGCGGGCGGCTCCTGCGGCGGCGCGTCCTGGATTGGAGCGGCCTGGTTCGCCGTGTCCTGGGACTGCGGTCCCGCGGCAGAGGTGTCTTGGATCTCGGAGATCGACTCCACGAGTTCTCCCTTGTGAAACGTGCGGATACGCGCAGCCGCGCCCCTTCGGGATCGGATCCGAGGGTGACCCTCGCCATACTCACGAGCCGCCCGTGGGCACAGGGAGTGTCTACAGGGGGCGGAGGCGTTGGGTTACGCGACAGTTCGCAGAAATGCGGCGGGAACCGTTAGAACGTGGTGTATGCGGCACCCCCCGCACTGGTCATCACTGTACCACCCTTGACGTCGACGGCCAGCATCAGCGCCTCCCAGCGGGTGACCGCGCTGCGCTGGGCGACCGCGGCAGCCTCGAGCCTGCGACCCGGCCCGTCCGCGAGCACGAGGACGCTCGGCCCCGCCCCCGACACCACTGCGGCGAACCCGGCGCGCCGCAGTGCCTGCACCAGGCGGTCGGTCTCGGGCATCGCGGCCGCCCGGTAGGCCTGGTGGAGCTTGTCCTCGGTCGCAGCCAGGAGCAGCTCGGGGCTCTGGGTGAGTGCTGCGATCAGCAGTGCGGACCGCGACACATTGAACACGGCGTCCTCGCGGGAGACGCGCTGCGGTTGCAGCGTGCGGGCGACCGTGGTGGACATCTCGTGGTCGGGCACGAACACGATCGGCGAGACGCCGCGATGCACGAGCAGCTTCTTGTGCTGCGGCCCGCGGTCATCCGTCCACGCGATCGTGAGGCCGCCGAACAGGGCCGGCGCGACATTGTCCGGATGGCCTTCGAGCTCGGTGGCCCAGCGCAGCAGGAGATCCGGCCCCACCTCGACGGTGTCGGCGAGGAGGGCGCGGGCCGCGAGGAGGCCAGACACGACCGCGGCCCCGGAGGAACCCAGTCCCCTTCCGTGCGGGATCGCGTTGCGGGCGCGCAGCCGCAGCCCCGGCATCGGCACACCGACGGCATCGTACGCATAGGCGATCGCGCGGACCACCAGGTTCGACTCGTCGCGCGGGACACTCGCGGCACCCGATCCGGCGACCTCGATGTCGAGCACACCGGGCTCGGCCTCGGCTACCTCCGTATGGTCGTAGATGTTCAGCGCCAGCCCGAGCGTGTCGAAGCCGGGGCCGAGATTGGCGCTGGTGGCCGGTACCCGTACCTGCACGACGCGGGCGCCGGGTGCGCTCACGCCGGCTCCCGGGACAGGTCGAGAACCTGCGCGACGTCCGAGACGGTGGCGTCCACCACGATGGGAGTGACATCGGAGCCATCTGCCGCCCGCAGCGCCCACTGCGGGTCCTTGAGCCCGTGGCCGGTGACGGTGAGCACGACACGGCATCCGGCCGGGATCACTCCGGCCGCCGCACGGTCGAGGAGACCGGCCACGGAGATGGCCGATGCCGGTTCGACGAACACGCCGACTTCGGAGGACAGGATCCGCTGCGCCTCAAGGATGCGCTCGTCCTCGATCGCTCCGAACCAGCCATCGGTCGCGTCCCTGGCCTCCAGGGCGAGCTGCCACGAGGCGGGGTTACCGATCCGGATGGCGCTGGCGATGGTCTCGGGATCCTTCACCACCTCGCCGCGCACCAGCGGCGCCGACCCGGCGGCCTGGAAACCGAACATGCGGGGTACCCGAGTGGCGACGCCCCGCTCGGCCTCCTCCCGATAGCCACGGGAGTAGGCGGTGTAGTTGCCGGCGTTTCCGACCGGGATGAAGTGGAGATCCGGAGCGTCACCCAGCTGCTCGACGATCTCGTACGCTGCGGTCTTCTGCCCCTCGATCCGGTCGGGGTTGACCGAGTTGACCAGGTGAACGGGATAGGTGTCGGCGAGCTCCCGCGCGATCTCGAGGCAATCATCGAAGTTGCCGCGGATCTGCACCAGCGTCGCGGCGTGAGCGACGGCCTGGCTGAGCTTCCCCATGGCGATCTTGCCCTCCGGCACCAGCACGGCGGCGGTGATGCCCGCGTTCGCCGCGTACGCCGCCGCAGAGGCCGACGTGTTGCCCGTGGACGCGCAGATGACCGCCCGGGCGCCGCGATCGATGGCGCGGGAGACCGCCACGGTCATGCCGCGGTCCTTGAACGATCCCGTCGGGTTCATGCCCTCGAACTTCACCCAGACGTCCGCTCCCGTCCGCCGCGAGATCGCCGGCGCCGGGATCAGCGGCGTGCCCCCCTCTCCGAGGGTCACCACGGTGGACGACGGTCCCACCCCAAGCCGGTCGCCGTACTCGCGCATCACTCCGCGCCAGACATGCACCATCTCAATCTCCCTCCACTCGCAGCACCGACACCACACGGTCCACGACGTCGCTCGCGGCCAGGCGCGTGACCGTGCTGCTCAGGTCGCGCTCCTGTGCGCGGTGCGTCCCGATCACCAGTTGCGCTCGGGGGGCGCAGTCCACCGCCGCCGGCTCGATCAGCAGCTGCTCGACCGTGGCAATCGAGACGTCAGCGTCGCTGAGGATCCCTGCGACGTGCGCGAGGGCTCCCCTCCGGTCGGCGACCTCCAGGGTGATCTGGTACTCGGGTCACCGCGTCCCCGATCGGCACGACCGGGAGGTTCGCGCGGGTGGATTCCGCCACTCCGACGCCGCCGGAGACGTGGCGGCGCGCGGCCGAGACGACGTCACCGAGCACGGCGGACGCCGTCTGGATGCCGCCTGCGCCCGCGCCGTAGAACATCAGGCTGCCCGCGGCCTCCGCGTCGATGAATACGGCGTTGTTGATCCCGTGGACGCTCGCCAGCGGGTGAGTGCGGGGCACGAGCGCGGGATGCACCCGCACCGAGATGCCTTCGCGGTCGTGCGTGTCGGACAGTTCGACCCGCTCGCACACAGCGAGCAGCTTCACAACGTACCCCGCGCGGCGGGCGGACGCCATCATCTCCCGGTCGATGGCGGCGATCCCCTCCCGGTGCACGGCGGCCAGCGGCACGGTCGTGTGGAAGGCGAGCGAGGCCAGGATCGCGGCCTTCTGGGCCGCATCGAACCCTTGCACGTCCGCGGTGGGGTCGGCCTCCGCGTACCCCAGCCGCTGAGCGTCCGCCAGAATGTCGGCGAAGGGAGCACCCTCGGAGTCCATCCGGTCCAGGATGTAGTTGGTGGTGCCATTCACGATGCCCATGATGCGTAGCACCCGGTCCCCC
This sequence comes from uncultured Actinomycetota bacterium, assembly GCA_963696115.1. Classification (GTDB taxonomy): domain Bacteria; phylum Actinomycetota; class Actinomycetes; order Actinomycetales; family Microbacteriaceae; genus Microbacterium. The sequence continues at coordinate 49,044 of CAVOIT010000011.1, read as the reverse complement.
GCCAACGAGTCGCGCAGCGGGCGGATGATGGGGATCGCGCCGGCCACCGCAGCCTCGTAGTACACCTGCGCGCCGACCTGGTCGGCCGCCTCGAAGATCTCGGGTCCGTGGGTGGCCAGCAGAGCCTTGTTCGCGGTCACCACGTCCGCGCCCGATCCGATCGCCTCGAGCGTCAGGGTCCGCGCGGGTTCGATGCCGCCGATCAGCTCGATCACGATGTCGGCGCCGACGATGAGGGATTCCGCGTCGTCGGTCAGAAGCTCGCGGGGTAGGTCCGCAGCGCGCGGAGCCCGAGGGTCGCGGACCGCGATGCCGGCCAGTTCCAGGCTCGCACCGGCCCGCTGACCGAGCTCGGCGCCGTGGCGCAGCAGCAGGTGCGCCACCTGGGATCCCACAGCGCCGGCGCCGAGAAGCGCGACGCGCAGACGACGGTGATCGATCATTCCTCCCCTTCCTGCCGGTTCCCGATACCCGTGTCGCGGCGGAGCAGGTCGTCGACGGTCTCGCCGCGCACGAGGACCCGCGCCCGCCCGCCCGTGACCGACACCACCGGGGGTCGTGGTACGTAGTTGTAGTTGCCCGACAGTGAGAAGCAGTACGCCCCGGTCGCGGGAACGGCGAGCACGTCCCCCGGCGACACGTCGCCCGGCAGGTACTCGGCATCGACGAGGATGTCGCCTGACTCGCAGTGCGAGCCCACCACACGGGTCAGCACCGGCTGGGCCCCGGACCGGCGGGAGGCGATGCGCGCCGAGTACGCGGCGCCGTAGAGGGCGGGTCGGGGATTGTCGCTCATGCCGCCGTCGACGCTCACGTAGGTACGAGTGGCGTCCGGGCCGACCGTGATCGGCTTGACCGTGCCCACCGCGTACAGCGTGAGCCCGGAGGGGCCCGCGATCCACCGGCCTGGCTCGAAGGCGAGGCCAGGGACGGGGATGTCGCGCGCCGCGCACGCGTCCGCGACCGCGCCGACGATCCGTTCCGCCACGGCCTCGATCGGCGGGGGGCTGTCCGCGCGGGTGTATGCGATCCCGAAGCCGCCGCCGAGATTCATCACAGGCAGCGGCCCGTCGGCGAGCAGATCCGCGTGCAGCGCGACCAGCCGCTGTGCCGACGCTTCGAAACCCGCCGGGTCGAGGATCTGCGAGCCGATGTGGCAGTGCAGCCCCTCCAATCGCAGACCCGGCAACGCCCGCACCCGCGCGGCGGCGCGGGCGACCTGGTCGGGTGCGAACCCGAACTTCTGGTCCTCATGAGCCGTCGCGAGGTACGAGTGCGTGTCGGCGTGGACGCCGGTCCGCACCCGCAGCAGCACCGGCTGGGGCGGCGTCAGACCGGAGGTGACGGCCGCCAGCCGGTCGATCTCGTCGTCGCTGTCGATCACCACCGCGCCGACGCCGACGGCCACGGCGCGGGCCAGCAGATCGGCGCTCTTGTTGTTGCCGTGCAGACCGAGGGCAGCGGGGTCAGCGGACGCCGCCAGAGCCACCGCGAGTTCTCCGGAGGTGCAGACGTCCACGCCCAGTCCCTCCCCGCGCATCCACCGGACCATCTCAGTGCACAGGAACGCCTTGCCCGCGTAGTACAGCCGCGCGGTGGTGCCGGCGGCCGCCGCTGCCGCTTCGAACGCGACGCGGATGCGCCGTGCGCGGGACCGGGCCTCCGCCTCGTCCATCACGTACAGCGGCGTCCCGAATCTGCGGACCAGTTCAGCCGCGGACACGCCGCCGACCTCGAGTGCGCCGTGGGCGTCGCGCCCGGCGGAGGCGGGCCAGATCCCGGGGACGAGATCGTCGGCATCGGCGGGCACCGTCAGCCACGCGGGGGCAGGGGACGAGGGCGACGCGGACACGGGAAGACCCAATCGGTGGGAGGACGACCCGCGAGATTCGCGGCCGACGGCCGCGCGGCATGCCGGCGCGGGGTCTTCGCCAGTCTAGGGCACCGCACCGTCCGCGCAGGTGCCGGGACGGCGGGCGTCGGGGTCGGTGAGGATGCGCGGGTCGACGCTGAAGGTCGCGACGAGTTCGTCGCCGTCGACGGCGACGCTTCCGAGCGTGAGTGCCGACGGCAGGGCGGCCTGCAGGCAGAGCCGCCAGCCGGTCATCGCGCCATCCGCCGCGATCCCGAACCGCTCACGGAGGGCGTCGAGGCTGACGTCGGCTCCGGCTACCCGCAGCTGGGCCGGCGACAGCACCAGGTCGCCCGAGGCCACGGTCGGCGAGAATGCGGCGCTGATCGGGACGCCTCCTTCCCTCGGAACCAGAATGGTGACCGTGACGTACGGGTCCTCGAGCGAGACGGTGGTCGCGTCGGCACCGGGTGCGTCGGCCAGCAGCTCGCGCATCTGATCCTCGGTGAGCCGGATGGTCGCCGAGCCGTTTCCGAAGGTCCTGCCGTCGGGGACGACGTGGCGCAGATCGACCGAAACCGACGCCCCGCCGGCACTACCCACGGGCACGCCGTCCACGTCCAGGCGGACCTCATTGAGGCTTCCCGCCACCAACTGGCGCAGGATGATGCCGGTCACGTCCACCTCGACCTGCTCGACGCGCACCCCGAAACCCGACGCCGCCTGCGCGCGGATGGTCTGGGTGACGACGGCGCGGGCGATCGCTTCGGCGGCGACCACAGCGAGCGCCACAGCCGCGATGACCACCAGTGCGATCCACCACCGTCGCCACCGGTGGACGCGTGCGGGGACGGCCGAAGCCCCTGCGGCGTCGGCTGGGCCCGGGGCCGCCGGCTGGGTCACATCCGCTCCGGGGCGCTGACGCCGAGCAGGTCCAGTCCATTGCGCAGCACCTGGCCGGTGGCGTCGTTGAGCCAGAGCCGAGTGTGGTGGAGCGCGTCGATCGGTTCGCCGGCGGGAGGGATCACGCGGCAGGTGTCATACCAGCGGTGGTAGAGCCCGGCCAGTTCCTCGAGGTAGCGGGCGACGCGGTGCGGGGCGCGCTGCTCGGCGGCGAAGGAGACCACGCGCGGGAACTCCTGCAGCGCGCCCAGCAGAGCGCGTTCGGTCTCGTGTCCGAGTAGGTCGGGGACGAACAGCGAGCGGTCCACGCCCGCTTCCCGGGAGTGGCGGGCGACGTTGTGCGTGCGGGCGTGCGCGTACTGCACGTAGAAGACCGGGTTGTCGTTGGTGCGCCGGCGGAGCAGGTCTGGGTCGAGGGCGAGCGGCGAGTCGGCCGGGTAGCGTGCCAGTGAGTATCGCAGCGCGTCGGTTCCCAGCCACTCGCGGAGGTCGTCCATCTCGATGATGTTCCCGGCGCGCTTGCTCAGCCGGGCTCCCGCGATCGAGACCAGCTGCCCGATCAGAATCTCGATGTCGCGATCCGGGTCGTCACCGGCAGCGCCCGCGAGTGCTCGCAGTCGGTGCACGTAGCCGTGATGGTCGGCGCCGAGCAGGTAGATCTTGTGCGCGAAGCCGCGGTCGCCCTTGTCCAGGTAGTACGCGGCGTCCGCCGCGAAGTAGGTGTACTCGCCGTTGGCGCGACGGACCACACGGTCCTTGTCGTCGCCGAAGTCGGTGGTGCGAACCCACACCGCGTCGTCCCGCTCGTACACGTGGCCCGCCCGGCGCAGTCGCTCCACTGCCGTGTCGATCCGGCTCGGGCCGCCGCCGGGACCGGGGGCATGCAGCGTCCGCTCGCTGAACCAGACGTCGAATCGGACGTTGAACCGCTCCAGCGACGCGCGGATCTCCTCCAGCTGAATGCGGTACGCCTCCTCGGTCGCCACGCGCACCCGCTGCTCGGCCTCCAGGGTGAGCAGGTCCGGCCGGGCTTGCGTGACCCGGTGAGCGAGATCCACGATGTAGGAGCCGGCGTACCCGTCCGCGGGTGGGTCGACACCCTCGGCCGCCGCCAGCACCGACCTCCCGAAGCGCTCCATCTGGGCCCCGGCGTCGTTGATGTAGAACTCCCGCGCCACGGTCGCTCCGCTGGCGGCAAGGAGTCGCGCGATGGAGTCCCCCAGTGCGGCCCAGCGGGTGTGCCCGATGTGCAGCGGGCCGGTCGGATTGGCGCTGACGAACTCGATGTTGACGGTCGCGCCGGTCTGCGACGTGTTGGTGCCGTAGGCCGCGCCGGCCTCGACGATGGTGCGCGCCAGCGAACCGGCGGCGGCCGTCTCCAGGCGGATGTTGATGAAACCGGGCCCGGCGACCTCCACCGCGGCGATGCCGGGGGCCTCGGCGAGCGCCTCCGCGATCTGGCCGGCGAGCTCCCGCGGTGCGGAGCCGACGACGCCGGCGAGCTTGAGTGCGATGGTGGACGCCCAGTCGCCGTGCTCACGATTGCGAGGGCGCTCCAGGGCGACGTCGGCGGCAGTCAGCGCACCGCCCGCACCTGCCCGTCGCGCCTGCGCGACCGGCACGGCGGCGGCGAGCACGGCGGCGGCGAGCTGCTCGGAATCCATGGCGCCCCCATCCTATGGCCGCGCCGTCCCCGGCCTCGGGCGCACGGGCGGGGACCCGACTGGCGCCCCCGACAGGAATCGAACCTGCGACCTTTGGTACCGGAAACCAACGCTCTATCCCCTGAGCTACGGAGGCGTACCGATCGAGGCTATCATCCGCCGACGGCACGACCCCGACCCGGCCGTCAAAGGCATCACGGGTACCCGATCGTCCAGAGCAGCAGCACGGCGACGACCTGCAGGAGCACCGCCGTCATGACCAGCCACGTGCGACGCCGGCGGCTGGCGGCGAGGCGCTCGTCGGCCAGGAGCGGTGACAGCGGCATCGCCAACCGGAATGTGGATTGCTGGGGCAGGAAGACGCCGAACAGGTACAGGCCGTAGCTGGCGGCGAACGCGACCACGACCAGGCCGAGCCTGCGGACCGGTGGGGACAGTACCCACCGTGCGAACAGCACCATGATGGCCAGGACCAGGATGACTCCGAATGCGCCCAGGTAGGTGCCGGCGAAACGGAACCATGGGGTGAGCGGCACAAACGCACCCGTACCGACCAGCGGCGTCCACCATGCCGTCTCCGTCAGCACGTACGCGTGCGGCACACCGGTAACCGCGTCCGCGATCCAGGACCACGACAGCCCCGCCACGGCGGTACTCAGCCCCGCGGCGACCAGCCACGCCCGTTCGGTCAGGGGGAAGGGGTCGGTGCGCCGGCGGTACCAGCGCGCGACGAACACGATTCCCAGAGCCAGCGCCAACGCGAGCGCTCCCGGGCGCGTGAAGGCGGCTGCCACCCCCAGGGGAACAATGGCGCCGTACCGGCGCCGCACGGCCAGCAGCAGGGCGGCGAACAGCAGCAGGAGGAACAGCGACTCCGCGTACCCGAGGACGAAAACGAACGACAGGGGCGCGAACGTGAACAGCACCACCGCCATCCAGGCGCGTGCGGGTGGGGCCACCGCCCTCGTCAGGAGGAAGAGGAGCAGGGTGGCGCCGGCGCTGAACACGATGCTCAAACCCACGCCGGCCAGGCGCCAACCGATCCCGGTGCCCTCCCCTAGCACCCGTTCCAACATCGGGAATGCCGGGAGGAAGGCCCAGTCGTTGGGCAGGATGTCGCCCGACGGATCGGTCGGGAGCGTCGCAGGGTAGCCGATCCGGGCGATCCGCCCGTAGCGGTCGGCGTCCCAATCCGTCAAGAAGGTGAGGAAGTCGCTGACAGGGACGCCGCGCGGGCCGAATCCCCACCCCGCTGCGCGGGACACCGAATACCAACAGCCGAGGATCACCAGGTTCACGACACGGCCCACAGCCCAGATGGCCAAAACCGCGCCGAGTTCCTTGCGGCGGGGCGCGACGATCCCGGGCTGCGGCGTCATGGTGTCGTCCAGCAGGCGATCCAGCGCCGCGCGCACCCGGAGAGGAACGCGGGTTCGCGGACCCGGTCGGACGGGCGCGACCGGTCCCGGCGCGAGCCGTTCGGTCTCGGACGAACTCATTCAGCCCTTCCTTCGCGCCTGCCGCCGGTGACGCGCGGACCGGACGGGCCGGCCGCGTCGCTCCTTGGATGATGCCATGGAATCCTCCGGGTCACCCAGGGCCGGCATCCTGCGGATGGCGGCGCGTCGCCGGCTGGCCCCGCCTGCGATACGCCAGGTCGCGGATTGCCCTACCGCTGCGCATGCCCTTCGCTTCGAATGCGGTCACCTCCCGCCCCGCGAACCGATCGGCCCACGCACCGTCGAAATCCCGCGCCAGGTCTTCCGATGCGTCGAGGACTCGACGCATCTGGCGGGCGTAGTCCTCCCAGTCCGTAGCGAGCCGCAGCAGACCACCCGGGGTCAGGGTCCGGGCCGCCTGCCCGGCGAAGGACGGCTGGATCAGCCGCCGCTTGGCATGGCGGGACTTCTGCCACGGATCGGGGAAGAACACCCAGATCTCCTGCGCTACGCCGGCGGGAAGGGCGTGGTCGAGCACCTCCGGCGCGTTCGCCTCGACCAGTCGGAGATTGTCGACGCCGGCAGCGGCCGCCGTCATCATGGTGCGGGCCAGACCGGCTGCGAAGACGTCCACACCGAGGAAGTCCATCTCGGGGTGCCGGGCTGCCGCCGCGACGATGGCGTGGCCCTGACCGGAGCCGATCTCCACGATCAGCGACGCGCTTCGCCCCCACACGGCCTGCGGATTCAGCAGCGCCCGCGGCGCCACGCTCGTGGCCGCCCGTGCGCGGGGGAGCTCGAGCAGGTACCGCGGTCCCAGTTCCCGCCACGCGCTCTCCTGTGCGGGTGACATGCGGCCGCTGCGGCGAACGAAGGAGACTGGGCGGTCGCGGAAGGTCCGCTCCGGCTCGGACATCGCCTCAGGCTATCGGGGAGGGAGCGGTGACGAAGTCGATCAGCTCCTCCACCCGCCCGAGGAGCGCCGGTTCCAGGTCCCGGTAGTCGCGCACGGCGCCGAGGATGCGCAGCCAGGCGCGCGCAAGGTCCGCGGGCCCCGCGGCGGGCCACCCCAGCGCCCGGCACACACCCGTCTTCCACTCCGTGCCGCGGTCCACGCTCGGCCAGGCGGGAATGCCGACCGCGGCGGGGCGCACGCACTGCCATACATCGACGAACGGATGCCCCACCACCCGCACGAACGGTCCGTGCCGGCCGGTCGTCACCCCGCGAGCCAAGCGCTCCTCCTTCGACCCGGACACAAGGTGGTCGACGAGCACGCCGTAGCGGCGGGACGGCGACGGCGGGTCGTCCGAGAGCATCCGAGGCAACAGGTCGATCCCATCCAACGGCTGCACCACCACCCCGGCGTCCCGCAGGTCGTCGCCCCAGACCTTTTCGATCAGCTCCGCGTCGTGACGGCCCTCGACGAGGATGCGACTGGCGCGCGCCACCCGCGCTCGGGCCGGATCCGGCCGGATGGAGCCGGATGCCGTCCGCGGCGCCGCGCGAGAGGTTTCGGCTCGCGGCGCGACCACGATCACCGGGTCGCCGTCGACGAGGAATCCCGCCCCGAGTGGGAACACGCGGCGGGCTCCCCGGCGATCCTCGAGCTCCACGACGCCGGAGGTCACCGCGATGACCGCGCCGCAGAAGCCGTCCCCCGCCACCTCGAGCACCGTGCCGGGCGTGGCGGAAATGCTCGGCACGACGCGACGACCCGCGTCCCGCCACCCGGGCGCGAGGACATCCCGACCGTATCGGTCCTCCATGGCTCCTCCGGGAACCCGAGCGTAGCCGCCTCCGGCCCGCGGGCCGAGGAGCGGGTCACGAAGCGGGTTCGATCAACCTGGCGCGCAGCCGCGCCAATTCGTCCTCGCCGAGCCCCGCGGCGGTCAGATACCCGGCGGCGGACCCGTGCGACCGCTCGATCTCCTCGAGGATGGCGGTCATGACACGCGCCGGGGAGCGCACCGCTAGTTCCTCGGCATGGACAGCCTCCGGATGGGACGAGCGCAGCCAGGACACGATCCGGCGATTCCGCTCGGCCGGCAGCATCGCCTCGCTGAGCGCGTAGTCGGCGACGACTGCGGCGCGCTCCACCCCCACAGCGGCCAGAGTCAGCGCCACGGTCAATCCCGTGCGGTCCTTGCCCGCTGTGCAGTGCACGAGCACGGGCTGCGCGCCACTGATGCCGCGGACCACATCCACGATCCGCGTCGCGGAGTTCTCCAGGAGGTCCAGGTACATCTCGAGCAGACTGATATCCCGCTCGAAGAACGAGGCCACGGAGCCGAGCACCAGCGGCACCCGGTGAGTGGGCACGACGTCTTCCAGTCCGCTGGGCGCGGCCAGCACCTCGTCATCATCGCGCAGGTCGATGATCCGCTGGAGGTTCAGCGATCCGAGCGCGCTCCTGCCGGCGGCGCCCACACCGGCCAGGCTCCCCGATCGGAACAGCACCCCGTGCCGGGTCGTGCCGTCGGAAGCCGGCAGACCCCCCGTGTCGCGGAGATTGACCGCACCCGGGATCGCAGGATGCCGGGTGCGCGCGCTCACCGCGCCAGCCTAGCGAGCGGCGGACGATGTGACGGCGCACGCACGCGGCCCTAGCATGCTGTGCATGAGCGACGACGCTTTCGACGAGTTCTCGTTCCTGCCCGAACTGGCCGCCGAGATCTCCTCCGGGCCGGTGCCGTCGGTGCGCCGGATGACGCTCACCCTGCCCGACGGCCGCGCGCTGTCCGCGCTGCGGTTCGGCGACGACGAACCGCAGATCACACTGCTCCACGGTGCGGGGTTGAACGCCCACACCTGGGACACGACGCTGCTGGCCCTCGGAGTGCCCGCCGTAGCGATCGACCTCGCCGGGCACGGCGATTCGACGTGGCGGAACGACCTCGACTACACACCGCACACCCTCGCCGACGACGTGGTGCGGGGGATGCGCGCGTGGACCTCCGCGCCGCAGGTGCTGGTCGGGCACTCCCTGGGCGGACTGACAGCGGCCGCCGTGACCGCGATGGATCCGGATCGGGTGCGCGCCCTCGTGCTGATCGACATCACCCCCGGCGTGGACCCGTCGGCAGGACCGCAGCAGGTGCAGTCGTTCTTCGCCGGCCCGACCGACTGGGCATCCCGCGACGAACTGGTCGAGCGCGCCCAGTCCTTCGGCTTCGGGGGCAGCCGGCGGGCGACCGAGCGCGGCGTGTACCTCAACTCCCGGGTGCGGGAGGACGGCCGGGTCGAGTGGAAACACCATTTCGCCCACCTGGCCGCGATGATGGCGAACACGCCCCAGCAACCGGCCGAGCCAGCGGCCGCGGGCGCCGCGCCCACCATGGCCGAGACGCTGTCCGTGGCGGTCTGGTCGGATCTGGAGTCGATCGCCGTGCCGGTGACGCTCATCCGCGGCGATCAGGGCTACGTGACGGAGGCGGATCTCGAGCAGTTCCGTCGTCGTCTGCCCGACGCGTCCGTCGTCACGGTCCCGGCGCATCACAACGTGCACGAGGAGATCCCCGTGCGCCTGGCTGAGCTGCTGCGGGAGCGGGTCGGCGAAGCGCTCTGAGGCCCCGGGCGCGGGTGGTGGTGCGGCACACCTAGGCTGGTGACATCAGCCGGCCTCCCCCGCCGCACCTGACCAGGCACCGCGCGTGCCGCGAGAAAGGACTCGCATGCTTCGTCGTTCCCTGCTGGCCGCCGCAGCGGTGGCCGCCGCCTCCGCCCTGGCGCTGTCCGCGTGCGCGGCCGGCGCGCCCGCGCCGTCCGGATCCGGATCCCCCGACCCGAACGCGTCGGTCGCCGTCCGGCTGGTGCTCGAGCCGACCAACCTCGACGTCCGCCGCACGGCCGGCGCAGCGCTCGACCAGGCGCTCATCGACAACGTCTACCAGGGTCTGGTCTCCCGCACCCCGGAGCAGGAGATCCTGCCGGCCCTGGCCGAGAACTGGACCGTCTCCGACGACCGGCTCACCTACACGTTCACGGTGAGGGAAGGCGTCACCTTCCATGACGGTCAGCCGCTGACACCGCAGGACGTGGTGTGGTCCCTCACGCAGCACCGGGACCACCCCGACTGGGTGGACGCGGACACGCTCGCCGGAGTCACGGGCATCGCGGCTCAGGGTCAGGACGTCGTGCTCACCTTGGCAGCACCGGACTCACAGCTGTTGTGGAACCTGTCCGGTCGCGCCGGCCTGATCTTCAAGGAAGGCGACGGCGTCGACTACCAGACGGCGACGAACGGCACGGGACCGTTCGTGCTGACGGACTGGTCGCAGGGCGACAGCATCACCCTCACACGGTTTGACGGCTACTGGGGCCCGCCGGCGGGGGCCGCCGAAATCGTCCTGCACTACATTCCCGACAATCAGGCCGCCCTGAACGCGGCACTGGCCGGCGAGGTGGACGTGGTCACCGGATTCGTCGCCGACCTGAAGGATCAGATCGAAGCCGACGGCGCCTTCAGCGTCCAGACCGGCGAATCCACCGACAAGGGCACCCTGGCCATGAACAGCACCTCCGGGCCCCTGGCCGACCAGCGCGTACGGCAAGCGATCCGGCAGGCCATCGACCACGACGCGATGGTCGCCGCGCTCGGCGCCGGGCGCCCGCTGTACGGCCCGATCCCATCACTGGACCCCGGGTACGAGGACCTGTCGGAGGTCGCCCCGTACGACCCGGATGCCGCGCGCGCCCTGCTGGCCGAGGCGGGGGCGAGCGATCTGCAGCTCACGCTGACCGTGCCCTCGTTCTACCCACCCACGATCGCGCAGCTGCTCGTGTCCGACCTGCAGCAGGTGGGCATCACGCTCGAGGTGGACTCGGTGGACTTCCCAACCTGGCTTCAGAAGGTGTTCACGAACAAGGACTATGACCTCAGTTTCGTGCTCCACACCGAGGCGCGAGATTTCGAGAACTGGACGCAGCCCGGCTACTACTTCACCTACGACAACCCGCGGGTGCAGGACCTGTACAGCAAGGCGCGCTCGGCCACCAGCGACGAGGAGGCGGCCCGGTTCCTGGCCGAGGCGGCCCGGATCGTTTCGGAGGATGCAGCGGCGGACTGGCTGTTCCAGGGGGACTCCGTCGTCGCGATCGGGTCCGGCATCACCGGCATGCCCACCGTCAACGTGAACGAGCGTCTGAACGCGGCGAATCTGGCCTCGAGCAACGGGTGATCCGGTACGCGCTGAGACGAGCGGCCCTGCTGGCGCTGGGTCTGCTCGTCGCCAGCGCGCTGATCTTCCTCACGCTCCGGCTCCTACCCGGCGACGTCGCGATGCTGATCGCCGGGACCAGTGCCTCGCCCGAGCAACTCGAGGCGATCACGGACCGACTGGGGCTGGATCAGCCGCTGGTCGCGCAGTACGGCTCGTGGCTCGGGAGCGTCCTCCGCGGCGACCTGGGGACGTCCCTCCTGACCGGAGCGCCCGTCGGGGCGGAATTGGCCGCGAAAGCGCGCGTGACCGTCCCGCTGGGGCTGCTGGCGCTGGTCGTGGCCATCGCGATCGCGTTCCCACTGGGCGTGCTCTCCGCCCTCCGGCGAGGACGTGCGGCCGGCTCCGCCCTCAACCTGACCGCTCAAGCGCTGGCGGCCGTGCCGGTGGTGTGGGCCGGGATGATGCTGGTCGTGGTGTTCGCCGTCTGGCTCGGGTGGCTGCCCGCGCAAGGGTTCCCCCGTCAGGGCTGGGCGGATCCGGCGGCCGCGACCCGGGCACTGCTGCTCCCGGCGCTGACGATCGGCGTGGTGGAGGGGGCCCTGCTGATGCGGTTCGTCCGCAGCGCGACCCTGGATGCCCTGGGCCAGGACTATGTCCGCGCGGCAGCGGCGAAGGGCCTGACCCGCACGCAGGCCCTGCTGCGCCATGGACTGCCCGCGGTGGGGCTGTCGGTGATCACGGTGCTGGGAGTGCAGATCGCCGGCATCGTGGTGGGAGCGGTCGTCATCGAGCAGCTGTTCAGCCTGCCGGGGATCGGGCGGATGCTGGTGGCGGACGTGTCCTCGCGGGACCTGCCGATGGTGCAGGGTGAGCTGCTCGTGCTGACCGCGTTCGTGCTGGTGGTCGGGTTCCTCGTGGACCTGCTGCACCGGGCCATCGACCCGCGCCAGCGGGAGTCGGCGTGACCGGCGGACGGCAGGGCGAGCGGCGCGCGGGCTGGGTGCGCCGGTTCTCGCGCATTCCCGCGGGTGTTGCCGGTGCGGTCGTGGTGGCCGCGGTCGGCGCCACGGCACTGGTGTCGCTGGTGTGGACACCGTTCGACCCGCAGCGGGCGGACGTGTCACAACGCTGGGCGCCGCCGGGCTGGCCGCACCTGCTGGGCACGGATGGCGCAGGCCGCGACATCGCCAGCCTCCTCATGGCCGGCGCCCGCACCACCGTGGTGGTGGCGGCCGGGGCAGGTCTCGTGGCGACCGCTGTCGGGATCGCACTGGCCGCGGCGGGCGCGCTCACAGGGCGGTGGCTGCGCGAATCCGTCGCCGTCCTGGTCGACATCCTCATCGCGTTCCCGGTGCTGCTGATCGCGATGATGATCGCCGCGGTGTGGGGTGGGTCACTGTGGGTCGTGATCTGGTCGGTGGGGGTCGGCTTCGGGGTCACGATCGCCCGCGTCACCCGCCCAGAGCTGCGCCGCGTCCTGCACAGCGATTTCGTGCTCGCGGGACGGGCGTGCGGGCTGACCACCGCGCAGAATCTCCGCCGGCATCTCCTGCCCAACGTGGCGCCGGTGTTCATCGTGCAGCTGTCCTGGGGTATGGCGGTCGCGGTGCTGGCCGAGGCGGGACTGTCGTACCTGGGCGTGGGCGCGCCGGTGACGGAGCCATCGTGGGGACTGCTGCTGGCGCAGTCGCAGCAGTACCTCACGGGCCACCCGCTCTCGGTGGTGTGGCCCGGGGTGGCGATCACGCTGACGGTCCTGGGACTGAATCTTCTCGGCGACGGGCTGCGCGAGGCCACCGACCCCACCCTCACCGCCCGCACGGGCACGGTCCGGGCAGCGCGGGTCCAGGTCCCCGAGGTGGTCTCGTGACGCTGCAGGTGCGTGGCCTGACGGTCGGGTTGGCCGGCCGCCGGGTGGTGGACGGCGTGGACCTGGACGTGCCCGACGGCTCCCGCGTGGGACTGATCGGCGAATCCGGATCCGGGAAATCGCTGACGGCTCTGGCGGTGACGGGACTGCTTCCGGAAGACGCCGAGGTCTCCGGAAGCATCCGCTGGGACGGACGGGAACTGGTCGGGCTTGCCGACCGGGAGTGGGCTCGGCTGCGCGGCGCACACATCGGCCTCGTATTCCAGGAGCCCGCGACCGCCCTGAACCCCATCCGCACCGTCGGGCGGCAGATCGCCGAGGCGGTGCGAATCCACACCCGCGTCCCCCGCCGGCAGGCGCGTGCCGACGCCGTGGAGCTCGCCCGGCGCGTGCAGTTGCCCGACCCCGAGCGGATCGTCGACCGGTATCCGCACCAGCTCTCGGGCGGACAGCGCCAGCGCGTCGCGATCGCCGCCGCGCTGGCAGCGCGTCCCCGGCTGCTCATCGCCGACGAGCCCACCACCGCCCTGGACGTCACGATCCAGGCGGAGATCCTCGAGCTCCTGTCCCGCCTGGTCGCCGACGCGGGGATGTCGCTGCTGTTCATCACGCACGACCTGGCGGTGCTGTCGCGGATCGCCACCACCGCGGTCGTCCTCGACCGCGGGCGCGTCGTGGAGCACGGCGCCGTGCGGGACCTGTTGACCGATCCCCGAGCCGAAGTGACGCAGGCACTCCTGCGGGATGCCGCGGCGACGCAGTGGCGCCCCGGACCGCGCCGGCCGGAGCCCTCCCCATGACACTCGTTCGCGGCGATCGTCTCGTCCGTCGATTCCTGGGCGGCCGGCCCGCCCCCTTCGCGCCCCGGACCGTCACCACGGTGCTCGACGGGGTCGACGTGGAGGTGCGCGAAGGCGCCTCGCTCGGGATCATCGGGGAGTCCGGCTCGGGCAAGTCCACCCTCGTGCGGCTGCTCCTCGGCTTGGACGCGCCGACCTCGGGCACCGTGGAGTTCGATGGGCGCCGCGTCGACGCGAGCGCATCCCCCCGCTCACTGCACTGGCTGCGACGGCAGACGGGCATCGTCTTCCAGGACCCTTATGCATCGCTGGACCCCCGGATGAGCGTCGGACGGATCGTCGCGGAGCCGCTCTGGGCGCTGGGGATGCACGAGGATCGGCGCGCGCGGGTGCGAGAGGTGCTCGCCGCCGTCGGCCTGGACGCCGACGCGGCGCAGCGCTACCCACGCGAGTTCTCGGGAGGGCAGCGTCAGCGGATCGCCCTGGCGCGCGCGATCGTGCATCGGCCCCGCCTGCTGGTGGGCGACGAGCCGCTTTCGGCGCTGGATGTGACCGTTCGCGCGCAGATCCTCGAGGTGCTCACCCGGCTGCAGCGGGAGGAGGGAATGACCCTGGTGATGGTGTCGCACGATGTCGGCGTGGTGCGGAACCTCTGCGAGCGCATCCTGATCATGAAGGACGGGACCGTCGTCGAGCACGGCGCGACCGAGAGCGTGCTCGCCGAGCCGAGCCAGGACTACACGAGGCGATTGCTGGATGCGATCCCCACGATCGATCCCGGTGCCGCGGACTGATCAGCGGCGGGATCTGCGGCCGCGGGGCGTGAGCGCCTTCTGCAGATACACCGTCCCCAGCCACCGGCCGAACTTGTAGCCCACGCGACCCCTCCGCCCCACTTCTACGAAGCCGAGCTTCTTGTGAAGGGCGATGGATGCCTCCGCGCCCTTGTCGCTGATCACCGCGACGATCTGACGCAGCCCCCGTTCCTCGCACGCGGCGATCAGCGCCTCCAGCAGTGCGCGACCCAGTCCCTTGCCGGAGGCGGCGTGACCCAGGTAGATGGAGTCCTCCACCGTGTAGCGGTACGCACTCTTGCCCGCCCAGGGCTGGACGAGCGCGTAGCCGAGCACCTGACCGTTGGGGGATTCCGCCACCAGGAAAGGCAGCTTCATGCGGTCGAGATCATCGAACTTGGCGCGCCACTTCGCCATGGTCCACTTCTTCTCGTCGAAGGTGACGACCGAGTTCGTGACGTAGTGGTTGTAGATCTCGCGGACGTGCGGAAGGTCTTCACGGCGGGCCGGCCGGATGTCGTAGGAGAACGGCGTCTCGGCGGGCCGAGCGGGCTGCAGATGCCGCGGCAGCCGGCGGCGCCCGGTCTCGTACTCCTCCTCCAGCACGCCGCCAGCCTAGATGCTCGCGCCGGGCCGGGAGGGGATGCGCCAGTCCACGGGGTCCGCTCCCTGCTCCTGCAGCATCCTGTTGGCGCGCGAGAACGGCCGCGAACCGAAAAAGCCCCGGTCCGCGGACATCGGGGAGGGATGCGCGGACGCGATGACCGCCGTCCCCGCCAGCAGCGGGGCCGCCGTGCCCGCGTCCCGTCCCCACAGGATCGTCACCAGGGGCGCATCCCGCGCGGCGAGGACGCGGATCGCGTGCTCGGTCACCGCCTCCCATCCCCACCCGCGATGCGAACCGGGCCGTCCGGGCGCGACGGTGAGCACCCGGTTCAGAAGCATGACCCCCTGCCGTGTCCACGCGCTCAGATCACCGTGGGGTGCGGGCGGTATCCCCAGGTCGTCCGCGAGCTCCCGGTAGATGTTGCCGAGGCTGCGCGGCAGCGGCCGCACGCGGGCGTCGACCGCGAACGCCAGCCCGATCGGATGGCCCGGCGTGGGGTACGGGTCCTGGCCAACGATCAGCACCTTGACCGACTGAAGCGGCTGCGCGAACGCGCGCAGCACGCGGTCACCGGCGGGGAGGTAGCGCCGTCCGGCCGCGGAGTCCGCCCGCAGCCGGTCTCCCAGCGCCGCGATCCGCGGCGCGACAGGGTCCAGCGCCGCCGCCCATCCCGGATCCATGAGCCCCCGCTCGGCGAGCTCCGGCAACGACATCGGCATGCGTCATCCTGTCGCGCGGGCCGCGTCCTCGTCGATCACGGTCCCGCGGAACGACCAGGGGAAGTCGATCCACAGCGACGTCCGTCTCCAGCTGTAGTCGGGCTGGAGGACGGTGGTGGGCTTCGTGTACACCACCGCCGAGCGCACCTGAGCTCCCTGATCGGTCAGCAGGCGGACCGCCAGCTGCAGAGTACGGCCGCTGTCGGCGACGTCATCGACCAGCAGCACGCGCCGCCCGGCGAGATAGCTCATGTCCAGTTCCGGGGGCAGCACCTCGGGATGCTCCAGCACGGTGCCGACACCCGTGTAGAACTCGACGTTCATAGCCCCGCAGTTCTTCACGCCCAGACCGTACGCAATCGCCCCGGCCGGCAGGAGGCCGCCGCGCGCGATCGCGACCACCACCTCCGGGACGAAGCCGGAGGCGAGCACCTCCCGGGCGAGGTCGCGGCACGCCTGACCGAAGGCGTCCCACGTGAGCCGTTCCCGCTCGTCGAGCCTGTCCACCGCGCCAGCCTATCCGCCGCCCGAGGAGGTGCCGGGCGCTACGACTCGGGGCGCACCCTCAGCGGCCCGCGGGCCAGCAGGTGCTGTGCGGACTGAGCCACCGGGCGGATCGTCACGAGGTCGAGGTTCACGTGTCCGGGAGCCTGCAGCGCGTAGGCGATCAGGTCGGCGACGTCCTCGGCACGCAGCGGGTCGGCCACATCCCGGTACACGGCCGCGGCCCCCTCCGCGTCACCGTGCAGCCGGTTCAGGGTGAACTCCTCCGTGTGCACCATCCCCGGCGCCACCTCGCACACGCGGATGGGCTCGCCGTTCAGCTCCAGCCGTAGCGCCCGGGCCAGCATCGACTCGGCCGCCTTCGCTGCGTTGTACCCGCCGCCTCCCGGGTACGCCTGCTGCGCGGCGGTGGACGTGACGAACACGGTGTCCGCATGCCCATCGGCCGCGGCTGCGGCCCGCAGCAACGGCAGCAGCGCCGCGGTCAGGCGCTGGGCCGCGAGGACGTTCACCTCGTACATCCAGGTCCAGTCGTCCGGGTTCCCCTGGGCGACCGGATCGGTGCCGCGCGCGCCGCCAGCCACGTGCACGAGCGCGTGCACGGGTCCGGTGCGGGTCAGCCACTGCGCCAGCGCGTCGACATCGGCACCGACCGTGAGATCCGCGGCGAACGCCCGCGCGCCGGTCTCCTGCTCCAGCCGACCCAGCCGGTCCGCGCGCCGGGCGACGGCCACCACCTCCCAACCGCGCGCGCGCAGCGTGCGGGCGGTGGCTTCCCCGATCCCGGAACTCGCGCCCGTGACCACGGCTCGTCTCCCCGTCATGCTCCCACGCTATCCCGGTCCGTGTTACGTAACATTTCCGCGCCGTTGTCCGGGGGTCATCCGCTCTCTACGCTCGGTTCGTGCCGCGTCACCCGTCGCGGCGCTCGATTCCGGCAGGAGCACCCGATGTCCGCACCCGAGAACTGGCGCTTCGAGACCAAGCAGATCCACTCCGGCGCGGCGCCGGATCCGGTGACGAAGGCTCGCGCGACACCCATCTACCAGACCACGTCCTACGTCTTCGACAGTTCGCAGCACGCGGCGAATCTGTTCGCGCTGGCCGAGTTCGGCAACATCTACACCCGCATCCAGAACCCCACCCAGGATGTCGTCGAGCAGCGGATCGCCGCCCTGGAAGGCGGCACCGGCGCGCTCCTGGTCTCCTCCGGACAGGCGGCCGAGACCTTCGCCGTGCTGAACATCGCGCAGGCCGGGGATCACATCGTCTCGTCCAGTTCGATCTACGGCGGCACCTACAACCTGTTCAAGTACACCCTCGGCAAGCTCGGCATCGAGACCACGTTCGTTGAGGACCAGGACGACCTCGAGGAGTGGCGCCGGGCCGTCCGCCCCAACACCAAGCTGTTCTTCGCCGAGACGATCGGCAACCCGAAGGTGAACGTTCTCGACATCCGTGCGGTGGCGGACATCGCGCACGAAGCGGGCCTGCCCCTCATCGTCGACAACACGATCGCGACTCCGTACCTCATCCGGCCGTTCGAGTACGGCGCCGACATCGTGCTGCACTCGGCGACCAAGTTCCTCGGCGGGCACGGCACGACCATCGGCGGCGTCCTCGTCGACGGCGGCCGGTTCCCCTGGTCCGAGAACGCCGTGAAGTTCCCGGGGCTGACGGAGCCGGACCCCTCCTACCACGGCGTCAGCTACACGACCGCCCTCGGCGACAGTCTGGCCTACATCATCAAGGCACGCGTGCAGCTGCTGCGCGACCTCGGCTCGGCCATCGCACCCAACAGCGCCTGGCTGCTGCTGCAGGGGATCGAGACGCTGTCGCTGCGTGTGGAACGACACGTGCAGAATGCGCAGCGGATCGCGGAGTGGCTGGAGGAACGCGACGAGGTGGCGTCGGTGAACTACGCGGGGCTGCCCTCGTCCCCGTGGTACGAGGCCGCGAACCGCTACGCTCCGCGCGGAGCCGGTGCGATCGTGTCCTTCGAACTGAAGGGCGGCGTGGAGGCGGGCCGCCGGTTCGTGGACGCCCTCGAACTGTTCAGCCACCTGGCGAACATCGGCGACGTCCGATCCCTCGTCATCCACCCGGCCTCGACCACGCATTCGCAGCTCACCCCGGAGCAGCAGCTGACCACGGGCGTCACGCCGGGTCTGGTGCGCCTGTCGGTGGGGATCGAGAACGTGGACGATCTGACCGCCGACCTCAGCCAGGCGCTGGAAGCGTCCCGGACAGCATCCGAACCCGTTCGGGCCTGATCCCGAGCATCACGCGAGCGCCGTCCGGCGCCGCGAGAATGGTCACCGTGGACTGGCAGACCTCCGAGGACACCGTGCCCAGCGCTCCGGTGACAGATGCGGACACGCGCGTTCTCGGCGGGCGGCCGCCGGCGACCGGTGCGTGGCGGGACGGAGACCCGCCCGGCGACCGCCTGTTCCAGGCGTTCGGGCCGTTCCGCACGGAAGGCGGAGTCGAGCTTCCCAGCATCCGGATCGCGTTCGAGACGTGGGGACGCCTGTCGCCCCGCGCCGACAACGCGGTGCTGGTGCTGCATGCCTTGACCGGTGACAGTCACGTGCGGGGCCAGGCGGGACCCGGGCATCCGACGGCGGGCTGGTGGGACGCGGTCGTCGGTCCCGGGGCGGCGGTGGACACGGACCGCTGGTTCGTGGTCGCACCCAACATGCTGGGCGGATGCCAGGGCTCCACCGGTCCGGCGAGCATCGCTCCCGACGGATACGAGTGGGGCCCACGGTTCCCGTACCTCACGATCCGCGACCAGGTGGAGGCGCAGCGCGCACTGGCCGACGCCCTCGGCATCCGCCGGTGGGCCGCCGTGGTGGGCGGATCGATGGGAGGCATGCACGCCCTGGAATGGGCGGTCACCCATCCGGACCGTGTGGCGCGTGTCGCGGTGCTCGCCGCCCCGCCGACGAACACGGCGGACCAGATCGCAGCCAACTCGGTGCAGGTGGAGGCGATCCGCATGGATCCGCGATTCGCGGGTGGCCGCTACTACGACGCCCCCGCGGGAGAGGGTCCTCACCGGGGGCTGGCGCTGGCGCGGCGGATGGCGCTGCTGAACTACCGCAGCCCGAGCGAACTGAACCTCCGTTTCCAGCGATCGTGGCAGTCGGAGGTGAGTCCGCTCGGGCACGGCGGCCGGTTCGCCGTCGAGTCCTACCTGGATTTCCATGGCAACAAGTTCACCCGCCGGTTCGACGCGAACAGCTACCTGACGCTCGCGGAGGCCATGAACTCCCATGACGTCGGCCGCGATCGGGGCGGCATCGACGAGGCTCTCTCGCGGGTCAGCGCGGTCGCGCTGGTCCTCGGCATCGACAGCGACCGCCTCTTCCCCCTGGAGGGACAGCACCGGATCGCCCGCGGCATCCGCCGAACCCTCGACGGCGAGCGAGCGGCCGTCATCCGCAGCGATTTCGGCCACGACGGCTTCCTCATCGAGACCGATGAGGTCGCCGGTCACCTGCGGCGGCTGCTGGACGCTCCCGCGGACCGCGTGTAGACCCACGGCAGCGCGGCCATCTCCAGGCGGTGTCGGCCGCCGGCCGGTCCCGGCTCTCCGAACAGGTCGTACTCGTCATCACCGAACCACAGCAGCGTCGGGCGGTCGTCCTGCAGTCGCGCCATCGTCCGGAAGTGCGGCGGCTCCGCAGCGCGGAACGCTTCCAGCAGCGGGTCCAGCGCGCCGTGGCCAGCCAAGGAGTGCAGCGTCACCCACGTGGGCGGGACGAGCATCAGCTCACCTCGGGCATGCATCTCCAGCGCCGCTTCGGGCTGCACCCAGCGATGCGACACGGCCTCCTCCGGGGAGAGCACCACCTCGCCGTCCGGCGCGGGCACCGCGAAGAACCACGTCCGAATCCGCCGGTGCGGCGAGTCGGGCGGGGGTGTCC
Organism: uncultured Actinomycetota bacterium; assembly: GCA_963696115.1. GTDB lineage: Bacteria > Actinomycetota > Actinomycetes > Actinomycetales > Microbacteriaceae > Microbacterium. The sequence continues at coordinate 28,798 of CAVOIT010000011.1, read as the reverse complement.
AGCGGGAGACGGTGACCATCTCATCGACGGCCACCATGAGGCCCGTCTCCTCCTCGGTCTCGCGGACGCCGGCGCGGCGCGCCGCCGCGTGCTCGGTGTCCACCCCGTCGCGGTCGCTCTCCTCGAGCCTGCCACCGGGGAACACCCACGCCCGAGCGAACGATCCGCGGTCCGGCCGCTCGATCATGAGCACTTCCGGCCCGGAGCCCGCATCGCGGGCGAGGATCACGGTCGCGGCGACCGGCAGGTCGTCCTCGGGGGGCATCGTCATCGACACCCCACCAGCCTACGACCGCCGTGCGCTGTCGCCAACCGTCCGGCTCAGTCGTCGCGGGAATCCAGGGCTCGCTCCAGCCGAGCGAGCTTCCCGTCCAGCTCGCCGGACCATCCCGGCCGGATGTCGGCCTTGAGCACCAGCGACACGCGGGCGCCGTACGGCATCACGGCATCCACGGCCTGGCGCACCACGGCGAACACCTCGTCCCACTCCCCCTCGATCTCCGTGAACATGGCACCCGTCCGGTTCGGGAGCCCGCTGGCGCGCACGACCCGGACCGCCGCCGCGACCGCCTCGTGCACCGAGCCGTCCGCGGGGCCGCCGCCGGAGGGCGCGACGGAGAAGGCGACGATCACGACCGCTCCGCATCCAGCTGAAGCGTCAACGCCGAGACCGCGGGCCTGGCGGAGCGGGACGCCGGCACGGGAACGCGCAGCAGCATCGCCAGGGCCCATGCGAACAGGACCACCAGTAGGAGGTTCCGGATGGTGATCACCACGACCGGCAGCGGCGCGACGATCAGCAGGTCGAAATACGTCAGGGGGTAAACGATCTGGGTGGCCGCCGCCGCCAGCAGGGTCAGCACCGCCGGCACCCGCCATCTGCGCCGATCCAGCACCAGCCCGAGGACGACCGGCGCGACCAGCCACACCATGTACTGCGGCGATCCGACCTTGTTGAACACGAGCAGGGCGGATACGAGCGCCAGCGCGAGGGGCGGGAAAAGCGAGGCGAACGTGGCGCGCCGTGCCGCCTTGACGATCCCGATGCCCGCCACCGACAGCATGGCGATCCCCAGCAGCGGCGTCATCACTGCGATCACGGGATTGACCCCGGGGCCGCTCACCTCGAACGTGAGCAGGTCCGGGTCGTAGTACGTGTAGGACGGGCCGCCCAGCATGTAGTCCCACAGGTACGGCGTGCTCACCGGCGCCTCCACCTGCAGGTCCCGTCCGGTCTGATCGGACACGAATCCGAACGCGTACGCGGCCCCTCCGGCCGCCGCGACCGCCGCGAGGGTCGCGGCAGAGACCGCCGCCGCCGACCCGATCACCGCCCCCCGTCGGCGGATCGCGATCACGGCAGCAGCGAGCAGCGCCGCCGGCCACACCTTGATCCACGTCGCCACAGCCAGCACCGCGGATGCCGCCCACGGGCGGCCGCGCAGCCACAGGCATCCCAGGATCGCCAGCGGGACGGTCACCGCGTCGATGCGGTACAACGCGACCGGTCCGAGCAGGACGAGGAACAGCAGCCAGAACGCCGCGGCGCGGTTGCGACCCCGCGACCGCCCGCGACCGACGAGCGCGGCGAAGGCGAGCGCATCCGCCGCCGCCACCATCACCGCCCATCCCGGCGTGTAGCTGATCAGCCATCCGGGTATCCACGCCAGCAGCATCGGAATGAGCGCGAGCTGCGGGTACACCCACGGCGTGTCGATTCCCACCAGTCCGATGTACTGCGGCGCCTCGTCCGCGCCCGCGCCGTACCAGCCGCCCTGGAACCAGGCGCCCGACCACTTCTCGTACACCAGGTACACGTCGCCCATGGGCTGGTTGGGCATCACCCATCCCAGCACTGCCACCCCGACGTGCACGACGGCGAACGCGGTCCACAGGACGGCCCGACGTGACACGGCTCCTATTCTACGGGCGTGGCTCCGCGTGCCCCGGGGCCGCCGCCCAGCGCCTCCGCCACCGCCCGCGGCAGTGCGTCCGCGACATCCAGCGCCGTCACCGGGCCCGGACCCTCCGGACCGCGGCCGGCCGCGAGCATTCCGGCGCGGCCGTGCAGCCATGCCGCCGATGCCGCGGCATCCGCCAGATCCGCCGTCCGATGAGCGCCCGCCGTCCAATGCGCCGCGAGCACGGCCGCGATCGCGCCGCCGAGCACGTCGCCGGTGCCGGCCGTTGCGAGCCACGGCGTTCCCGAGCGCACCCGTCGGACTGCGCCCGAGGAATCCGCCACCAGCGTCACCGCCCCCTTCAGCAGCACCACCGCGTGCACGGCGCGCGCGGTCTCGGCCAGCGCCTCCTCCCGGACCGCTTCGGCCGCGTCGCTCGCGACCTCGGGGAGGCCGAGAGCGACGCGCAGCCGGTTCCACTCCCCCGCATGCGGGGTGAGCACCATGGGGGCCGTCGATCCGGGAGCGAGGTCGAGCGCGCCCGCATCCACCACCACCGGCTCGGTTCCCGAGAGGATGCTGCGCAGCGCATGCTCCTCTGCAAGCGTGCGCCGTGCCGCATCCGTTCCGGAACCCACCAGCCAGCAGGCGACCCTTCCCGGCATGGCGACTGTTTCCGGACGGTGGGCGAGCACGAGGGACCGCGCCGGCTCGGGCCCGAGGTAACGCACCATGCCGGCTCCGGCTCGCCATGCTCCCGTCACGCTCAGGACCGCGGCGCCGGGGTACTCCGATGACCCGGTGCGCACCCCGACCACTCCGCGCGAGTACTTGTCGTCCCGCGAGCCCGGAGGATGCAGGCAGGCGCGCACGGCGGCCGCATCCCACTCCCACCCGGCACCTGTCCGCCCGCTCATCGGACCCGCCGGGTAGCGTCCTCGACCTCGCCGATCAGCTCCTCGATGATGTCCTCGAGGAACAGCACGCCGGTCACCACGCCCGTGTCGTCCCGCACCTGCCCCAGGTGCCGCCCGACGCGGCGCATCGCCGCGAGCGCATCCTCGAGGTCCGTGTCCTCCGTCAGCGGGACCATGCGATGGATCCGCTTGGCGGGCACAGGCCGGTCCTCGGCGTCATCATCGGCGCCGTCGCGCAGAACGTCCTTCAGGTGCACGTAGCCGACCGGCGCTCCGTCGGCATCCACCACCACATACCGGGAGAACCCGTAGGCCGCTACGGCGCGCTCCACATCCGCGGGGGTGGTCGTGGCCGGCACGGTCACGAGTGCCGCCAGCGGCACCGCGATGTCCCCCGCCTTCTTGCCGGTGAACTCGACCACCGCCGCTACCGCGCCTGCCGCATCGTCGAGCACGCCCTCGGCGCGGGACTGGGTCACGATCGTCGCGACCTCGTCCAGGGTGAACGTGGAGGCGGCCTCGTCCTTCGGCTCCACGCGCAGCAGGCGCACGAGGTGGTTCGCGGTCCAGTTCAGCGAAACGATCACGGGGTGGAACACGCGCGAGACCCAGCGCAACGGGGTCGCGAGGATCAGAACCGCACGATCCGGCAGCGAGAAGGCGAGGTTCTTCGGCACCATCTCCCCGAGCACGACGTGCAGATAGGACACGAGCAGCAGCGCGATGACGAAGGCGATCGCGTCGACCACCGCGGGGGACAGACCGGTCAGACCCAGCGGAGTGGCCAGGAGGTGGTGGATCGCCGGCTCGGACACGTTCAGGATCAGCAGAGAGCAGATGGTGATCCCCAGCTGGGTGGTGGCGAGCATGAGGGTCGCATGCTCCATCGCCCACAGGGCGGTCGCCGCGGCGCGCGAGCCCTGCTCGGCGCGGGGCTCGATCTGCGACCGGCGGGCCGAGATCACCGCGAACTCGGCCGCGACGAAGAAGGCGTTCAATCCCAGCAGGACGACCAGCCACAGGATGCCGGAGATGTCGCTCATACCCGCTGGCTCCCGCCCTCGTGCGTCGGCACCGAGGGGCCGGCAGCGGGATGCGTCCGAGGCACGAACCGGATCCGGTCCACTCTCCGCCCGTCCATGCGAACCACCTCGAGGATGCCGTCCGGCAGCGCCACAGCGTCCCCGGTGACGGGGACGCGTTCCAGCACGCTCATGACGTACCCGCCGACCGTGTCGTACACCTCTCCCTCCGGCACGTCGATGCCGGTCCGGGCCTTCAGCTCGTCGGGTCGCAGGCTTGCGGGGAACGTGACCGAACCGCTCCTTCGCACGATGCCGCTCCGGCTCCGGTCGTGCTCGTCGAGGACCTCCCCGACGATCTCCTCCACCAGATCCTCCAGCGTCACCACCCCCGCGGTACCGCCGTACTCGTCCACCACGACCGCCATCTGGTAACCGCGGGCGCGCAGCTCGGACATGAGGACGTCCAGGTGCACCGTCTCGGGAACCCGGAGGGGGGCGCTCGCCAGGGCGACGGCCATCACCTCGGCACGCCGATCCCGGGGAACGGCGACGGCGGCCTTCAGGTGCACGATCCCGAGGATGTCGTCCATGGTGTCGCCGTGGACGGGGAAGCGGCTGTGCCCGGTGGCTCGCGCAAGGCGCACCACCTCGGCGGCGCTGGCGCTCTCCGCCACGGCGTGCACGCGCGGACGCGGCGTCATCACGTCCGCGGCGGTCAGCCGCGCGAAGGTGAGGCTCCGGTCCAGGAGCGACGCCGTGTCCTGCTCCAGCACTCCCGCTTGCGCGGAACGGCGGACCAGGCTCGAGAGCTCCTCCGCGGTCCGCGCGCCCGACAGCTCCTCGCGAGGAGTGACCCCGATGGCCCGCAGCACCGCGTTCGCGCTGCCGTTGAGCACCGCCACGGCGGGGCGGAAGACGGTGGTGAACGCGACCTGGAACGGCATGACGACGACCGCTGTTGCGCGCGGGACAGCGAGGGCGAAGTTCTTCGGAACCAGCTCGCCGATCACCATGGAGAACACGGTCGCGATGAGGATGCCGATCACCGCGGACAGCGGAGCGCGCACCGCCGGGGCCAGTCCCCACGCGGCGAAAACCGGGTCGAGCAGGTCCGAGATCGCCGGCTCCATCATGTAGCCGGTCAGGAGCGTGGTCAGGGTGATGCCCAGCTGCGCGCTCGAGAGGTGGGTGGAGGTGATCCGCAGCGCGTCGATCGTCAGAGTCAGCCGGGTCTCGCCCGCTGCGCGACGGGCCTCCAGGTCGGCCCGGTCCAGGTTCACCAGCGCGAACTCGCTGGCGACGAACAGCGCCGTTCCCACGGTGAGCAGGAGCCCCGCGCCCAGCATGACGAGTTCCATCACACGTCCGTCCCTCTGCCGGGGACGCGGGGCGAGGATCTGCGACTGGGAGGGTCGTCCATGTTCGAGGGAAGTCTACGGGGATGGGTTCGCGCGCGGAACCGGCTACCAGCTCACCGGCAGCGCCTTGCCCTCCTCGTACCCTGCCGCGGACTGCAGCCCCACCAGGGCGCGGTCGTGGAAATCGGGGACGGATGCCGCACCCGCGTAGCTGAAGGAGGAGCGCAGCCCGGACGTGATCATGTCCAGCAGATCCTCGATGCTGGGACGCAGCGGGTCCAGGTAGATGCGCGACGAGGAGATGCCCTCCGCGAAGAGTTCCTTGCGCGCTCTCTCGTAGGCGTCCATCCGCCCGAAGCGGGCGTGGACGGCCCGAGTGGAGGCCATTCCCCAGGACTCCTTGAACACTCGGCCTTGAGCGTCGACCGCCAGTTCGCCGGGGGCCTCGATCGTGCCGGCGAACCAGGATCCGATCATGACGGACGCCGCGCCAGCGGCCAGGGCCAGGGCCACGTCGCGGGGATAACGCACTCCGCCGTCTGCCCACACGTGAGCGCCGGCCTCGCGGGCCGCCTGCGCCGTCTCGAGGACCGCGGAGAACTGGGGACGGCCCACCGCGGTCATCATCCGGGTGGTGCACATCGCGCCCGGCCCCACACCCACCTTGATAATGCCCGCTCCGGCGTCGACGAGGTCGGCCACGCCTTCCGCGGTGACGACGTTGCCCGCGGCCACCGGGATCTGCAGATGCAGATCCCGCACCCGGCGCAGCGCGCACAGCATCGCATCCTGATGCCCGTGCGCGGTGTCCAGCACCAGCACGTCCACCCCGGCCTCCGCGAGCGCCCGCGCCTTGCCCTCCACGTCGCCGTTGATGCCCACGGCAGCGGCCACCGCCAGGCGGCCGCTGCCGTCCAGCGCGGGACGGTACAGGTCCTGGCGCAGCGCGCTTCGCTGGGACAGGGTCCCCACCAGCCGGCCGTGCTCGAGGACGCAGACGATCTCGGCGCCCAGCTGGCCCACGAGGTCGAAGGCGTGCCGGGGATCGGTCACGTCCTCGGCGTCGATCGCCGCCAGCGGCTCCCGCGCCAGGTCCCCCAGCGTCGCATCCGGCAGCGCCGCAGCCAGCCGGGATGCCGGGACGATGCCGGCGATGCGGTCGGCGGTGAGCTCCGCAGCATCGGAGGCAGCCACCACGACCCCGTGACCGGGCGTGGCCGGTAGGAGACGGGACGCGTCGGCCGCGGTCGCCCACGGCGGCAGCACGAGCGGGGAGTCCCATCGGACCGGCTGACGCTTGACCCAGCGAATCGCAGCATCCAATTCCTGCAACGGCAGATCCTGCGGCAGCGTTCCGATACCGCCCCTGCGGGCCAGCGTGGCGGCCAGCCGCGCCCCGGTCACGGAGTTCATGTTCGCGGCGACGATCGGAATGGTGGCGGGAGTGCCATCCCCGGGCGCCAGGTCGACCTCGAGTCGGCTGGCTACGGCGGAGCGGCGGGGCACGAGGAACACGTCGGAGTAGGTCAGGTCGACGGTGGGACGGTCGCCGTAGAACTCCATGGCCGCCAAGCCTACTCAGCGCGCGCCGCGGGGGCTCCCGCGTGGCGACGGCCGATGCCTGGATACCGAGCCCGGAAGGGTGCCGTGGACTAGGCTTGGGCACGCTGCGTCCCCGCGCGGACGCAGCGTGCGGCCCGCGATGACTTCATGAAAGCAGGCGATCCAGCGTGTCGAACCAGGCGACCGGCGCCGGTGTGACCACCGACCACGAGTTCGGAGCCAACGAGTGGCTCGTGGAGGAACTCTACGAGCAGTACCGCCGGGATAAGAACGCCGTCGACCGTTCCTGGTGGCCGATTCTGGAGGCCTACCATCCGCTGGACGGCCCCACGCCGACCCAGCAGGCCGCGACAACGACCCAGCAGGCAGCAACGACTCCGCCGCGCACGCCGAGCGCCGCCCCCGCCCCGCAAGGAACCGAACCGCGCGCCGTGACGGCGCCGATCCCGGTGGTAGGAGCGCCCACCGTGGCTCGCACCACCACCAAGCCGGCCGCGCCGCAGCCGATCCCCGCGCAGCCGCCTGCGGCGGCGTCGGGGGGCGCTCAGCCGGCCGCCGAGGAGGACGTGGTCACCCCGATGCGGGGCATGACGAAGACGCTCGCGGCCAACATGGACCAATCGCTGACGGTCCCCACCGCCACGAGCGTGCGCACCGTGCCGGCCAAGCTCATGATCGACAACCGCATCGTCATGAACAACCACATGGCGCGCACCCGTGGCGGCAAGGTCAGCTTCACGCACCTGATCGGCTGGGCCATCATCCAGACGCTGATGGAGTTCCCGAGCCAGAACGTGTTCTACGCGGAGGTGGACGGCAAGCCGTCCGTGGTGGCACCCGCGCACATCAACCTGGGGATCGCGATCGACCTGCGCAAGCCCGACGGGTCCCGCTCGCTGCTCGTGCCGAGCATCAAGCGCGCCGAGTCGCTCAGCTTCAGCGAATACCTCGCCGCGTACGAGGATCTCGTCTCCCGTGCGCGCGCGAACTCGCTGACCGCCGCCGACTTCCAGGGAACGACCATCTCGCTGACCAATCCGGGCGGGATCGGCACCGAGCACTCCGTGCCGCGGCTGATGCGCGGCCAGGGCTGCATCGTGGGTGCGGGGGCCTTGGAGTATCCGGCACAGTTCCAGGGATCCAGCGAGAAGACCCTGACCGAGCTGGGCATCGGCAAGACGATCACCCTCACCAGCACGTACGACCATCGCGTGATCCAGGGCGCGGGGTCCGGGGAGTTCCTCAAGAAGATCCACGAGCGCCTGATCGGCCAGCACGAGTTCTACGACCGGATCTTCGCGGCGCTGCGGATCCCGTACGCGCCGATCCGCTGGTCGACCGACATCAACGTCGACGTGGCCGAGCGAGTCAACAAGACCGCCCGGGTGCACGAGATCATCAACGCCTTCCGGGTGCGCGGCCACCTCATGGCCGACATCGACCCGCTCGAGTACGTGCAGCGCACCCACCCGGACCTGGAGATCGAGAACCACGGGCTCACGTTCTGGGACCTGGACCGGGATTTCGTGACCGGTGGCTTCGGCGGCCGCCGGCTCATGAAGCTGCGGGAGGTACTGGGCGTACTCCGCGACTCATATTGCCGCACCACCGGCATCGAGTACATGCACATCCAGGACCCGGTGCAGCGCCGCTGGTTCCAGGACAAGCTGGAGGTGCCGTACTCCAAGCCCGGACACGACGAGCAGCTGCGGATCCTGTCCAAGCTGAACCAGGCTGAGGCGTTCGAGACGTACCTGCAGACCAAGTACGTCGGACAGAAGCGGTTCAGCCTGGAAGGGGGCGAGGCGCTGATCCCGCTGCTGGACCAGGTCCTTCAGGGCGCGGCCGCCGCGGGCCTGGACGGTGCCGCGATCGGAATGGCACACCGGGGACGCCTGAACGTGCTGACGAACATCGCGGGCAAGACCTACGGGCAGGTGTTCCGCGAGTTCGAGGGGACGAGCACCCCTGGGAACCAGCGCGGCTCGGGCGACGTGAAGTACCACGTCGGCACCGAGGGCACATTCGTCTCGGATACGGGCACCGAACTGCCCGTGCTGCTGGCAGCGAACCCGTCGCACCTGGAGACCGTCGATGGCGTGCTGGAGGGGATCACCCGTGCCAAGCAGGACCGCAAGCCCCGGGGAACGTTCTCCTGGCTACCGATCCTCGTGCACGGCGACGCGGCCTTCGCCGGCCAGGGCGTGGTCGCCGAAACGTTGCAGATGTCTCAACTGCGCGGCTACCGCACCGGAGGCACCATCCACATCGTCGTGAACAACCAGCTCGGCTTCACCACGCTCCCGCTGGACGGGCGCTCGTCCGTGTACGCCACGGACGTCGCCAAGTCGGTGCAGGCCCCCATCCTGCACGTCAACGGCGACGATCCGGAGGCGGTGGTTCGCGCCGGCGAGGTGGCATTCGCCTACCGGCAGGAATTCCACCGCGACGTGGTGATCGACCTGGTCTGCTATCGCCGACGGGGCCACAACGAGGGCGATGACCCATCGATGACGCAGCCGCTGATGACCAACCTGGTCGAGGCCAAGCGCTCCGTGCGGCGTCTCTACACCGAGGCTCTGGTCGGCCGCGGCGACATCACCCAAGAGGAGTACGAGCAGGCCAAGCAGGACTTCCAGCAGCGCCTGGAGGTCGCCTTCGCGCAGACGCACGCGGCCGAGACCGGCGCGGTGCCCGTGCTCGGAGAGCAGTCGCTGTCGGATGCTCAGCCCGACGACTCCGCCTACGGGGAGCCCGAGGTGACGGGCGTGCCGCGCGAAGTGGTGGAGCGCATCGGCGACGCGTTCGTGAACAAGCCGGACGGCTTCACCGTGCACCCCAAGCTGCAGCAGCTGCTCGACAAGCGGCGCGCGATGAGCCGCGAGGGCGGGATCGACTGGGCGTTCGGTGAGCTGATCGCGTTCGGGTCGCTTCTGCTGGAGGGGACTCCGGTACGGCTGGCCGGCCAGGACACCCGCCGCGGCACCTTCGTTCAGCGCCACGCGGTGCTCCACGACCGCGCCAACGGGCAGGAGTGGCTGCCGCTGGTGAACCTCACCGACCGGCAGGGCCGGTTCTTCGTGTACGACTCGCTGCTCAGCGAGTACGCGGCGATGGCGTTCGAGTACGGGTACTCGGTCGAGCAGCCCGAGGCACTGGTGCTCTGGGAGGCGCAGTTCGGGGACTTCGCCAACGGGGCGCAGACCGTGATCGACACGTATCTGTCGTCGGCGGAGCAGAAGTGGGGTCAGCAGTCCAGCGTGGTGCTCCTGCTGCCGCACGGCTACGAAGGCGCCGGTCCCGACCACTCCTCGGCGCGGATCGAGCGCTTCCTGCAGCTGTGCGCGCAGGACAACATGGTGGTGGCCCGGCCGTCGACACCGGCGTCGTACTTCCACCTGCTGCGCCGGCAGGCCTACGCCCGGCCCCGCAAGCCCTTGATCGTGTTCACCCCCAAGGCCATGCTGCGGATGCGCGATGCGACCAGCCCGGTCGAGGACTTCACCCGCGGCCGGTTCGAGCCCGTCCTCGACGACGACCGGGGTGTGGACCGCAACGCGATCCAGCGCGTCCTGCTGCACTCCGGCAAGATCCACTGGGACCTGCGGGCCGAACTGGCCAAGAACCCCGACCCGCGCGTCGCCCTGGTCCGCCTGGAGCAGTACTACCCTGCCCCGGTCGACCGGCTCAACGAGATCATCGACAGTTATCCGGGCGCGGAGCTGGTGTGGGTGCAGGAGGAGCCGGAGAACCAGGGGGCGTGGCCGTTCATCGCCCTGGAGGTGGTGAAGTTCCTGCACGGACGCACCATCCGGCTCATATCGCGCGCGGCATCGGCATCCACGGCAGCGGGCGCGGCGAAGGTTCACGCCCTCGAGCACGCCGCGCTGGTGTCCCAGGCGCTGACCTTCTGACCGCGCCGGCCGCTCACCGAGGCCAGCCCATCCACGAGCTCAGTGTCGGGATGGCGAAGGCGAGGCCGCCGTCCAGCGCGGGACCGGTGTGTCCTGCTCCGGGGACCTCCCATGTGGACACCGTGAAACCGGCATCCGCGGCCCTGCGTGCGTTCTCATGCTGTCCGGGCCCGAAGACGCTGTCGTCGGCCCCGGATGTGAACACCGCCAGATGACCGCTGTATCCGCCTGCCCCGGCAGCCAGCGCCGCAGCGGGCGATGCCGCTTCGAACGCGGCACGGTCGCCGCCGTACACTTCCGCGATGGTCCGGTCCACGTGCTCCGACCCGGGGAACTCGTTACCAGAGACATCCACGAGGGCGCCCCAGATCTGGGGATGCTCAGCAGCCCACAGCAGAGCGCACGCGCCGCCGTTGGAATATCCGGCGATGGTCCAGTAACGCGGGGAGGGAAGCACGTTCAGGTGCGACAGCGCGAATCGCGGCACCGCCTCGTTCACGTACGTGGCAACCGCGCCGTAGCGCGGGGAGTCCGCGCACGCCGGGTCGGCGGCGATGCTTCCCAGCTGATCCACGACCAGCGCGATCGGGGCCAGGCCCTGGTGGTCGCGCGCGTAGGAATTCAATGCGGCGGCCAGGCTCGTCGGGTCGGGCGTACCCGGCTGGCCCATCATGAACACGATCAGGGGTAGCCGGGGCGGGTTGGGCACGAGAGCCGCCGGCGGCAAGTACAGCGCCGCGTCTCGGGGAGAATATCCGGTTGCCGGGATGGCATCCTCCCCGCTGAGCGCGCTCACCCGGCCTTCGGTGGGCATGTCCGCGGGGGGTCGCCAGGTTTGGGCGAGGTCCGCGGGGTCGACGGCGGGTGCGGTCGTCAGCGGCGGCAGCGGCGCCGCATCCAGAGTCTGCACGCCGAGGACGGCACCCAGATCATGCGTCAGCCCGAAGGATGCGTTCACGCCCAGGGCGCCCGCGAGAAGCGATGTGATGATCAGGATGCCGGCGGCCGCGCGGCGCCACCACGGCGACGTTGCGAGGGCCGTCCCGCCCACGGCCAGCCCCGCCACCGCAGCGCCCGTCCAGGCCACGATCGGCGCCGGCGGTGTGCCGGGCATCAGTCCGGATGCCGCGACGACCCCGGCGGCGGCACCCCCGACCACCGCACCGACCACGCCCGCGGCCGGCGAGCACCACCAGCGCCGCGGCCCCGGCCACAGCACCGCCGCAGCGGAGAGCAGCGCCGCCGCAGACACCGCCGCAAGCAGGGGGGAATCGATCAGTTCGAGGGTGAGCAACCAGTGCCTCATCGACGCTCCCCGAGAGCGGTGCGCGCCAGCGTCAGGAGTTCGCCCGCTGAAGCGTCCGGTAGGTACGCCCGACCGACTGCGGCGCCGATCCGCGGCAGCTGCATGGGGTCGGGATAGACGACCCACAGGGTGCGGTAGCGGGGTCGGAACTTCCGCTTGAACCGGAACAGCGACTCGAATCCGTATGCCGGTTCCAGCACGGCAGCCACGGTGGCGAGCACGGTGCTCAGAGCGGAGGGTTGCTGCTCGGCGTCCGCGCCGGGATCGACCGCCAGCGGTGCGCCCGACAGGCTCAACTCCTCAATCGCCTCGGACTGCATCCGCAGCACCGCGGTGGCGATGAGGAACTCCATCGTCCCGTTCGGGCCGCCTGGCCGGCGACGCATGAAGTCCAGGGTCCACGACACCAGCCGGCCCTCGCGCCACCCGGGCAGCCAGCTGGTGACGGCCTGGATGCGATCATGTGCGTCGACCGCAAGCATGATCGCAACCTCTGGGTCCTTCACCTCGTCCAGCGATCCGAGGGTGAACCCCATCTCGGGCAGTGCCTTGTCGGCCACCCACTGCTCGTTGATCTCCTCGATCTGGAGGATCTGACCGGGCGTGAGCGCACGCCATGAGGTCCACACGGCGCGCATTCCCTCACGCTGGGCGCGCACCATCGGCTGGCGCACCTTCTGCCACGACTTGCCGGCGACATCCACCTCGTCCAGGACCAGCACCGTCTCCTGACCGACCGAGGTCCAGGACCAGCCCATCGCCTCCGCAGCGGAGAGCATCGGATCGTGAACGCTGTAGAAGACGGGCGTCCAGGCCCGCGCGGCGCAGAAGTCCGCGAACCGCCGCACCGTCGGAACGACGTCCTGGCCCGCGGTGAGCGGGTCACCCACGGCCAGCGCGACATCGCCCTCCAGTCGGTAGGCGACCGCGCCCCCGTTCGCGTCGAACCAGTGGGAGCATCCGGTCCAGGTCCCGAGGTAGCCGAGTGTGCCGCTCCCGCGCCGCAGCAGACTGCGGTATCGGTCCGCGTCCCGGTGGGCCGCGTGCGCCGGGTGGCGATACAGCCCGAACATGCCCACCACGACAACAGTCCAGAACGCCACGCCCACCCACTGGTAGAGCCACAGCGCGACCCCGTGCCGGGGGAAGGGCGACGGTGCCATCGACTCCACGAACACGGGCGGGACGAAGCGTCGCAATCCGCTGATCACGAGCTCCCCGAGGCTCGGTTCCGTCACGAAGGACCGGCGCAGGAACCACTCCCCTCCGACAAACAGGATGGCGCACAGCACCCACGCCGCGGCGGTCGCAGCACCGACTCGCCGCGCGGATCGGCGCGTCGCACGCACGCGGAAGAAGCGCCGGGTCATGACCAGGAGCACCACAGCCGCAATCGGAACGCCAAGGTCCGCCGCCGCCCAGAGCACGTACTCGGCGCCGGAACCGTCGGTCCATGCGTCGATGACGAGCCGGCCGGTCAGCAGCATCAGAACCGCCGATGCCGCGAGCGATCCCTCGACCGCGAGCGCGAGGATCAGTGCGGCGCGCCGCCCGGTGCGCAACCCGAGCGCGGCCACCAGCAGCAGAACGAGCGGCATCGCCGCCAGCAGAGCAGGCCCTACGCCCCGGGTGATGACAAGGGCCGCCTGCTGGTCGCAGATCGGCCGGTACGCCTGCGCGCACCGTGCCACCAGGTCCTGGTCGTATTGCGCGAAGGCATCGATCGCGATGGACAGCGGCCCGCGTTCGCTGCCGGTGATGACCGCGGCGAGCGGTCCCAGACCGGTGACGGCGATGAGCGCGGCCACGAGCGACCGCGTCTCCCCCGACGAGCTCCGGTGCCAGGGCCGGGCCGGTCGCGACCGTCCCAGCCATGCGCCGACGAGGAGGCCGGCCACGGCGGCGCTCAACCGGTACCAGGACTGCGCGTCCCCCACGTACAGCGCCAGCGTGATCAGCAGTGTGAAGCCCACCAGGCGCACGCGGCGGCGCCACAGCGCCGACGCGACCCCCGTCGCGGCCATCGCCCCGGCAATCACCGTGATCACCGGGTCCAGGACCGGAACCTCCTCCGCTTCGACCGGGCGCAGGTCGGTGACGGCCCACAGCGCCGCGTGCAGACCGACAGCGCCGACGAGTCCCCCGACGGCGGCCACCGCCGTCGCTGCGAGCGTGCGGCCGTGACCCAGCACGTCCTCCGCCCCGCCAAGGAGGATCAGGGCGAGGACGACGGCGAGCGCGGCGTCGACCGGGTTGCCGGCCACCAGCAGCGCGGTCAGCGGGGTCCACCACCGGCCGGAGGCCACGACCGACAGGGGTCCCGCGCCCCACACGGAGGCGTCGATCCCGACAGCGGCGGCCGCCGCGGAGGACACTGCCACCACGGTCGCGAACCCCAGCGTCACCGGGTGGGTGCGCAACCACGTGCGGACCAGTCCCCACCACGCGCGCATCGTCGTCACGTTACCGCTGCGGCCCGGCGCGGTAGGTGGCTGGGCTATGCGTCAGCGATGAGTCACCTGCGCGACGCGCAGGCGTGCGATGACTTGCTCGCGCAGTTCCTCGGGCGCCGTCTCAGCGCACGCTCGCGCGACCACCTCCGTCAGTGTGCGCGCCACGAGCGCTTCGTCGCGGCAGTCGACGCACCCGTCCAGGTGCTCCCGGATGTCATCGGGCGCGGTCGCGCACATCTCGTTGCGCAGATACTCCTCGAGGTCCTGTCGGGCCTTCTCGCAGCCGCAGTCGGTCATGTCGTGCTCCTGGATGCGGCGGGAACGATGCCCCGCTCCTCGGCGTACTCCGCCAGCAGCCCGCGCAGCATCCGCCTGCCTCGATGCAGACGGCTCATCACGGTGCCGATCGGTGTTTTCATGATGTCCGCGATCTCCTGATACGCGAAGCCCTCGACGTCGGCCAGGTACACGGCCAGGCGGAAATCCTCCGGGATGGATTGCAGTGCGTCCTTGACGACCGAAGCCGGCATCCGGTCGATCGCCTCGGCCTCGGCGGACCGCGTGCCGCTCGCCGTCGCCGACTCGGCGCCGCCGAGCTGCCAGTCCTCCAGGTCCTCCAGCGTGCCCTGATAGGGCTCCCGCTGCTTCTTCCGGTAGGTGTTGATGTACGCGTTCGTCAGGATCCGGTACAGCCACGCCTTCAGATTCGTCCCCTGCGTGAACGTCGACCAGGATGCGAACGCCTTCACGAACGTCTCCTGCACCAGGTCCGCGGCGTCCTGGGGGTTGCGCGTCATCCGCATCGCAGCCGCGTACAACGGGTCCATGTACGGCAGAGCCTGCTGCTCGAACTGGATGCGAGGGTCGCTGACGGCACCGGCCTGCTCGTTCATCACCGACCAGTCTACGTCCGCCATCCGCGGCCGCTTCTGAAGAACCGGGGTCACCGCGCTCCCTCCGTCACTAGTGTGGGAACCGATGAGCGCTGCCGCCTATTCCCCCGCCGTGGCCGCATCCTGGCCCGCGCCGACGGCGGCAGGTGCGGTCGACGCAGAGGTTCCCGTCCCCGGATCGAAGTCCCTGACCGCTCGGGAACTCGTGCTGGCGGCCATCGCCGACGGTCCGGGCACGGTGCGTGCGCCGCTGCTCTCCGACGACACGTCGCGAATGGTCCAGGCGCTGCGCGCGCTTGGGGTGCGCATCGACGCGATCCCGGGCGAGTCCGGGGACGACCTGAGGGTCACACCGCCTGCGCGACTGTGCGGCGGCGGCGTCGTGGACTGCGGCCAGGCCGGCACCGTGATGCGGTTCGTGACCCCGTTGGCGGGTCTCGCCGACGGGGAGGTGACCATCACGGCGGACCCGACGGCGCTGCGTCGACCCATGGGCGAGATGATCAGCGCGCTGCGCCAAGCGGGGATGGACATCGACGACGCGGGCCGCTGGTCATTGCCGTTCATCGTGCACGGCAAGGGTCAGGTCCGCGGCGGCGACGTGGAGGTGGACGCGGGCGCGTCCAGCCAGTTCGTCTCGGGGATGCTGCTGGCCGCTCCGCGTTTCGACGTCGGCCTCCGCCTGACGCACACAGGCGGCCCGCTGCCGAGCATGCCGCATATCGACATGACCGTCGCGTGCCTGGCCGGACGCGGAGTCCACGTGGAGCAGCCTCGGCCGGGCGAGTGGATCGTCCCCGCCGGCGCGGTTCGAGCCAAGGACGCCGTGATCGAGCCGGACCTGTCCAATGCGGCGCCGTTCCTCGCCGCGGCGGTCGCCACCGGCGGCCGGGTCGCGATTCCGGGGTGGCCGGCGCGCTCCACCCAGCCCGGCGCGCTGCTGCCCGACCTGCTCGGAGAGTTCGGAGCACGCGCCAGCCGCCGTCACGGCACGCTCACCATCCACGGACCGCGACAACCGGTCGGGGTCCATGTGGACCTGGCCGCGGCCGGGGAGCTCGCCCCGACGCTGGTGGGCCTGGCAGCGCTGGCCGAGGGCGAGTCCGTCTTCACGGGGATCGGCCACATCCGCGGTCACGAAAGCGACCGCATCGCGGCCCTGGTGGCCAATATCCGCGCGCTGGGCGGCGACGCGGAGGAATTGCCGGACGGGATCCGCGTCGTGCCGCGACAGCTTCACGGCGGGCTGTGGCGCGCCCACCACGACCACCGCATCGCAACGACGGGCGCCCTGGTGGGCCTGGTCGTTCCGGGGACGGTCGTGGACGACATCGCCACCACCGGAAAGACGCTCCCCGATTTCGCGCAGATGTGGTCCGGCATGCTCGCCGGGGCGGTGCCGGGCGGGTGAGCTGGCTCGACACCGGCGAGGACGAGGACGACGGACCGGACGAGAGCGATATCCGCGAGCGCCCGAACCCCCGGGGCAATCGTCCGCGGACCAAGCGGCGCCCGGCCCATGCGGATGCCAGGACCGGCCTCGTGCTCGGGGTCGATCGAGGCCGCTACGCGGTGCTCATCGACGAGGGTCGCGAACAGGAACGCATGGTGGTGGCGGCTCGGGCCCGCGAACCACGCCGCTCCGCAATCGTCACGGGCGACCGGGTGCGCGTGGTGGGCGACACCTCGGGCAACGAGGGAACCCTCGCACGGATCGTCGGCGTCGAGCCGCGCACCACCCTGCTGCGCCGCAGCGCGGACGATGCCGACACGGTGGAACGAGCAATCGTCGCCAACGCCGACCGGATGCTGATCGTCGTGTCCGCCGCCGACCCGCCGCCGCGGCCGCGGTTCGTGGACCGGTGCCTCGTCGCCGCCTTCGACGCCGGCATCGAGCCGGCGCTCGTGATCACCAAGACCGATCTGGCCGATCCGGCGCCGATCGTGGCTTACGTCGCGGCCCTGGATGTGCCCGTGCTCACGAGCCGTCCGGACCGGCTCCCGTTAACCGAGCTCGGAGCCCGCCTGCCGGGACACGTCACCGTCCTGATCGGACACTCCGGCGTGGGAAAGTCCACCCTCGTGAACGCGCTCGTGCCCGACGCGGGCCGTGCGACCGGAGCGGTCAACGACATCACAGGGCGCGGGCGGCACACCTCGTCATCGACGGTGTCCTTGCGCTACCGGTCCGCGGACGGGTCGGGATGGCTGATCGACACCCCCGGCGTGCGGTCGTTCGGCCTGGGCCATGTCGATCCCAGCCGCATCCTCGCGGCGTTCGAGGACCTGGCCGAGGTGGCGAGGGACTGTCCCCGCGGCTGCACGCACCTGCCAGAAGCGCGTGACTGCGCGCTGACGGTCGCGGCCGAGACGGGGCAGCTCGGTCCCACAGGAATGGCGCGGCTCGATTCCCTGCGCCGACTGCTCGGGGCCCTCGCCGTGCCTGATCACGGCGGCGGCTAGGCTGGGCCCGTGCCCCGCCTCGAACCCGGCGATCTTGCGCCACCGTTCGTGCTGCGCGATCAGGACGACTCCCCGGTCGACCTCGAAAGCCTCCGCGGACGTCGCGTGGTGCTCTACTTCTACCCGGCGGCGATGACACCGGGGTGCACGACCGAGGCGTGCGACTTCCGCGACAGTCTCGACGCGCTGTCCCGCTCAGGGTTGACCGTCGTCGGCGTCTCCCGAGACGCACCGGCTCGGCTCCGTGCGTTCCGGGACCGGGACCGCCTCGGCTTCCCCCTCCTGTCCGACCCAGATCATGCGGTGCATGCCGCGTACGGTGCGTGGGGCATGAAGACGCAGTATGGCAGGACCGCCGAGGGCGCGATCCGCTCCACCATCGTGATCGACGAGAACGGTATCGTGCAGCACGCCCTGTACAACGTGAAGGCATCCGGTCACGTGGCACGACTGCGCACCCTGCTCGGCGTCGACGCCTGAGGCCGGCCTCAGTCGTCGCGCCGCGCGCCAGCCCGGCGCACCCCGAGGAGCAGCAGGATCAGCGTGATCGCCGCCGGGACGCCCAGGGTCAGAGCCACGGTGGGGTTCGCGTACGCACCGGTGAGCGCCCCGCCGGCGACGGCGAGGACCAGCAACTGCGCGACCACTCCCCCTGACCGTCCCCAGCCGCTCCCGCGCCCGACCGCCGCGGCGAACGCGCCCAAGCCCGCCGCGCCCAGAACGGTCAGCACGAGCAGCGCGATCGAACTCGTCACACTGCTGGTGTTCCCCGACGCGAGTGCCGTCGCCTCCCAGACGGCCAGGACCAGCACGCCCACCGCCTCCCCGGCCAGCAGCACCGAAGCCGCGAGATCCGCACCGCGGCGACGCAACGGCAGGACTTCGGGTCGGTCACCGGGCGCCGCGCTCACCATCGAATCGTAACGGCGCGTTCACCCTTGATTCGCACGCCGAGGTGTGGGACGATGGACGGCGTCGTGTGCTCCCACAGCGCGGTGGGGCGAGCTGCGAGCTCGCGTACCGAACAGGGTATCGGGATTCGACTCATGCCCTGACGACCCACCCGAACCCCGACCGACTGAGGAGCACCCGCATGGATTGGCGCGACAAGGCCGCCTGCCTCACCGTCGACCCCGAATTGTTCTTCCCGGTGGGCAACACCGGCCCGGCGGTCGACCAGATCGAGAAGGCGAAGGCCGTGTGCGCGCGGTGCACCGTGACCGAGTTGTGCCTGCAGTACGCGCTGGAGACCGGCCAGGACTCCGGGGTGTGGGGCGGCCTGTCCGAGGATGAGCGTCGGGCGCTCAAGCGCCGCGCCGCTCGGGCGCGCCGCGCCTCCTGAGGTCAGGCGGGCTCCCGCTCGATGTAGCGCAACGGGATGTCGATGGTCACCTCGGTGCCTGATCCGATGACCGTGTGCCAGTCGATCGTTCCGCCGAGTTCCCCCTGGATGAGAGTGCGCACGATCTGCGTGCCGAGCCCGCGGCCCACCTGACCCTCCGGCAGGCCCACCCCGTTGTCGCGGACACGAACCTCCAGCCGGTCCTCGGTGCGATCCGCCGTGATCTCCACCTCACCCTCCTGCCCCGCCAGGCCGTGTTCGACGGCGTTGGTGACCAGTTCCGTCAGGGCCAGAGCCAACGGCGTGGCATACTCGCTCGGCAACGTCCCGAACGTGCCGGTGGCACGCGTGCGCGCCCGGGTGGTCGGGGCGGCAGCGACCTCGGCGACGAGCTTCAGGACGCGGGAGAACACCTCGTCGAAGTCCACGTTCTGCGTCAGGCCCTCCGAGAGCGTGTCGTGCACCACGGCGATCGCCGCCACCCGCCGGGTGGCGTTCACGAGCGCGTCCCGCGCCTCGTCCGAGCGGGTGCGGCGCGCCTGGATCCGCAGCAGCGACGCGACGGTCTGCAGGTTGTTCTTCACCCGGTGGTGAATCTCGCGGATCGTGGCATCCTTCGTGATCAGCTCCTGCTCCCGATGACGCAACTCCGTGACGTCCCGGCACAGGACGATCGCACCGACGCGCGCGCCCCGATCACGCAGCGGGATCGCGCGGAGCGAAACGGTCACGCCGCGGGCCTCCACATCGGTCCGCCATGGCGCCCGCCCCGTCACCACCAACGGCAGCGACTCGTCGAAGGCGTGCTTCTCCGGCAGGATCTGGGTGGTGACTTCGACGAGGGTCTCCCCCTCGAGCTCATCGTCGAATCCCATCCGGTTGAACGCGGACAGCGCGTTCGGACTGGCGAAGGTCACGACCCCGTCCACATCCAGCCGGATCAGCCCATCGGATGCGCGCGGCGCTCCCCGACGGGGTGCCGTGGGAGCCGACAGGTCTGGGAAGTCGCCCGAGGCGACCATGCCGAACAGGTCGTCGGCGCAGTCGTTGAAGGTGGTCTGCTGTCGGGAAGGGGTGCGCACCTCCCCCAGATTGGTGTGGCGGGTGAGCACCCCGATGGTGATGGGCCCGCCCTCCCGCGCCGGGCGTGACCGCACGATCGGCACCGCGCGCACGCGCGTGGGCATCTCCTCGAACCAGTCCGGGGATGCCGAGTCCACCACTTCAGCGCTCGCGAACGCCTCCGTGACCTGGGAACGCCACTGCGGGCGGACCGGGTCTCCCACGATGTCGCGGTAGAACAGCGTGGCTGCGCCGCTGGGGCGGGCGTGCGCCACAGCCACGAAGGACCGCTCGGCAGACGGCACCCACACGACGATGTCCGCGAACGCCAGATCCGCCAAGAGCTGGCCGTCCGCCGCCAGGCGGTGCAACCACTCCACATCCGCGGGATCGGCCGCCCCCTGGGCGTAGACGAGATCGGCGAGGGTGGGCACGCGATCAGCCTAGATGCCCGTCCTCGTGCGCGCGGGCCGAGTCGGAGGAACCCTCCACCCCCTCGTGACCGGGCCGGGCCGCTTCGGTGCGGGGGCGACCGCCGGCTCCGACGCCGTCATCCGGGCCACGGCTGCCGCCAGCGGTGACCGCGGCGAGATCTCCCCGAGCGGACGGGCAGCGAGGACCGCCGCGTCGACGCCGCGGCGATCCTCGGGGAGGAACCGCACGTCGGAGACATCGGCATACCGCTCCAGAGTCCGCCGGATCTGCCCCTGCCCGCCCGCACCGAAGGCCCCTGTCCGGAACCGGTTCACGACGACCGTCACGGGCGTCGCGCCGATCACGGCGCGCACAGCGGCGTGATCGCGGATGAACCGCGCGATCCCGATCGGGTCAGCGGCAGCGACGGCGATGACGCGGTCCGCGGCCAGCAGCGCGGAGCGCGTCGCCGCGTTGCGCCGCGGACCGTCCATGAGGTCACTCACGATCTCCTCGTCGCTCTCGACCGAAGCGGCCACGTCCACCACGGTGAGTCCGGCCCAGGTGCGACACGCGGCGAGGGCGGCGGCGACGCGCGCTGCGGACAGCTCCGGCCACCGTGATGGGCGGTTGATGCCGACCAGGACGTCCACGTCGGCTCCCGGTGTTCCCACGGGAAGGCTGATGCGCGACAGCTCCGCGACGTCGAGTTCGCCGCGCTCGGCCTGCCGACACGCAGCGGCGAACCCGGGGCCCTCGTCGGGAAGTCCCAGCGCGAGCGCCACAGACGGGGCGTGGGAGTCCGCATCCACCAGTCCGACGTGAACGCCGCCGCGGGCCGCGGCCACGGCCACCTCGATCGCGATCCGGGTGCGCCCGGGGGCCCCGTACGGTCCCCAGACCGCCACGACCCGCCCGGGATCGTTACCGGTGCGGCGGGCCGGTCGAGGGGCGGCGAGCACCCGCCTCGCCGACTCGGCTGGGTCCGCGCCGTCCAACGGCTCCGGCAACCCGAAGATCGCGGCGATCCGGCTCACTCCTTCGTCCTGCGCCACGGGGACCACGCGAACGCCGAGACGATCGGCGAGTTCGATGAGACCGCGGTGCAGCGTGGCCCGGGTCGCCGCGAGCACCAGCACATCCGCCCCCGCCAACACCGAACCGAGATGCGAGACCGGGGTGTCCGGGGGGACCACCGCGAGGACCTCGCACCCTCTCCGGGACAGCTCCGCGGCGAACGCGGACGCGTCGCCGGCGTCGAGCGCGAGCACCGCACGCATCAACGCGCGCCCGTGACCGGGACGATCGAGAGCGCGTCGCCGGCGGCGGTCGCCGCCAGCACCTCGGCCACGGCGGCGCGGGGCAGGACCACCTCCACCGTCGTGCCAGCGGATGGCGCGGACATTCCGTCCTTGGACGGCATTCCGGCGACGGTGGCGTCGGCGACCAGCACGCGGGGTGCGCCGAACCGATCGGGTTCGGTGCGCGGCGCCGACCAGATCTCGACCGCTGTGCCGACCGCCACCGACGCGGGCACGCCGGTGGCGCTGTCGATCACGACCACGGTGCTGCGCACGGACGTCGCCGGAGACAGCGCTCCCACGGGAACCAGTTCGCCGGTGGGGATGGTGCGCGTGGCCACAGCGTCCTCGGGCATCGAGCCGGCGGTCAGGTACGACCCGCCCAGGCCGCCGAGCCATACGTCCGCTACCCGCAGGTCCGCGCTCTCGACCGGCTCCCCCGGCACCAGGGTTCGGCCGGCGATCAGGACAGCGGTGGTCTGACGCGCGCCGGCGATCACGAACCACACCCCGAGCACCGCGAGGATCACCAGTGCCGCCCCGACGATCAATCGGGGATCGACCCACGGGCTGCGAACGCGCGGCCGGGTCCGGTCGAGCTGACTCATGCCGCCCATCGTCGCGGAGCGCCGCGTCGGTCGTTCGCGGTTTTCCACAGCGACCCGCGAGCTCCCTTCGCCGGCGGGGGACACCGGCGGATAATGGTGGCATGCCCGAACCCCCCGCCGCGGGGCCGCGCTTCGTGCCGCCGGCCGCGGTCGCCGAAGCGCTGTCGATCAGTGTCGACGAGGTGGTCGCATTGGTGCTGGAGGGTCGGCTGCGGGGAGTGCGAGCGGGCACGCCGCCGCGCTGGCGGATCGAGGAATCCAGCGTGCTGGCGTACATGGACGATCAGGCCGAGGAGGCGCGGCGGATGGCGCTGTGGCGCCAGTCCAACGCGGCCAGCTTCCCCGAGCTGTGGGGCACCGGCCCGGTGCGCAACCCCGACTGAGTCACGATCCGGCCGGCTCCCAGCACAGCCACCGCACCGCGGCGAACATCACCAGGCGCAGTCCCGTCACGGATGCCGCGCGCCGCGGAGTTCCAGGCTCGTGGAGCGCGAGATCCAGGTGATCGGCGCCGGCCCGGTCCGCCGTACCCGACACCACCGTTCCGTCCCGGAGCGTCAGGGTGATCGCGGCACGGCGCCGTGCGAGGTCCCGCAGCAGATAGCCGAGCGGCATCCGCTCGGTCAGACTCGGGGTCCCGCCGGGAGACGGGAGTGCGCTACGCGCCAGCGCGGACTGCTCGCCCGCGACAGCGATGACAGCGTCCAGCCGGATGATCGCGGTTGCGCCGGACGGTTGCTGCAGGGCCGCCCAGTCCTGACCGACCGCCGACACCCTGCCGATCAGCGACTCGCCCGCCGATGTCGACAGCCAGCGACACACCCGGCAATCCGGCGAGCGCGACCAGCCGGTCCCGCAGCGTCACTCGCGAGAACCGCAGGCGCTCGGCCTCGGCCGCCAGCGCGGTTCGCTCGGCATCCCACTCGGCGTCGAACTGGTCTTGCAGATCCTCGAAAAAGCGTTCCCAGCGCACGCGCCGGACATTAGAGCACGCCGTTCGCGCTGATGAGAAGTTCTCCACAATCCGGTTCCGGATCCGGCGCTCATGCTCTACTGATGCGACTCAGGATCCCCCCACCCTGCGAGGTAGCGATGGCATACCGTTCCCTGTCGTCCCCCCGCGTCCGCACGGCCCGCTCCGTGGACGTCGGCGACTTCTTCGCCCCCCAGCCCACATCCACGGCGGACCTGCCCGACCCGGTCACTCTGGTGCGCAATCTCACCGCCGGGGTGATGGAGGCGCTGGCGGGGGTGCGGAGCCTTGACCAGTTGGCGCGATGGCTCACGGAGGACACCTATCGCGGCCTGCTGATCCAGGTGAACCTCGCGATCCGGGCCCGCAGCGCGCGGGGAGTGCCCGCGGTGCGGCCCGCCCACCGCATCCTCAGCGTCCATCACTCCAGCCCCGCCGATGGCGTCGTCGAGGCGGTCGTGATCGTGGCGGGTCCGGCTCGTACCCGCGCGGTCGCGATCCGGCTGGAGGGACTGGACCGGAGGTGGCGGGCGACCTCGCTCGCGCTGCTCTGAGCATGCCGGCGGGGCGGTGAGCTACTGCCGGTAGGAGGCCAGGAAGTTCCCCATCCGCTCCACGGCCTCCGCGATGATACGTGCCTCAGGAAGGGTCACCAGCCGCAGGTGGTCGGGCGTCGGCCAGTTGAAGCCGGTGCCGGGTACGAGCAGGATGTGCTCGGCCAGCAGCAGGTCCCGCACCAGTTGCTGGTCGTCGCGGATCTCGTGCACCTCGGGGTCGAGTCGCGGGAACGCGTACAGCGCGCCGGCGGGTTTCACGCAGCTGACCCCGGGGATCGCCTCCAGACCCTCCCAGGCCGCGTCCCGCTGCTCGTGCAGCCGGCCGCTGGGGGCGATGAGGGCGTCGATGGACTGTACGCCCGACAGTGCCGCCTGGACCGCGAACTGCGCCGGCACGTTCGGACACAGCCGTGTGGACGCCAGCAGCGTGATTCCCTCGAGGAACCCCGCAGCGTGCTCACGCGGACCGGTCACGACCAGCCACCCGGATCGGTACCCGGCCACCCGATACGTCTTCGACAGTCCGTTGAAGGTGAGGCACAACAGGTCCGGCGCCAGGCTCGCCAGCGGGATGTGGCGCGCGTCGTCGAAGAGGATGCGGTCGTAGATCTCGTCGGCCAGCAGCAGCAGCGAGTGCTCACGTGCGATGTCGACGATGCCCGTCAGGGTCTGGGGGGTGTAGACCGCGCCGGTGGGGTTGTTCGGGTTGATGACGACGATCGCCTTGGTGCGCTCTGTCACCTTCGCGCGGATGTCCTCCAGGTCCGGCTGCCATCCGGCGGCCTCGTCGCAGCGGTAGTGCACGGGGCGCCCGCCGCCCAGGCTCGTCATCGCCGTCCACAGCGGGTAGTCCGGGGCGGGGATCAGCACTTCGTCCCCCTCGTCGAGCAGCGCCTGCATCGTCATCGTGATCAGTTCCGAGACGCCGTTGCCGAGGAACACGTCGTCCGGGGTGAACGAGGGGAACCCGGGCGTCTCCTCGTACCGGGACACCACGGCACGGCGCGCAGACATGATGCCCTTGCTGTCGCTGTAGCCGTGGGCGGTGGGGATCGCCTCGATCATGTCCCGGACGATCTGGTAGGGGGCCTCGAAGCCGAACGCGGCGGGGTTGCCGGTGTTCAGCTTCAGGATGGTGTGACCCTCGGCCTCCAGGCGGTCGGCCTCCACCAGGGCCTCGCCACGGATCTCGTACAGCACATCGCGCAGTTTCGCGGACTGGTCGAGCGGGCGCAGGGCGGTCATCCGCTCAGGATATCGCTGCCTCCGCACCCGGCCACGCGGGTCACTTCCGGCGCGCGGCAGCCCGTCGCTGCGCGCGGTTCTGCGGCGAATCCGCCTGGGCCGGCGTCGGAGCCGGCTGACCGAACGCGCCGCGCGCAGCTGCGGCGGGAGCGGCAGGGGCAGCACCGCGCGGGCGACCCGCGCCGGCGGGACTGACCCGGCCGCGCTCGTCGCGCACCTCGACCTGTCCACCCTCGACGGGCGCGGAGTATTCGAACCGCTGCGCCTGCAGCGGCGGCGCGCCCAAGCCCCGAGCGGCGACCTGCGCGGCGGCGCCCTGGGGGCGCACCTCCACATCGAGGTGGAAGAGGAGCCCGACGGATTCTTCCTTGATCTGCCCCATCATCGACTGGAACATCTCGAACCCCTCCCGCTGATACTCGATCAGCGGGTCGCGCTGAGCCATGGCCCGCAGTCCGATGCCCTCCTTGAGATAGTCCATCTCGTACAGGTGATCGCGCCACCGGCGGTCGAGCACCTGCAGCACGACCCGGCGCTCGAGTTCCCGCATCGCGGCGGAGCCGAGAGCGGCTTCGCGCGCCTGGTAGGCGATCCGGGCATCCGAGCGGAGTTCCCGCTTCAGACCCTCCGCCGTGACCTTGCCCCGTTCGCCAGCCTCCGCCACGACCTCGTCGATCGTGACGTTCACGGGGTAGAGCGTGCGCAATTCCGCCCACAGGGCGTCGAAGTCCCAACTGTCGGTGTGACCGCTGCCCGTGTGCTGGTCAACGATGTCCCCGATCGTGTCCTCGAGGAAATGCTGTACCCGGTCAGCGATGTCGTCGCCCTCCAGGATGTGGCGCCGGTCGGCGTAGATCGCCTCGCGCTGCCGGTTGAGCACGTCGTCATACTTCAGGACGTTCTTGCGCATCTCGGCGTTGCGGGCCTCGACCTGCGACTGGGCGCTCCTGATGGAGCGGCTCACCATGCCCGACTCGATGGCCACGTCGTCGGGGAAGTTCGTGCGAGCGAGGATCGCCTCCGCCGCCCCGGACTGGAACAATCGCATCAGGTCGTCGGTCAGGGACAGGTAGAAGCGGCTCTCACCAGGGTCGCCCTGCCGTCCGGAACGGCCGCGGAGCTGGTTGTCGATGCGTCGGGACTCGTGTCGTTCGGTGCCGAGCACGTAGAGTCCGCCGGCCTCGACCACCTCTGCAGCCTCTGCGGCGACGCGATCCCGCATGGCCTCGTACACACCATCCCACTCCGCCTCGTACTGCTCGGGCGTGGCAACCGGGTCCAGTCCGCGCTCGCGCATCTCCTGCACCGCGAGGAACTCCGCGTTCCCGCCGAGCATGATGTCGGTACCGCGCCCCGCCATGTTCGTCGCGACGGTCACCGCGCCCCGCCGGCCTGCGCGCGCGACGATCTCCGCCTCGCGGGCGTGGTTCTTCGCGTTCAGCACCTCGTGCTTGACCCCGCGACGGGAGAGCAGCCGCGACAGATGCTCACTCTTCTCGACACTGACCGTCCCGACGAGCACCGGCTGGCCGGCGGCGTGCCGCTCGGCGATGTCCTCCACCACCCTGGCGAACTTGGCCGCCTCGTTCTTGTAGACCAGGTCCGGCTGATCTCGGCGGATCATGGGCTTGTTGGTGGGGATGGGCACCACCCCGAGCCGGTAGGTCGACATGAACTCGGCCGCCTCCGTCTCGGCGGTGCCCGTCATCCCGGCCAGTTTCTGATACATCCGGAAGTAGTTCTGCAGGGTCACAGTGGCCAGGGTCTGATTCTCCGCCTTGACGGGCACGCCCTCCTTCGCCTCGATCGCCTGATGGATCCCCTCGTTGTACCGGCGCCCGGCCAGGATCCGTCCGGTGTGCTCGTCCACGATCATCACCTCGTCGTTCATGACGACGTAGTCCGTGTCGCGCTTGAAGAGGGCCACTGCCTTGATCGCGTTGTTGAGGAAGGAGATCAGCGGCGTGTTGGCGGACTCGTACAGATTGTCGATGCCGAGATAGTCCTCGACCTTCTCGATGCCTGGCTCCAGCACCCCGACGGTGCGCTTCTTCTCGTCCACTTCATAGTCCACGCCGGGTTCGAGGATCCTCGCCACCTTCGAGAACTCGGCGAACCACCGGTTGGCCTCCCCTGAGGAGGGACCGGAGATGATCAGGGGCGTGCGCGCCTCATCGATGAGGATGGAGTCGACCTCGTCGACGATGGCGTAGAAGTGGCCCCGCTGCACGAGGTCCTCCTTGCGCCAGGCCATGTTGTCGCGCAGGTAGTCGAATCCGAATTCGTTGTTCGTGCCGTAGGTGACGTCGGCGGCGTACTGCTCCCGGCGCACCTCCGGTGTCTGGCCGGACAGGACCGTGCCGGTCGTCATACCGAGGGCGCGGTACACGCGGCCCATGAGGTCGGACTGGTACCCGGCGAGGTAGTCGTTCACCGTCACCACGTGCACGCCCTGACCAGCGATCGCGTTGAGATACGCCGGCAGCGTGGCCACCAGCGTCTTTCCCTCACCCGTCTTCATCTCCGCGATGTTGCCGAAGTGCAGCGCCGCCCCGCCCATCACCTGCACGTCGTAGTGCCGCTGTCCGATGGTGCGCTTGGCGGCCTCGCGCACGGCCGCGAACGCCTCCGGCATCAGCTGATCGAGCGTCTCCCCCGCCTCGTGCCGCGCTCGCAGTACCGCCGTCTCCCCGCGCAGTTCCTCGTCGGTCAGTTGGGAGTACTCATCCTCGAGGGCGTTGACGGCTGCGCTCACTCGCTGCAGCCGGCGCAGCAGCCGGCCCTCGCCGGCGCGGAGCAGTCTCTCGAGAGGGTTGGCCACGATGGTCTCTCCATCCATCAGGTGCGGGCGGGTGCATGTCCCGTCTCACGGTGCGGGCGCAACGCCCCATGGTATCGGCCCGCGCTCCGAGCGCGCTGGGTGGACGGCGGCGGTGCTCGACGGCGCCGCTATGCTCGGCACGGGAGAGCGGAGGCGGCGATGACGGTGCGCCGGTCGCTGCTGGCGATTCTCGACCAGGCGCCCTGCTACGGCTACCAGTTGCGTGCCGAGTTCGAGCGCCGCACGAACGGGGCGTGGCCGGTGAACATCGGCCAGGTCTACAGCACCCTGGACCGGCTGGAGCGGTCCGGCCAGGCGCGGCGAAGCCAGCCGGATGCTCACGGACACGTGTACTGGCAGATCACGGCGTCAGGGCGAGCCGAGCTCGCGGCGTGGTGGGCCACGCCCACCGCGCACGGCCGCACGTTCCGGGACGATGTGGTGATGAAGGTGGCGCTGGCGGCGACGCTTCCGGGAGTGGACGTGGCTGCCGTGATCGCCACGGAGCTGGCCGCGGCCCGCGACCGCTCAGCGGCGCTTCGGTCGGCCGCCGAATCCGCCGCCGACCTACCGGCTGCACTGGTGGTCGAGGCTCAGCGCGTCGCGGCGGAGGCCGAGCGCGGATGGCTGGAGAGCGCCGCCGACCGGGTCGCGCGCGACCCGGTCGGCGCAGTGCCGCTGC
>CAVOIT010000010.1:0-64529 GCA_963696115.1 uncultured Actinomycetota bacterium | reverse complement strand
GAGCGCGCCGCGTCATCCACGTCCTCCCCTTCGGTCAGCACACGGTCGATGAGGCCGAGGTGCTGCGCGGCGGCGGCCGCTATCGGTTCGCCCGAGAGCACCAGTGGGAGGGCGCGCGCCGGCGTCGTCCATGAACTGATGCTGCGCGTGCCGCCGGCGGCTGGCAGCATCCCGAGCTTGCTCTCGGGCAGACCCACGCGCGTGCCGTGCGCCGCGATCCGGATGTCGCACAGGAGTGCCATCTCCAGCCCCGAACCGACGGCGTAGCCGTGCAGTGCGACGATCTTCGGCATCGGCAGGGACCACAGCAGATACCACGGGTCGCGGTCCCACCGGATGCGGCGCGCCTCGAAGATCGAGGCGGCGTTCCCGAACTCGCTCACATCGGCACCCGCGGAGAAGTGGCGGCCCTCCGCGCGGAGTACGAGGGTTGCGACCCCGGGCGCATCCCGCACAGCGGTGAACGCCTCGATGAGCGCGTCACGCATCTCCAGGTTGACGACGTTCAACCGGTCCGGGCGCGCGAGAACCACCTCTGCGACGCCGTCGTCTCCGAACTCCAGTCGTGCGACCTCGCCCAGTCCGCTCATCCGACCACCTTTCCTGAGACGATCGCTGGCACAGACGGGAAGGGGGTCGCAGGATGGCGCAGCATCGCATCCCCGACCGGATGCTCCGAAAACCGGGCCCGCGGCCCCGCCGCCAGCTCGGCGACCCGGCCGGCGGGATCGGCCCGCAGCAGCGCGCCACCGTCGATGTCGGCGGCGATCCCCGCCACCGCCGACGCCAACGGAGCCTCCAGGGCCACGGCGCGTCGGTGCGCCGACGCGTGCAGCGCCACGACCGCGGCCAGGGCGGCGGTGATACCGCCCAACGCGTCCGCGTAGGCCGTGGCCGCGGGAATGGGGCCGCTCGCTCCAGACGGGCGGGCTAGCCCGCTCACCGCGTGGATCTGAGTGCCGTAGGCGACCCACTCGCCCTCCGGACCCGGCGGGAAGGCGGGCATGCTCACCGTGGCGGGATGCCGCGCCCCGGCGCCGAGACGGTCGAGACCGAGCTGGTCCCGTGCTCGTCGCGACAAGCTGTCCACCCGCAGGTCGGCGCTGCGGCATGCGTCGACGAAGGCGGAGCGGTCGGCCGCGCGCCGCAGGTCGAGCGGAGCGCGCTGCTTGCCGCGCGCCAGGGCGACGAACATCGCGGAGCGTCCGGCGTCGCCGTCCGGGGCGACGCCGCCCGGGTAGATCCCGCCGCCGGAGGGTGCGCGCATCCCATCCGGGCGGGCGTCCGGCTCGACGGTGAGGACGGATGCTCCGAGAGTCGCCAGCAGCCATGTGCACAGGGGACCGGCCCACATGGCGGTGACGTCGACGACCCGCACTCCTGCCAAGGGCGCACCACCCTCGCCTCGGCGGATCGGAGGGTCGGAGCACGGATCCGTGGTCCCCGTGCTCCGCTCCGCGAACGGTGCGGTCGGCGGCGCTGACGCGCGATAGGGCACGACCGGCAGCCGCCACTCCTGTGCTGCGCCGCTGAGACGTTCGGCGTCGGCATCCGGCTCCGCCTCGCGCAGCATCGCGAACAGCTCCGCGTCCCCGTGTGCGCCGAGTTCGGCCGCGACCCAGCCGTCCCGGATCGGCATCGGAACCGCTCGTCCCGGCGCAGGCGCCCCATACCAGTGCGCCATCACCAGCGGCTGGAGGACGAGGGTGGCGGCGGAGTCGGCGTCCACCTCGATGCCGGCTCCGGTGCGGGCGGCCGCGAGCGCGGCGAGAGCGAGCAGTCCTGCTGCCGCGCGGACCGGCACGCCGGCGGGAAGCCCTGGACAGGCCGGGACGGCGGCGTTCAGTCTGGCTGCCGCTGGAGCCCGGCATCCCTCGCCCGACACGGCGATGGTCGCGTGGCCGGGATGCGGCGTCTCCTCCACCCGAGCGCCGTAGCCGGCCAACAGCCGAGAGCACTCCGCTGCCACCGGCGGATCCCCGCAGACGCGTGCCTGCACGCCGTGCAGCGGGCTCATCACGCGTTCCGGAACTGGGGCGTGCGCTTCTCCAGGAACGCGGCGATTCCTTCGGCGCGGTCCTGCGAGGTCTGCAGGAGTGTGTTCAGGTCGGCCTCCAGAGCCAGACCCTCGCGCAGGCGGAGCTCGGCGCCGTCGCGCACCGCTTCTTTCGCGTATTCGAGGGCGAGCGGCGCGCGCTGCAGCCATTCGGCGACGTATGCGTCGGCACGGAACTGGGGGTCGTCCGAAACCTCGTGGACGAGACCGGAGTGGTGCGCGTCCGCGGCGGAGAGCTCTTCGCCGAGCAGGATCATGCGCAGCGCCATGGACGGGGACACGGCGCGCGGCAGTCGCTGCGTCCCGCCCCAGGAGGGCAGGCGTCCTTGGGCCACCTCGGGGAACCGGAAGCGCGCATCGGGCGCGGCGATCCGCACGTCGGCCCCCAGAGCCAGTTCCAGTCCTGCGGACTCGACCCGTCCCTGAAGCACCGTCACAACCGGCACCCGCAGCGCTGCGAGCCGGTCGGCCGGAGTCGGTGCGCTCGTCGGCGCGGCGCGGATGTCTTCATCGGCGCCCACGCAGAAGTCCGCCGCGTCCGAGCGGAGCACCACGGCCCGCAGGTCCCGGTCCTCCGTGGCCTCGGCGAGCACGTCGGCGACCTCGGCCGCCTGACGAGCCGTCATACGATCGTCGCCGAGCGAGATCGACAGCACTCCCTCGTGGCGGCTGATCCGCACTCGCTCCTTGCGCATGACGCATCCTCCCGCTCGCGACAACCCCCGTCATGCTAACCGCCGAGCACCCAGCCCCGCTTCTGAGGCTACTCCGGGGCCAGCGCCGCCCAGGTCGCCAGCAGCGACGCCGCCGGATCCTCACCGGTCACGACCGGCGCGAGAACCGGCTCGTCAATGCCCGCCGCGCGCAGCCGGTCCAGACCCGCTCGAACCTCGTCCGCGTCGCCGATAACCGCCACCGCCTCCACCAGCGCGGGCGTCACGGCGGCTGCCGCGTCCGCGCCCCGCCGCCGCGCCGCCCTCACCGCTGCGACGTCCTCGGGATACCCGTCCTCCGCCAGCAGGTCCCCGTAGGCGGCCAGCTGCAGATAGGACGACAGCTGGTGCGCCACCTCGCGGTAGGCGTCGGCCCGGCCGGACTCGTCGTCGACGACGCACACGGGAACGTACGCCGCCACGGTGAAATCACGTCCCGCCGTCTGGGCGGCTGCTTGTGCGCACAGCGCCGCGGCGCGCTCGCGGCTGACCCAGTTCAGCAGCATCCCGTCCGCCGATCCGGCCGCCGCCGCAACCATCCGGGGTCGCAGCGCGCCGACGAACAACTCCGGGGGAACCGGGACGTGCTGGCCCTGTAGGCGCAGCGAAACGGGCCCGCCATCGACGCCCCGATGCTCGAGCACCCCGTGTCGGAGCGCCCCGTTCAGTGCGCTCAAGGCCGCCGCGATCTCAGCGGGAGTGGCTGTTCCGCGCCATCCGAATTGGGATGCGGCCGTCTCTCGATGGCCGGCACCGAGTCCCACCGCGATCCTCCCCGGAGCGCTTTCAGCGAGCGCTGCCGTAGCCATCTCGAGAGCGGGAAGCGGCCGGGACGGCAGCGGAACAACGCCCAGACCGAGCGCGATGGTGCTGGTCTCGCGTCCCAACACCGCCGCCGTCACGAACGCATCACGACCGGAGATCTCGGGCAACCAGATCCGGTCGTATCCGAGACCTTCGACCAGGCGCGCCTGTTCGATGAGTTCATCGAACGGAGCGCGAGCGACCAGCGCCGTTGCCAGCCGGGACACCGCAGTCGGCGACCCTCGTCAGTCGGAGGACGCGAGCTGCTTGGGCTCCTCGACAGTGAGCGGAGCGCCGTGGCAGGTCGGGTCGGCCTCGCCGCCGGGCTTGGTCACCAGCACCTGGGTGCCGCACGTCTCACAGGTGTATCGCTTTCCGACCTTCAGCATCGTTGCCGTTCCTCTCCTCGCTGTTGCGTCGACGTCTCGACGGGTTCCTACTTGAGCACCATGTCGACGCCGTCGCACTGCAGTGTGCCATCGCCGCCCTTGGTCACCACCAGCTCCGCGCCGCACACTTCGCACTTCATCCGCTTGCCTGCTTGGTTCATCGCGATCAGAACTCCCCTTCAAGTCCGTCGTCACAGGGACGTGTCCATCATGGCATAGATCACACCGCCGACCCGACCGGAGCCGCGCCCTCGGCGGGACCCCAGATCATCCTGCCGTCAACGAACGCCGCGATCACCCCGATATCCGCCCGCAGCAGCCGGGGGTCGGCGGTGAGCACGACGAGGTCCTCTCCTGTCGCACCCTCCGCAGACGGTGCCGTACCCGGATCCGGACCGTCGATCATCGCTCGATCCGTGACCAGCGCCAGCGCGACATCGGGGTCCACCCGCTCGTCGGGAGCGAAGACCGCTGTGTCGGGGCGGCGATCGGGGCGGCGGTGGACCAGATCGGTGATCATCGTCAAGGGACGGGATCGGGTGACGGGGAGGTCGCTGGCGGCCGCCACGGCGATGCCGCGCTCGACGAGTCCGCGCACGGGGTAGAGCCACGTCCGCTCGACGGCGCTCAGGCTCTCCCGGTACTTCGTCGCGCGCTCGGCCAGGAAGGCCGGGTTGGTGGTGACTGCGAGACCAGCGGCAGCCACAGCATCCAGTTGACCGGGGACTGGCAGGCCGAGATGCTCGATCCGGTCGCGTCCCCATCGCGGGGGTCCGCTCGCTGTGATCGCCTCCAGCGCGGCCTGGAGCTCATCCGGCTCGGTGGCATGCACCGCCACCGGCCATCCGTGCCGGCGTGCAAGCCGCACCTGATCACCGATCGCCTCCGCCGTCGCGATGATCTTGGCGCCCAGCAGCCGGACTCCGTCCACCGTCCCCCTGCCTGCCCCGTATCCGGCGGCGGAGGCGGCGGTGACCTGATCCACGCCCACGAACGCGCTCAGCCGTTGGCGGATGGCGCCGGCGGACGCCCACGCGCCCAGCCGTTGAACATCGGCCACGGTGTTCGTCGCCGTCGCATCCGTGACACCGGTGACCCCGGCTGCCGCCAGGTCTCGCGACACCTCCGCGAGGGCGGCCACCAGCCGGTCGGCAGCCAGCGGCGGGACACGGCGAAGGGACGCCGCCCGGGCGGGCAGCGGAGCCGAGGGCAGCGGTGCGCGCGGTTCCAGCACGTGCCACGCGGCGGTGTTCACCACGACCAGTTTGCCGGTGCGGTGATGAAGCACCGCGGGCCGGACGCCGGTGACGGAGTCAACCTCTTCGAGAGTCGGTGCGCGCCGCTCCTGCACGGCATACTCATCCCAGCCCCAGGCTCGGATCCACCCATCCGGGGAACCGGTCGCGGCTGCCGCCAACAGGTCGAGCACCTGCCGAATCGTCCCGGCGCCGGTCAGGTCGACGGAGATTCGGGCGGCGGCGGAGGAGAGCAGGTGAACGTGCGGATCCCGGAAACCGGGAAGGATCACCGGACCCGATCCCGCCCGGCCGCCGTGGGATGCAGCGAGGCGCTGGATCCGCCCGTCGGACACGACCAGGTCGTGCCGTTTGGAGCGGATCCAGCGCCCGCGGTGGTATCGGAGAGGATCGACCTCAGCTCGCCACATCGGCCGCCTGGGGGCCGTAGTCCTTGCTGAGCTGGCGCCGCAGCACCTTGCCGGTCGCGGTGCGGGGGAAGTCGTCGACGATGTGGATGCGGTCGGGCCGCTTAGCGCCGGACAGCGACGCCTTGCACATCTCGATGAGCTCCTCCTCGGTGACGGTCGCGCCCGGCAGCAGCCGGACCGCAGCCTCGACCCGCTCGCCCCAGTGGTCGTCGTTGACGCCGAACGCGGCGGCCTCTTCGACCTGGTCGTTCTGCTCCAGGACCTCTTCGATCTCGTTCGGCGAGATGTTCTCGCCGCCGCGGATGATGAGGTCGCTCGCCCGGCCTGTCAGGAACAGATACCCGCCCTCATCCATGTGCCCCAGGTCGCCGGTGTGGACCCAGTGCTCCTGGTCCAGCGTGACGCGCGTGCCCTCGCCCTTGCCCCAATAACCAGCCATCGCGCGGTCGGTGCGCAGGAACACCTCACCCGTGACGTTCGGCGCAGCGATGTTGCCGTCCTCGTCCACCACCCGGATCTCGACGTCGGGCAATGGCTTGCCCACCGAGGCGAGACGAGTGCGCTTCAGCTCGATCTCCTCCGGAGTGCCTTCCAGACGATGGTCATCCGGACCGAGGATCGCCACCGTCGAGTTGGTCTCGGTCTGGCCGTAGGCCGAGGAGAAGGCGATCGTCTTCGGGAAGCGCTCCAGCATCGCCTCCAGCACCGCCGGAGGCATGGGCGCCGCCCCGTAGGTGACCATCTCGAGGCTGGACAGGTCGAACTTGTCGAAGTCCGGATGCCGCAGCACGAGGGAGACCATCGACGGCACCAGGAAGGCGTGCGTGATCTTCTTGTCCTGCACGGTCTGCAGCCAACGCCCGGCCTCGAAGTCGATCAGATACGTCTCCCGACCGGAGAACACCGACACGGTCAGGGCCGAGAGGCCGGCGACGTGGTACAGCGGCGCGGCCAGCGCCACCCGCCCGTGGAACTCCCCGTCGGCGGCCTCGCCTTGACCCATGACGTACTGGGTGAAACCGCCGTGGGTCAGCATCACACCCTTGGGAAGGGAGGTGGTGCCGCTCGTGTAGAGCAGAATCGCAACGTCGGAGTCCTCGACATCGGCGGACTCGAACCGCGACTCCAACCCTGCCGCCTTCGCCTCGGCCTCCTCCAGAGTCAGCACCCGGTCACGAGGCATTCCAGCGGCGACGATGCTGTCGACGTAGCGATCCTCAGTGATCATCAGCGTGACCCCTGAATCGCGGATGAGGTGGCCGATCTCGTCGCCGCGAGCGCGGTAGTTCATCGGCACAACGGTGGCTCCCGCGATCAGGATCCCGAAGAACGCATGCAGCGTGCCGATCTTGTTCGTCGCGAACAGGCCGACACGGTCGCCCGGGGAGACACCCAGGGATTCGAACAGTGTCGCGAACCGCCCTCCAGCGTCGCGCAATTGCTCGTATGTCTCCTCGTGGCCCTCGCCGAACACCGCCGGCTGATCGGGCACGATCATGGCCGGGATGTCGACGATCATCGACAGATTCATGAAGCCTCCGTTGTGTGCTGGTGTGTCCTATGCGTGGCGATCAGAGCGGGTTGCCGTTGGGGTCGAGGTACGCTGTGGCGATGTGGCCCTCACGCTCGGCCTGGGCGTACTGCTCGTCGCTGAACCCGAGGATCTCTTTGTAGACGTACTCGTTGTCCAACCCCAGGCCGCTGATCGGCTCCCACTTCATGGCGGGGCCGTTCCACTTCCACTGGTGACCGGGGTACAGGTGAGTTCCCGTGGCCACCCCGGTGTTCTCGCGGAAGAACCCGCGTGCCTTCACGTGTGGATCCGCGAAGACGTCGTCCTCCATCATGATCGGCCCTGCGGGCACCCCCACCGCCTGGAGAGCGGTGAAGACCTCGTTGCGGGTCCGCGCGCGCGTCCATTCGGCGATTCCGGCGTCGATGTCGTCCTGCGCAGCCAGGCGCCCTGCCTGCGTCGCGAACCTCTCGTCGGCGGCCCAGGCTGGGCTTCCCATGACTTCAACCGCACGCGCCCATTCATCGTCGTCGCGGATGGTGATGGTGATGAACCGGTCCGTCTCGCTCGACGGGTAGGCGCCCTGGACGAAGTTGCGGTCCCGGTTGGTCAGCGGCGGGTTGTCGTATCCGTTGGCGGCTGCGTCGATGAACATCTCGCCGATATGGTTCATCTCATTCTCGACCTGCGGCAGCACGATCAGTTCGCCCACACCGGTCTTCTCACGGCGTCGCAGCGCCGCCATCACGGCGAAGGCGCCCACCGACCCGGCCGCCGGGTCCATCTGGAACACGCTCGTCGTGGTGGCCGGCGCGCTCTCGGCGTAGCCGCGGACCGCCGTGATCCCGGAGAACGCCTCGAAGTGCGCCCCGAAGCCCAGGTAGGAGGAGTACGGTGCGCCGATCCCAGCCGGCGGCATCCGCAGCAGAATGAGACGCGGGTTCGCCGCGTGCAGCGTGTCCCAGTCGATGCCGAGGTTTCCGAGGACGGCCACGTTGTTGTTCTCGACGAAGACGTCTGCGGTCTTGGCCAGCTCGATGAAGATCTCCCGTCCGGAGTCCTTGCGCAGGTCGAGCGTCATGAACTTCTTGCCGCGCGCGTGCCAGTTGAACATGGCGTGACGGTCCCAGGGGCGCTCGTCGGTCTTGCCGTCGGGATAGGCGGTGCCCATCGTGCCCATCATGGCCATCTGGGCCTCGGTCGGGCGCGGCACCATGCCGCGGGTGCTGCTGGGGAACAGCCACGGGTTGTCGGCGCGGATGACCTCGGCGCCGAGGTCGGACAGCAGCATGGTGACGGTGGGACCGGACCACACCACGGTCATGTCGAGGACCCGCAGGCCCTCAAGCGGAAGGTGAGCCATGGGAATACTCCTTTGTACGAGCTCAGTCGGTGTTGCCGGATCAGCCGGCCAGAGAGGAGAGGATCGCGTCGGTGTGCTCGCCCAGGCGGGGGGCCGCCGAGGGTTGCCAACCGCCCTCGATCTCGAACGGTGCGCCGGGGTGGACCACCGTGCCCACCGCCTGCTCGACCTCCGTGAAGAATCCGCGGACCTTGTAGTGCGGGTCCTCGAGCACCTCGGTCGGCGTCTTGATCGCGGTCAGCGGCCACTTGTGAGACTGTGCGTCCTCCATCGCCTGCTGCTTGGTCCGCGCAAGCAACCACGGATAGAACGCCGCGTCGATGGCTTCCTTGGTCTCCATCGTCGCGAACAGCGCGGGATTCTGGGCGACCTTGCCCATGTATGCGTTCAGGTCGTCGTCCGCAAGCGCGGCCATCATGCGCGGCAGCCAGGCTTGCGTGACCACGGTCTGCACGTAGCCGTCCTCGGTCGGAAACGCGCCGTTGGGGAGGATGCCGCCAAGCACGTTGCCCCGCCCGGTGACCTCGCCGTTGTACGCGTGGGCCAGCAGGAAGGTCGTGCGGCGGTCGGAGGAGCTCAGGCCGGTCTCGAACCCGGAGATGTCGATGTGGACCGGTTCGCCCTGCCCCTCCGCAACCAGTACGGCGGCCAGCGTCGCGGTCGCCGCCGTGTTCCCGGTCTGGTAGACCGACATGTAGCCGCCCAGCTTGACGGGGACGTCGTCCTCGGAGCCGTTGCCGCCCATCGGACCGCCCATGCCGTAGTAGATCAGTTCCGAACCCTCGTACTGGGCGTAGGGACCGTCCTGGCCGAACGGGGTGATGCTGGTCATCACGAGCTTCGGCTGCACCTTCACGAGATCGTCGAAACCGAGGCCCATCGCCGCGAGCGCTCCCGGCTTGAGGGATTCCACCACCACGTCCGCCGTAGCCGCGAGTCGGCGCAGCGCGTCCCGAGCCGCCTCATCCGTGAGGTCCAGCACCACGGACTTCTTGCTGGTGTTGGTGTGCAGGAACACCGCCGAACCGTTCTCGTCCGGGACGTTGTTGATGAATGGGACCATCCGCCGCACCGGGTCACCGGTCGGCGGCTCGATCTTGATCACGTCCGCGCCGTAGTCGGCGAACAGCTTGGTCGCGTAGTCCGCGGCGATCCCGCCGCCGATCTCCAGTACGCGGATGCCTTCGAAGAGCCTCATTGCTTCTCCCACTCCTTCGGTGGACGATCCCTGCCGTAGGGATCAAGACAGGGGGCGGGTCCGGCGCGTCACCGCACCGGACCCGACCCGAAACGCCGATGTTCGCTCAGGTGTTGATCAACTCACGGAACGGGCCGCCGTCCATCTTCGGTTCCTTCGGGAGGCCGAGCAGCTGCTCGCCGATGATGTTGCGCTGAACCTGAGAGGTTCCAGCATATATGGTGGCGGCCCGTGCCGACAAAGCCGTGTCGACCCAGGCCTGAGAGGTATTCGGCGTGCCGACGTCCGCGGTCTGCAGGGCACCGCCGGCGCCCTGCCCGGATGGCGCCACCGCGTCCATCCCGAGGATCTCCAGCGCGAGCTCGGTGTAGCGCTGGAAGTACTCGCTCCACACCAGCTTCGCGATCGCCGCATCCGCCCCCGGGTTCTCTCCCTTGAGGAACTTCGTCAGCGTCTGGTATCCGCGCGCCCGCATGATCGCGACGCGGCTGTAGCACCACGCGAGCGATTCGCGGATCTTCGGATCGGTGTTCTTGCCGGTCTTCTTGGCGATCTCGAACAGCCGGTCGAGATCGTTCTGGAACCGGATGGCGTCGGTGGTGGCCCCCGAGCCGCGCTCGAACCCGAGCAGGGTCATCGCGACCTTCCACCCCTGGTTGACGGGCCCGACGATGTTCTCCTCCGCCGTACGAGCGTCGGTGAAGAACACCTGGTTGAAGATGTGATCGCCGGCCATGTTGATGATGGGACGCACCTCGACGCCGGGCTGGTCCATCGGGATCAGCAGCAGGCTGATGCCGCGGTGCTTCTCCGCGTCGGGGTCGGTGCGCACCAGCGTGAAGATGTGGTCGGCGAGGTGCCCCGCCGAGGTCCAGATCTTCGAGCCGTTCACGACCCACTCGCCGTTCTCCAGCACCGCCGCCGTGCGAAGACCGGCGAGGTCGGAACCGGCGCCGGGCTCCGAGTAACCCTGGCACCACTTGTCCTCACCGGAGAGGATGCGGGGCAGATAGTGGGCCTTCTGCTTGTCCGTGCCCCACACCGTCAAGGTGTTGCCGAGCAGGTTGATGCCGAACATGTCGTTCTCGCTACCGGAGGGCACACCGTACCGGGCGAACTCCTCGGCGATGACGACCTGCTCGATCGCGCTCAGGCCCGGGCCGCCGAACTCCTTCGGCCACGACACGGCGAGCAGGTGCTCGTCCGCGAGGGTCTTGCGCCAGTGCTTCAGGAAGGCCTCGCGCTCGGCCTCGTCCGAGATCGCACCGATGCCCTTCCACCCTTCGGGAAGAGCGCCTTCGATGATCCCGCGGACGCGCGCGCGATACTCCTCCGCCTCGGGGGGGTAGGTCAGATCCATGGTTGCGTCCTTGTCCTTTCGTTGTTTCGGCGGCTTCTCACGCGGACTGACGCTCGATGTCAGCGCGCGTTCGAAACCGTCTGCTGTGAGCATATCGGTGCCCCGTCACGGCCGCACCGCGCAGGGATCGGAGGTAGTCCTCCTGGTCGGTGAAGTCGTCGATCTCCACGAACGCCGCGCCGATCCCCTCCGGATCGTGGGCGTCGGATCCCGCTGCACCGGGAACGCCGAACTCCGCCGCGGCGGCGCGCGCGAGGTCGTTGACCGATTCGTCGGGCACCTTGGCGTTGTAGACCTCGATGACGTCGAGCATGCCGGCCTCAGCGAGCTGATCAAGCCCGCGCCGACCCAGCCCCGACCTGATCGGATCGAACGGGTGCGGCGCGTATACGAGACCGCCCTGGTCGCGGATCCGCGCCGCTGCCTCCGTGAGCGGGAGCACGTACGGAACCCGTTCCGTGAGGAACAGCCCGATGATCTCACCGAGCGGTGTCCGGATCTCCTCGCCCACAACGACGCGGACCCCGTAATCGCCAGCCATCTCCTGCATCTGCTGAGCAGCGATGACGGCGTGGTGATCGGTGACCGCGAT
The DNA here is from genome assembly GCA_963696115.1 of uncultured Actinomycetota bacterium. GTDB lineage: Bacteria > Actinomycetota > Actinomycetes > Actinomycetales > Microbacteriaceae > Microbacterium. The sequence continues at coordinate 52,875 of CAVOIT010000010.1, read as the reverse complement.
CACATCGAGCGCTGCGGACCGGGCGCCCTCGAGCATCTGCTCCAGAGTCGTCACCGAGTCGCCCGAGTGGAGCGTGTGCAGGTGGGCGTCCATGCGCACGCGCCCCGTCTCGGCGCGGCCGACGGCATGGGGATGCCGCGCGGCCACGTGGGCCGGGGTGAGGGGTGTTCCTTCCACCAGATCAGTCTGCCGGCTCGAACTCGGGCAGCGACAGCCCTTCCTTGTCGTTCCACGCCACGCGCACCCGCGAGCCGATCGCGATCGCGTCCACGTCGACGTTGGTCAGACGCGTCAGCATCCGGAATCCTTCGTCGAGGTCGACATATGCGACGGCGTAGGGAACGAGTTCCGCGAAGCCCGGCATCCTGTTGTCCCGCACCACGCTGTACGTGTACAGCGTGCCCAGACCCGCCGACTCACGCCATTCGAGCTCGAGACTCGTGCAGTGCGTGCAATGCGCCCGCGGGTAGAACACCACTCCTCCGCACCGCGTGCACACCTGATAGGTGAGCTTGTGCTCGGCGGTGGCCTTCCAGAACGGCGCCGTGTCCGGTTCGTCCAGGCTGGGCAGGAACGAGGGCACCTGCTTCATGAGGTCGTTCATCATGATGGGTCTCTCCGTCCGATCAGTTGCCGAGGATGACGGTTCCACCGGCGTGGCCGGCGCCTAGGCGCCCGCCGTTGCCGTGAGCGACCGCGTACTTCGCACCGGCCACCTGGGAGGTCGACTCCCCACGCAGCTGCCGCGCCGCCTCGATGAGCAGGAAGATCCCGCGCATCCCGGGGTGGTTCGAGAACAGGCCGCCGCCATCGGTGTTCAGGGCCGGAGCGCCGGGACGGTCCCACCGCAGCCGGCCGCCCTCCACGAACGCGCCACCCTCGCCCTTCGCGCAGAAGCCCAGATCTTCCAGGCAGTCCAGCACGGTGATCGTGAACGAGTCGTAGATCATCGCGATGTCCATCTGGTCCGGACGCAGGCCGGCCTCGGCGAACGCCGCAGGTCCCGACTGAGCCGCCCCCGAAACGGTGATGTCGTTCGCGTTGTCGGCGTAGCCGATGCCCTCGCCCGCCCCGAGAATCCACACCGGCTTGGTGCGGGTGCTCCGGGCCACCTCCTCGGAAGCGATCACGACCGCCCCGCCACCGTCGGAGATCATGCAGCACTCCAGCCGATGCAGCGGGTCCGCGATCATCTTCCCGTTGATCACGTCCTGGACGGTGATCTCGCCGATGTCGCGGAACCGGAGCTCGGTCATCGCGCGCACGGCGTCCGGGTTGCGCATCGCGTGCGCCCGGGTGGTCACCGCGATCTCAGCCAGCTGCTCCGGAGTGGTGCCGTACTGGTACATGTGACGGTTGGCCACCATCCCGTAGTTGGAGATGAGCGTCTGCCCCCACGGGATCTCCATGTTGGCCGCGGGGTCCTGGGGTCCGCCCAGGGCACCGGTGCCGGTGCCGATCGCGAACGCCTGACTGCGGGCGGTGGAGCCGTACGTCAGCAGCGCGACGTTCGCGCGCCCGGCGCGGATGGCGTCCCGGGCGTGGCCGGCGTGGAACTCGAAGGAGCTCCCGCCGACCGCCGTGGTGTCCGTGATCCGGGGATGCAGATCGAAGTACTCCTGGATGCTCAGCCCCGGGAAGCTGCTGCCATCGCCTGCGTCGTAGACCGCGTCGACGTCCTTCCAGGTCAGACCCGCGTCCTCCAGTGCCGCGGCGGCGCTGGCCGCCTTGATCTGGAGCGCGGACTTGCCGGGAGCGAGTCGATCCGGGTATTCGTGGATGCCGACGATGGCGGCAGCTCTGTCAACCATGGTTTCCCGTCTTTCGTTCCGTGGGAACGGCTCAGGCGATGCCGGCCAGACCCTGCTTCTCGGGGTGGAAGGCCCGCGGGAACGACTCGAAGATGCCGTCGATCGTCCACGGGTCCTGCGAGACGAGCACCGACTCGGGATGGTAGTTCTCGTACAGGGTGACGCGGCCGCCCTGCGCACCGACCACGCGGCCGTTGATCCAGCTGGCCTCCTCGCTGGCGAGGTAGGCGACCGGATAGGCCACCGCGGACGGTGCCAGGTCGGCGAGGTTGATGCCCATCTCCGCCGCGCGCTCGGGAGGAATGGTGCCGGTCATGCGCGTCGAGGCGGCCGGAGCGATCGCGTTCGAGGTGACGCCGTAACGGTTCAGCGCGTTGGCGCACGACAGCGTGAACCCGACGATCCCGAGCTTGGCGGCCGCGTAGTTGGGCTGGCCGGGTGCGCCGTGCAGGCCCGCGCCGGACGTGAAGTTGATCAGTCGGTACTGGCCCTCACCGCGGTGCTCGCGCCAGTACACGGCGGCGTGCTTGCTGGTGTTGAACGTTCCGGTCAGGTGCACGTTCAACACGGCCTGCCAGTCCTCGGGGCTCATGTTCACGAGCATCCGGTCCCGCAGGATGCCCGCGACGTTGACCAGGATGTCGAGCTTGCCGAAGGTGTCGATCGCGGTCTGGATGATGCCCCCCGCCGAGTCGTAGTCGCTGACGTCGCCGCCGTTGACCACGGCCTCGCCGCCGTTGGCGACGATCTCGTTGACCACTTTCTGCGCCGGCCCGACGTCAGCGCCGGTCCCGTCGACCTGAGCACCGAGATCGTTGACGACCACCTTCGCGCCCTCACGGGCGAACAGCTTCGCGATCTCCGCGCCGATTCCACCACCCGAACCCGTCACGACGGCGACACGGTTATCCAGACGTCCCACGGACGTACCTCCACTCATCATTCGTTGAGACGGAGGTTCCGCGACGGCGTGTATCGCCGGGTGCTCCAGGCGCCGATATCGGCGCCGCGCCCGCGACCGCGCAGAACGCTCCAATCCGAAAATCTACCCCACCGGTAAGTTTGAAACAACTACGGTGGTGCCAACGCTCCGTGAGCGGGTAGGCGGCGGTGCCGCGGAGCAGGAGGGAGCAGGCAGGTGAGCGGACGACAGGGCGACGGCGTCGCCGGCGCGTTCGGAGCAGTGGCGCCATCGGGCACCACCGCCCGCCGGGCGAGTACGCCCGACCTCGAGACGGTCGTGACGACAGCCGCCAAGCTGTTCCATCGATACGGGTACCAGAACACGACGATGCAGGCGATCGCCGACGAACTGGGCATCGCCAAGCCCACGCTCTACGTGCACGCCAAGAGCAAGAGCTTCCTGCTCGGCCAGATCTTCCAGCGCGTGCTCAATCAGGCGGACCGCGTCGTGGACGAGGCGATGTCGATGTCCGACCCGACCGACGGCATCCTGCATCTGATCCGCGGTCAGATCAAGGCGTCCATGGCGTACCGGGAGTACTACGGAGTCATCTACGGCGACCAGCGAGAGCTCCCGGAGGATCTGGAGCGCGCATATCGCAGCTGGTCAAAGAGCTTCGTGACGAGGGTCCGCGCATTGGTCGAACGGGGCCAGGATGCGGGTGTGCTCCGCCGCGACATCACGCCCGTGGTAGCCGCACAGGCGATCATCGGCATCACCGGGTGGTCCGCGCGATGGCTACGACCCCGCCTGACGGTCTCGGTCGAGGCAGCTACCCGTCAGATCTCCACGCTGATCCTGGAGGGACTGGCAGTCCCCGAAGCCTCGTCGAGTCGCTCGGAGACATAGCGGTCCAGTGCCCGCGCGGACGGGCTCGTACGCGCGACGATCGGCAGGACCAGGCACACGGTCTGGTCGGGGATCGGCTCTTCCAGTCGCACAGGGGAAAGGCGTCGATCGGCGGCGATCGGCGCGGGCAGGAAGCCGATGCCAAGTCCGGCTGCGACGAGTTCACGGACCATGGTCAGGTCCGACACCTCGCATGTGACCCTGCGGCTCACGCCCCGGTCGGCGAAGAACGCATCGCGTGACCTGCGCCCCACCGCGTCCGGGCGCAGGTCGACGAAGGACTCGTCGACGATATCGGTCAGGGCGACGCGGTCGCGCCGAGCGAGGTCGTGCGCCGCGCTGCAGACGAGAACCAGCGATTCCGACGCCAGCGTCCGCATGCGGACACCGGGGGCCCGGACGGGCGCGGTGGCCACCACGGCGCAGTCCAAGGCGCCCGACGCCACCTGGGCGAGGGCCGCGTCCGCCTCCGGTTGGGTCGCGTGCACCACGACGCCCGGATACGCGCCGACGAACCCCGCCAGCCACCTCACGAACGGGCACGCGCTCTCGAGGACGCCGACATCGGTCAGCCCCACCCGCAACGGTCCGTCCAGCATGCCGCTCGCGTCCTGCACGCGCCTGCGCGCGCGTTCCACGTCCGCCAACGCCGCGCGCGCCGGTTCCAGCAGAGCCTCACCCGCCGGGGTCAAGCGCACCGGACGGGACCCGCGCACGTAGAGCACCGCCTCGACATCCCGTTCGAGCGCCTGGATCGATGAACTGAGTCCGGACTGGACGATGCGCTCGCGGCGCGCGGCGGCCGTGAAGGTCCCCTCCTCGGCAAGCGCGATCAGGTGCTGCAACTGTCGTATCTCCATAAGTGATGTGATTCTACGGATCCATCTGCTGTTCGCATCGATACGATCGAACGGACGGAAGGATCACTGTGGAACTCGGCGTGTACTCGTTCGGCGACATCATCGGGGACGACTCCCCCTCCGCGCCGGGGCGGCGCATCGACAATCTCGTGCGGCAGGCGCAGGCCGCGGACGCGGCCGGCCTCGACGTCTTCGCGCTCGGCGAGCATCACCGCCCGGACTTCGCGGTCTCCGCACCCGAGATCGTCCTGGCCGGCATCGCGACCACAACGACAGGCCTGCGGCTGAGCACGTCGGTGACCGTGCTCTCGACAGCGGATCCGGTGCGGATCATGGAGCAGTTCGGCACGCTCGACCTGCTCTCACATGGGCGGGCTGAGATCACGGTCGGGCGGGCGGCGTTCGTCGAGCCCTTCCCCCTGTTCGGGTACGACCTGCGCGACTATGAGGCGCTGTTCGAGGAGAAGCTCCGGCTGCTGATCCAGTTGCGCGACGACCCGACACAGCCCTGGCACGGAAGATTCCGCACCCCCCTGCAGGACATGTACATCGGGCCACGCCCGCAGCAGGAGCGGATGCCGATCTGGATCGGAGTGGGCGGTACTCCGCAGAGCGCGGTGCGCGCCGGAGTTCTCGGCCAGCCGATGTTCCTGTCCCTGTTCACCGGTGCCGCCGGGGGTGCGCGACTGGTCGACCTGTACCGCCGTGCCGGCGAGCAGGCGGGGCATGACCCGTCGCGCCTGCAGCTGGCCACCGGCGGTCACATGTTCGTCGGTCGGACCTCCCAGGAGGCGCGCGAGCAGTTCTTCCCGCACTACTCGCGGTACTTCTCCATGCACCCGAACTTCCCCAACGGGATGCCGCGTGGCGTGTACGAGCAGTGGATCCAGGCTGGCCTGCTGGTCGGGAGCCCGCAGCAGATCATCGACGGCATCCTGTCCCACCGTGACCTGCTCGGCGCCAACAGATTCGTCGCGCAGTTCGACCCGGGGCTGCCCGATGATCTGGCGACGGAGAACCTCGAGAGGTACCTGTCGGACGTGCTCCCGGTGATCAAGGCGGAGACCCGGGAGGACGACGAGGCAGCCGTCCTCCCGTGAACGTCGGGATCATCGGGATCGGCAAGCTCGGATCGGTGCTGGGACGGCGTGCGGTCACGGCTGGCCACCGGGTCGTTCTCGCCGGACGACCCGGTGCGGAGATGACCGACCTGGTTGCGGCGGTGATGGTGCCCGGGGCCGAGGTCGCGCCGGTCTCGGAATGGCCCGGGGTGGACGTGGCGGTGCTGGCGGTGCCGCTGTCGGTCGCGCTGGGGATGGACCTGCCACTTCCGGACGGGACGGTCGTGATCGACGCGACCAATCACTGGACGCCGGTTGACGGCGAACCCGTTGCGGACGGGACGCCCTCGACCGTCCGGGTGGCGGGCGCGCATCCGCGGCTGCAGTGGGTCAAGGCACTCAACCATCTCGGATACCACGACCTCGAGGACCTGCCGGGACAGGCCGAGCCTGCGATCGCCGTGGGGATCGCAGCGGACGATGCGAACGCGGCGGCGGCGGCGGCGGCGTTCGTCGCATCCCTCGGACTGGACCCCGTGCCCGCTGGGACCCTTGCCGACAGTCGGATCCTGGAGGAGGGCGGGCCGGTGTTCGGGGCGCCGCTGACGCGCGCCCAGTGGCAGCGCGCGGTGCCGCGCTCAGCGCCCGAGCTGCAGCAGCAGCCCGCCCCCAGCGCCCACGAGAACCACGACCCACGGGGCGAGGCGCCAGGCCTCGAGGAGCACCAAGCACACCGCCGCCAGCGCCAGGGCTGATCCTGAGTCGACCGCGGTCACGAACACCGGGTCGTACAGCGCCGCGGCCAGCAGACCCACCACGGCCGCTCCGATCCCCGCTGCGACCGCGCCCGCCCACCGGCGCCGTCGCAGCGCCGACCAGAACGGGAGCACACCAGTCAGCAGCAGGAAACCGGGCAGGAAAATGCCCGCCAACCCGACTGCTGCGCCGACGGCCCCACCTCCGCCAGGGCGCCGAGGTACGCCGCGAAGGTGAACAGCGGTCCCGGCACCGCTTGGGCCACCCCGTAACCCGCCACAAACTGGTCGGCGGTGACCCAACCAGGGGCGACGAACCCCGCCTCCAAGAGCGGCAGCACCACGTGGCCGCCGCCGAACACCAGGGCCCCGGCGCGATAGCACGCGTCGAAGAGGCGCAGCGCGCCGAAGCCGGTCACCTCCGCGGCCAGCGGCAGGAGGACCAAGAGCGCGGCGAACACCGCCAGGCAGGCGACGCCGGCACCCCGCGAAACCCGATACCCCTCGCCGTCGTTGGCGACGGGGCCGGGAGTATCGCGGCACAGTGCCAGACCGAGTAGTCCGCCAGCCGCGATCGCCACGAGCTGACCCCACGACCCGGGAACGGTCAGCGCCAGCGCGAGCGATGCCGCGGCGATGCCGGCGCGGGCACGGCCAACGGCGAGGGTCTTGGACATCCCGAGCACCGCCTGCGCGACAACGGCGACGGCGACGATCTCCAGCCCGTGGATCATGCCCTGCCCGATCGGGTCGTCGACGGCTGCAGCGCCACCAGCCGCGGCAGCGAGCACCATGACCGCCGCAGAGGGTGCGGTGAACGCCACGAAGGCGGCGACCGCGCCCGCGACGCCGGCGCGGTGCAGACCCAGCGCATACGCGACCTGACTGGAGGCGGGCCCCGGCAGGAACTGGCTCAGCGCGACCAGATCGCCGTACTCCTGCTCATCGATCCAATGGCGGCGGGTGACCAGTTCGGCGCGGAAGTAGCCCAGGTGCGCCACCGGCCCGCCGAACGAGGTGACGCCGAGCCTGCCGAATACGGCCAGCACTTCCCCCGCCCGACCATCCGGTCCGGGGCGCGACGGCCAGTCTCGGCGCCGTCCGCCACTGCCCGTCACGAGCGCGGACGGTAGCATGTCGCGGGAAACGGACGCTACGCCGCGGGCGAGGGTCGAGCCGCGGCGAGGTCGGCGACATCGGCGGGCTCGTCCGCGACGTCCCAGTGCAAGGCCTTGGCGAGCGCCGCGCCATGGCGAGTGGACAGCACCACCCGTGCGAACTCGTCGTGGCCGGACAGATCCACGACCACTCCGGGGCGGCGGCGCCGGATGAGGGCGAAGTCGTCTCCGGCGGCGGAGCGCCACGTGCCGGCCGCGAGGGTTCGGGGGATGTACGTGCCGCCGGCCCGGACCCCGCGCAGCCAGGTCCACGGGTCGTCGGTGAGCTGAACGCGGAGGATGAGGTCGCGGGGGATGATGACGTTCTTGGTACGGAATGCGAGGGCGCGCTCGCCGGCCGACAGCACGATCTCGAGCCTGGTCGAGTCGAGCATCAGGGTCACCATGCCCATAGTCTGCCAGCCCCTTCCTCAGCCGCGACGGGCCGATCCTCACAGACTGGCAACGATCGCGGGCGGGCCCGGCGGGTCGCGGCGGGTGAAAGACTTGCGACGTGAGCGCATCCGGTCCGGCCGCGCCCGCGCGGGTGATCGAGCGGGTTCTCCACCGCGCGGCGGCCGTGACGGCGGATGACGCCGAAGTGCTGCTCGGAGCACGGGGCGACGCGCGCGAAGCCCTCTTCGCGGCGGCGGCCTCCCTGCGGGACGAGGGTCTCGCGCGGGCCGGACGACCCGGGGTCATCACGTACTCGCGGAAGGTCTTCATTCCCGTCACAACGCTGTGCCGCGACCGGTGCCATTACTGCGTGTTCGTGGACACTCCCGCACAGCTCGGAGCGCGGGACCGGCCGCTGTACATGTCCCCCGAGCAGGCGCTGCTGGTCGCGCGCCAGGGCGCAGCACTGGGCTGCAAGGAGGCGCTGCTGACGCTGGGCGACCGCCCCGAGACCCGGTGGCCGCAGGCCCGAGCGTGGCTGGCCGACCGCGGCTTCGACTCCACCCTGGCCTACGTGGCCCACCTCGCGCGCCTGATCACAGCCGAGACCGGCCTGCTCGTGCATCTGAACCCGGGAGTGATGACCGCCGCCGAGCTCCGGATGCTGCGCCCGACCGCGCCATCGATGGGGATGATGCTGGAGACCACCTCGCGACGACTGTTCGAGGAGCCCGGCCAGGCGCATCACGGGTCCCCCGACAAGGACCCGGCGGTGCGGTTGCGCGTGGTGCGGGACGCGGGCGACGCGCACATCCCCTTCACGACCGGGATGCTGGTGGGAATCGGTGAGACCGTCCGGGACCGCGCCGAAACCATCGTGGCGCTGCGCGAGGCGCACCGCGCAGGCGGGCACATCCAGGAGGTCATCGTCCAGAACTTCCGCGCCAAGCCGCGCACGGCGATGCGCGACGCCGCGGACGCGGACCTGGCGGAATACGCGACGACGGTAGCGGTTGCGCGGATCGTCCTGGGGGCCGACATGCGGATCCAGGTCCCGCCGAACCTCTCGGACCCCGCCGCTCTCGAGGTGCTGGTGCGGGCGGGCGCGGACGACTGGGGCGGGGTGTCCCCGCTGACCGCCGACCACGTCAATCCCGAGCGCCCGTGGCCACACCTGGACCGGCTGGCCGAGCTGACCGAGCGGACGGGATACGTGCTGCGCGAACGTCTGACAGCCCATCCCGAGTATGTCCGGAACGACGAGGCGTGGATCGACCCGGGGCTGCGGGCGGCCGTCGCCGCCCTCGCCGACCCGGCGTCCGGGCTCGCGAGCACCTCCTCCGCTCCCGGCGCTCCGGACCCACTCCCCACCCGGAGCGCGCGCGGCGCCGGAATCCCGGCGCTGGCTGAACGGGCGGCCGCTGACCCCGCCGACCTGGACGACCGGGAGTGGCAGGCGCTGCTGACGGCGACCGGAGCGGACCTGAACGCGGTCACGCGCGCCGCGGACGACGTGCGACGCTACACCGTCGGCGAGGCGGTCAGCATCGTGGTCAACCGCAATCTCGCCTCATCCATGCTGCAGGTGAGCCGCCCCGGCGGCGGGGCATACGACCTGGCGACCGCCGAGGCGATCGCGGCCGACGCGTGGGACGCGGGGGTAACGGAGATCTGCGTGCAGGGGATGCTGCCGGCCGAGGAGGACCCCGACGGCTATCCGATGCTCCTGGAGGCGCTGCACCGCGGCGCCCCCCGCGCGCACCTGCACGCGTTCCGGCCGCAGGACGTCGCCGACTACGCGCAGCGCAGCGGGCTGGACGAGCGGCAGGCGGTCAGGATGCTGCGCGCCGCCGGCGCGAGCACCATGCCGGGAACGGGCGTGAAGGTGCTCAGCGACCGCGTGCGGCGCCAGGTCGCTCCCGAGGACCTGCCGGTGAGCCGGTGGCTGGAGGTGATCGCCGCCGCCCACGCCGAGGGGATGCGCACCTCGAGCGTGCTGTTCTACGGCCACGCCGAGACCGCCGCGGAGCGGATCGAGCACCTCCGGACCCTGCGCCGCATGCAGGCAGGAGCTGCCGCCTCCGGCGCCGGCGGCGGATTCACCGAGTTCGTCCCAATCCCGCTCCCCGGACCGGCGGGCGGGGTCCCGCTCGTGCCGGGCCGTTCCGCGGGCGACGAGCATCGCGCGATGGTCTCCGTGTCCCGGCTGATGCTGTCCGGCAGCATCCCCCACATCCAGATCCCGTGGCCGCGCTTGGGGCGCCGCGCGGCCTCGACGCTGCTGGCAGCGGGCGGCGATGATCTTGGGGGAACACTGCTGGACTGCCGCATCCGACCCGACGCGGCTGCCGAGGCCGGGCGGGAGCTTCCCATCGCGGATGCCGCGGCGCTGGCTGCGCGGATCTTCCGGCCGCTGCGTCAGCGCACCACCGACTACGGCGAGCCGGACCCCGACCGGCTCGTGGAGCTGCGATGAGCGCGGCCCCCGTCCCGTCACGGACCATCGATGTCGCCGTGGTCGGCGCGGGCTTCGCGGGACTTGCGATGGCGATGGCGCTGCTGCGGGCGGGCCATGAGGACATCGCCGTCCTCGAGCGCGCCGCAGCGATCGGGGGGACCTGGCGGGACAACACCTACCCGGGAGTCGCGTGCGACGTCCCCAGCCACCTGTATGGCTTCGCCGCTCACCCCCACCCCGGCTGGTCGCGCCGGTACGCTCCCGGCGCCGAGATCCAGTCCTATCTGGAACGCGTCGCGGACGCGGCAGGCCTGCGGCGGATCATCCGGACCCGGAGTCCGATGATGGCCGCGCGGTGGACGGGGGAGGGCTGGGATCTGGAGATCGGCGGCGCCGAACCCGGCGTGCTCCGCGCCCGCAGCCTGGTACTCGCCTGCGGCCGCCTCACCGAGCCGTTCATCCCCGCCGTCGACGGCCTCGAGTCCTTCCCGGGGCCCCTGTTCCACACCGCGCGCTGGGATCACGACGCGCCGATCCGAGGATCGCGGGTCGGCGTGGTCGGGAGCGGGGCGTCGGCCGTGCAACTCGTACCGGAGCTCGTGCGACGGGGAGCGCGGGTGACCCTCTTCCAGCGCACCCCGCCGTGGATCGTGCCGCGGGGAGACCACGCCTACTCCGCCGCCGAGCAGGACGCGTTCCGCGTCCGCCCCGACCGGATGCAGGCGCTGCGCGCGGACCTGTACCGGGAGGGCGAGGCGCGGTTCGCCTCCCGTTCCGGGGATCCGGATGCGGCGGCCGCCGCCGCCGAGGCCGCATCCGCCCACCGGGCGCGGCAGGTGGCCGATCCGGAGCTGCGAGCTGCGCTGACCCCCTCGTACGCGTTCGGGTGCACGCGCGTGCTGCTGTCCGACGACTTCTACCCGGCGGTCGCCTCCGACGCGGTGACCTTGGAGCCGTCGGCGCTGGCCGCGGTCCGCGGGCGCACCCTCGTGGCCGCAAGCGGTGCCGAGCACGAGGCTGACGTGCTGGTGTTGGCGACCGGATTCCTGGCATCCCGTCAGCCGTACGCGGACCTGGTGACCGGCGAGCACGAGACGCTCGCGCAGCACTGGTCGGCGGGCATGACCTCATACGGGTCGACCGTCGTCGCCGGTTTCCCGGACCTCTACGTGCTCAACGGCCCGAACGCGTCGCTCGGGCACAATTCGTCCGTCCTGATGACCGAGGCGCAGGCCGAGTACGTGGTGCGGGCCCTCGCCGAACGGGACCGGCGCGGAGCCCCGTTGCGAGTACGACCCGAAGCGGAGAAGGCGTATTCGGCGCAGATCGACGAGGCCGCGGCAGCGACCCCGTGGCTGACCGGCGGCTGTCGCACGTGGTACGTCGACGACCGGTCGGGCAGGCTGACGCTGCTGTGGCCGGGCACGGTCGACGCGTTCCGCAGGATGCTGGACGCCGGCGGGCACGCGGAGTTCCTGCCCGCCGGGTCGCCCACCGGTCCGCACTCGTCGGGAGGGGAGTCATGACGCTGCCGCTGCGACTGGGGTACAAGGCATCCGCGGAGCAGTTCCCGCCGGACGAGCTCGCCGACTACGCGGTCCTGGCGGAGGAAGCTGGCTTCGACTCCGTGTTCATCTCCGACCACTTCCAGCCCTGGCGCCACGAAGGCGGGCACGCTCCCGCCGCTCTCCCGTGGCTCGGAGCGGTGGGGGCGCGGACCTCGCGGATCATTCTGGGGACATCCGTGCTCACCCCGGTCTACCGCTACCACCCGGCGGTGGTCGCACAGGCGTTCGCCACCCTCGGCGTGCTCTATCCGGGACGGATGGTGCTCGGGGTGGGCACCGGCGAGGCGCTGAACGAGGTCACCCTCGGGCAGGCCTGGCCGGATGCGCCGGAACGGTTTCAGCGCCTGAAGGAGGCGATCGCGCTCATCCAGCGGCTCTGGACCGACGAGCGGGTCAGCGTGGACGGGGCGTTCTGGCGCGTGACGGACGCGACCATCTACGATCGCCCCGCCATCCCCATCCCGATCTACGTCGGGGCGGCCGGTCCCGCAGCCACGCGCCTGGCGGGGCGGGTCGCCGACGGCTTCATCACCACCAGCGGAAAGGACCCCGCGTTGTACACCGATACACTTCTGCCGGCGCTGCGGGAGGGGATCGCGAAGGCTGGGCGCGCGCCCGACGCGGTGGACACGCTGATGGAGATGAAGGTGTCGTTCGCTCCCACTCGGGAGGAGGCGCTGCAGAAGACCCGCTTCTGGGCCCCGCTGGCGCTGACCCCGGAGGAGAAGATGGCTCTGCACGACCCGGTGGAGATGCAGCGGCGCGCCGACGCGCTGCCCATCGAGCGCGCGGCATCCCGATTCATCGTCTCCACCGACCCGGACGAGCACGTGGAGCGGATCGCGCACGCCGTGGACCTCGGCTTTCGTCATCTCGTGTTCCACGACCCCGGGCCCGACCAGGCCGGGTTCCTGCGAACGTACGGCACCGAGATCCTGCCGCGGCTACGGGACCGGTTCCCCGCGTGACCGCGGCGGGCGGGTGGGCGGTGATCGTCCCCCTCAAACCCGCCGTCACCGGCAAGTCCCGCCTGGGCGCCGCTCCGGGGCTGGCTCGTGCGATCGGCGTGGACACCGTCGCGGCGGCCGCGGCGGCCACCGCGGTCGGCACGGTGATCGTGGTGACGGCGGACGCGGCGACCGCGCGGGAGGCGGAGACGCTGAGCGGGGTGACGGTGGTGCCGGAGACCGCTCCGGCGGGACTGGACAGCGCAGTGGCGCTCGGTGCCGCTGCGGTCGGTGCCGAGCGGCCCCGAGCCGCGCTGCTGGGGGACCTCCCGGCGCTCCGACCCGAGGAGCTCGATGCGGCGCTCGCCGCGGCAGCTTCGGTGGACCGGGCCGTCATGGCCGACCGCGACGGCACCGGGTCGACCCTGGTCACGGCCCGCGCCGGGGTGCCTTGGGCCAGCGCGTTCGGAGCGGGCTCGCTGCGCCGTCACCTCGACCGGGGATGCGTGCCGCTGAGCGCGCCGGTCTCGTCCGGCCTGCGGCAGGACGTGGATACCGCCGCGGATCTCGCGGCGGCCGTCGCGCGCGGGGTGGGGCCGCGCACGGCCGCCGCCCTGCTCCGGTCCGGAACGGGCTGACGGGCAGAGGCCGGCACGCCCTCACGCCTCAGCGGCGTGGAGGGCGGCCTCGGCCAGGTCCGCCGAGGCCGGGAGGTCCCGCATCCACAGCGGCGCGACGACCGCGCGCACCCCCAGCGCGTCGACGGCCGCCGCATCCGCGGCATCCTCCTCCGCCATGAGCCAGGCGTCCAGGATCCCGCCGGAGCGGCGCGCTCCGTAGTGCGCGGCCACCGCACGCGCGCTGGTGGTCACGCCGATCGCTGTCAGGCACACGTCCGCCATGCCCCGCACGACCCGGCCGCCGATGATGGGCGAGACCCCCACCACGGGGGCCGGCGTCTCCCGCAGCACGGCACGGATGCCGGGCACGGCAAGGATCGGCCCGATGGACACCACCGGGTTGGACGGGGCGATGAGCACCGCGTCGGCGTGGCTGATCGCCTCCGTCACTCCGGGCGCGGGCGCGGCCGATTCGATGCCGGGATTGACGAACCGCGCCGGCAGCGGTCGTGCGCGGTGTCGGGTCCACCACTCCTGGAAGTGCATCGCCGTGCCGTCGGCGAGCACCACGCGGGTGTCGACCTCGGCGTCCGTCATCGGCAGCATCCGCATCCCGAGCGGCCAGCGATCGGCCAGTCGCGTGACCACCTCGGTGACGCTCTGACCCTCTCGCAGCCATCCGGTGCGGGCCAGGTGCGTGCCCAGGTCGAGGTCCCCGAGCGTGAACCAGGGCCATCCCGCTCCCCATTCCCTCAGCTCGGAGCTGACCCGCTCCGTCTCTCCGGCCCGGCCCCATCCCCGCGCCGGATCGTTCACTCCCGCCAGCGCGTACAGCACCGAATCCACGTCCGGCTGGATCCGCACCCCCGTCAGCCACAGGTCGTCACCGGTGTTGATCACCACCGTCCCCGGCTCCGCGTCCCGTCGGCGCAGCGCCTCGCGCACGCCCAGGGCGAACCGCGAGCCGCCCACGCCCCCCGCGAGCACCACGACCCCGCTCATGCGGGGGCGGCGGCCGCGGCGCGCGCGGCGGACGGCAGGGCGTCGATGATGCGTGCCAGGGCGGCGTCGTCGTGCGCTGCGGTGACGAACCACGCCTCATACAGGCTCGGGGGCAGAGACACCCCGGCATCGAGCATGGCGTGGAAGAAGGCCGGGAATCGCCACGACTCCTGGTTCAGCGCCTCCTCGTACGAGCGCGGGGGCTCGGGTGCGAATGCCACGCCCAGCAGGTTCCCGGCCCGCGGCACACTGTGCGGGACCCCCGCGATCTCCAATGCTCCCGTGAGCGCCGTCGCGAGCGCGTCCGCGGCGGCGTCCACCCGCTGGTACACCTCCGCGCTCGCCAGTCGCAGTGTCGCCAGACCCGCCGCCACCGACAGCGGGTTGCCGCTGAGCGTGCCCGCCTGGTAGACGGGACCTGTCGGCGCGAGGAGGTCCATGACATCGGCCCGGCCGCCCAGCGCGGCCAGCGGCATCCCACCGCCGACCACCTTGCCGAACGTGACCAGGTCGGGCATGTACCGCTCGCCGGCCTGCTGCTGGAGGCCCCAGTACCCGGCAGGGTGCACCCGGAAGCCGGTGAGCACCTCGTCCAGGATCATGAGCGCTCCGTGAGCATGCGCGATCTCGGCCAGGTCCCGATTGAACCCGACGTCGGGGGCCACGACGCCCATGTTCGCGGCGGCGGCCTCGACGATCACGGCGGCGATGCGCTGCCCGTGCACGGCGAACGCCTCCCGCACCGCGGGCGGGTCGTTGTAGGGGATCACCACTGTCTGGGCCGCGACCGCGGCGGGCACGCCGGCGGACCCGGGCAGGGCCAGCGTGGCCACCCCGGAGCCCGCCGCCGCCAACAGACCGTCCGAGTGGCCGTGGTAGTGCCCGGCGAACTTCACGAGCAGGTCGCGTCCGGTCGCCCCGCGAGCCAGCCGGATCGCGGTCATCGTCGCCTCGGTTCCGGTGGAGACCAGCCGCACCTTCTCGATCGGCGCGGCGTCACCGCTGCGCACGCGCTGCGCGATCAGCTCCGCAAGCGCCACCTCACCCTCCGTGGGAGCCCCGAAGGAGAGTCCGCGAGCGGCGGCTTCCTGCACGGCGGCGACCACGTCCGGGTGCGCATGCCCGAGCAGGGCGGGGCCCCAGCTGGCCACGAGGTCGACGTAGTCGCGGCCGGCGGCATCCGTCACGTACGGACCCCGTGCCGAAACGACGAACCGCGGAGCGCCCCCGACCGACCCGAAGGCGCGCACGGGGGAGTTCACGCCGCCGGGGATCGTCGCGCGGGCGCGTGAGAACAACTCGTCGTTGCGGTCGGTCACGGTCGCCTCCGCACGTCTGTCACGAGGTCCGCAGCCACCCGGCCGCCTCCACGGCCCAGTACGTGAGGATCGCGTCGGCGCCGGCACGGCGGATACCGGTGAGGGTCTCCAGGATCGCGCCGCGACGATCCATCCACCCGTTCGCGGCGGCCGCCTCGATCATGGCGTACTCGCCCGAGACCTGGTAGGCCCAGACAGGCACGTCGACGGTGTTCCGCACGGCTGCGACCACGTCGAGGTAGGGCAGGGCCGGCTTGACCATCACGATGTCGGCGCCCTCGGCGACGTCGATGACCGCTTCCCGCACCCCCTCCCGGCCGTTGGCGGGGTCGAGCTGATAGGTGCGGCGGTCGCCGCGCAGCTGCGAGTCCACCGCCTCCCGGAAGGGGCCGTAGAACGCTCCGGCGTACTTCGCCGCATACGCGAGGATCAGGGTGTCGACGGCGCCGGACTCCTCCAGCGCGGTCCGCACGCGGGCGACCTGACCGTCCATCATGCCGGACAGGCCCAGCAGGTGCGACCCCGCGTCGGCCTGCGCGAGCGCCATCGCCGCGTACCGCTCCAGTGTCGCGTCGTTGTCGATCCGGCCGTGCTCGTCCAGCACGCCGCAGTGACCGTGGTCGGTGAACTCGTCCAGGCACAGATCGGTCTGCACGACCAGCGCGTCCCCCACCTCCGCGACCACGGCACGCGTGGCGACGTTCAGGATGCCGTCCGGGTCGTCCGCTCCGGACCCGACGGCGTCGCGGAGGGCGGGCACGCCGAAGAGCATCACCCCGCCGACTCCCGCGGCCGCGGCGTCCGCGGCCGCGCGGCGCAGGGAATCGACGGTGTGCTGCACGACGCCGGGCATCGAGCTGATCGGAGTGGGACGCGCGATCCCCTCCCGCACAAACAACGGCTGCACGAGCTGAGAGGGGTGCAGGCGGGTCTGGCTCACCAGCCGGCGGACCGCCGGCGACTGCCGCAACCGGCGCGGACGGTGGGCGGGAAAGCTCACGGCTGGAACTCGTCCGCCGAGTGCGGCAGGGCGAAGTGCGACACCGCCTCGATCAGAGCGTCCACCGTCTGCTTCTCGGCCACCACGTCGACGTCCAGGCCCGCGCGGTGCGCGTCGCCGGCGGTGCGCGGGCCGATCGCAGCCACCACGGTGCTCTCGGGAATGGTCGGGAACTGCAGGTGCACCTGCTCGGCCACCGACCCGCTGGTGACCAGGATCGCGTTGATGCGCCCGGTCTCCACGTCGTGCGCGATCCGCGCGGTGACCGGCACTCCGACGGTGCGGTACGCGACCACGCTGCGCACCCGGTGCCCCGCCTCGATCAGGCGGGTGGTCAGCACGGGCTTGGCGATCTCGCTGCGCAGCGTCAGGATGTCACGCGGCTCGGGCTCCAGGGCGATCATCTGGGCCGCCATGCCCGCCGCGGAGTTGTCCTTCTCCGGCACCAAGTCGACCCGGTAGCCGGCGGCCTGAAGCGCCGCGGCGGTGGTCTCCCCGACCGCCGCGACCTTGGTGCCGGCGGGGATCTTCGCGCGGTAGGCGAACAGCACGTCCACCGTGGTCGCGCTGGTCACCGTCAGCCAGTCGAATGCGCCGTCAGCGAGGTCCGCGAGCGCCCGCTCCAGCGTCGCCTGATCGTTGGTGGGCGCGAAGTTGATCAGCGGCGCGATCACGGGCACGGCTCCCTGAGCACGCAGTGACGCCGCCACACCGTCACCCCACGGTCCGCCGCGCGGGACGAGGACGCGCCAGCCGGCGAGCGGCTTGGCGGGCTCGTGCCCGCGGGAAGAGTATGCGTGCATCGACTCGGCTTTCATGGTGTGAGGTCGGCTGCCCCCTGCGCGAGCAGCTCACGGGCGATCGCATACCCGGTGCGCCGAGCGCGCGACTCGGGGTCCGCGTCGCCGGCAGCGTACGCACCATTGCCGCTGCCTAATCCTTCAGCATACCTGTCCGTCACCGGCACCGTCCGATCGATGCCGACCCGGCGGTGCCCGTCCGGTGAGTACACCACCGCGCGCACCCGCAGCGTCGTCCCACTGCGATCGGCGTGGATGCCCACCGGTGCGTGGCAGCCGGCCTCGAGTCCGGCCAGGACCGCCCGCTCGGCGGCGACCGCCACCCGCGCGCGCGCATCGTCGAGCGCGGCGACCGCGGCGCGCAACGCCGGCGCGGCGTCCTGCCGCACCTCGACCGCGAGGGCCCCCTGACCGGCGGCGGTGGGCCACTCCGCCAGCCCCAGGTATTCGGCCGCCAGATCCGCCGGCACCCCGCCGAGCCGGGCCAGGCCCGCCGCAGCCAGCACCACCGCGTCGAACTCTCCGCGCCGGACCCGCTCCAACCGCGAGTCCACGTTGCCCCGGATGTCCCGGACGTCCACACTCCGCGCACGGACGTGGGTCTGCGCGACCCGTCGCGGTGACCCTGTCCCCACGAGCGCGCCCCGACGAAGCTCGTGCAGCGCGACCCCGTCGCGCGTGACGACCACGTCGCGGGGGTCCTCTCGGGCCGGGATCGCCGCCAACTCGATCCCCGGCGCGGGCTGAGTCGGCAGGTCCTTCAAGGAATGCACGAGCAGATCGCACTCCCCCGCGGTCAGAGCCTCGCGGAGCCGCGTCGCGAACAGACCGTCGCCCCCCGCGCTCGCCAGTGACGCCCGGGTGACATCCCCGTCGCTGGTCAGCGGCACGAGTGCGACCGGTGCACCGAGCGACCGCTCCAGGGCCGCCGCGACCTGCTGCGACTGCGCGGTGGCCAGGGCGCTGCGGCGCGTCCCCAGGCGCACCGCAGCGGTCACTCGAGCACCTCGGCGATGGCCGCGGTCGGGATGCGCCGACCGGTGAAGAAGGGGACCTCCTCGCGCACGTGACGGCGGGCCTCGGTGTAACGCAGGTCCCGCATCATGTCGACCAGGTCCACCAGGTCGTCGGCCTCCATCGGGAGGACCCATTCGTAGTCACCCAGCGCGAATGCGGCGACGGTGTTGGCGATCACCCCCGTGAACGCGGCGCCCCGGCGGCCGTGCTCGGCCAGCATCGCCCGGCGCTCCTCCTCCGGGAGCAGATACCACTCGTAACTGCGCACGAACGGGTACACCACGAGCCACTGCTTGGGATCCACACCCCGCAGGAAGCCCGGTACGTGCGCGTGGTTGAACTCGGCGTCCCGGTGCACTCCCATCGCGTTCCACACCGGGAGCAGGTTGCGCAGCACATCGGTCCGACGGAGTCGGCGCAGCCCGGCCTGCACCTGCTCGGGTCGGGTCCCGTGCAGCCACAGCATCAGGTCCGCGTCGGCGCGCAGCCCGCTGACGTCGTAGATCCCCCGCAGCTTCACCCCCTCCGCTTCCAGATCGGCGATCGCGGCATCCAGATCGCCGGTGCCCGTGCCGCGGAACGGCCGGGTCGGATCCCGGCGGAACACGGCCCACAGGGCGTAGTGAGGAAGGGTGTCGTCGTCAGCGGGCATGAGGCCAGTCTCACCCCGGACCGGATGCCGCGGCAAACCGGCTACCGGCTGTACAGCCGGACGACACCCCACACCGCGCCGCCGATCGCAGCGGCGGCGGCGAGGGCGCCGCCGGCGGCGGCGACCGGATACCGCCGTGAGAACCGCCGCAGCGCGGCGACGCGCTCATCGGTGGCCCGGCCCAGCCGACGGGGTAGGTTCGCCTTGTCCTCGATGGCGGCCAGAGTCGCCTTCAGTTCGGCGCGGGCGCGCTCCACGGGGTTATCGATGCCCAGGGGCACGCCGGTGCGGGGCACCGGAACGTTACGGCTCATCGATGGCCTCCCTCACCACGCGCACGTCAGCGGCCACCGACGAAACGGGGTTGCCACGCCCGATCCGACGGAAGCGCAGATACCCCAGAAGCGCCAGGACCAGCGCCACGACGACCATGCCGCCGAAGACGACGATGGCCGACAGCCACACCGGCCACCACGACGAGAGCCCGGCGATCGCGAAGGTTCCGAGCGCCGGCAGCGACCAGAACAACACGAACAGGGCACCCGCGACCCATCCCGCGCCGATCCCGGCATCCTTCGCGGCGGCGGACGCCCACGCTTTAGCGGCGTCGAATTCAGCGACGACGAGATTGCGCACCAGTTCGGGCAGTTCGCCGATAAGCGTCAGGAGGCCGTCATCGGCCTTGTCGCGGAATCCTCGTGGCGTCGTCATCTCACTCCTCGTCGGCGGCCGGTGCGGTCGCCGGACGGTCCTCGACGGTGGCCTCCGCCGGGCCGCGACCGGTGCCGCCCGCCCCAGCCTGGGGCGCGCCGACAACGGTTTCTGGAGCACCGGGGGCCCCCGGCATGTCCTCGGCATCCGACGCCGGACGTGCCGCCCCGGCCGCGAAGCGTCCCGCTGCTCGGGTCACCTTCACCGCACCGCTCCACGCCGCCGACGGGATCGCCTGCGCCGCGCTGCGGGTGAGGTCGCCCGCGCGCCGCACCTGACGCTGGACCGGGTCCAGATGCCAGACCCGATCCGCCTGCGCCTTGATCTGCTCGAATCGCTCGCGTCCGGCGCGCGTTCCCAGCACGTATCCGGCCGCGAGTCCCACGACCAGCCCTACCTTGCCACGCATGACCTCTCCTCACGGTCGGGGATGCTGATGCCAGGGTATCGCCGCATGCCGTGATCGGCATCCACTTGACAGGACGAATCAGGCCCGTCCTGCCCCGGAGAAGAGCGGGCCGCGCCGCAGCAGGCCCGCCTGTTCGATCGTGTCGGGAACGACCTGAGCCAGGCCGGTGCCGGAGATCCATGCCCCCACCACGCCGACGCCCGGCAACGCCGTGACCGCCTCCCGTACCTCCCTCACCCGCTCACGGCGCCCGAGCGCCGCAGCCGGCTGCGACTGTCGGTACCGCGCGCGCCCCGCCGCGCGCAGAGATGCCGCCTCCAGCGGCACGCCGAGCAGTGCGGTCGCCTCCTGCAGGGCGAGGATCGCGGCTGCCTCGTCGTCGAGGTCCGCAGTGGCCGGTGGGTGGCCCTGGGCGCCGAAGGAGACCCGCAGCACGTGGCGGCCTGGTCCGGCGTCGCGAGCCAGCCAGGGCCATTTGGCGGTCGCGTGGGTGAGAGCCTTCGCGCGGTGCGAACCGGGAACCGTCAGCACGCCGCTGCCCCGGGGCGCGGCATCCAGCGCGGGTGCGGCCACGACGAGAGTGACGATCTCGATGTCCGGTCCTTCGTCGCCGTCCACATCCACGTCGGGCGAGAGCGGGGCCAGCAGTCGGCGGGCCTCGCCCTCGCCGGTCGCGACCACGACGATGTCGGCGCGGTAGGACGCGTCATCCGTCCTCACCCGCCACGATCCGGCCGCCCCGGCCTCCAGCGCGACGACGGCGGCTCCGGTCGTGATCGCGGCCTCCCGTTCGGCCAGTCGCTGGACGAGCGCGTCCGCGAGCTGCGCCATTCCGCCGTCCAGTCCCTGCACCGCCGATCCCGGAGCGTCCGCACCGGCGCGCAGGACGCTGACGGCGCCGGACAGCGACCCCGTCCGGGTCAGCGCCGCGCTCAGGCCCGGGGCAGCCTGTTCCACATCGATGTCGTCGGGATGGGCCGAGTACACCCCCGCGGTGACCGGCGCCACCAGGCGGTCCAGCACAGCCGGCCCCATCCGCGAGCGCACGAGCATCCCGAGACTGCGCTCGTGCCCGATGGTCAGCGGCGGGCGGAGTCGATCGAGGTACGCGCGCCAGGTGCCCCGCGGACCGAGCACTCGTCGCACCGCCGGGTCCCACGGGTTCGCGGGGATGCCGAGCACCCCGCCCGCCGGCAACGGCGCCGCCGCCCCTCCGGGAAGGCCCGCCACCCACGCCCCACCCGCCGCGGGAGAGACGATGCGAGGCCCCAGACCCACCTCCGATACCAGAGCCGCCACGTGTCCGCCCCGGGTGGCGAAGCTCTCGGCCCCAGAATCCAGGGCGAGCCCATCCAGAACCTGCGTGCGGAGGGCTCCGCCGGCGCGCGCGGCGGCTTCCAGCACGGTGACGCGCATCCCGACCTTGGCGAACTCCAGCGCTGCAACCAGACCGGCCACGCCCCCGCCGACGACCACCACCTCGACCCCGCGCGCCCGCGCCGCCAGCGCGGCGATGTCGGCGGTCATCGCATCCGCCCATGCACGAGATCGACGATGCGGGTCAGGACGTCCGGGTCCGTATCGGGTGGCACCCCGTGGCCCAGATTGAGGATGTGGGCCGTCGCCGTCGAGCCGCGGCGCAGCACGTCCGTCACGTGCTCCTCCAGCACGGACCACGGCGCTCGCAGCAGGGCCGGATCGATATTGCCCTGCACCACCGCACCCGGCCCGAGCACACCGACCGCCTCGTCCAGGGGAGTGCGCCAATCGACCCCGACCGCGGTCGCCGTCCCGTCCAGTCGCATCTCGGCCAGCAGATGGCCGGTGTTCACACCGAAATGCACCCGGGGCGCCTCGACCCCCGCCAGTGCCGCCCGGGAGTGCGGCGCCACGAATCGCCGGTAGTCCGCCGCCGACAGCGTTCCAGCCCAGGAATCGAACAGCTGCACGGCGCGGGCCCCGGCATCCGTCTGCACGGCGAGGAACACGCGCGCCACCTGCGCGAGCCATCCGGCGAGGCGATCCCACGCAGCCGGATCCGCGTGCATCATGGCACGGGCGCGAAGCTGATCCTTCGACGGGCCACCCTCCACCAGGTACGAGGCGAGCGTGAACGGCGCCCCGGCGAAGCCGATCACGGGGACGGCGGTGCC
This sequence comes from uncultured Actinomycetota bacterium, assembly GCA_963696115.1. Lineage (GTDB taxonomy): Bacteria > Actinomycetota > Actinomycetes > Actinomycetales > Microbacteriaceae > Microbacterium. The sequence goes on along the minus strand of CAVOIT010000010.1, from coordinate 30,366 downwards.
CAGTTCGCGCACCACGGCCCGCACCGCCGCCGCCACCGGCTCGCCCGCCGCAGCCACCTCGCCCGGGTCGATCCGGGTCAGCCGGTCCACATCCGCCGCGGTCCGCACCGGGCTCGGCGAACACCGGCCCCCGCCCGGGCTCGATCTCGACCTCGACCCCGGCCAGTCGCAGCGGCACCACGATGTCGCTGAAGAGGATCGCGGCGTCCACGCCGTGGCGCCGCACGGGCTGGAGAGTGATCTCCGCCGCCAGATCCGGGGTGAGGCAGGCCTCGAGCATGCGGACGCCCACCCGGAGTGCGCGGTACTCCGGCAGCGACCGGCCCGCCTGGCGCATGAACCAGACCGGCGGCGAGGCGGTGCGCTCGCCCGTCAGGGCCCGCAGCAGCAGGGGCTGCTCGGACGCGTTCGCCTCCGGGGCCGCGCCGTCCGCGGGGGTAGGACTCACCGTGCCATCCTGCCACGGGCGCCTGCGCGGGTCCGGCGCCGCCGGGGCCGCAGCATCCGACGCGTAGCCCGCATCGGCCGTCGTAGACTGAGCCCGTGCTGCTGTGCGTCAGCGCGAGTCACAAGACTGCGCCCTTCGACCTCCTCGAGCGGCTCAGCATCCCGGCGCGCACCGGTCGCCGAGCGGATCGCAGCCGCCGACGCCGCGGTGCGCGGCGTCGTGGTCGTCGCCACCTGCAACCGGTTCGAGGCGTACCTCGAGGTGGCCTCCGCAGATCATGACCCCTCCCCGGCGGATGCGGCGCTGCGCGCGATCGAGTCGGCCACCGGTCTGAGTCCAGCCCAGACCGACGGCGCGTTCCGGCTGATGCGCGGACAGGACGTCGCCGAGCACCTGTTCGCGGTGGCGGCCGGTCTGGAATCCGTCGTGGTGGGCGAGGGGGAGATCGCCGGCCAGGTGCGCCGGGCTCTCACCGAGGCCCGGGCCGCGGGGACCACTTCGGGAGAGTTGGAGCGCCTGTTCCAGCGGGCGTCTCAGACCCAGCGGGACGTCAAGAACACCACCGCCCTGGGGCGCGCCGGCCGGTCCCTGGTCCGCCTGGCGCTGCAGCTGGCGGACAGCCGCGTCGCCGACTGGGCGAGGCTCCGCGTCCTGCTGGTGGGCACGGGTTCGTACGCCGCGGCGACCGTGGCCGCGCTGCGGGACCGCGGCGCCACCGACATCACGGTGCATTCCCCGTCGGGGCGCGGGCAGGCGTTCGCCACGAGCCACGGACTGGCGTGGGCCGACCCGGAGGCTTACCCGCACGCGGCCCGCACCGCGGACCTGATCATCACCTGCACCACCGCCCCCGGCGCGGTCCTGGACGCAGGCCTGCTGGAAGCGGGTCCGGATTCCGTCGCCGATCCGCACCGCTCCCGCCTCGTCATCGACCTGGGGCTGCCGCGCAACGTCGCCTCCGATGTCGCCGACCTGCCCGGAACCACGCTGCTGGACCTGGAGACCATCCGGTTGCATGCGCCGCTGGACGAGTTGCAGGCCGCGGACGCGGCGCGGGCTCTCGTCGCCGACGCCGCGCGCCGTTTCGCCCTCATCGGGGAGCGGCGATCAGTGACCCCGGCGCTCGTGGCACTGCGCTCGCACGCCTTCGCCATCCTCGAGGAGGAGGTCGACCGGGCGCGGGGACGAGGCGACGATGGCCGCTCCGAGCAGGCGATGCGCCATCTGCTCGGGCGGCTGCTGCACACCCCTACCGCGCGCGCCCACGAGCTGGCCGATGCGGGGCGGGCCGACGAGTATCTGGCGGCCCTGGAGGCCGTTCTCGGAATCCGGATCGAGGGGACGGACATCCCCGAAAGCGCCGACGATCGGGCAGCATCCTGATCCGCCCCGGCCGGCGTGAGGCAAGGCTGCGCTCGCTGGCGGCGGACGCGGGCCCGGAGTAGACCTGCCTGGCGAACCCAATCCCGTGCGACCCCCGGAGGCGCGTCATGCTGTTCGGTCTGCCCGCCCACCCGCTGCTCGTCCACTTCGCCGTCGCCTCCGTGCCGGTGGCCGCGCTCGTCTCGATCCTGACCGCGCTCTGGCCAGCCGCACGCCGCCGGCTCGGGATCATCACACCGATCCTTGCCGGAGTCGCCCTGGTCTGCACGGCCATTGCGCAGGAGTCCGGGGAATGGCTCCAGGAGCAGCTGCCTGCCTCTGCACTCATCGAGCGACATGCAGATCTGGGCGCCACACTCACACCGATCATGGTGGGGCTGTTCCTGATCACCGCCGCCGATTGGACGTGGCGCCGGTACTGGGCGCCGGGAGGTCGCCGCGCCGATGCCCGCGCGGGGCGCGGATGGCGCGCCTTCGTCCCGCCGGTCCTGGCCGTGTTGACCGTCGCCGCAGCCGTGGCGGCGACGGTGATGGTGGTGCTCATCGGGGACGCCGGAGCGGTCGCCGTCTGGACGGGCCGGGTGCCCACCCCCTGAGCGATGGGATGCGACGCCCAGGATGCGACCGGCGCGGCCCGATAACCTGAGGGCATGCCGATCGCGCGGGAGGCCGCATCCGTCGCGCTCGACAGCGTGGAACTGCGGGTGCTGCACCTTCCCCTGGTGAGTCCGTTCACGACGTCGTTCGGCACCGAGACGGTGCGGGAGGTCATCGTGGTGCGCGTCAGGACGGCGGACGGCGACGGCTGGGGGGAGATCGTGACCCAGCCGGCACCGCTCTACTCGAGCGAGTACACGTACGGCGCCTGGGATGCCTGCCGGCGGTGGCTGATCCCCGCCCTGCTCAGACCGGCGCGAGTGCGACCCGAGGACGTCGGGGCGATCCTCGAACGGTTCGTCGGTCATCGGATGGCCAAAGCGGGGCTGGAGATGGCGGTTCTCGACGCGGCGCTGCGGACCGAATCGCGGACGCTCTCCGAGTACCTCGGCGCGGTCACCGACCGGGTACCAGCCGGGGTCTCGGTGGGGATCCAGCCCAGTCCGGCCGCGCTGGTGGAGACCGTGGCGCGCTATCTGGGGCAGGGGTACCGCCGCGTGAAGATCAAGATCCGGCCAGGCCGCGACATCGCCGACACCGCCGCCGTCCGCGACGCGTTCGGCGATATCCCGCTGCAGGTGGATGCGAACGCCGCTTACACGTTGGCCGATGCCGAGTTGCTCGCGGCCCTGGACCCGTTCGACCTCATCCTCATCGAGCAGCCGCTGCAGGAAGACGACCTCGTGGACCACGCCGCGCTCGCCCGGAAACTGCGCACCCCCGTGTGCCTGGACGAGTCGATCGTCTCGGCCAAAGCCGCCGCTGACGCGATCGCGCTCGGATCTGCCGGCGTGATCAACATCAAGGCTGGCCGCGTCGGCGGGTATCTCGAAGCGGTCCGCGTCCATGACGTCTGCCGCAGTGCAGGGATCCCGGTGTGGTGCGGCGGGATGCTGGAGACCGGCATCGGACGGGCCGCGAACGCGGCGCTGGCAGCCCTTCCCGGATTCACGCTCGTCGGCGACGTGTCGGCGTCGGACCGGTTCTACGAGAACGACATCGTACGGGCCCCGATCCGGCTGACGGAAGGCTGGGTGACCGTGCCCACCGGACCCGGCATCGGGGCCGAGGTGGACGAGTCCGCAGTGGACGCGGTCACGGTCGCGCGGGAGGTCGTGCGGCGATGAGGGTGGACCGGATGCGGCGGGCCCTGCCCGCCGCGATCACCGTGATGCTCGCCGCAGGACTCCTCGCCGGCTGCGACGTGCAGCCCCGGCCGGCGCCGTCGGCCACCGCACTGCCCGCCGGCGTCACCGCCCGGCTCCTGCCCGCCGCTCCCGGCCAGCAGGCCGGCCAGGCCCGGCTGTGGGTCGAGAATCACACGGATCAGGAACTCGGCGTCACCCGGGTTCGCATCGACGATCCCCGCTTCGCGGGCATCGGCCGCAAACTCGCGTACGGGACGGTGCCCGTGCCTGCGGGACGAGCCGCGGAGATCCCGATCGCCCTGCCGGAGTTCGAATGCCCCACGGCCGAACCCGAACCACCGATGGCCGCCACGCCCTCGGCGGGCTCCTCGTCCGGGGCGGAACCGGACCAGACCACCCTCACGCTCGGATTCGCGCTCGGCGCGGCGATCGGCGTGTCCGTCGAACCCCTGCCGGATCCGGAGGGCGTGGTGGCGGCTCAGGCCGCCCGCACCTGCACGGGCCAGGCCCCGAGTGGGCGCTGACTAGACTCGGAGGACGCCGCGGCCCGATCGGAGCCGCATCCCCTCCCTCGTCGCGACCCCTGGAGTGACCGTGGCCGAGCAGTCCCGCCTCGACAAAGTGATCGCACTGGCGCGCCACCGCGGGTTCGTCTTCCAAGCCGGGGAGATCTACGGCGGCTCCCGCTCGGCGTGGGACTACGGACCGCTCGGCACCGAGCTGAAGGAGAACATCCGACGGCAGTGGTGGCAGACCTTCGTGCGCGGCCGGGCCGACATGGTCGGGCTGGACTCGTCCATCATCCTCCCCACCCGGGTGTGGGAGGCGTCCGGCCACGTCGCCACTTTCACCGACCCCCTCGTGGAGTGTCTGACCTGTCACAAACGGTTCCGAGCCGACACGCTGGTCGCGGATTTCGAGAGCCGGAAAGGGCGCACAGCGGCGCGCGGGATCGCGGAGGTGCCCTGCCCGAACTGCGGCACGACCGGCCAGTACACCGAGCCGAAGCCCTTCTCCGGACTCATGAAGACCTACCTCGGCGTCGTCGACGATGAGTCCGGCCTGCACTATCTGCGGCCCGAGACGGCCCAGGGCATCTTCGTCAACTTCGCCAACATCCTCACAGCCAGCCGCAAGAAACCGCCGTTCGGGGTGGGCCAGGTCGGCAAGGCGTTCCGCAACGAGATCACACCGGGCAACTTCATCTTCCGCACCCGCGAATTCGAGCAGATGGAGATCGAGTACTTCACTCCGCCTGCAGACGCCGACCGGTGGTTCCAGCACTGGGTCGACGCGTGCTGGGACTGGTTCACCGATCTCGGTGTCGATCCCGCGAACATGCGCCGGTTCGACGTTCCCGAGCAGGAGCGCGCCCACTATTCGGCCGGCACGATCGACGTCGAATATCGGTTCGGCTTCCCCGGGAAGGAATGGGGAGAGCTGATGGGGGTCGCCAACCGGACGGACTTCGACCTGTCCAACCATTCCGAGGCCTCGGGCCAGAAACTGGCGTACTTCGATCAGGCCTCCGGGGAGACGTACACGCCGTACGTGATCGAACCGTCATTCGGGCTGACGCGCGCGATGATGGCCTTCCTCATCGACGCGTATCACGAGGAGGAGGCCCCCAACGCCAAGGGGGGGACGGACTTGCGGACGGTGCTCAAGCTCGACCCGCGGCTGGCACCGGTCACGGCCGCGGTGCTGCCCCTCAGCCGCAACGAACGGCTCTCGCCGCTGGCTCGGGGGGTCGCCGACAGCCTGCGCGGTGCCTGGAACATCGACTTCGACGACGCCGGGGCGATCGGACGGCGCTACCGGCGCCATGACGAGATCGGCACGCCGTTCTGCATCACCGTCGACTTCGACTCCCTCGACGATGACGCGGTCACGGTGCGAGACCGGGACACCATGACACAGCAGCGGGTGCCGCGCGAAGGGCTGCGCCGGTACCTGGCAGACCGGCTCTCCACCACCTGACCGCCGCGCTCACGCGCGCACGAGCAGGTACCCCGCGCGCAGGTCGAATCCCACGATCCTCATGCCGGCGCTCATCCGACCCGCCAACTCCCGGCGCACCGTGCGCCGCCATCGGGCCGCCTCGGCCGGATGCTGCGCCCGCAGGGTCTCGATGTCCTCGGGCACCGCAACCGCCGCGTCCGCGGCCCCGGGCACCGCCGCCGCGTCCGCGGCGCCGAGCGCGGGGGCCGGGCGGAGGAGATCCCACTCCACCAGGAGCCGGTCGCTCTCGTCGGCCCGGTTGACGCCGTCGTCCATAGCACCGTAGTGATTCTCGAGGTACTCCACGGCTCGCGCGCCCAGCACGGTGAGATTGAAGTGAGCGTTCCGCGCGACCAGAGGATCGAACGTCCAGGTGATGCGGTCCACCCCGTGCTCCACGGCCCACTCGGACTGGTGGGACTTGATCCGCCGGCCCAGGCCACGACCGCGATGCTCGGGAAGGATGCCGGTGATGTGCGAGTGCATGGTCCGCTCACCGGGAGGACCGAAGAAGCCCACAGACGCTCCGATCATTCGGTCGCCATCGAACAGGCCTGCCGTGTAGTTGCCGGCATGTGCCAGGGCGCGCACCAGATTGGGCGGCACGCCGGTGCGATCCCCGCCCCACACGGCGCTGAGCACGGCGGACGCCTGGAACGCGTCGGCGACCGAGTCCAGCATCCGGATGCCGATCCGGGAATCCGCCCCGGTGTCCTGGCCCATGCGCCCAGTCTCCCACCACGGCGCCGTGCGCCCCTCAGTGCGCGGTGGTCACATGCTCGGCGAACAGCCCCGGCCAGGCCATCACGCCGTACGGGCTGCGGGCCACCACGAGCCGGCTGCGGGGGATCACCTCGTGCAGCCGCCGCGCCGTGGACAGCGGGTGGGTGCGGTCGCCCGTCCACGCCAGGATGAGGGTCGGGCTCGCGATGCGGGCGATCTTGGTGCGGCCGGGCAGATCGGTGGAGGCCGCGCCTCGCAGCACGGTCGGCAGCAGCGCGACGGGCACCGACGGACGGGTCTCCGGCGCGTCGGCGAGCGCCGGCGGCACCGGCGCCGTGTTGCCCAGCGCCTCGGCGGGCAGACCGCCCTCCTCGATCCGGTCGGCCTGCTCCCGATACGACTCGGCCTGAGCCCGGCGACGCTTGCGGGACGTGGGGGGGGTCACGAGCGTGAGCGTGCGGAACCTGTCCGGGTCGCGCACGGCGGCATGCAGCAGCGTTCCGGTTCCCATCGACGGCCCGACGCCGTGGACGCTCTCGCCGCCGACGACGTGATCGAGTAGGCCCAGCAGGTCGTCGGCCAGGCGGTCCCAGCGGTAGTCCTCCTCGACGGCGGTGCCCGTGGACAGGCCGTGCGCACGCGCGTCGTAGCGGAGCACGCGGTGACCCCGCAGCGCCCGACCCAGGTCGAGGCCGAGCTGCGCATCGCGGCTGCGGCTGGAGGTCAGGCCGTGTAGCTGGACCACCCACGGGCCCGATCGCCCCTGCACGTCGTAGTCGAGCCGCGCTCCCCGCGTCACCCAGACCGGCATTGCCGCCCTCGCCTCCCCCACATCCGCGGGCCCTACACTACGGCGTGATGCGCCTGTCCCACATCGACCTGCTCGACCTGCCCGCCGGCGATGTCCACGCCTATGCCGTCGAGGTGCGCGTTCGCGCGGATCGCCCGCTGCCGGTGTCCTTCGACCAACGCAGGCACGTCGGCGAGGGCGACCGGGCCGGGTCGTGGATGGCGATCGCGCTGCGACTGCCCCACCGCGACCGGGCAGCGCTCGCCGCGGCGTGGGACCGGGTCGTGATGCGCCACCCCACCCTGCACACGGTGTTCACCCATGATGGCGGCGAGGTGGTGCTGCACGACGCGGAGGTCGGCACCGGACGCTGGCGAACCCACCCTGTGCCGCCGGGACAGACCAGCGCCGCCGTGATCGGCGCCGTCTTCGACGAGGCCTGCCGCCCCTTCGGGCGGCCGTCCCACGCCCTGTGCGTCGTTGAGCCGGAGGTCCCCGCCGACGACGGCCGATCATGGGTGGTCATCGGCTCCGACCACGCCCACGTGGACATGTGGTCGCTTGTGGTGCTCGGGCGCGATCTGCAGCGCGCGCTGGACGGCGAGGACGATGCAGGGGTCGCCGCGGCGTTCGCCGCCCACACGGCCGCGCTCGCTGAGATGCCGCCGGCCCCCGAGGCGGTCCGCGAGGGTTGGCACGAGGCGATCGCCGCCGGGGGCGGGGCGATGCCGGTGTTCCCGTTGCCGCTGGGCGACCTGCACGAACCGCGCCCGGAGGTGGTGCAGATCCGCGACGTCCTGGATGCGGATGGGGTGGCGCGACTGGACGCGTGGGCCGCGGCAGCCGGCGTGCGGGCCACCGCGGTCGCGCTGTCGGCACTGACCGAGGTGTCCTTGCACCATGCGGGGGTACCGCTGCGGGCGGTCTTCCCCGTGCACAGTCGCACCGAGCAGCGCTGGCGGGACTCCGTCGGATGGTTCATCACGAACTCGATCCTCGAGAGCGCCGATCCGGACCCGGTGGCGTGCGCGGCCGCCCTCAAGCGGACACTCGCGCTCGGCTCGTACCCCCTCGCGCCACTGCTGGCCCCGTGGGGAGGGATGCCGGCGACACCGGGGATGTTTGCGGTGTCCTGGCTGGACCTGCGGCGGATGCCGGTGTCCGCCCCCGCCGGATCCGCGGCGCACTGGGTCTCGGCACGTCTGCACGTCGACGGGGTGATGGTCTGGTTCGTCCTGGACGACACCGGGCTGCACCTGCGATGCCGTCATCCGGACACGCCGCAGGCCCGCGCATCGATGGCCGCGTGGCTGTCGGCGGTCTCCGACGCCCTCGTCGCCCGAGCGGCCTGACGGCGCGGCACCGCCGCGGACGCGGAACAAACCGCCGGCAGACGCGGAACAATGGGCCTGCGGAAGGGGGCGAGATGGCGCAGGTCGAGGAACCGCTCGACGACCACGCCTGTCTGATCGTGCACGGCCCCGACCAGGCGGGCCTGGTCGCCGCGATCAGCGGCGTCATCGCACGCGGCGGCGGGAACATCGTGGCGCTGGACCAGTACTCCAGCAATCCCGAGGGCGGTGAGTTCTTCCAGCGGGTGGTGTTCCACCGTCATGGCCTGCGCGGGGCCCTCCCCGCCGTGGAGGCCGACCTGAGTCGCACCCTGCAGCCCTACCGGATGCGGTGGCGCCTGACGGATCAGTCCATCCCGAAGCGGATGGCGATTCTCGCCTCCCGGGAGGACCACTGCCTCCTGGAGCTGCTGTGGCGCCACCGCCGGGGCGAGCTGCCGGTATCCATCCCGCTGGTCGTCGCCAATCACGACAGCACCGCCGAGGACGTGCGTTCCTTCGGGGTTCCGTTCATCACGGTCCCCTCCGGCGGCGAGCGCAAGCCGGCGGCGGAGCGCCGGATGCTGGAGCTGCTGGCCGGCCAGGTCGATTTCGTGGTGCTGGCCCGCTACATGCAGATCCTGTCCCAGGATTTCCTGGACCGCCTCGGAGTGCCCGTCATCAACATCCACCACAGCTTCCTGCCGGCGTTCGTCGGCGCCGACCCCTACCGCCGGGCGAAGGAGCGGGGCGTGAAACTGATCGGGGCCACGTCGCACTACGTGACGGGAGACCTCGATGAGGGCCCGATCATCGAGCAGGACGTGGTTCGGGTCTCCCACGCGGACACGGCGGAGGACCTGCGCCGGCGCGGCGCCGACGTCGAACGCGCTGTCCTGTCGCGAGCCGTGCTCTGGCACGCGCAGGATCGCGTCATCCGCCACGGCAACCACACCATCGTGTTCGCACCCTGACACGCCGACCCGTCCGGGTCTTAGGATGAGCCCGAAGCGGGGGGTCGACGGGCATGGGCGAGGAGACTCGGCAGCGGGCGCTGGATGCCCTGGGCATCCTCGACACGGCGCCGGACGAGCGGATCGACCGCGTCGTCCGGATGGCGCAGGAAGTGTTCGGCGTTCCCATGGTCAGCGTCTCGCTCATCGATCGCGACCGCCAGTGGCGCAAGGCGCAGATCGGCCTCGGCAGCGACCAGACGACGCCGCGGGAGAGCGCGTTCTGCGACGTCACCATCCGCCGACCCGAGACGCTGATCGTGGAGGATGCCGCGCGCGACGTCCGATTCGCCGACAACCCGTACGTGGTCGGCGATCCGCATCTGCGGTTCTACGCCGGCCATCCGCTGACGGCTCCGAACGGCGAACGCATCGGATCCTTCTGCATCATGGACACCGAGCCGCGCCGGCTCGATCAGCACGCCCAGGATCTTCTGCAGGACATGGCGCTCTGGGTTCAGGCCGAACTGGTATCCACCGAGGAGTTGGAAGGCGCGACGATCGTTCAGCGCGCCCTGCTGCCGACCAGGACCCCTGAGGTGCCCGGGTACGATCTGGCGGCGCGCGCCGTCCCGGCCGGCCTTCTCCTGGGCGACTTCTACGACTGGCGGCTGCTGCCGGGCAGGCTCCGCGTCACCGTCGCGGACGTCATGGGCAAGGGCGCCGGGCCGGCGCTGGTCGCCGCCACCGTCCGCGCCGCGCTTCGAGCGGCGCCGGAGCGGCCCCTCGTGCAGGCGGTAGCCGAGCTCGATCGCGCCCTGGCGGAGGATTTCGGCGGAACCGGGATGTTCGTCACCGCCGTCCACGGCGACATCGACCTCGCGACCGGTGAGATATCCGTCGTGGATGCCGGGCACAGCCTCGCATTCGTGCTGAAGGCCGACGACACCTGGGTCGAGCTGCGCTCGACGGGCCTGCCGCTGGGAATGGGTTTCGACGAGCCGCGCGACGTCGGACGCGCCCGTCTCGAACCCGGCGACACCTTCCTGTGCTGCAGCGACGGGCTGCTGGACATTCTCGACCCCGATGACCCGTTCGGGCACGTCCGCCGCGTGGTCCGCGAGCGCGGCCCGGCGGGCGCAGTGGAAGAAGCGGCCCGGCTGGCAGCCGTTGGTGCATCCGACGACGTCACAGTGGTCATCGTCCAGCGGCGCGCGCAGTGACGGCGCGGTTCGCGACCATCCGCGTCCTCGCCGTCCTGTCGGTGCTGCTCGGGGTCAACTACGTCGCTTGGCGCTGGCTCGCCTCCGTGAACTGGTCGGCCTGGTGGATCGCGGTGCCGTTGGTGATGGCCGAGACGTACAGCCTGATCGACACATTCCTGTTCGCCCTGACGATGTGGCGTGCACGGGAGCGTCCGAGTCCGGGATCACCGCCGACGGGCACCGTGGATGTCTTCATCACCACCTACAACGAGCCGCTCCCGATGGTGATGGCGACGGCGCAGGCAGCGAAGGAGATCGCCTACCCGCACCGCACCTGGATCCTCGACGACGGCGCGCGGCCGGAGTTCGCGGCGGCCGCTGCTGCTGCTGGGGTCGGCTGGATCACCCGGTCCGATGACTGGGCCGACAAGCCGCGGCACGCCAAGGCCGGCAACCTGAACAACGCGCTGCTGCAGACCGACGGCGAATTCCTGCTCATCCTCGATGCGGATCAGGTCCCGCAGCCCGAGATCCTCGACCGCACCCTGGGCTACTTCGAGGATGACCCCCGGGTGGCCCTGGTGCAGACCCCGCAGTGGTTTGTGAACGTGGACGCTTCCGACCCTCTCGGCTCGCAAGCGCCCCTGTTCTACGGACCCATCCAGCAGGGCAAGGACGGCTGGAACGCGGCGTTCTTCTGCGGCTCGAATGCGGTGCTGCGTCGGGACGCGCTCATGCAGCTGGGGATCGTCGGGTACGTCAACGACCTGACCACGTCAACGGCGAAGACGCTGCGCGCCGCTGAATCCCTGCTGGGGCGGGCTGCCCGCGACCGGGATCTGGACCCCGCCACCCGCGACGAGGTGCTCCTGCTGCGCGAGCAGGTGGCGCTCGCCCGGGAACGCGTCGCCGAGGGCGCGCCGATCGCGGACGTCACCTTCCAGGTCACCGAGAAGGTCGAGGCCGCGTCCCGTCGTCTCGTGGCACGGGATGTGCAGGCCATGCGCGCGGACCTCGAGGCGATCCGTCGGCTGCCGGTCGAGCGGGACAGCGAACTGGACGAGATCGTCATCGACGACGCCGCGCTGGACGCACTCGCGGTGCGGGACTTCTCGCCGCTGGGGGCAGTGGAATCAGTCTCCGCGCTCATGCATGCGCTGCGGGTGGACCGACCGGGCGAGGCGCACCCGGTGCAGCCGATGGCGACAATCTCGGTCACCGAGGACATGGCCACCGCGATGCAGCTGCATGCGATGGGATGGCACAGCGTCTATCACCACGAGATCCTCGCCCGGGGCCTGGCGCCCGAGGACCTTCGGACCATGCTCACGCAGCGACTGCGCTGGGCGCAGGGAACGCTGCAGGTGATGCTGAAGGACAATCCCCTCGTCAAGCGCGGGCTGTCATGGGGACAGCGACTGATGTACTTCGCAACGATGTACAGCTACCTGTCAGGCTTCGCAGCGCTCATCTACCTCGCCGCGCCCGTCGTGTACCTTGTCTTCGGGGTACTGCCCGTCACGGCCTGGACGGTGGACTTCTTCGCACGCTTCCTGCCCTACTTCGTCGTCAACCAGATCCTGTTCCTCGTGGTCGGGCGGGGGCTGCAGACGTGGCGGGGACAGCAGTACTCGCTCGCGCTGTTCCCCGTCTGGATTCAGGCCTGCTGGTCGGCGTTCATGAACGTGGTCTTCGGCAGGCCCCTGTCTTTCGCTGTCACCCGCAAGGAAGGCCGCGACGCATCCGGACCTCCTTGGCGCCAGATCTGGCCTCAGTTGACCGCCATCGCGGTGCTGATCATCGCCCTGGTGATCGGACTGCTGCGCATGGCTGTGGGAGCCGCCGACGGAACCGGCACACTGGTCAATACCGTGTGGGTGTGCTACGACCTCGTCGTCCTCAGCGTGATCATTCAGGCGGCTCTATACCGCGGTCCCGCGCCGCGCGAACCTCAACCGGAAGGGCAAACGCGTGGAACTGACCGTCAGGCGTGAGGAACGGTTCGCCGTCATCACACCGTCCGGGCGGCTCACCGCCCCGGGCGTCCCGCAGCTCAAGCACGCGATCGAGGACGCCATCGCAGACGGCCAGCCCCGGATCGTCGTTGACCTGGCGGCCACGGATTTCGTGGACTCCTCGGCGCTGGGCGCGCTGATCGGCGGCCTCAAGTCGGCGCGCACCGCGGGCGGCGACCTGCGGATCGCGAACGTCACCGAGCCGGTGCGGCGCGTACTGAGCCTGACCAATCTGGATCGGGTGCTGCGCGACCACCCCAGCGTGGAGGCGGCCTTCGATGAGTGACCACACCGAGTACGTCGCCGGGCACGCGGAGCCGGCCTTCATCGACGCCGTCCACGACGCCATGGAGCGGTTGTGGCTCGCCGTCCCCACCGTGGGGGAGGAGGATCGGACGATGTTCTCACTGGCCGTGAGTGAGATCGTCACGAACGTGGTCGAGCACGCCGCAGGCCGGGAGACGATCTCCGTCACCGCGGAGGTCAGCGCCACAGCTCGGGACCTGTGCGCCGTCCTCACCGACGACGCCCACCCGGCCCTGATCGACCTGGATGTGGTCCGCATGCCAGACGAGGATGCCGAATCCGGGCGAGGTCTCGCCCTGGCGCTGGCGACGCTCGACGAACTGACCCACGAACCCGGCGGCGGTAACACCTGGCGGCTGCTGCGCCACCGCCGGGACTGAGCTCGGGTCAGAACACGTACTCCATCAGATCGGCCCCGAGCACCTGGAACGCCGCGTGAGCGCGCAGCCGGTGCAGGATCGAGAGATCGTCGAAGCAGACGGTCAAGGCATAGGCGAGACCGGCGTGCGGACCGGCGAGCACTCCGGCCTCGGACAGGATGCCGGCATCCCGGCCGGTCTTGGTGAAAAGGAGCAGGCCGTGCGCGTCCGCGTCGTGCGCGAAGGGATCGATCCCGGTGGCGGCGGCGGCGAGCGTGAGATCCATGTCGAGGCTGAGCCACTCCACCACCTGTGCACTCACCTGCGGTGACACGGCGCGGGACTCCGCCAGGTCGGCGAACAGTGCGGCGTACTCGGCGGTCGTCCCCAAGGCCACGTTCGGCGGATCGTCCGGCCCGCGGACGTCGCGGAATCCGTCCATGACCGCGCTGCGTGCCATCCCGAGCGCTTCGAGTCGAGCGCGCACCGCCGCGATCGACACGCGCGCCAGCAGGGCGTTGGCCGCGGCCGCATCGCCCGCCGCCGCCGCGAACACCGCGGCGTCGCCGAGCGTGAGGTGCGCACCGCTGAGATGGCGCCAAAGGCCCGGGCCGCCCTCCGAGCTGGACGGCCGCGGACCGACCGGCTCGGCCGGGTCCAGGGAACCCTCCTCGAACCGCGCTGCCACCTCGATCAGCAGCGGAACAACGCCCAGACCCGACACGGGCAGCGCCACGTGGTCGTCGCCCGAGACCAGCGTGGTGCCGCGGTCCAGGTCGTCCACACGGATCGACACCTGCACCCCGGAGGCGGCCAGGTCGTCGAGCGTCCTCAGGGTGGAGGTGAACGATCGGCGGCCGGAGGCCGATCGCCTCGGGCCGCGTCGTCCGCCGCGCCGACGCGTGGGCGCGGCATCCGTGCCGCGAGCCGGTTCCGGCGAGATGGCCATGATGAGGCTCCTCCTTCGCACGCGATGCGAGTAGCGAGACTAGCCTGCTGGGTCGCCCGTGGCGTTACCAGATGGTGACGCGTTCGGACGGATCCAGCCAGAGCCCGTCCGACGGCGCCACCCCGAAGGCCTTGTAGAACTCGTCGAGATTGCGGACGATCTGATTGCAACGGAACTCGTTGGGCGCATGCGGGTCGATCGTCAGCAGCCGGATCGTTTCGGCCTCCCGACTCTTCTGCTGCCAGATGCGGGCCCAGTTCAGCAGCAGGCGCTGCATCCCCGTGTAGCCATCCAGCACCGGGGCCTCCTTCCCGCCGAGCGAGATGCGATAGGCCGAGATCGCGATGCCCAGTCCGCCCAGGTCTCCGATGTTCTCCCCGATGGTCAAAGCCCCGTTGACGTGAGCGTCCTCGGGCAGCCCCCGGGGCACGAGGACGTCGTACTGCGCGATCAGCGCGCGAGTGCGCTCCTCGAACGCCGCGCGGTCGTTGTCTGTCCACCAGTCGCGCAGTGCGCCGTCCCCATCGAAGCGACTGCCCTGATCGTCGAAGCCGTGACCGATCTCATGCCCGATCACCGCGCCGATCCCGCCGTAGTTGGCCGCGGGATCGCGGTCCGGGTCGAAGAACGGGGGCTGCAGGATCGCCGCGGGGAAGACGATCTCGTTCATGAGCGGGTTGTAGTAGGCGTTCACCGTCTGAGGCGTCATGTACCACTCGTCGCGGTCGATGGGCGCGCCGACCTTCCCGAGCTGCCGGTCATGGTCCCAGACGTGCGCCCGTCGGACGTTGCCCAGCAGATCGTCCGGCCGGATCTCCAGCTCCGAGTAGTCCTTCCAACGGACGGGGTAGCCGATCTTGGGCGTGAACGCGTCCAGCTTCGCCAGCGCCCGCTCGCGCGTCTCGGGTGTCATCCAGTCCAGCGCCGCGATGGATGTCCGGTAGGCGGCCAGGAGGTTGCTCACCAGTTCGTCCATGGCATCCTTGGCCTCCGGTGGGAAGTGGCGTCGGACATACTCCTTACCGACCGCCTCCCCGAGGGCGGCCTCCACCAGGCTCACACCCCGCTTCCATCGCTCACGATTCACGGGCACACCGGTCAGCTGCGTGCCGTAGAACGCGAAATTCTCGTCGACGAACGCCGGCGTCAGGAACGGCGCGGCGCCGTGGATGACCTGGAACCGCAGCCACGCCTTCCACTCGGACAATCTGTCGGCCGTCAGCAGCGAGCCCAGTCCGGCCAGAAAGCTCGGCTGCGCCACCACCACCTCGGCAAAGGCCTCGCGGTGCCGGGGGGCGACCCCCGCCAGCCAGGGTTCCAGGTCAACCCCGACGGTCGCGATCACCTGGTCCCAGGACATGAGGTTGTAGGTGGCCATCGCGTCGCGGCTGCGCACGGTGTCCCAGTGATGACCCGCCAGCTCTGTCTCCACCGCCATGACGCGCTCCGCATCGACCGACGGATCCGGGACGCCGGCCAGTGTCAGCATCCGCTCCACGTGACCGCGGAAGGCGGTGCGCGTGACGTCGAATGCATCCAGTCGGTAGTACGACTCGTCCGGGAGCGAAAGCCCGCCCTGCACCAGGAATGGGACGTACCGGGTCGGGTCCCCCGGGTCCGGTTCGACGTACAGCTGCGCCATGCCGCCCGAGCCGGCGCGCTGCAGAGCCCCCGCCGCCCGCAGCAGCGCCGGGATGGAGTCGACCGTTTCGACCACGGCGAGCTGATCGGATAGCGGAGCGGCGCCGATCTGCTCGATGCGCTCGACGTCCATGAAGCTGGTGAACAAGTCCCCGATCATGCGCTCTTCGGTTCCGGCCGGGGCTCCCTGAGCGTCGTCCACGATCTCCTGCACGTGGCGTTCCGCCTGCTCGGCGAGGACGTGGAACGAGCCCCACCGGGCCTTGTCGTCGGGAATCTCGGTGCGCTCCATCCACGGCCCGTTGACATGCCCGTAGAGGTCGTCCTGCGGCCGGATCCGGCTGCTGAAGTCGTCGATTGCGATGCCGATGCGGGGGGATTCACCGATGGGGGGGGATTCGGTCATGGATTCCAGGATATGCCGACGCCGTTTCGTGTGCTCACGCGGCGAGCCGCCCGCGCCCCGGCTCGGATCGGATCACGCCCAGCGGCGGCACCATTCATACATGACGACCGCGGCAGCGGCCCCAGCGTTGATGGAGCGGGTGGAGCCGTACTGCGGGATCTCCACGATGAGCGACGCCGCCGCCAGTGCGGCATCCGACAACCCGGGCCCCTCCTGCCCGAACATCAGAACGCAGCGCTCGGGGAGCTCGGCGCCCGGCAGCGCTACGGCGCCCATGACGTTGTCGACGCCGACCAGCGGCAGCCGCCGCGCCCGAGCCCACTCCGCCAACCCGGTCACGTCCGCGTGGTGCATCAGGTGCTGGTACTGCTCGGTGACCATCGCCCCCCGGCGGTTCCACCGCCGTCGACCCACGATGTGCACGGTGTCGGCCAGGAAGGCGTTCGCACTGCGCACCACGGATCCGATGTTCATGTCGTGCTGCCAGTTCTCGATCGCGACGTGGAACGGATGTCGGTGCTGATCCAGATCCGCGACGATCGCCGCCATCCGCCAGTAGCGGTACCGGTCCGCCACGTTGCGGTGGTCGCCGGCGGCCAGCAGTTCCGGGTCGAACCGCTCGTCGTCCGGCCACGCCGCAGGTCCGCCGGGCCAGGGCCCGACGCCGACCGGGGCGACCGCGTCGGGTCCGTCGGCTCGCTCGGTCACCGGCTCAGCGTAGACCTGGCGATCGCACCGCGACGGGGCTATGTTTTCGGCATGCCGAAAACATCCACGCCGCCGGTGGATCGCACCGCACCGCGGCTGGCCTGGCTGCTGGGTCCGGCACTGGTGGCCGGGGTGGCGTACCTGGACCCCGGGAACGTCGCCAGCAATATGACGGCCGGCGCACGGTTCGGCTACCTGCTCGTCTGGGTGGTGCTCCTGGGTAACCTGATGGCCTGGCTGATCCAGTACCTATCGGCGAAGCTCGGCGTGGTCACCGGACGGAGCCTCCCGGAGGCGCTGGGCGAACGGATCCGGCAGCCCTGGCTGCGACGCCTGTACTGGCTGCAGGCAGAGATCGTCGCGATGGCCACCGATGTCGCCGAGGTCATCGGCGGCGCCGTGGCGCTGAACCTCCTGTTCGGCGTGCCGCTGGTGTGGGGCGGGGCCATCACCGGAGTCATCTCCATGGCGGTGCTCACCTTCCAGGCCCGGCGCGGGGCGCGCGCCTTCGAGACGGTGGTGGTCACGCTGATGGCGGTCATCGTCGTCGGCTTCTGCGCCGGGATCGTGGTGTCCCCGCCCGAGGCGTCCGCCGTGCTGGGGGGGCTCGTACCCCGCTTCGACGGCACCGACTCGGTGCTGCTGGCGGCGTCGATCCTCGGCGCGACCGTGATGCCGCACGCCATCTACGCGCATTCAGCGCTCGCCCGGGACCGGTTCGGGACGGACCCGGAGCCCGGGACGATCCAGCGCCTCCTCACAGCGACCCGGTGGGACGTCACGGTGGCGATGGTGGTGGCCGGCACGGTGAATATGGCGATGCTGCTCCTGGCGGCGACAGCGCTGGCGGGAGTACCGGGCACAGACTCGCTGGAGGGTGCGTACGACGCGCTGCGCGACGGCCTCGGACCGGTCATCGCGACGCTGTTCGCGGTGGGCCTGCTCGCCAGCGGGCTGGCCTCGAGCTCCGTGGGCGCCTACGCCGGCTCGGAGATCATGGCCGGACTGCTGCGTGTGCGGGTGCCGCTGCTCGTGCGGCGGCTGATCACCCTGATCCCCGCGCTCGGACTGCTGATCGCCGGCGTCGACCCCACCCTGGCGCTCGTTCTCAGCCAGGTCGTGCTCTCGTTCGGAATACCGTTCGCCCTGGTTCCGCTGCTGTGGTTGACGGCGCGCGCCGAGGTGCTGGGCCCGTTCCGCAACCGGGTCGCCACGACCACGGCGGGGGTGGCCGCATCCGTCTTCCTGATCGCGCTGAACACCGTCCTCATCGCTCTGATCACGGCTGGCGGATAGCGTGGAGTGGTGGCCTCCGTCGCCGTCGAGGATTACCTCAAGTCGATCTACCACCACACCGAGTGGCAGGACGCGGACATCACCCCGTCCCAGCTGGCCGCGCAGCTCGGGCTCGCGCCCTCCAGCGTCACGGAGATGATCCAGAAGCTGGCGACGCAGGGTCTGGTCTCCCACCGGCGCTACGGGCCGATCGCCCTGACGGCGGAAGGGCGCCGGCGAGCAGCCGGGATCGTGCGCCGGCATCGGCTCATCGAGACCTGGCTGGTGACCGAGTACGGCTACGGCTGGGACGAAGTCCATGATGAGGCGGAGCTTCTGGAGCATGTGATCAGCGACCGTCTGCTCGAGCGCATCGACGAGCGGCTTGGATGGCCCCGATCGGACCCGCACGGGGATCCGATCCCGGATGCCGAGGGGCGGATCGTGCGCGATCCGTTCGTGCTGCTTGCGGAGGCGGCGGTCGGTCATCGGGGTCGGATCCTGCGCGTCAGCGATCGCGATCCGCGACTGCTGCGCGACCTGCACGCGGCCGGCGTCGAGGTCGGGGCGACGGTCGGGGTCGACACGGGTGGCGCGGTCGTGCTCGCGGGACGCCGCATCCTGCTCCCGGGCGCGGCGGCCGCCGCGGTGTGGCTGTCGGCCTGATCAGCGGCGCGCAGCCTCGAACGGCCACCGCAACTGCGCGGCGCTCTCGCAGGTGGCCCACAGCTGCTCCTGCACGGCACGGTCGCGCGTCAGGCCGGCCGGCCGCGCGCGCCGGGGGGAGCCGTGGAGCACGAATCGCGGCCCCCACAGGTCCCCTCCGGCCACGGCGGGATCGGTCAGCGCGAGCACGAGGGACCACGCCCCGTGCTCCTTGGACTGACTCACCGGCGCCTGCAGGGTGTCCAGGAACCGTCCGCGCCGGGTCGGCTCGTTCACACCGCGGATCCCGGGGGTGCGCCCGCTGGTGGCGTAACCGGGATGAGCCACGATGCTCTGGACGGGCACCCGGCCCTCTCGCAGTCGCCGGTCCGCCTCCAGTCCGATCGCGGTGGTCGCGACCTTCGACTGCACGTATGCCCGCCATGGGGAGTACCGCGTCTGCAGCTGCGGGTCGATCGGATGGGACGCGCAGAGCGACGTGGAGACGCTTCCGAGCCAGACCAGGCGCCCCCTCGCCGCAGCCACCGTGGTCAGCAGCGCTCCTGCGAGAGCGAAGTGGCCGAGCACGTTGGTCGCGAACACGAGCTCGTTGCCGTCGAGAGTGGTGTGCCGAGAGCGGGGCGGATGGGTCATTCCGGCATTGAGCAGCACGCCGTCGATCCGGCCGCGCTGGCGCAGGGTCGCGGCCGCCGCGCGGACCGAGCCGAGGTTGCTGGTGTCCAGGAGCAGCGTCTCGCACCGTCCGCCGCCGTCCTGGTCGAACGCGTGCCGCCTGGTTTCGAGCGCCGCCCGCGCCGCGGCCAGGCGAACCGGATTGCGTCCGGTCATCACCACGTTCGCTCCCGCGCGGGCCAGTTGCTCGGAGGCGAAGTAGCCCAGTCCGGCGTTCGCGCCAGTGACGACATAGACACGGCCGGACAGGTCCGGCGCGCGCAGCGATCCGCCCGCGCCGCGCTGATTCACGGCTCGACCCTAGTGCGACCGACGCCCGCGCGCGCTCAACCCCGGCCGGATGCCCGCAGCGACCGACGCGAGACGGAATCGATGACCACTGCCAGCAGCAGCACCGCGCCCGTGATCATGAAGCGGACGGACGAGTCCAGGTTGAGCAGTGTCAACCCGAGCGAGATCGACTGAATCACGGTGATCCCCAGCAGCGCGGAGAACGCACTACCCCGGCCCCCGAACAGGCTCGCACCTCCGATCACCGCAGCGGCGATGGCGTTCAGATTCGTGTCACCACCGCCGCTGCTCTGGCTGGCCGCGGCGAGCCGGGCGGCCAGCAGCACGCCGCCGACGGCGGCCAGAGTGGAGCACAGGACGAACACCGAGTAGTACACGCGGTGGACGCGGATTCCGGCGCGCCGTGCGGCCTCGACGTTCCCGCCGACCGCATACACCGAGCGCCCCCACCGAGTGCGGGTCAGTGCGAGGTGCACGGCGACGACCACCGCCAGGAAGAACACGAACATCACACCCACGCCGCGCGACTGATTCAGATACCACGCTGGCACAGCCAGCAGCACCGCCAAGCCCGCGCTGCGCGCTGCGATCGCGCCCGCCGACATCGCCGACAGGTTGGCGGCGGCCCGGCGGCGGGCCGCCAGCCACAGTTGACCGCCGTACACGACGACGGTCAAAGCCACAAGCACGTAAGACAGCCAGTCCGGCAAGAACATCTGCTGCGCGAATTGGACGAGCCAGGAGTCGAAGGGGAGGTTGATCGAGCCGGTTGTGCCCAGCACCCACAGCTGCAGCCCAAGCACGCCCAGCAAGCCCGCCAGGGTGATCACGAAGCTGGGCACGCCGAACCGGTTGTAGAGGAAACCGTAAAGGGCTCCGATCAGGACGCCGGCGGCGACCGCGCCCGCGACGGCGAGCCACAGGGGCCACGACCACTGCACGAAGGCGACCGCCAGGACCGCCGCCGCGAGCCCCGCCATGGATCCCACGGACAGGTCGATCTCGCCCAGCAGCAGCACCAGCACGATGCCGACGGCGATGGTGCCGATCGCCGCCATCTGCAGCGTGAGGTTCACCATGTTCGCGCTGGACAGGAAGTTCGGGTTGATCAGCGAGAAGACGACCCAGATCACCGCCAGTCCCACGATCACCGGCAGCGATCCAAGGTCCCCGCTGCGCACGCGGGATCCCAGCGTGCGCAGCGCGCCTCTCACGCCTCGCTCGCGCACCAGGCGCTCATCCTGCATGTCCGCGGTGGCGGTTCCTTCCGTGGCGGCCAGGTCGGAACCGGTCATGACGAGACCTCCTGCGCGAATCCGGGACGGGCCGTGCGCGATTCTCGTCGCGTCACCGCGTTGTCCGCGGCGCCCGTGATCGCGGCGATGACGTCCTCGGTGGTGACCTCGCTCGTGGCGAAGGCCCCGTTGTTGCGTCCCAGCCGGAGCACCACGATCCTGTCGGCGACCGCCATCACGTCAGCCATGTTGTGACTGATGAGGACCACCCCGTGCCCGCGCTCCCGCAGTCGCTCCACGAGGTTGAGCACTTCCGCGGTCTGTGCGACCCCGAGCGCAGCAGTGGGCTCGTCCAGCACGACCACGCGCGGTTCACCGATGAGCGAGCGAGCGATCGCGACGATCTGACGCTGACCGCCCGACAAAGACGCCACCGGAATCCGGACGGAGGGGATGCGGGCGCTGAGCTCGCGCAGGAGTTCCCAGGAGCGACGTTCCATCTCGACCTCGTCGAGCCCGGAAGGCCGCATGAGCTCACGTCCGAGCCAGAGGTTGGCGACGACATCGAGGTTGTCGCACAGCGCCAGGTCCTGGTAGACAGTCGCGATGCCCAGATCCCGGGCGGCGGTCGGGCTGGGGACGTGCACAGCCGCTCCTTCGTACTCGATCACTCCGCTGTCGGGCGGGTACACGCCCGACAGGACCTTCACGAGCGTGGACTTGCCTGCACCGTTGTCGCCGACGATCGCGACCACCTCCCCGGCGAAGACGTCCAGATCGATGTCGGTGAGGGCGCGCACCGCCCCGAACCGTTTCCCGATCCCCCGTAGTCGAAGAATCAGTTCGTGCTGCACCACGCCGACCGCCGCGTTGGACATGACTCTTCCCTACCTCTCGCTGTCCGCATCGTCCAGGGGGATGCGCGGACGGGCGGACATCGCCGCCCGTCCGCGCGGGGTCAGCCGATGCCCGCGGTTGCGCAGGCCTGTGCGTACTGGGCAGTGCAGATCTCGTCCACGGTGTAGAACCCGTCGGCAACGACCGTGTCCATGATGTTCTCGGTCGTCACGACCACCGGCGCCAGCAAGGTCGCCGGAGTTCCGTCCACCTCGGTGTCCCCGGTGACCTCCTCGCCGGAGGCCAAGCGCACGGCGATCTCGGCCGCCAGTTCCGCCTCCTGCTTGATCGCCTTGTAGACGGTCATGAACTGGTCACCGGCGATGATCCGCTGGATCGCCGCCAGTTCGGCGTCCTGCCCGGTCACGACGGGCCACGGCGCGACGTTGGCCGCCTTCAGTGCCGCGATGGCGCCGCCGGCGGTGCCGTCGTTGGCCGCGTACACCCCTGCGATACCGCTGCCCTGGTTCAACTGCCCTGCCACCCACTCCTGCGCCTTGTCCGGAAGCCAGTCAGGAGTGTCGTACTCGGCCAGGACCGGGATGCCGCTGGCGTCGATGACCGCGTGCGCGCCGGCCTTGAACTGGGCGGCGTTGCTGTCGGTCGGCGAGCCGTTCACCATGAGGATGCCGCCGGTCGCACCGGTGCTGCGGAGTTCGTCCACGAGTGCCTGGCCTTGCAGCTCGCCGACCTTCTCGTTATCGAACGAGACGTAATAGGCCAGCTCCCCGCCACCGATCAGCCGGTCGTACGAGACGACAGGAACGCCTTGAGCGTTGGCGGCGCTCACGATGCTCACGGCGGACTTCGCGTCCACCGGATCCAGCACGATCACCGACACGCCGTCGGCGAGCTGAGCCTCCGCCTGCTGCTGCTGCCGGTCCGCATCCTGGTCCGCGTTTGCGTACACGACCTGGTAGTCGCTGAGTTCGGCCACCTTCTGCTCGAACAGGGGGCGATCGAACGCCTCGTACCGCGTGGTCTGGGACTCGGGCAGCAGCAGCCCGATCTTCGTGTCGCTGCCTCCTGTCGCGCTCGCGTCACCGCCGCCGGAGGAGCATGCCGTGAGTGCTCCGGCTCCCACGACCGCACCGACCGCGATGAGGGCGAACGCCCTGAGTGTCTTCTTCATCGAATGTCGCCTCTCGTCGAACCGCCTCCGTCGGCGGCCTCCCGGATTCTCACACCGCCGTCACGATGGCGTCAAGACTTGAACGCAGAACATCGATGGTTCGTGACGGAGGCGTTACGCTTCGAACTCAGAGCGCGGCGACGGGCGTCATCGCGTCCCCGGCAACCGGCGCCTCCAACCGCGCGTGACCGACTGCCAGGGCCACCGCCCCGCGCACCTCCGCGTCGTCGCCTGCGCTGGCGGCCACCACCTCCACGGAGTCGCCGTATCCGGTGAGGGTGGAGCGTTCGAGGGAGTGACGCAGCGGCGCGAGCAGGATCTCTCCGGCGCGCGCGAGCTCGCCCCCGATGACCACCCGCTCCGGGTCGAAGAGGTTCGTCAGGCCCGCCACGGCAACACCGATGTGGCGCCCGGCGTCTGCGACGACCCGCCGGCACGTCGGATCCCCCTCGTCGGCACCTCGCAGCAGGTCGCTCAGCCGGCGCACACCACCCTCAGCCGGGAACAGCCGCATCAGCGCCCGCCCACCCGCGAACGTCTCGAGGCATCCCCGGTTGCCGCAAGAGCACACGGGACCGTTCTCGTCGATGCTGACGTGGCCCAGCTGACCGGCCTTCCCGTGGGAGCCGCGCAGTGGCTCCCCGTCGTGGATGAGCGCCGCGCTGATGGTGTGGCCGACCCTGACGTACGCACTGCTCGTCGTTCCCGCTGCCGCGCCCGACCGCGCCTCCCACATCCCCCCCAGGTTCGCCTCCCCGTCGACACGGACCGGCACGCCCAGGCGACTCTCGAGGGATGCCCGCACGTCCACCCCCCGCCACCCGGGCAGCAGTTCGGGGGTCGCGATCCGGCCTGTCGCCGGGTCCACCGGTACGGGCAGCGCGGCGCCGACCGCGAGTAGAGCGCTCGGGT
Source organism: uncultured Actinomycetota bacterium (assembly GCA_963696115.1). GTDB lineage: Bacteria > Actinomycetota > Actinomycetes > Actinomycetales > Microbacteriaceae > Microbacterium. The sequence continues at coordinate 6,263 of CAVOIT010000010.1, read as the reverse complement.
CGATCTCCAGCGACGCGCACAGATCTGTCAAGAGCGACGCGGCCCGGTCGAGTTCGACATCGTGACGGTGGTCGCGCGCGAGCGGCGCCGCGGCAGTGGCGACGACCGTCTGCGCAACGTCGGCCAGCACCACCCGCATCCGACGCGCGCTGACGTGGACGGCCCCGACTAAGCCGAATCGCCGCGCCAGGCTGACCGACACTGCTCTGCGGCCACTCCGTGAGGTGCGGGCGGTGCTGAGCACACCCGCCGCAGCGAGCTCACGGACGATGTTCGACACCGTGGCCGGTGAGAGTCCGGTCGACCCGGCGAGCTCGACCTGGGTGAGGCTGCCGTGGCGCTTGACCGCGTCCACGACGCGGGCGCGGTTCGCTTCGCGCAGCGAGGCCTGCGACCCTGGGGTCGGGGTCGGTCTGGCCACACGCACACCCTACTCATGCCCTACTCGTGCGGCTTCCGCGCCTACGCTGATGCCATGCGCACGCGAGCCGAGGTCGAGTGCTGGCTGGTCGACATGGACGGCGTGCTGGTGCATGAGAACGAAGCCATCCCGGGCGCCGCCGCGCTGCTGGAGCGCTGGCACGCGGACGGCATCCCCTTCCTGGTGCTCACGAACAACCCACTGTCCACTCCGCGGGACCTCAGCGCCCGGTTGTCGCGTACGGGTCTGACCGTTCCGGAGGATCGCATCTGGACCTCCGCCCTGGCCACGGCCGAATTCCTGCGCTCGCAATCGCCCGGAGGCAGTGCTTTCGTGATCGGCGAGGCGGGGCTGACCACAGCGCTGCACGAGGCGGGCTTCATCATGACGGAGTCGCAGCCGGATTACGTCGTCGTGGGCGAGACCCGGCAGTACTCGTTCGAGGCGATCACCCGGGCGGTGCGGTTCATCGCGGCGGGGGCCCGCTTCATCGTGACCAACCCCGACGTGACCGGCCCCACCCCGCACGGCATCGTTCCGGCGACCGGATCGTTCGCGGCGCTGATCACCACCGCGACCGGCAAGGAGCCGTACGTGATCGGCAAGCCGAATCCCATGATGTTCCGGTCGGCGCTGAACCGCATGGGCGCCCACTCGGAGAAGACGGGCATGATCGGTGACCGGATGGACACGGACGTGGTAGCAGGGATCGAAGCGGGCTTATACACCGTGCTGGTGCTCAGCGGCATCAGCGACCGGGCGGCGGTGGAACGCTATCCGTTCCGCCCCGACGAGGTGGTCGACTCGGTCGCCGACCTGCTGTGAGTGCGTCGCGTTGACGGGCTGTCGCCCCGTCCTCAGACTTGATAGCGCAGGATGGCCGCGACCGGCTGCGCCGTCGGAAGGTCTGGCGCACGCACGGCGAGGACCCGGGCGCCCGTCGTGAGGGCGATCCGCACGACCTCGTCGAGGACATCGGGTCCGGCACTGTCGGCGGCGTCGTCGAAGTGCACATTCCCCGCGTCATCGACCGTCCCCGGGACCCGGGTCTCGAAGTCCACGAGCAGAGTGTCAATCGCACCGGCGACCGCCGCGCGCGCAACGTCGGCGACATCACTGAGCGCCCGGCCCGCGGACGACCCAGCGTCGTACTCGGCGCGCAGCCGCGTGAGGCGTTCGGCGTGCAGCTCCTCGAGTATGGCGCGCGCGCGACGAGACAACTCGTCGGGACTCAGGTCATCCGGGTTGCCGTCGATCGCCGCTCGCGCGAGTCCGTGGTACGAGTTGACGCCGCGGTAGATGCCGGCCAGCGGTTCGGTCGCGGCCAGGATGAGCGGCCTGAGAGCCCCCGTCAGCACGGGACGAAGCGCGGACTCGACGGCGCGGGCGAACTGCGTCAGCCTCACCTTCTCACCCTCGGCTCCGACCCGTTTGATCGAGTAGGAGCGTTCGCGCACCGACCCCGAGCCCACAAAACCGGCTACGTCGTGTGGCATCGCCGGCACGGGGATCTCGTCCGCCGACCCATCGGCGGCTATCGAGATCAGGCGGACGGCGTTCGATGACAGGGCAAGAATCAGAGCGTCGCCGGGAACGGTGGTCGCGCGCAGCAGCGGAGTCAACCGGAAGCGGTCCGATACCGTCACCGCCGGGGGCAGGCGGTTCGCGAGCCGGTACGTCTCGATGTGGTCGCCGCTCACGAAGACGACCAGCGAGCGCGAGACCTCTTCGAAGAATGCGGTGTCGTCGGCCAACCCGTCCAGTGCGGCGGTCACACTATCGACCTCCCCCGGCGCGTCCCGCTCCAGAATCTCCGCGACCAGGTCTCGCGCCGCCGACAGTGCGAACCGGGCGCGCGGGCCATCGTCGGGTCGGACCCCGGTCTCGAGGTAGATGGAGACGCTACCCGGATGCCGGTGGCCCGCCAATTGGCGCAGGCGCTCGTGCGAGGGCAGATCGATGTGCTGCATCAGTTCTTCTCCGTCAACTACCTCATTGGGGCTGAAGCCCCAGATCATCCAGGTCGATCGCCGCGAGCCATCGCAGACCGGCGGCCTCGACGGCTGCCTGCGCGCCCGTCCGGCGGTCCACGACCACCGCGACCGCAACGGGCTGGGCGCCGGCGCGGCGCACCTCCTCGACAGCGGTCAGGGCGGACTGCCCCGTCGTCGAGGTGTCCTCCACGACGACCACGCGCCGGCCCGCGACCTCCGGACCCTCGATCCGGCGCCCGCGACCGTGGTCCTTCGCCTCCTTGCGCACCACGAAGGCATCCACCGGACGCCCCGCGCGCACCGACTCGTGCATGATCGCATTCGCGATCGGGTCGGCACCCAGGGTGAGACCGCCGACTGCGGCGACATCCCCGACCTCCGAGATCAGCTCCAGCATGATGCGCCCGATCGTCGGCGCGGCGCGGTGATCGAGGGTCAGCCGGCGCAGGTCCACGTAATAGGACGCCCGCCGTCCGCTGGAAAGGGTGAAGTCGCCGTGGAACACCGCTTCCGCCCTGATGAGGTCGATCAGGTCCTGCCGTTCCGCCTCGCGGGCGGGGGAGAAGACAGGGGTCACGTGCCCAGTCTAGGAAGTCCGGCACCCGCGCGCGGCGGGAGCGTGCACGGGCCTCGACGCGGAGCCTCTAAAGTCGATTGATGATCGCCCACCGGCGGCAGCACCCGAGCGCCGGTCTACGAGCATGGGAGCCTGCATGACCCGCATCGGCATCGTCGCCGAACGACCCGGTGAGAACCGGGTCGCCGCCACTCCCGCCACCGTCGGGAAGCTGATCTCGCTGGGCTATGACGTGATCGTGGAGGCCGGTGCCGGCGCAGCCGCGTCCTTCCCCGACGCCGCTTACGCGCAGGCGGGCGCGACCCTCGTGGACACTGCCGCCGCCTGGCAAGCCACGATCGTGCTCACGGTGAACGCCCCGGCGCCGGAGGAGATCGCGCGGCTCGCGCCCGGGGCCACGCTGATCGGCATCCTCAGCCCGGCCCTGCGGCCCGATCTGCTGAAGCAGCTGGCAGCACAGGGAGTGACGGCGCTGGCAATGGATGCCGTGCCGCGCATCTCGCGAGCGCAGTCGATGGACGTGCTCAGTTCGATGGCGAACATCTCCGGCTACCGGGCCGTGGTGGAGGCCGCGCACGAGTTCGGCAGGTTCTTCACCGGCCAGGTGACCGCCGCGGGCAAAGTGCCGCCCGCGAAAGTGCTCGTCGCCGGCGCCGGTGTCGCGGGTCTGGCCGCCATCGGCGCAGCCTCCAGCCTCGGCGCGGTGGTCCGGGCCACCGACCCGCGCCCGGAGGTCGCCGATCAGGTCCGTTCGATCGGCGGCGAGTACGTCCCGATCGACGTCGACGAGCAGATGGTGTCTTCCGACGGCTACGCCAAGGCCACCAGCGAGGCCTACGACCGCCGGGCGGCCGAGGTGTATTCCGAGCAGGCCGCAGACGTCGACATCATCATCACCACGGCCTCCATCCCGGGCCGGCCCGCGCCCCGCCTCATCACGGCCGCCGACGTCGCCCGGATGAAGCCCGGCAGCGTCATCGTTGACATGGGCGCCCCCCAGGGCGGGAACGTCGAGGGCACCGTGCCCGGTGAGCGTGTCGTCACGCCCAATGGGGTCACGATCCTGGGCTACACGGATCTGGCCGGTCGGCTCCCCGGACAGGCGTCCCAGCTGTACGGGACGAACGTGCTGAACCTGATCACGCTGATGACGCCGGGCAAGGACGGTCGGCTCACGATCGATGACGACGACGTCGTGCAGCGGTCGGTGACGGTGGTGCGCTCCGGCGAGATCACCTGGCCGCCGCCGCCAGTGCAGGTCTCGGCATCGGCCGCTCCGCCTGCACCCGCCGTGTCCGCTCCGGGCGCGCCCGCCGTCCCACCACGCACCGGCATGCGACCAGCGGTACGGACCGGGTTGGCGGTGCTCGGAATCGCGGTGCTGTTCCTGGTCGGAGCGGTCGCGCCACCGCCCTTGCCGCAGCACATCACGGTGCTGACCCTCTCGGTGGTGATCGGCTTCTACGTCATCGGGAAGGTGGCCCACGCCCTGCACACCCCACTCATGAGCGTGACGAACGCCATTTCCGGCATCATCATCGTCGGCGCGATCGTGCAGCTGACGGCGCCGAGCCTGATCGTGCAACTGCTCGCGGCGGCCGCCGTTCTGCTGGCCAGCATCAACATCTTCGGCGGCTTCGCCGTCACCCGCCGCATGCTCGCGATGTTCCGGAAAGCGGACCAGCAGTGACCGCGGCGTCGGCGGCCAACGCCGCCTACCTCGTCGCGGCGCTGCTGTTCATCCTGAGCCTCGGGGGCCTGAGCCGGCACGAGACCTCGCGCCGCGGTGTGACCTACGGCGTGATCGGGATGGTCATCGCTCTGGTCGCAACGGTGGGGCTGATGCTGTCGGGATCGTGGGGCAGCCCGCAGGCCGTGACGGGGCTGGCGCTCCTGGTCGGCGCGATGCTCGTCGGCGCGGTCATCGGGCTGTGGCGGGCCCGGTCGGTGGAGATGACCGGGATGCCGCAGCTGATCGCGCTGCTGCACTCCTTCGTGGGTCTGGCCGCGGTGCTGGTCGGGTGGACCGGGGCGCTTTACGAGACGGGGATGAGCGGTGCCCTGCTCGACATCCACCATGCCGAAGTGTTCGTCGGGGTCTTCATCGGAGCGGTGACGTTCACGGGGTCGATCGTCGCGTTCCTGAAGCTGTCCGGGCGGATGTCCTCCACACCGCTGATGCTGCCGGGCAAGAACGCCCTGAACCTGGGCGCCCTCGTCGGCTTCGTCGGGCTGACTGTCTGGTACGTGATCACGCCACACCTGTGGCTGCTGGTGACGGTGACGGCGCTCGCGCTGGCGCTGGGCTGGCACCTGGTCGCCTCCATCGGCGGAGGCGACATGCCCGTGGTCGTCTCGATGCTCAACAGCTACTCGGGCTGGGCGGCCGCGGCGGCCGGGTTCCTGCTGAACAACGATCTGCTCATCGTCGTGGGCGCACTGGTGGGGTCCTCGGGCGCATACCTGTCGTACATCATGTGCCGCGCCATGAACCGGTCGTTCCTGTCGGTGATCGCCGGCGGGTTCGGCATCACCGCGGCGGCGAGCCCGGCGCAGGAGCAGGGCGAGCACCGCGAGATCGACGCGGAGTCGGCGGCGCGGATGCTGGCGGCGGCGACCAGCGTGATCATCACCCCCGGCTACGGCATGGCGGTCGCCCAGGCGCAGTACCCGGTCGCCGACCTCGCGCGGCGGCTGCGCGAGCGCGGCGTGGACGTGCGCTTCGGCATCCATCCCGTGGCGGGACGGCTCCCCGGCCACATGAACGTGCTGCTGGCCGAGGCGAAGGTGCCGTACGACATCGTTCTGGAGATGGATGAGATCAACGACGACTTCGCATCCACGTCGGTCGTCCTGGTGATCGGCGCGAACGACACCGTGAACCCGGCGGCGGCGCAGGACCCCGGCAGCCCGATCGCGGGGATGCCGGTGCTGCGGGTATGGGAGGCGGAGAACGTGATCGTCTTCAAGCGGTCGATGGCATCGGGCTACGCGGGCGTACCGAACCCGCTGTTCTCCCGCGAGAACACGCAGATGCTCTTCGGTGACGCGAAGCAGCGCGTGGAGGACATCCTCCGCGCGCTGTGACCGGCTTGCGCGCTGTGACCCGGGGGCACTACGAACCGGCGCCCCTGCTCCGCGGTGGCCGTCGGGTGCGTGAGCGCGTCCAGGTCAACCGCGCAAGATCGTGAAGGCACCGCCGGCGCGATGCGGCGCGCCCGGGGGCCGCACACAACCGGTGGCGGGATTCGTCAGCGGTGACAGGTCCAGC
>CAVOIT010000009.1:0-151800 GCA_963696115.1 uncultured Actinomycetota bacterium | reverse complement strand
ACTCGTGCCGAGTTAGTGCGTAGCGTCGACGGTGCTGAGGGCGTCGAGGATGGCTTGCGCGTCGGCGGTGGGTGGGGTGGTCGCGACGATCTCTTTCCCGCCGATCTGAATGGTGACGTCTCGTAGCGGTCGGAGGGCGCGGACGAGTCTGCGGATGCTGACTCCGGTGGCGTCCTGGAGGTGGCGTGAGATCGCGAGGGCGGTGAACACGATCGTGAGGTGCGCGTGGATCGAGTCGCGTTCGTGATGGAACATCGGCCGGGCACGCAGGTCGGTCTTGGCCATCCGGAAGGAGCGCTCCACCTGGAACAGGTCGTGATATGCGGCCACGACCTCGTTGCCGGTGAGCCGGATCGCGGGGATGTTGGTGACGTACCCCTTCAGCCCGGCGAGCTGGCGGGCGCGATCCACGAGTGTCTGGTCGACGCTGGGGCCGGTGCCGGTCAGCTTCACGAACCGGTCCTTGCGCAGCGGCCGGGTGCCGTCGGCGATCTTCTGCGCCTTCTCGACCTGCTTGTCCAGAGTGTGGTTGTCACGCCGGTCGCGTTTATAGGAGTAGTGGTAGACCACCCGCCGCTCTCGTGCGTTCGGTCCGACACCCATGACCCGTTTCGACTCGAGCGTCTCCCCGTCGTGGAGCACGCCGCCGTGCCGGTCGAAGTGCTCAGCGAGGTCGTAGGGGGCCCTGCTGATCCGGGACCCCACGATGAAGCTGAACCCGGCGTCTTCCAGCACGTTCAAGTTCCCCGCAGACAGCATCCCCGCGTCGGCGACCACGACGACGTCATCGACCTGGTGGCGGTCCTGGAATGCGCGGAGCACGGGCAGCAGGGTGAGGGTCTCGGCGGTGTTCCCGGTGAACTCATGAACCTCGAGCGGGAACCCGTCACCGGTGACGAGCATCCCGACGAGGATCTGCGGATCCACCCGCCTCTCCTTGCTCATCCCGACCTTGCGGAGGGCGTCCTCGTCTTCGGCCTCGAAGTAGAGGGTCGTCACGTCGTAGAGCACCAGCCTCAGCGGGCCGTGACGGGTGGCATGGCTGAACGCGGCCGTGGAGAGCTTGTCCCGCCAGTCCTGCTCCACGCAGCGGGCAAGGGTCCGCCAGATCGTCCGCAACGATGGGGCTGGGACGCCGAGCTCGCCCAGGACCCGGATCGTGTCGGCCTTCGAGGTCGGCTCCACCACCCGGGCGAGGACCAGCTTCATGAAGGTGGTGTCATCGACCGCGTCCGCGAACCCGAGCCGACTGTATGCGCCCTGCAACAGATCCCACAGCACCCGCGAACGGGACCCTTTCACCATCGGCGTCGCACCCGTCGGGGCAGTCGGCGTCAGCGCGTCCAGATCGAACGACTGCTGCCCAGCATGGACCTTGTCCTTCGCGACCTGCACCAGCGCCGCGAGCTGCGCGTCGTCATGCGCGGAGCCAACATGCTCGAGGATCGTCTGCACCCCACGACGGGTGTGCGCGATCTGCACCGCGGTCCCTCTCTGCCAAGCTGATCTGAGGCACCCGCCCACTGACTATTACTGACCCGAGGGCGGGGATGGAGTAGATGCCCGAAATGACGACGAAGGTGAGCCCGTTGCTTCGGGCGACCGGGGTGGAAGACCCTGGTCGGGTGGATGGCGCTGGCACGGAACGGCCGGACCCGGAGGTGCCCGAGCGGACCCGCCGGCGCACGTTCACCGCCCAGTACAAGTTGGACGTCCTGGCGGAGTACGACGCGGCACCGGACGGTGAGAAGGGCGCGGTGCTGCGCCGCGAGGGCCTGTATTCCAGCCACCTCGTCGAGTGGCGCAGGGCCCGCGACGCCGGCGCGCTGGCCGGTCTGAAGGTCCCGCGGGGCCGCCGGCGACGGGACAAGCGCGATGAGCAGATCGCCCGGCTCGAGGCGGAGAAGAAGCGGCTGGAGCAGGAGCTGGCCAAGGCCCGCTTCGTGATGGACACGCAGGCAAAACTGCACGCGCTCTTGGAGACGCTCTCCGAGAGCGCGGACACCGAACCGAGGTCGACACCATGACCGATGACGCGATCACCGAACTGGCCCCGGTCCTCGGCGTGCGCGCCGCCTGCGACGCGGTCGGCCGGGCGCAGGCGGGCTGGTACCGGCGGCACCGGAAGTCTCCGGCTGCGCAGCGGCCGGCGCCGATCGGGCACCGCGACCGAGTCCAGCCCCGCGCGCTGACCGCCGTCGAGCGTCAGGCGATCCTCGCCGAGCTGCACTCCGAGCGGTTCGTCGACCTCTCTCCGACCGAGGTGTGGGCGATCCTGCTCGACGAGGGCCGCTACCTCGGCTCCACCTCGACGTTCTACCGGCTGCTGCGCGAGGCCAGTGGCACGCGGGAGCGGCGCCGTCAGGCCACCCACCCGGCGACGGTGAAGCCCGAGCTCGTCGCCACCACGGCGAATGCCGTGTGGTCGTGGGACATCACCAAGCTGCGCGGCCCGGCGAAGTGGTCGTGGTTCTACCTGTACGTGATCTTGGACATCTACTCGCGGTACGTCGTCGGGTGGATGGTCGCCAGCCGCGAGTCCGCCGCGCTGGCCGAGGTGCTGATCCGCCAGAGCTGCGCCAAGCAGCGCATCGGCCGCGACCAGTTGACCATCCACGCCGACCGGGGCTCGTCGATGACGTCGAAGCCGGTGGCGTTCCTGCTCGCCGACCTCGGCGTCACCCAGTCGCACTCCCGGCCCCACGTCTCCGATGACAACCCGTTCAGCGAGGCGCAGTTCAAGACGCTGAAGTACCGGCCCGACTTCCCCGAACGATTCGGCTCGATCGAGGCCGCGCGACGGCACTGCCAGGCCTTCTTCGCCTGGTACAACGACGGCCACCGCCACACCGGCCTGGGCCTGCACACCCCCGCCGGCATCCACTACGGCACCGCCGAGAACGTCCGCGACAAGCGGGCCGGCGTCCTCGACGCCGCCTACGCAGCCCATCCCGAACGCTTCGTCCGCAAGCCACCGCAGCCGCCGAAGCTGCCGACAACCGTGTGGATCAACCGACCCGACCAGCCAGAGGAGGAACCTCAGTAAATCCTGACCGGTCGCGCCCCAAAAAGGTTGACAGATTCCGGGTCGTCCCGTCCGCGATGGGCAGGTAGGTGATGTCGCCGACGTACCTGCGGTTCGGCTCGCCGACGCTGAAGTCGCGTTCGATCAGGTCCGGGAAGCGGCGCCCAGACTGGTCCGGGATCGTGGTCTTCACCCGGCGTCGCAGCCGGATCCCCGCGAGCCGATGCTCGCGCATCACCCGCGCGACCCGCTTGTGGTTCACCCGCCCGATCGGCACGACGCCGTCGTTGAGGTCAGCGGTGATCCGCGGCGCCCCATAGGCGCGGTCACCGCCCTGCTGCGGGTCCTGCAGCACCCGGATCCGTTCGGCCAGCGCCTCATCCGCCGCCGCTCTAGCGGCCCGCCCCGCAGCGGCCTCGAGCCACGCGTAGAACGAGGACCTCGCGATCTCGATGACCTCACACAACCGCTTCACGCCGTAGGCGTCCTTGTGGTCTTCGACGAACTGGAAGCGGTTCACCTCTTTTAACCGGGCTCACGGTCAACTCGGCCGTCGTTTCGGTGTCTTCGCCTGCTGTGTGGAGGCTCGCCGTGGTCTCAGGCGTCACCGTCCGTCCGCCCTGCGGAGGCTCGACGTCGGCGAGCTCATGGCCGCGGTATCTCCCGGCCGCAGCACCGCCCGAACCGTCTTCGCAAGAATGACGAAAGCCGCACCGACTCGTCCCACGACAGGGTCGACCGGCCGCTCACCTGCCAGAGCCCGGTGATGCCGGGCTTGACCAGAAATCGGCGGTGACACGAAGTCCGCGTACTGCTCCATCTCGCTCGGCAGCGACGGTCGCGGCCCCACCAGCGACATCGACCCGCCCAGCACGTTGAACAACTGGGGCAACTCGTCCAGACTGTAGCGCCGCATGATCCGGCCGATGGGCGTCACGCGCGGGTCGTCGCGGAGTTTGAAGAGCACGTCGTTGCCGGCATCCCGCTCCTTCTCCAGGAGTTCCGGCAGCATCGCTTCCGCCCCGTCGACCATGGAACGGAACTTCAGCATCGCGAACGTGCGTCCCCGGTGTCCGACACGCTCCTGACGGAACAGCACCGGCCCCGGTGTGGAGAGGCGCACCGCGATCGCCAGCGCGGCGAGCAGCGGGCTGATCAGCAGGATGCCGACCGCGCTGGCGACGATGTCGACCGCCCGTTTGATGAACGCCTGGCCGCTGCTGAACCGAGGCGTCTCGACGTGGATGAGGGGCAGACCGGCGACCGGGCGGGTGTGCAGGCGCGGCCCGGCGATGTCGACGATGCTCGGGGCGAGCACCAGGTGCTGCTCGCCGGCTCGCAGCAGCCACGAGATCTGCTTCACCTTCTGCGGCGGCAGGTCATCGGTGCTGGTGATCGCGACGGTGTCCGCGTGCGCCACCGCCATCGCCCGCTCCACGTCGTCGACGGTGCCCAGGATCGGGATGCCGCCCGCGAGGGTGCCCACTCCGCCATCGCGGGATGCAGGCGCCCACCACCAGGTAGCCGGCCGACCGCGCTCGCCCCAACTCCCGGCCGATCTCCACCACGGACGCGGCCGAACCGACCAGCAGGACGCGGGCCGAGTACTCGCCGTTCGCCCGCATCGAGACCAGCCACTGCCGCCAGAGCCAGCGCTCCAGCACGCAGCACGAGAATCCCCGCGCGGCAGGCTGATGATGAGGAACCCGCGGGCGACCTCGGTCTTCGTGAGGAACGCCACGATCGCGACGGCTCCGAACACGCGCAGACTGCCGTCGGCCACGCGCACGTACTCCATCGGGCCCGCTCCGATCACACGGTCGCTGCGGGAATCGTTCCACGACAGCACGAGGAGCCACACCAGGATCAGGGCCGCCGAGAAGGACCAGTACGACACCGTGCTCAGCCGGGAGTCCTCGCTGATCGCCAACTGGGCACTACCCGTGCCGAACCACGCGATCTGGGCGCCGAAGACCACCCACACCAGCGCGAGGAAGTCCGTGATCCACAGTCGTCGCTGATACCGTCGCCGCCAGTCGCTGCGGGTCGGTCCGCGCCGAGGGCGCGGCCGAGCCGGGCAGCCGCTGGGCACCGCTCTGCGCGCCCGCAGATCGGTCGTCGGCGCGGTAGCCGCAGCGGGGGGAGTCGCTGCAGGGGCCGTCGCCGGGGGAGTCGCTGCAGCATCGGGCTGCGCGCCGCGCTCCAGATCGGTCGACATGACTGAGATTCTCCTGAATGAACGTTCTCGACGGGTTACGGTCCCGTTCGCACCAGATCGCCCGCCGCCGACCACAGCATCCCATCCGTGAGCGCGACCGGCGAATCGGGCTGCGCGGTCGGAACGCAGGAGCCCGAGCCGGGGACGCGATCCACACGCCCGTGCAGTCGGCGCGGATCGCCGCCGCCGTGACCCCGGCGCCGTCCGCCGTGATCGCGAGCGCGCCCTCGGCGACCGGCATCCACGTGCCGTCGACCCGCTCATACGCGGTGCCGTCGCAGATCAGGCCCACGGTGCCGGATGCCGCCCGCACGCCCCAGGGCTCGGGGCACGGAGCGCTCGCGGCCGCTCCGGCGATGACGACGGTCGCCGGATCCGCGGGGTCGACGTACGTGGATGCGGCGAGCACGTCGGGGTAGGGCTCCCAGAACCGGCCCTGCGTGAACGTGCGCAGCGCCTGCAGCTCGCAGCCCGGCCCCATCAGCGCCACCATCTGCGCCTCGGTGTCGGCGAACGCGTCGAGGCTCAGGATCTGGCCGATCCCGAGATACCGCGGGGTCACGTCCTGCCAGGTCGCGCCGTCGTCGGTGGAGCGTTCCAGCAGCGGCTCCGTCTCCCCGCACCGGCCCGCTGTCGCCCGCCACAGGGCACCGGGGCCCGCGGAGAGGAACCGTTCCGCGGCACCCGGCGGCGTCGCGGCGGGCATGGCGGTCGTGGCAGGTCGTGGCGGGTGAGGGTGATGCGGTGACCGGGGTCCCGATGGCCGGGACCGGGCGTGGCGTGGTCGTGACGGACTCGGCGGCGCGCTGCGTGCGCACGATCGCCAGCACCGACAGCAGGATCACCGCCACGGCCAGCACGGCCACCAGCACGCCGGTGAGCCAGCGCGCGCGCCGCCGTTCCCGTCCGCTCCGCACGCGAGCCACGATCGATCGCCCCCTCGGGTCGCTATCAGGATGCCGTCGGGGCCGGATCGGATGCCCCGCGCCGGCGTCTGGGTGGCGTGGGCGGCGGGGCAGCGGGGGTCTGGCTGTACGTGCCGTAGCCGTACCCGTAGCCGTATCCGTATCCGTAGGCGTCGGCGCCCCGGGTGGGCACCATGGAGAGGATCACCCCGCCGATGGTCGCCTCGACGGTCTCCAAGGTGGTGACGGCCGCCTGCAGCTGGCCGCTGCTGACGCGTCCCGCCGCCGCCACGATCAGCGCGCCGGTGGACACCTTCGCGAGCACCGCCGCATCCGTCACCGGCAGCAGCGGAGGCGCATCCATCAGCACCACGTCGAAGTCCGCCGCCACCGCCTGCAGCAACTGCGCCATCTGCTTGGACCCCAGCAGCTCGCTCGGGTTCGGCGGGACCTTCCCCGCCGGGAGCACGAACATCGGCCGGTTTCCCCACGGCAGCATCACGTCGCCGACCTTCGCGCGCCCGATCAGCACATCCGTCAGACCCGCGCCGCCCTCGATGCCGAGATACTCCGCGACCTTCGGCTTGCGCAGGTCGGTGTCGATCAGCGCCACCCGCTTGCCGGCATCCGCCAGCGCGATCGCCAGGTTCACGGTCGTGGTCGACTTGCCCTCCGACGGAATGCTCGAGGTCACCACGAACGTGTGACCGCCGTCCATCCCCAGGAACTGCAGATTCGTCCGCAGCGACCGGAACGCCTCCGACCGTGGATTCTGCGGATCCGCCTGCAGAATGATCGGCCGCTCCGCGGCGTGCGAGTCGAACGGGATCGCCCCGATGATCGGCCGGTCGGTGATGTTCTGGATGTCGCGGATCGACCGCACCCGGGTGTCGAGCACCGTGCGCAGCACCGCCACCCCGATCCCCACGGCCAGGCCGATCAGCACCCCCAGCGCCAGGTTCAGCGGCACGTTCGGGCTCACCGGCACCGACGGCGCCACGGCATCCTGCACCCGCGTCAGCTTCACCGGGCTCACCGTCGCATCGTTGGGCGTCTCGATCGCCTCCACGGTGTCGGTGAGGCTCCCAGCGAGCGCGTTCGCGATATCGGCCGCGAGCACCGGGTCGGCATCGGTCACCGCGATCTGGATCAGCGTCGTGTTCAGGGGGCTGGACGCCGACACGCTTCTCTGCGAGCTCCGCGGACGTCGTGCTCAAGCCCAGCTCCTCGATGACCGGGTCGACCACGATCGGCTTGGTCACCAGGCCCACATACGTCGTCACGCGCTGCTGGGTGAACGACGAGCCCTGCTGCAGCTCCTGAATCGTGTTGCCGCCCTGGGTCGAGACGAACACCGTGCTCTGCGCCTCATACTCCGGAGTGCGCGTGAGGGAGTAGGTGGCCGCTGCACCCAGTCCCACGAGCGTGACGACCACGATCAGCAGCCAGTTCTTGCGCAGGATGCGGATGTAGTCGCTCAGCTCCACGACGCCCCCTCAGTGGTGTGGCACCATCCTGCCATAGCCCGTGCGTGCCGCCCGGGTGCGGAGCCGGGGGGCGGGTGCGGGGTGCGGGTCGGGCGGGTGCGGTGCTCGGGCGGGTGCGGGGTGGGCGGGTTGCGGTGCTCGGGCGGGTGCGGGGTTCGGCGGGGTGCGGGCGGGGTGCGGGCGGGGTGCGGGCGGGCTAGGAAGCGGCGATCGTCACGATGCGGGTGACCTCCGCCAGGGCCGGCAGCAGCTGCATCCACATCTGCTCGTACGTCTCCGCCGACCGCCGGTACGGATCCACCACATCGTCGTCCGCGGCATCCGCTGGCGGCTCGAGCTCGCTGCGGCGCGCCGTCAACGCGCCCAGCAGCGCCGCCATCCGGGACGACCCGTCGACGCCCGCGGCATCCGCCACCGCCCGCGCCTCGTCGTCGGTGACCCCCCGGGACAGGCGCGCGAACTCGCGGATCGTGAACGTCGAGCGCGTCCTCGCCGGGGCCAGCTCCACGACGGCGCGCCGGTGCTCGCGCGCCATCGCCAGCACCAGGTCGGGCGAGGCCAGATGCGACTCGTTCAGCCACCGCGCCTGGTGCCGGTCGATCTCGTCATCCGCGATGCCGTAGCGCTCCGCGATCTGCGCGGTGTACGCGTCGAGCGGCTCGTCCACCAGCGCGCGCGACCCCGCGCTCGCCACCGACACGTCGAACGGCTCCAGATCCTCCCGCAGGATCATCGCGGCCAGCGGTGACCGGCACACGTTCCCGGTGCACACGGTGAGGATCTCGATCATGGATGCGGCCTTTACGGGTCGGGGGGTGCGGGGTGCGGGGTGTCGGGCGGGGCGGGGGCTGGGGTGTCGGGCGCGGGGGGTGGGCGGGGGTGCGGGGCGGGTGTCGGGCGGGGCGGCTCGATTCTAAAGGCCACCAGCGTGATGGCATCGGTGGCGGATTCGGCCCGGGTATCGCACCATGGGAGGGTGATCGCCGTGACCGAGCTTCAGGTGTGGGCGCTCATCGGCGTGTTCGCCGCGGTCATGTTCAGTGTTCTCAGCTGGCAGACCGTCAGTTTCAACCGGACGATCCGCACCGAGGTCGGGCGGCTGGACCAGAAGTTCGACGTCAAGATCGACGCTCTCGACGCGAAGTTGAATGCGAAGGTGGACGCGCTCGACGCGAAGATCGCCACGCGCATCGACCACCTCGACCGCGACATCCAGTTCCTCATGCGGCGAGAGTTCGGCGAGCCGACCGACCGCGACCCGTAGGTGCTCCATGTTGGTGCCGGTGCGGCTCGCCAGGGGCCGTGCCGTTGTCGGGTGGGTCGCGGGGGCCGTGCGGGGCGGGTGGGTCGCCGGGCCGTTGCTTCCTCCCCAACCGCAGGTTCCCGGCATCCGCCTGCGGATAGTACAAAGGTACGAAAGAATGTCGGACGTCGGTGCCAGAATGTCGTCATGACGTTCCTGGCGGAGTTGCGGCGGGCGATCGATGCGATCGAAGCCCGCGCTGCTCTCGACGTCGACGGCGGTCGGCTGCTCGACGCCGTGCGATCGCTCGAGGGCGACGTCGTCGGCCTCGTCGCGGATGCTGCCGCCGCCAAGAACCTGCTCGACCGGATCGTCACGATCGGCGCCGGCGTCATCGCCGAACGCACTCCTCGCCCCCGCACCGTCGTCAACTGGCGCGGCAAGGGCTCCCCAGCCTCGCTCGTGCAGGAGTTGTCGGGCAGCACACGCGCCGAGGCCGAGCGCGCGGTCCGCGTCGGCATCTCCATGATCGGTGAGGACAGTCCCGGGGCCGTGTGGGTCGACGGCGGCATCCGTACCCCTGGCGCCGGGGCGGGAACGTCGGCCGGCGCCGGGGGCGTGGCGGGCGGCGCCGGCGCAGGCGGCACCGGGGGCGTGGCGGGCGGCGCCGGGCGTGCGGGCGGCGCCGGGGGTACGGATGCCGCGCCGCGCGAGCGCTGGGATCACGGTCTGCGCACGGCCACCCTCACCGGTCGGCTCACCGCTGCCCAGCACGACGCGATCGCCCGCGGACTGGGCGCGCCCCCCATCCGCGCCGGCGCGCATCCGGCGATGGTGGAGCAGGCGTGGGCGCTCGCGGCGGAAGAGCTGATCGCGCTCGCACCGGAAGTCACCGCGGAGGAGCTCGCCCGCCGTGCGCGGCAGGTGCGCGACGCGCTCGACCCGATCGGAGCGCAGCAGCGCTTCGAGGCCCGGTTCGCGAACCGCTCCTTCCGGATGTGGTGCGACGCCGACGGCGGATACCACGCCCGCGTCGACTTCGACGACGAGATGGCCGCCTGGGTGCGCAGCATGATCGACGCAGCACTCCGGCCCCGCCGCGGCGGGCCCCGGCTCATCAGCGCGGAGGAGCGCGCCGCCGCATCCGAGCTCCGCGACGACGAGCGCAGCAACGACCAACTCGAATACGACCTCGTGATGGACGTGCTGCGCGCCGGTGCGCTCGCCGACACCGCCGCGGTGCACGGGGCCCGCCAGCCCGGCGTGCGCATCGTCGCCGTCCGGGATGCCGTCGGACCCCGGGATGCCCTCGGGCGGCTGCTGGCCACCGGGCACCTCGAAGACGGCGGCGACGCCGTAAGCGGTGCCGTGCTCGACCGGGCCCTGTGCGACACCGGAATGGTCCCGGTCACCGTCGACCGCAACGGCAACCCGCTCGACGTCGGCCGCGAGGAGCGCCTCTTCACTTCGAAGCAGCGGATCGCGCTCGCCGTGCGCGACGGCGGATGCCGCTGGCCCGGCTGCGACCGGCCGCCGTCCTACTGCGAAGCCCACCACTGCGACCACTGGGCCGCCGACCACGGCCGCACCGACATCGACCGCGGCATCCTCTTGTGCCGCTTCCACCACCTCATGCTCCACAACGACGGGTGGCGCATCGGGCGCCACGGTCTGTCCGAGTTCGTGCTGCATCCGCCCGGGTCCACCGCGGGGTCCGCAGGGGAGTCGGGGTCTGCGGGGTCCGCGGGGTCTGCGGGTGGGTCCGTTTCGCCGGGGCCGGGTGCCGGGCTTCCGGGGTCCGTTCCGCGGGGACCGGTGGCCGGCCGCTTCGCGGGGTCCGTTCCGCCGGGGCCGGTGGTGCTGCGTTCCAAGTCCGCCGTGCGCTGGGCCTGGGACCCGCCGCCCTCCCGCCCCGGGTGGCGCACGCCCAGCCGACGCCCGGTCGGTGCCGCCGCCCCTGGGTCTGGACCCGCGTTCCCACCGCCCCCTGCACCCGCACCCGCATTCCCACCGCCACCTGCACTGGCGTATTCATCGACCCGCGCATGACTTCATCGACCCGTGCAGGAGCACCTCGACCCGAGCAGGAGCACCTCGACCCGAGCAGGAGCACCTTGACCCGAGCAGGAGCACCTCGGCCCGTGCAGGAGCATCGCGGGCACCGGCACGAGTACTCGGGGCGTGCGGGAGCATGGGCGGCGGCGCCTGGCACGGATAGCGTGGGGGAGTGACCGACCCGGCCGAACCGCGACCCGCCGACCCGGCCGAACCGCGACCCGCCGAGGCGGCCGATTCTCCACCGCGACCCGCCGACGCGGCCGAACCGCGACCCGCCGATTCTCCACCGCGACCCGCCGACGCGGCCGCGCCCCGGCGCCGTCACCGCCGGCGGCAACGTCGCGAGTGGCGCGACGGCGGCAGCACCACCGTGGCGTGGGACTGGGCGACGGTCGGGTGGGCGATCGTCGCGCTCGGGGCGGGAGTGCTCGCCGCCACCGCCGCCACCCGGTTCATCGGAGGGACGGTCGGCGGCTGGGTGGCGCAACTGGCGCTGTGGGTCGCGATGATCGTGCCCGTGCTGCTGGCGTTCCGGGCATCCGTGCCGCGGGGATTGCTCACCTGGCGGTGGCTCGACCTGCTCTACGGCGTCACGCTCGGGCTGATGCTGCGAGTGGTCGCCGGGTGGCTGGAGCAGGCGGCGACCGGCGCGGCGCCCTGGCCCGCCTATCCGACGACGGACGGATCCCTTCCGCCCGACTGGTGGGCCGTCGACCTGCTCGTGCCCGTGGTCATCGCACCCGCCGTGGAGGAGTTCTTCTTCCGCGGGATGCTGCTGGTCGCCCTCTACACCGTGTTCCGACGCCTCACCCGGATCCGCCTGGTCGCGGGCGTCGGCGCCGCGCTCGTCAGCACCGGACTGTTCCTGCTGCTGCACCAGCTCACCGGCTCACTCGCCCCCACGTGGGACGGCGCCGCCACCCTCACCCTGGTCGGGCTGACCACGGCCACCCTGGTGCTGCTCACCGGGCGGCTCTGGAGTGCACTCATCCTCCACACCGTCTTCAACGGCACCTACGTCGCACTGGCCCTGGCGGGCACCCTGCTCGGTGTCAGCGCCGCAGCCCCCACGCTCGGCTGAGGCCCGGCCCGACGCCCGCGTGGCGCGTTTCTCGTGCGGGCCAAGATCCGAGCTTTCCCGGGCCCGAAGCGGCACACAGCAGGCCTCGGACATTCTTCGGGGAATCTTGCGGTCCGGTTGCGGATCTCTCGGCGGGCGCTTGCGGTAGCCCTGCGAGAGTCGAATCACCTGAGATCCGAACCTGACTCACCTGAGATCCGAACCCGACTCACCTGAGATCCGAACCTGAAAGAGAACAACCGTGCTGGGAACCGACGCCATCGCTACGAGGCCGCTGGAGCGCGCCGACGTTGCCGAGCGCGCCGACGTTGCCGAGCGCGCCGATGTGGTCGAGCGTGCCCGCGTGGTCGAGCCGGCAGCACGCGGCGAAGAACTCCACATCCGGTCCGGCATCCGGTCCGACGTCCAGTCCGGCATCCGGTCCGACGACCGGGATGAGATCGCCGCCATCATCCGCCGGACCGTCGGCACTCGCATTGTCGTGATCATCCCGGCGCATAACGAGGCGCAGACCATCGCCGCCACCATCGCCAGCGTCACAGCGCAGACCCAGCAGCCCACCCTCATCATCGCCGCCGCCAACAACTGCAGCGACGGCACCGAAGCCGTCGCCCGCGAGCACGGCGCGCTGCTGTTCTACGCCGAGCCCAACCGCGACAAGAAGGCCGGAGCGCTGAACCTCACCCTCGACTTCGTCATGCCGCTCCTGCGCGACGATGACGCGATCCTCGCGATGGATGCTGACACCACCCTGTCCGAGACCTTCATCGAGACCGCGCTCGCCAAGCTCCGGGAAGACGTCGGCGGCCGCGGCGTGGGCGGCGTGGGCGGCGCATTCGTCGGACGGCCCAGCCGCCGCGCGATCGGCACCCTGCAGCAGATGGAGTTCCACCGCTACCGCCGCGAGATCATCCGCCGCGGCGAGCGCGCCCTGGTGCTCAGCGGCACCGGCGCCCTGCTCAGCGTCGAGGCGCTGCGCACCGTGAAGGCGTCCCGCGACGGCGTCACCCTGCCGAAGGGCGACGGCTACTACGACACCGCCAGCCTCACCGAGGACAACGAGCTCACCCTCGCACTGCTCACCTGCGGCTACCAGTGCCTCTCGCCCGCCGCGATGATCACCACCACCGACGTGATGGAGACCCCCGGGGCGCTGTGGACGCAGCGGGAACGCTGGTACCTCGGAGCGCTGCGGAACCTGTCGGCGTACGGCACGTCCCTGCCCTGGTACCTCAAGTGGGTGTACTGGACGCAGCAGTTCGGGCTGCTCAGCTCCATCATGACCGTGATCGCCCACGTCAGCCTGGTGGTGATCCTGCTCACCCTGGGCCAGTCGCTGGCGCTCTCGCCGATCTGGACCGCCGCAGCCGGTCTGGTGATCCTCGTCAACGTCCTCACCGTGTGGGGGCTCGGATGGCGCGCCCGGCTGCTCGCCGTCACCCTGGAGCCGTTGTACGCGCTGTATCTGATCGCGATCTTCTGCGGCGCATTCCTGAAGTGGATCACCGGCAACAAGGGCGACTGGGTCCAGACCTGATCCCCCGCGCCGGCGGCTGACCCCCCGCGCCGGCGGCTGACCCCCCGCGCCGGCGGCTGACCCCCCGCTGCGCCGTCGCGGACCCCCGCCGCTTCCGCGGCTGACCATCCCGCGCCGTCGCGGACCCCCGGCTGCGCCGGCGGCTGATCCCCGCTGCGCGCACGCCCCATCGCTTCGCCTCCCGAACCACGAACCAGAAAGAGCACCACCATGTACAACAGATCGGGCATCTGCGCCGACATCTGCATCGGATCCACCATCGGCGGTGCCGGCTTCGCCGCCGCGGCCGCCACCGGGCTGTCGTGGCTGCTCGCCGTCTCGGTCGTGCTCGGCGTCCTCGCCATGATCGGGCGCTACGTCACACGCATCGCGATCGAGCCGCTGCAGGACGGCACCGGCCGCTACCGCCTCTACCTGACCCGCAACGGTCACCCCTGGAACCCGCTCGCGTTCCGCAGCTGAGGATGCACCCGGCCCAGCCCTCCCGCCCCGACCCGGCCCCCCCGCCCGGACCCGGCCCGGACCCCGTGGGCCGGGCATCTTCCGCCTCGGCCGGGTCTGCTAGGATCGTCCCTTGGTGCGCGCCCTGCCGGGCTGCACCCGAACGTGAGCCCTCGACGGGCGCGTTGCCGCAGCATCCGCGATCGGCAACCCGCCGACCGAGCGGGATTCACGAACCACTCCGTTCGCATCCAGAAAGCAGCACGCCGTGACGCGCACCTACAGTCCCACGCCCCGCGACATCCAGCGCGACTGGATCGTCATCGACGCCGCCGACGTCGTGCTCGGCCGGCTCGCCTCCCACGCGGCCGCGCTGCTGCGCGGCAAGCACAAGCCCGGTTTCGCCAACCACATGGACACCGGTGACTTCGTCGTCATCGTCAACGCCGCCAAGGTCGTCCTGACCGGCCAGAAGCTGCAGCAGAAGAAGGCGTACCGCCACTCCGGCTACCCGGGCGGGCTGACCACCACCTCCTACCAGGATCTGATGGCGAACAACCCGGTCCGCGCCGTCGAGAAGGCGGTCCGCGGCATGCTCCCCAAGAACAGCCTCGGTCGTGACCAGCTGCGCAAGCTCAAGGTGTACGCGGGGCCCGAGCACCCGCACGCCGCGCAGCAGCCCACGCCGTACACCTTCGACCAGGTCGCCCAGTAGAGCGCCCGCGCCCACCGCAAAGGACCCCACCCGTGTCGGACATCGCAGACACCACCAGCTACTCCACCGCCACCCCCGACGACGAGACCCCCGCGGTCGCCGAACGACCCGTGCTGTCGGTGCCCGGCGGCGCCGTCGGCCGGCGCAAACAGGCCATCGCCCGCGTGCGGCTCGTGCCCGGCAACGGCACCATCACCGTCAACGGCCGCGCGTTCGAGGATTACTTCCCCAACAAGCTGCATCAGCAGCTGATCACCGACCCGTTCACCGTGCTGCACCTGACCGGCGTGTACGACGTGATCGCCCGCATCTCCGGCGGCGGCCCCTCCGGCCAGGCCGGGGCGCTGCGGCTCGGGATCGCCCGCGCCCTCAACGGCATCGACCTGGAGAACAACCGGCCCACGCTGAAGAAGGCCGGATTCCTCTCCCGCGACGCCCGCGTGAAGGAGCGCAAGAAGGCCGGCCTCAAGAAGGCCCGCAAGGCGCCGCAGTACTCCAAGCGCTGACCCGCACCGTGTCGCTGTTCGGCACGGACGGCGTGCGGGGCCTGGCCAACGGGCCGCTCACCGCCGACCTCGCACTCACGCTGGCGCAGGCCACCGCGGTGGTGCTCGGCCAGGGCCGCACCGCCGAGGCCCGCCGCGCGGCCGGCCGGCGCCTGACCGCCGTGGTCGCGCGCGACCCGCGCATCTCCGGCGAGTTCCTCTCGGCCGCGGTGGCGGCGGGGCTCGCGGCATCCGGCGTGGACGTGTACGACGCCGGGGTCATCCCCACCCCGGCCGCCGCGTTCCTGGTCGGCGACATCGACGCGGACTTCGGCGTGATGATCTCCGCATCCCACAACCCCGCCCCCGACAACGGCATCAAGATCTTCGCCCGCGGCGGCGTGAAGCTGCCCGACGAGGTGGAGCGGCGCATCGAACACGCGATGGGCGGCCCGAAGCTGCTGCCCACCGGCGGCGACGTGGGCCGCATCCGCCGGTTCGCGGATGCGGAAGACCGCTACGTGCTGCACCTGCTGAACTCGCTGCCGCACCGCCTGGACGGGCTGCACGTGGTGCTGGACTGCGCGCACGGCGCCGCCGCCGGCGTCTCGCCGCAGACGTTCCGGGATGCCGGCGCCCGCGTCTCCGTGATCGGCGCCGACCCGGACGGGGTGAACATCAACGACGGCGTCGGCTCCACCCACCTGGACGTGCTGCGCGACGAGGTGGTCGGCCGCGGCGCCGACCTCGGCATCGCGCACGACGGGGACGCCGACCGGTGCCTGGCCGTCGACGCCGCCGGCCGCGTGGTGGACGGCGACCAGATCATGGCGATCCTGGCGGTGGCGATGAAACGCCGCGGCGCGCTCGCGCACGACACGCTGGTCGCGACCGTGATGAGCAACCTCGGGCTGCACCGCGCCATGGCCGAGCACGGCATCGCCGTGGTGCGCACCGCCGTCGGCGACCGGTACGTGCTGGAGGAGATGAGCGCGCACGGCTACGCGCTGGGCGGCGAGCAGTCCGGGCACGTCATCATGAGCGAGTTCGCCACCACCGGCGACGGGGTGCTCACCGGCCTGCACCTGATGGCGGAGATGGCGCGCACCGGCGCGCCCCTGGCCGAGCTCGCCGCGATCATGACCGTCTACCCGCAGGTGCTCGTGAACGTTCCGGGCGTGGACCGGTCCCGGGTGGGCGACCCGGTGGTGGGCGCTGCGGTCGCCGCCGCCGAAGCGGAACTGGGCGAGACCGGACGGGTGCTGCTGCGCGCATCCGGCACCGAGCCGCTGGTGCGGGTCATGGTCGAGGCCGCCGACGTCGCCCACGCCGACGCGGTCGCCGCGCGCCTGGCCGCCGTGGTCCGCGAGCAGCTCGCCCTCTGACCCGCCCCCGAGCGATGCTCACTCGGCGATCAGCCCCACGCCATCGTCTCGATCTCCCGCAGCAGCACTCCCTCGCGGAGCGCCCACGGGCTCACCTCCAGCTCGTCCACGTCCATCGCCCGCATCGCCGTGTGCAGCACCACCGCGCCCGCCACGATCTGGAACGTGCGGTCCGCGGTGATCCCGGGAAGCTCCTGACGGGCGGATGCCGGGATGCGGGCCAGCCGCGGGATCCACGACCCCAGGGCCGCGCGCGGCAGCAGCATCCGCTCGATCCCCGACCAGCCGGGCGCCGGGTATCCCGCCAGCCGCGCCAGCGACCGGATCGCCTTCGACGACCCCACCACGTGATCCGGCCGCGGCTGCGCCGCGAACGAGGCCGCCACCGGCGCCAGCACCTCCTCGGCGTGCGCGCGGAGCCGCGCCACCGCCTCCTCGCCGGGCGGGTCCGCGGGCAGGTAGCGCAGCGTCATCCGACCCGCCCCCAGCGGGACCGACGCCGCGGCATCCGGCAGCTCGTCGGGCCCGGCCGCCACCTCCAGCGACCCGCCGCCGATATCGAACAGCAGGATCTGGCCCGCCGACCAGCCGAACCAGCGCCGCACCGCCAGGAACGTGAACCGGGCCTCATCCTGGCCGCCGAGCACCTGGAGCGGCTGACCCAGCGCCGCCTCCAGCCGCGCGATCACCTCCGCGCCGTTCGTCGCCTCCCGCACCGCGGAGGTGGCGGTCGCCAGCAGCCGCACCACCCGCTCCTGCTCGGCCACCTGGCGGGCAGCGGCGACCGCGTCCTCCAGCGCCCGCACGCCCGCCTCGTCGATCGCGCCGTCCGGGGTCAGGTGCCGCATCAGCCGCAGCACCGTCCGCCGGCTCGTGGTGGCCTGGGGCCGTCCCCCCGGGTGCACGTCGGCCACCAGCAGGTGCACCGTGTTGGAGCCGATGTCGAGGACTCCCAGTCGCACCGGTCCAGGCTATCGGTGCGCCCGCCGGCATCCGCTCCGGCCCGGGTCAGCCCCGGTGCGCCTGCCCGGTCCTGCCCGCGTCGATCCCGGCGCCCGGGTCAGGGCACCTGCTCGGTCATCCCGTCGATCACGGCGAGCACCCCCAGGGCCGCCATGTGCCACTCGACCGGCTCACCGGCCACGCCCGGCAGCAGCGTGCGGGTGTCGGCCACGTCGTTGCCGATCAGGATGCGCGTCGCCAGGCCCTCCACCAGCGCCGAGCCCGCGGTCGCCACATGCCGGAAGGTGAGGTCGCCGCGGGGCCGGCGGCCGAGCGCGGTCAGACTGGTCGAATACAGCACGGTCATCGCGTCGATGAAGTGCGACTCGGCCTCCCGCAGCGCCTCCGCCACGCGCTCCCGCCGCCCCTCCGGCAGGCTCCGCACCGACACCGACAGCGCCACATACGTCTGCCACTCCCGCGAATCCCGCAGCGTCTCCATGTTGTGCTGCACCAGCACCCGCACGATCTCGCCGAGCACCGCGTCGCGGCCGGCGGCATCCGGGTTCCCGTCCGGGCCCGTCAGCCGGTCGGCGTGCGCGGCGAGGATGCTGGCGCCGTGCGCCACCGTCGCCGCGGAGTAGCCGTGCGGGCGCGGCTCGTCCGAGCGCAGCGAGCGCAGCATCAGCTCGGTGATCAGCTCGTCCTTGCCGCCGAACGCGGCGAACACCGAACTGCGCGGCACGCCCGCGTCACGGATCAGCTCCTCCATGTTGAGGTGATGCAGCCCCACGCTCAACGCGCCGTCGGCCAGCTGCTTCTCCGCCGCCGCGAGCACCCGCTCGCGCAGCAGCTCGCGAGGGATGCGGCCGCGCGACCAGGTCCGGGATGCGCGGTCCGCGGCGGCAGCCGCATCCGCGCCGGGCCGGTCCGCGCCGGCACCCGCATCCGCGCCGGCACCCGCATCCGCGGCGGGCCGGTCCGCGCCGGCATCCTCGGTAACGGCTGGTCCGGAGCCTTGTCGGTCAACGGATCCTGCCCTAGCGTTTCCCATACCGACGAGCATTCCGTTCTCTGCGTACGCGGTGAACGACGGTCCCTCTGGGGGGTCGTCCGTGGCCGGAGCCATGTCCGGCGGGCGACCCGGTGGGCCGGCCCGCCGGACGTGCAGGTCCAACCATCCTACGATGCCGGCCATCCCGGGTTGCGGCCTGGACCCGGGGCGCGCGGGCCCCGGCGCACCCCGGCGCGGGCCCCGGACGCACCCCGGCGCCCGGGCCTTCCGGTGCCCCGGCGCACCCGGGCGCGCGGTCCCTCCATCCGGACCGATCCGCGGGACGCGGCGCTGCGCCCCGCCCGCCGCCACTACGATGGGCGCGTGTCCCCCGAATCCGTCGTGGCGCCTCCGCTGGCGCTGTCGCTGTATCGGGAGATCGGGCGCGCGGAGTGGGCGCGGCTGGCGGCGGGGATGGAGCAGCCGCTGACCGAGCAGGAGGTCGTGCAGTTGCGCGGCATCGGCGACCGCCTCGACGTGGGCGAGGTGCGCGAGGTGTACCTGCCGCTCAGCCGGCTGCTGTCGCTGTACGCCACGGCCGTCAAGCGCCTGGGCAGTGACGAGAGCGCGTTCCTGCACGAGCAGGAGGACATCACCCCGTTCGTGGTGGGCGTGGCCGGATCGGTCGCGGTGGGCAAGTCCACCATCGCCCGCCTGCTGCGGGAACTGATGCGGCGCTGGCCGGGCACACCGCGGGTGGAGCTGGTGACCACCGACGGGTTCCTCTACCCCAACCGGGAGCTGGAGCGGCGCGGCCTCATGGACCGCAAGGGGTTCCCGGAGTCGTACGACCGGCGGGCGCTGGTGGAGTTCGTCACCGCCGTCAAGAGCGGCGAGCCGGAGGTGCGGGCCCCGTTCTACTCCCATCTGCGCTATGACATCGTGCCGACCGCGCACACCATCGTGCGCAGGCCCGACGTGTTGATCATCGAGGGGCTGAACGTGCTGCAGCCCCCGCCCACCCCGAACGACGTCGCCGTCAGCGACCTGTTCGACTTCTCCGTCTACGTCGACGCGGACCCCCGCGCCATCCGCCAGTGGTACACCGACCGGTTCCTCGCCCTCCGGCAGGGCGCGTTCACCGACCCGAACTCGTTCTTCCGGATGTTCGCCGACATCTCCGACCAGGAGGCGATCGAGCGGGCGCACTACTTCTGGAACGAGATCAACCTGCCCAACCTGCTGCAGAACGTGCTGCCCACCAAGCACCGCGCCACGCTGGTGCTGGAGAAGGGGCCTTCGCACGCCGTGGACCGGGTGCTGCTGCGCAAGCTCTGAGCGGCGCGGTCCTGCCGGCGGCGGGGTTCTCGCAGGGGCCCCGCCTACGATGGTCGCCATGTGCGGAATCGTGGGATACGTGGGGCCTCGGGCGAGCCAGGACATCCTCATGGCGGGCCTGTCGCGGCTGGAGTACCGCGGCTACGACTCCGCCGGCATCGCCGTGATCGACGACTCCGGCGCGCTCGGGATGCGCAAACGCGCGGGCAAGCTCGCCGTGCTGCGCGACGACCTCGCCCACGCGCCGCTGCGCGACGGCTGCACCGGCATCGCGCACACCCGCTGGGCCACGCACGGCGGCCCCACCGACGAGAACGCGCACCCGCATCTGGCCGACCACGACCGGCTCGCCGTCATCCACAACGGCATCATCGAGAACTTCGCCGAGCTGAAGGAGCAGCTGCTCGCCGAGGGCTTCACGTTCCGCAGCGAGACCGACACGGAGGTGGCGGCAGTGCTGCTGGGACGGGAGTACGCGGCATCCGGCGGCGACCTGGTCGCCGCGTTCCGCGCCACCGTGGCCCGGCTGGAGGGCGCGTTCACGCTGCTGGCCATGCACCAGGACCACCCGGGCCTGGTGGTCGGCGCGCGCCGCAACTCGCCGCTGGTGATCGGCCTGGGGGACGGGGAGAACTTCCTCGGCTCCGACGTCGCCGCGTTCGTGGAGCACACCCGTCACGCCCTCGCGATCGGCCAGGACGAGATCGTCGCGATCACCCCCAGCGGGGTGGAGGTCACCGACTTCTCCGGCGGCCCGGTCGACGTGGAGCCGTTCGAGGTGACGTGGGATGCCGCCGCCGCCGACAAGGGCGGGTGGTCCTCCTTCATGGCGAAGGAGATCGCCGAGGAGCCGCAGGCGGTGGCGGACACGCTGCGCGGCCGCATCCGGAACGGCCTGGTGCAGATCCCCGAGCTCGACGGGCTGGACGAGCTGCTGCGGGGGGTGTCCCGCATCCAGATCGTCGCGTGCGGCACCGCCGCATTCGCCGGCCAGGTGGGCAAGTACGCGCTGGAGCAGTGGGCGCGGGTGCCGGTGGAGGTGGAGCTGTCGCACGAGTTCCGCTACCGCGACCCGGTGCTCGGGCCCGACACGCTGGTGATCTCGATCAGCCAGTCGGGCGAGACGATGGACACGCTGATGGCGGTGAAGTACGCGCGCGAGCACGGGGCGCCCACCCTGTCGGTGTGCAACACGCAGGGCGCCACCATCCCGCGCGAGTCCGACGCGATCGTCTACACGCACGCGGGGCCGGAGGTGGCGGTCGCCTCCACCAAGGCGTTCGTCGCGCAGATCACCGCGCTGTACCTGCTGGCGCTGCACGTGGCCCGGCTGCGCGGCACGCTGTCGGCGACGGAGGTGTCGCAGCGGGTGCTGGAGCTGGAGGCGGTGCCGGAGAAGATCGCCCGCGTGATCGCATCCGAGCAGGACCACATCGACCAGCTCGCGCACTGGATGACCGACACCCGCGCGGTGCTGTTCCTCGGCCGTCACGTCGGGTATCCGATCGCGCTGGAGGGGGCGCTCAAGCTCAAGGAGATCACGTACATCCACGCGGAGGGGTTCGCCGCGGGCGAGCTCAAGCACGGCCCGATCGCGCTGGTGGAGCCGGGCGTGCCCGTGTTCGTGGTGGTGCCGTCCCCGCGCGGCTCGGCGCTGCTGCACGACAAGGTGGTCTCCAACATCCAGGAGATCCGCGCTCGCGGCGCCCGCGTGATCGCGATCGCGGAGGAGGGGGATGCCGCCGTGCTGCCCTTCGCCGACGAGGTGCTGCGCATCCCCCTGGCCGCACCCCTGTTCGAACCGCTCCTGGCCGTGGTGCCCCTGCACATGTTCGCCATGGCCCTCTCCGCCGCCAAGGGCCTCGACGTCGACCAGCCCCGCAACCTCGCCAAGTCCGTCACCGTGGAGTGACCCCCGCGCAGCATCCCGACCCGCGAACCCATGTGCAGTTCGCGAATCCATGGCTTGCAAGGCATGGGGTGGAGCACACTGCATGGGTTCGCGGGTCGGGTGCGGGTGCGCGGGAGAGGGGGGCAGGGGGCGGTGGGTAGAGTGGGCGGATGATCGTGGGGACCGGGGTGGATCTGGTCGACATCCCGCGGTTCGAGCGGCAGTTGGCGCGGACGCCGCGGCTGCTGGAGCGGTTGTTCACCACGGGCGAGCGGATGCTGCCGCCCCGGTCGCTCGCGGCCCGATACGCGGCCAAGGAGGCGCTGATCAAGGCCCTGGGCGGCTCCGACGGCGTGTACTGGCGGGAGATCGAGGTGGTCGCGGATGCCGAGCGTCGCCCCGGATTCGCCCTCACCGGCTCGACGGCCGAGGTGCTCGCACGACGCCGGATCAGCGCGGTGCACCTGACCATGTCGCACGACGCGGGCCTGGCGATCGCGTACGTGGTGGCGGAGTCCCCGGATGCGGGGCGCGGATGAGCCGGCTCCCGGCGGGCACCCTGCGGGAGGCGGTGATCGACGCCGATGCGATCGCGGACAACGTGCGCCAGCTGCGCCGGATCACCGGCGTGGACCTGATCGCGGTCGTCAAGGCCGACGGATACGGCCACGGCGCGGCCCGGGCGGCGGCCGCGGCGCTGGCCGGCGGCGCGTCGCGGCTGGGGGTGGCGGATGTGGCGGAGGCACTGGCGCTGCGGCGGGCGGGGATCGACGCCCCGGTGCTGGCGTGGCTGCATCCGCCCGGCGCGGAGTTCGGCGAGGCGCTCGAGCGGGACGTGGAGCTCGGGATCTCGGACCTGGCTCAGCTCACCGCGGCCGCCGACGCGGCCCGGCCGGACCGTCCCGCCGCCGTGCACCTGAAGCTCGAGACCGGACTCGGGCGCAACGGGGCCTCCCCGGAGCAGTGGCCCGCGGTGTGCTCGGAGGCCGCCCGCCTCGAACGCATCGGACGGGTGCGGGTGGTGGGTGTCTTCAGCCACCTGTCGAACGCGTCGCCCGACGACGACCTCGCGCAACTGGCCGCGTTCGAGCGGGGCCTGGCGGTCGCGCACGCCGCGGGCCTCGCCCCGCCGGTACGGCACCTGGCCGCCACTCGCGCCGCCCTGACGCTCCCGGCCACCCGGCTGAACTGCGTGCGGGTCGGCATCGGCATCTACGGGCTGTCGCCGGTGCCCGGGCGCACCTCGGCCGACCTGGGCCTGCGCCCGGCGATGACCCTGCGCGCGGCGGTCGCGGCCGTCCGCCGGGTCGGGCCCGGGCAGGGCGTGTCGTACGGGTACGACTACCGCACCCCGCGCGAGACGACCCTGGCCCTGGTGCCGCTCGGGTACGCGGACGGCGTGCCACGCCAGGCATCCGGTGTCGGCCCGGTGCTGATCGGCGGGCGGCGCTACCGCGTCGCCGGTCGGATCGCGATGGACCAGTTCGTGGTGGATGTCGGCGACGACCCGGTCGCGGTGGGCGACGCGGCGGTGCTGTTCGGCGACCCGACGCTCGGCGCCCCGGCGGCGGCGGAATGGGCGGATGCCGCCGGCACCATCGACTACGACATCGTCTCCGGCATCGGATCGCGCGTGCCGCGCCATCAGGCGGCGCCGTGACCGGGCTGGACCCGCTGATCGGCTCCCGCGAGGTCGCCTCTCCCGCCGAGATGGAGGCGCTGGGGGAGCAGATGGGCCGGATGCTGGATCGTGGCGACCTGGTGGTGCTCGCCGGTCCCCTCGGGGCGGGCAAGACCACCCTCACCCGCGGCATCGGGCGGGGACTGGGCGTGCGCGGCCCGGTGCAGTCGCCCACCTTCGTGCTGGCGCGCACGCATCCGTCGCTGATCGGCGGGCCGCCGCTGGTGCACGTGGACGCGTACCGGCTCGCCGGCGCTGCGGAGCTGGAGGACCTGGACCTGGATCTGGCCGGCTCGGTGGTGGTGGCCGAATGGGGCCGCGGCCTGGTGGCGGGGCTGGCGGACAGCTGGTGGGAGGTGGAGATCGAACCGCTGCACGGCGGCCGCGGGGCCGACACCATGTGCGGCGATCTGTCCCGCGCCGCCGCGGAGCTGGATGCCGACGCCCCCCGCGCCGTGACGATCCGCCGCGCCGGGGCGCGGCGGCAACTACCCTGGACGCCGTGATCGTCGGCATCGACAGCTCCCTCGGAACGGCCGTGGCCGTGATCGACCCGAGCGGGCTGGTGCGCGCCCGCGGCGACAGCCGCGACCCGCACGGGCACGCGGAGGCGATCGGCACGCTCCTGTCCGACGCGCTCGCCGCCGCGGCGGCCGCGCCCGCCCTCGGAGCCGTCGGCGCGCCCGGCGCCGCCGCCGACGACCCGGTCACGCATGTCGCGGTCGGCATGGGTCCCGGCCCGTTCACGGGGCTGCGGGTGGGCATCGCCGCCGCCCGCGCGTTCGCGCTGGCCCGCGGCATCCCGGTGCTGCCGGTGGTCAGCCACGACGCGGTCGCCCTGGCGATCCAGCTGGCGGCCGCGATCGCCGGCGACGACGCGGGACGGTTCGCGGTCGTCACCGACGCGCGCCGTCGCGAGCGCGCGTTCACGGTGTACGACGGGGAGGATGCGGCGGGCCTGCCGGTGCGGGTGTCCGAGCCCGCCCTGGCCGCCGACGCCGACCTCGACGCGCGGCTGGCCGCAGTCGGCGCGGCCCGGCGCGACGCGACCGGGGTGGATGCCGCGATGGTGGCGCTCGTGGCATCCCGTGCCCTGTCCGCCGGCCGCGCGAGCGGACCCGACGCGCCCCTGTACCTGCGCGCGCCCGACGTCGCCGCGCCCGCCCCGCCCCGACCGGTGGGCGCATGATCCGCCCGGCGACCACCGCGGACCTCGACGCCATCATGCGGATCGAACGCGAGGTGTTCCCGAGCGACGCCTGGAGCGAGGCGATGATGCGGGCCGAGCTGGCCTCGCCGCACGGCTGGTACGGCGTGCTCCAGCACGGCGACGCGATCGCCGGATACGCGGGCCTGCGCAGCATCCCGGGCGCCCCCGACGCCGACGTGCAAACCCTGGCCGTCGCCCCCGGCGTGCGCGGGCGCGGACACGGGCGGATGCTGCTGCGCACGCTGCTGCGCGAAGCGGCGGACCGTGGCGCCGCCGAGGTGTTCCTGGAGGTGCGCGCCGACAACCCGGTGGCCCAGTCGCTGTACCGGGGCGAGGGATTCGCGCCCGTCGGCCGGCGTCCCCGCTACTACCAGCCCGATGACGTGGACGCGATCGTGATGCGACTGGACCTGGCGGGGTGGCGCGGATGAGCGGTCCGCTGGTGCTGGGCATCGAGACCAGCTGCGACGAGACCGGGGTCGGCATCGTTCGCGGCCGGGAGCTGCTGAGCAACACGATCGCCAGCTCCATGGCCGAGCACGCGCGGTACGGCGGCGTGGTGCCCGAGGTCGCCGCCCGCGCGCACCTGGAGGCGCTGCAGCCGGCGATCCGGACCGCGCTGGCGGAGGCCGGGGTGCAGCTCGGGGACCTGGATGCGGTGGCGGTCACCAGCGGTCCGGGGCTCGCGGGCGCTCTCATGGTCGGCGTCGGCGCGGCCAAGGCTCTCGCGATCGGCCTGGACCGTCCCCTGTACGCGGTGAACCACCTGGTCGGGCACATCGCCGCCGACCTGCTCGATCCGGCCGCCCCTCCGCTGGAGGCGCCCACGGTCGCTCTGCTGGTCAGCGGCGGCCACACCTCGCTGCTGCTGGTGCGCGACCTCACCGGCGACGTGGAACTGCTGGGGGAGACGCTCGACGACGCTGCCGGGGAGGCCTTCGACAAGGTCGCGCGGCTGCTCGGTCTGCCCTACCCCGGCGGACCCGAGATCGACCGGGCCGCGGCGGCGGGGGATGCCGCGGCGATCCGGTTCCCGCGCGGGCTCTCCCGGGCGTCCGACCTGGCCGAGCACCGGTACGACTTCTCGTTCTCGGGACTGAAGACCGCGGTGGCCCGCCACCGCGAACTGAGCCCCGCCACGCCCGTCGCGGATGTCGCAGCATCCTTCCGCGAGGCGGTGGTGGACGTGCTGGTCACCAAGGCGCTGGACGCCTGCGCCCGCCTCGGCGTGCCGCGGCTCCTCCTCGGGGGCGGGGTGGTCGCCAACCGGCGCCTGCGGGAGGTGGCCGAGGAACGGGCGGCCGCCGCCGGAGTGACGGTGCGCATCCCGCCGCTGTCGCTGTGCACCGACAACGGCGCGATGATCGCGGTGCTGGCCGCCGAGCTGATCGCGCAGGGCCGCCCGCCCTCGACCCTGGGCTTCGGAGCGGACTCCACCCTGCCGGTGACCGAGATCCAGGTGGCCGCGGCCGCGGGAGCGCGCCGGTGACCGAGCCCGCACCGGATGCCGCACCCGCCCCGGCGCCCGCCCCGGTGCCCCGGCGGTACGGGACGATCGCGCTGGCACTGGCGATCCCGGCGCTGGCGGCATCCCTGCTGGTGGGCTGGATGCTGCCGCTGGGGGCGGTCGCCCTCGGGTACGGCATCGCCGCGGTGCGGATGCCGCAGCAGCGGACCGCCGGGGCGTGGGCGATCGGCCTGTCCGGGGCATCCCTCCTCTACAGCGCCGGGTGGCTCGGGTACGCGGCCGCCCAGGCCGGCTGGTTCACCTGACCCGCCGAGCGAGCACCCGATCGGATGCTCACTCGGCGGGTTGGGTCCGGCCCGGCACCACCCGGTCGGCGAGGATCGCGTGGCGGCCGGCTGCGGTGCGGGTCAGGATGAGGGTGGCGTCCTCGTCGCCGCGCAGCTTCAGACGCTCGCGCAGCCGGGCAGGGTCCACATCCACGCCACGCTTCTTGATCTCCAGCGTCCCGATGCCCCGCGCGCGCAGCGCCGCCGCCAGGCGCCGGGTCTCGAACGGCAGCTCCTCCCGCACCCGGAACGTCTGCACGAACGGGCTGGTCGCCGGGGTGTCGCCGGTCAGGTACGCGATCGCCGGATCCAGCATCCCGGCATCCAGCATCCGCGCGACCTCGCCCACCTGACGCGCCCGGATCACCGCTCTGTCCGGTTCGTGCAGGTAGGCGCCCAGGTCCCGCACCCCGGCGTCCGGGGCATCCGCCTCCGCCGTCAGCTCGTGCGCGACTCCGCCGCGGATCACCCGCGCCGCCCGGCGCACGCCCGGCCGGGCGAGCATCCCGGTCCAGATCACCAGTTCCACCAGCGTCCCGTTCACCGAGGTCCACTGCGCCTCGGCGTCGGCGGGGATGAGGCTGCGGTCCAGGGCGGGGGACAGCTTCACGCCGGCGGGGATCCGCGCGGCGGTCGCGAGGGTCCACTCCAGGGTGGGTGCGTACCCGTCCGGGCCCACCCGGCGGGTCGCGTCATGCCCGGCGGCCCGTCGCGCCGGATCCAACCACACCGCGTCGATGTCCTCGAGCGGCTCGTCCTCGGCCCGCCCGTGTCGCACGGTCGCGTCGTACGGCGCGAGGTTGTACGCGGCCAGCACCGCGGTGACCGCGTCCGCGTCCACCGCGCGCACCGCGATCCCCAGTCCCGCCAGCGCCAGGCTGTCGCCGCCCAGCCCGCACCCGAGGTCGGCCACCCGCGTCATCCCCGCATCCCGGAAACGCGCGGCGTGCAGCGCCGCCACCTCCAGGCGGGTGGCCTGCTCCAGGCCCGCGGGCGTGAACAGCATCCGCTGCGCCCAGGATCCGAACTTCGCTTCCGCCCGGGTCCGCAGCCGCGCCTGGGAGACGACCGCGGCGACCAGATCCGGTGCGTGCCCCTCGCGCCGCAGCCGGGCGACCGCCGCCGCCGCGGCATCCGTGGACGGGACCTCGCCGATCTCATCCAGCAGGCGCAGCGCCTGCGGGGTGAGCAGGGTGAGCAGCCCGGACTCGTCCACGGTCCCAGGCTAGGCGTCGGTCCCAGGCCAGGTGTCGGTCCGGGGCCAGGCGTCGGTCCCAGGCTAGGCGTCGGTCCCAGGCCAGGCGCCGGGCATCCGGCTGGCACTCGCGTTGCATGAGTGCCAGGAGCACCCTAGACTGGCGTTAGCACTCTCCGAGGGCGGGTGCTAATCAGTCTTTCGTTGTCACGAAGCGAGAAAGAAGAGGTACACCGTGTCGGTTTCCATCAAGCCGCTCGAGGACCGCATCGTCATCCAGCAGGTCGAGGCTGAGCAGACCACCGCGAGTGGCCTGGTCATCCCCGACACCGCCAAGGAGAAGCCGCAGGAGGGCGAGGTCGTGGCCGTCGGCCCGGGTCGCATCGACGACAACGGCAACCGCGTGCCGATGGACGTGGCCGTCGGCGACCGCGTGCTCTACAGCAAGTACGGCGGCACCGAGGTGAAGGTCGGCAACGACGAGTACCTGGTGCTGTCCGCCCGCGACGTGCTGGCGGTCGTCGTCCGCTGACCCGCCGACGAAGGACCCGGATGCCGACACGTCCGGGTCCTTCGTCATGTCCGGCCGCCCGGCCCGCCACCCGGCCCGCCGCGCGGTCCGGCCCCCGGCCCACCGCCCGGCCCGCCGGCCGGCCCAGCGTGCGGTGCCGCCCGCGTGCGGTTCTAGAGTGGTCCGGTGCGCGTCCGTGGTCCGATCGATCAGACCACCGCGGGCGGACTGTACGCCTTCGGCGCGTACTTCCTCTGGGGCTTCCTGCCGCTGTACTTCGTGCTGCTGGCCCCGGCGGGGCCGTGGGAGGTGGTGGCCTGGCGGATCCTCTTCTCGCTCGCGTTCTGCGCCATCCTGCTGGCCGTCACCCGCTCGTGGGGCCGGCTCGCTGCGATCATGCGCCAGCGCCGGCTGCTGGCCTGGACGGCCCTGGCCGGTGCCCTGATCTACATCAACTGGCAGGTGTTCCTGATCGCCACCCTCACGGGCCACGTGATCGAGTCCAGCCTGGGATACTTCATCAACCCGATCGTGACCGTGCTGCTGGGGGTGCTGGTGCTCCGGGAGCGGCTGCGACCGGCGCAGTGGATCGCGTTGGCGATCGCGGCGGCGGCGGTGGTCGTGATCGTGGTGGGATACGGCGCGTTCCCGTGGATCGCTCTGTCGCTGGCGTTCTCGTTCGGGCTGTACGGCCTGGTCAAGAAGCAGATCGGCGGCCCGGTGGACGCCATCAGCGGGCTGACGCTCGAGTCGCTGTGGCTGACGCCCGTCGCCATCGGCCAGCTGATCGCGGTGGCGGCGACGACCGGGATCACGTTCGGCGCGGCCGGTCCGTGGCACGCCGTGCTGCTGTCGCTGGCCGGAGTGGTCACCGCCACCCCGCTGCTCCTGTTCGCCGCCGGCGCGCGCCGGGCGCCCCTGACGCTGATCGGCATCCTGCAGTTCGTGGCTCCTGTGATGCAGTTCGTGATCGGGGCATGGATCCTGGGCGAGGAGATGACCCCCGGCCGGTGGGCGGGCTTCGCGCTGGTGTGGGCCGCCCTCGCGGTGCTCACCGTCGACTCGTTCGCCGCGGCCCGGCGCCAGCGCCGCGGGCGCTCGGACGGGGTCTCGGATGTTGCCGAGCTCACCTGAGCGCCGGTTCGATAACGATTTCATCGCGAATCGCGCCGCGCGCCGTTCTCGCCCGCGTCCGACAACACACTCGTAACATTGCGCCGATACTTTGCTGCGCATACGCGTGGCCCTGGCGGCCGCGCATTCCCGAGTGAAAGGACGGAACCCGATGGTTCGTTCCCAGAAGGCGTGGTTCGCCGCGGTCGCCCTCACAGGCGTCTCGGCGCTCGCGCTGGCCGGCTGCGCCGGCGGCGGCGCCGCCCCGGCCACCACCGCGGCCGGCGACTACGTGGCGCAGGACTGCGCCGCAGACACCACCAGCGCCGACACCCTCAAGGTCGGCACCCTGCTTCCCGTCACCGGAACGCTCGCGTTCCTCGGCCCGCCCGAGATCGCGGGCGTGGGCCTGGCGGTCGACGACATCGTCGCCGCCGGCGACAGCGCCTGCACGTTCTGGACCGACTCCGGCGACAGCAACGACATGACGGTCTCGTCCGCATCCGCGGACGACCTGATCAACGCCGACGTGTCGGTCGTGATCGGTGCGGCGTCCTCGTCGGTGACCCTGAACGTGATCGACAAGATCACCACCGGCCCGAGCCCGATCGTGCAGATCTCGCCGGCGAACACGGCGGCGACCCTGTCCGGGTACTCGGACTTCTACTTCCGCACCGCCCCGCCCGACACGGTGCAGGGCTCGGCTCTCGGCCAGCTGATCACCAGCGACGGCAACGCCAACATCGCGTTCCTCGTGTTCAACGACGCGTACGGCACCGGCCTGCGCGACGTGGTGCAGTCGACGGTGGAGGATGCCGGCGGCTCGGTGACCTACGGCGCCACCGGCGCAGGCCAGGAGTTCCCCCCCGGTCAGACCACGTTCTCGTCCGAGGTGACCGCGGCGATCGCGACCAACCCGGACGCGATCGTGATCATCGCGTTCGACGAGACGAAGGCCATCATCCCCGAGCTGGTCGCGCAGGGCTGGGACATGTCCCGCACGTACTACACGGACGGCAACACCTCCGACTACTCCGCCGACTTCGAGGCGGGGACGTTGGAGGGCGCGAAGGGGACCATCCCCGGCGCGAACGCCGCCGACGAGTTCAAGCAGCGCGCGTCCGCGTGGCACGAGGCCGTGGAGGGCTCGGCCCTGGACGACTTCTCCTACTCGGCGGAGTCGTACGACGCGGTGATCCTGGCCGCGCTGGCCGCGATCAAGGGCGGCGCGACCGACCCGGCAACCATCCAGGCCAACCTCCCGGCGGTCTCGGGTGCGAACGGCGGCGAGGAGTGCTCCACCTACGCCGACTGCAAGGCGCTGCTCGAGGAAGGCTCCGACATCCGCTACGCGGGAGCGTCGGGCATCGGGCCGTTCAACGACATGAACGACCCGTCCAGCGCCTTCATCGGCATCTACCAGTTCGACGCCGACAACGCTCCGGTCTGGCAGAGCGCGGTGGAGGGTCAGTCCTGATCCGCTGAACCGATACGACGGGGCCCCCGGAGCGACCGCTCCGGGGGCCCCGTCGTATTCAGGATGCGGTGTCGGTGGCGAGCGTGCCCAGGTACAGCTCGATCACCTTCGGGTCCTCCGCCAGCTCCCGGCCCGTGCCGGTGTAGGCGTCGCGGCCCTGGTCGAGGACGTACGCCCGGTCGCAGATCTGCAGGCACCGGCGCGCGTTCTGCTCCACCATGATGACGCTGACCCCGGCCTTGTTGATCCGCCGGGTCCGCAGGAACGTCTCGTCCTGGCGCACCGGCGACAGGCCCGCCGACGGCTCGTCCAGCAGCAGCACGGACGGGTCCATCATGAGGGCGCGCGCCATCGCCACCGACTGCCGTTCGCCGCCGGACAGGGAGCCGGCGCGCTGATCGCGGCGCTCGGCGAGCATGGGGAAGATGTCGAAGATCTTCTCCATCTGCGCGGCGAACAGCCGGGGCTTCTGGTAGATGCCCATCTGCAGGTTCTCGGCGATCGTCAGCGACGGGAACACGTTGTTGGTCTGCGGCACGTACCCGACGCCCGCGGCCACCAGCCGGTTCGGCTTCCATCCGGTGATGTCCTCGCCCTTCAGGCGCACCGTGCCCTTGCCGCACCGCCACCAGCCCGAACACCGCCTTGAGGAAGGTGGACTTCCCGGCCCCGTTGGGCCCGATGATCCCGATCAGCTCGCCGGGGTGGGCGACGATGTTGACGCCGCCCAGGATGTTCACGCCGGGCAGGTATCCGGCGTGCAGATCCGTCGCCTCCAGCACCGGCTCGGTCATGGGCGCTGTCTCCTTCCCGAGAGCGCGGTCCACCGTGGCCTCATCGGCGGCGTCGGCAGCCTCCGCCTCCGCCTCCAGCTCCGCGATGACGCCGGTATCCAGCAGCGCGTCGTCTCCGAGGTCGGTGTCGTGATGCGCCCCGAGGTACGCGTCGATCACCGCCTGCTGACTCATGACGTCCGCCGCCGGCCCCTCCGCGACGATCGCGCCCTGGGCCATCACCACCACCCAGTCCGAGATGTGGCGCACCATGTGCATGTCGTGCTCGACGAACAGCACCGTCATGCCCTCGTCCCGCAGCGCCTGGATGTGGCCGAGGAGCGACTGGGTCAGCGCCGGATTCACGCCCGCCATCGGCTCGTCCAGCATGATCATGGTCGGATCGCTCATCAGCGCCCGGGCCATCTCCAGCAGCTTCTTCTGGCCGCCCGAGAGCGACCCGGCGAGGTCATCGCGCTTGTCGTACAGCGTGAACCGCGCCAGCAGCTCGTGCGCCTTCGCGGTGATCTCCCGCTCGCGGCGCCGCCACAGCGGGGGGATCAGCGCGACCGCCATGTTCTCCCCGGCCTGGTCGCGGGCCCCCAGCAGCATGTTGTCGAGCACCGTCATCCGCGACAGCGCCTTGGTCAGCTGGAACGTGCGCACCATGCCTTGGCGCGCCACCTTCGAGGCGGCGGTGTTGCCGAGGGTGCGCCCGTCGAACGACCAGCGGGCCGCGTCCTCGGGTGCCGGGCCCCCGATCAGCCGCTTCGCGCTGGTGGGCTTGTCGAACCCGGTGATGATGTTGAAGAAGGTGGTCTTGCCCGCGCCGTTCGGTCCGATCAGCGCGGTGATCACGCCGCGCTGCACCTCGAGGTGCTCCACGTCCACGG
Organism: uncultured Actinomycetota bacterium; assembly: GCA_963696115.1. Lineage (GTDB taxonomy): Bacteria > Actinomycetota > Actinomycetes > Actinomycetales > Microbacteriaceae > Microbacterium. The sequence goes on along the minus strand of CAVOIT010000009.1, from coordinate 119,408 downwards.
CGGTCATTCCGCCGAACCGGCGGATGATGTGGTCCACCACCAGGATCGGGTCGGGCTTGGCCGCCCCGGGCACGTGCGGCACCTCGGCGAGCGCGGCCCGCGCGGCGGCAGAGGCGACCTCAGACATTGAAGTTCAACTCCTTCTTGTTGCCGAGGATCCCCTGCGGCCGGAAGATCACGAGCAGCATCAGCGCGATCCCGATCATGATCCAGGAGAACTGCTCGGTCTGCTGCGAGGACATCACCGCGTCGGGGACCACCATGTCGGTCACCCCCTGGATCAGGATCCGCACCGCGAAGAACAGGATGGCGCCGAGCACCGGTCCGAAGATCGTGGCGGCCCCGCCCAGCAGCAGCGCCGTCCAGATGAAGAACGTGGTCGAGCGTCCCAGCGCGTCCGGCTGCACGGACGCGGGGATCACGTACACGATGCCCGCGATCCCGCCGATCACCCCGCCGAGCACGAGCGACTGCATCTTGTACGAGTACGCGCTCTTGCCCAGGCTCCGCACCGCATCCTCATCCTCGCGGATGCCCTTGAGCACCCGGCCCCAGGGGCTGCGGATCAGCATCCACACCAGCAGGCACAGCAGCGCCACCAGCGCCCACCCGACCAGCCGGACCCACCAGCCACTGACCCCGTTGTTCTCGTACGTGAACCACAGGATGGTGGTGCTGCCCTCGGGCAGGAACGACAGGTCGTTGAACGCGTCGCGGTAGCCGGCCCCGGGCAGGCCGTTCGAGCCGCCGGTGATCGGGCCCAGGATGGAGGACCGGCCCACCATCCGGACGATCTCCGCCGCGGAGATGGTCACGATCGCCAGATAGTCGCCCCGCAGCTGCAGCGTCGGGACGCCCAGGAGCAGGCTGAAGCCGATCACCGCCGCCAGCGCGATCAGCAGGGACGGCCAGAAGCCCAGGCCCGCCGTGGCCGACACGGCGAAGCCGTAGGCGCCGAGCAGCATGAAGCCGGCCTGGCCCATGTTCAGCAGTCCGGTGTAGCCGAAGTGGATGTTCAGCCCGATCGCCGCGATCGCGAACGCGGCGGTGGCCGGGCTGATCGCCACGGCCGACATCTGGTAGAGCAGGTCGAGGATGCCCACGTCAGCCCACCCGCTCCTTGCGCCCGAACAGGCCTTGCGGCCGCACCAGCAGCAGCACGATCAGCAGCAGCAGCGCGGTGGCGTACTTGAAATCGCCCGGGAGCCAGATGTTGGTCAGCTCCACCGTCATCCCGATGATCAGCGCACCGAACAGCGCGCCGAATGCCGTGCCCAGGCCCCCCAGGGTGACCGCGGAGAACAGCAGCAGCAGCAGCTGCATCCCGGTCATCCAGTTGATGCCGTTGAGCACCAGACCCAGCAGGATGCCGGCGAGCCCCGCCAGCGCGGTCGCGGCGATCCACGTCAGCCGGATCACCAGGTCCACGTTGATCCCGGATGCCGCGGCCAGCGCCGGGTTGTCGCTGACCGCCCGGGTGGCCCGCCCGATCCGGGTGCGCAGCAGGACCACCCCGACCGCCACCAGCACCACCACCGCGATGCCCATGGCGATGAGCGAGTCCTGGCTGAGCGAGATCGGTCCGAACTGCACCGGGCGCGGGTTCGCGGTGATGATCCGAACCGTGGATGCGCCGATGAAGAACTGGAAGGTGTACTGCAGCGCCAGCGACATCCCGATGGTGACGATCATCAGCTGCGTCAGGCTCAGCCCGCGACGGCGCAGCGGTCGCCAGATCACCACGTCCTGCGCGAACCCGAACAGCGCCGTCAGCGCCACCACCACCAGCCCGGCGAGCCAGATGTTCAGACCCATCAGGTTGGCGAACACGAACGCCAGCAGCCCACCGAGGGTGACCAGCTCGCCGTGGGCGAAGTTCGAGATGCCGGTGGTGCCGTAGATCAGCGACAGCCCCACCGCGGCCAGCGCCAGGAGCAGTCCCAGCCGCAGCCCCGACGCCGCCTGCTGCGCGAGCCGGTCCCAGTTGAAGCCGGATGCGGATGCCCCCTCCGTGGCGCCCGCGCCCTCCTGCGCGGCGCCCTGCACCGAGAACAGCACGGCGGTGTTGGCGCCGAGGGCGACGGTGCGCACCTGCGGGTCCGTCCCGGTCAGGGTCACGCCCTCGGGCAGGGTGTCCGGGTCGACCTGGACGCTGTAGTCGCCGGGCTGGGAGATCGCGATCGTCCAGCGGCCGTCGGCGTCGGTCTCGGTGCGGAAGGATCCTCCGGGACCGTCCGCCGTCACCACCACTCCGTCGCCGACGTCCCGCAGCGTCCCCGTGAGGCATCCGACGTCGGCGGCGGCCACGCACGGCTCGGATGCGGCGGCCGGCGCGGGGGTCTCGGCGCGGGCCGGCGCGGCCGTCAGGGCGAGGATCGCCGCTACCAGCCCGGCGACCAGCAGCAGCGTCGCCAGCACCGACCGTCGTGCGGTCGCGGTGGTGGTGCCCACGAGTCTCCCGTCCGGGTGGGTCACGCCGAGGCGCGGGTCGCATCGGCGGTGATGAACGACGCTACGAGCGTAGTGTGACGGCCATGTTTCGACGGTCATGACGGAACCCGGCCGCAAGTGGGCAAGACTACACGCCGCCCGGCGCCGATCCGGCATCCGCGTCCCGGCCCGGCGTCCTAGAATCGGTAGGACGGGATTCCTCCCGCCGCCCCGGTCGACGTCGTCCCCGCCCGGCGCTGCCACGGCGGGAGAGGAGCATCATGGATCACCCCGACCCGTTCGGCCCGGTCGGCCTGACCTACGACGACGTGCTGCTGCTGCCGCAGCACACGGACGTGATCCCCAGCGACGCCGACACCTCCAGCCGCGTCACCCGTCGGATCACCGTGGCGGTGCCGCTGGTGTCTTCCGCGATGGACACCGTCACCGAGACGCGGATGGCGATCGCCATCGCCCGCGAGGGCGGGCTCGGCATCCTCCACCGCAACCTGTCGATCGCCGACCAGGCCGCGATGGTCGACCGGGTCAAGCGCAGCGAGTCCGGGATGATCTCCGATCCGGTCACTACCACCCCCGACGCCACCGTCGCGGAGGTCGACCGGCTGTGCGCCGCCTACCGCATCTCCGGACTGCCGGTGGTGGACCAGGACCGCCGCCTGGTCGGCATCGTGACCAACCGCGACATCCGGTTCGTGTCGGGATTCGAGCGGCAGACCACGCTGGTGCGGGACGTGATGACCAGCGAGAACCTCATCACCGCCCCGGTCGGCGTCAGCGCCGGCGAGGTGATCGCCACGTTCGCGCGGCATCGCGTGGAGAAGCTCCCGCTGATCGGGCCGGACGGGCGGCTGGCGGGCCTGATCACGATCAAGGACTTCGACAAGAGCGAGAAGTACCCGCTGGCGACCAAGGACGAGCATGGCAGGCTCCGCGTGGGCGCGGCTGTCGGCTTCTTCGGCGACGCGTGGGAGCGCGCCGAGGCGCTGCGCGACGCCGGGGTGGACGTGCTGGTGGTGGACACGGCGAACGGCCAGTCCGCCGGCGTGATCGACATCGTCCGGCGCCTGAAGGCCGACCCGTCGTTCGCGCACGTGGACGTCGTCGGCGGCAACGTCGCGACCCGGGAGGGCGCGCAGGCGCTCATCGACGCCGGCGTGGATGCGGTGAAGGTGGGCGTCGGACCCGGATCGATCTGCACCACCCGCGTGGTGGCGGGGGTGGGCGTGCCGCAGGTGACCGCGGTGTACGAGGCGTCGCTGGCGGCGCGGGAGGCGGGAGTGCCGGTCATCGCCGACGGGGGCCTGCAGTACTCCGGCGACATCGCCAAGGCGCTGGTCGCCGGGGCGGACACCGTGATGATCGGGTCGCTGTTCGCCGGCACCGACGAGGCTCCCGGCGAGGTGGTCTTCCAGGGCGGCAAGCAGTTCAAGCAGTACCGGGGCATGGGCTCGCTGGGTGCGCTCCAGACCCGCGGCACGCGCACGTCGTACTCCAAGGACCGCTACTTCCAGGCCGACGTCCCCACCGACGACAAGCTGATTCCCGAGGGGATCGAGGGCCAGGTCGCCTACCGGGGCCCGCTGGCCGCGGTCGCCTACCAGCTGGTGGGGGGACTGCGCCAGTCCATGTTCTACGTCGGGGCGCGCACGGTGGACGAGCTCAAGGAGCGCGGCCGGTTCGTGCGGATCACCCCGGCTGGTCTGAAGGAATCCCACCCGCACGACGTGCAGATCGTGGTGGAGGCCCCCAACTACACGCGCTGACGCCGCGCCTGGCTACCCTGGCGGCATGATCCAGCGCGGCGGGCAGGACGGCGGCGCGGAGGACGGCGGCGCGGGCCGCGTCCCGGCCGGCGGGTAGTCTGAAGCGGTGACGCAGGAGATGGAGGTCGGGCGCGCGAAGTCCGCCCGCCGCGCGTACACCTTCGACGACATCGCGGTGGTCCCCTCCCGGCGCACCCGCAACCCTGAGGACGTCTCCACCGCCTGGTCGATCGACGCGTTCCATTTCGACATCCCCGTGCTGGCCGCGCCCATGGACTCCGTCGTCAGCCCCGACACCGCCATCGCCCTGGGTCGGCTGGGCGGGCTCGGAGTGCTGGACCTGGAGGGGCTGTGGACCCGGTACGACGACCCGGAGCCGCTGCTGGCCGAGATCGCGACCCTCCCCGATGACCGGGCCACGCGCCGGATGCAGCAGATCTACGCCGCGCCGATCCGCCCTGAGCTCGTGCGCGACCGGATCGCGCAGATGCGCGCCGGCGGCGTCACGGTGGCCGGCTCGCTCACCCCGCAGCGCACGCAGGAGCTCTACGAGACCGTGGTCTCGGCGGGCGTCGACCTGTTCGTGATCCGCGGCACCACCGTCTCGGCGGAGCACGTCTCGTCGGCGGCGGAGCCGCTGAACCTGAAGAAGTTCATCTACGACCTGGACGTCCCGGTGGTGGTGGGGGGCGCCGCCACCTACACCGCAGCCCTGCACCTGATGCGCACCGGTGCCGCCGGAGTGCTGGTCGGCTTCGGCGGCGGCGCCGCATCCACCACACGGGCCACCCTCGGCATCCACGCTCCGATGGCGACGGCGGTCGCGGACGTCGCCGGGGCGCGCCGCGACTATCTGGACGAATCCGGCGGGCGCTACGTCCACGTCATCGCGGACGGGGGCGTGGGCACCTCGGGCGACATCGTGAAGGCGCTCGCGATGGGCGCGGACGCGGTGATGCTCGGGGTGGCGCTGGCCCGCGCGACCGACGCGCCCGGGCGCGGGTTCCACTGGGGTCCGGAGGCGCACCACCCGCAGCTGCCGCGGGGTCGGCGGGTGCCGGTGACGCCGGTCGCACCGTTGCCGGAGATCCTGTTCGGGCCCGCCCCGGTCGCCGACGGCACGGCGAACCTCATCGGGGCGCTGCGCAAGTCGATGGCCACCACCGGGTACTCCGACCTGAAGGAGTTCCAGCGGGTCGAGGTCGTGGTCGCACCCTACGCGCGGTGACCGTCCCATGACCCCGGCGAACCCGTCCGCGGCCGGGCCGGACCCGGCCGATCCGATCGCGGAGGTCTACCCCCCGACGCTCCGGGAGGTGATGCTGCGGCCGCGCTGGATCGCGGTGCTGCTGCTGTGCCTGGCGGTGGCGGGGGTGTTCGCGTGGCTGGGGCAGTGGCAGCTGGCGCGCGCCATCGACACCGCGCCGCGCGAGGAGGGCGCCACCGAGCAGGTGATGCCGATCGCGGATGTGGTGCGCCCCGGTGCGTACCTGCCCGAGCCGCTGGTCGGGCAGGTGGTGAGCGTGACGGGCTCGTTCGTGCCCGGCGATTTCGTGGTGATCTCATCCCGTTACAACGACGGCGTGGAGGGCTACTGGGTGAGCGGCCAGTTCCGGCTCGACGGGGCCACGCCGGTGTCGCTGGCGGTCGCGGTCGGCTGGGCGGCGAGCCGGGAAGCCGCCGACGACGCGGCGACCGCGCTGTCGGACCAGTGGGCCGCCGACCCCGAGCGCCAGGTCACGCTCACCGGGCGGGTCATCTCCGACGAGGGTCCGGTGCCTCCCCCGCCGGAGGACCCCTGGGAGCTGACCCGGATGTCGCCGGCAGCGCTGCTGTCCCGATGGCACGACATCGAGGGCCTGGAGGTGTATCGGCCCTACCTGACGGCGGACGAGCCGCTGGGGGGCCTGGTCGACATCGTCTCGCCCGCGCCGACCACCGGGTCGCCGGTGAACTGGCTGAACCTGTTCTACGCGGCCGAGTGGGTGGTCTTCGCCGGGTTCTCCTTCTACCTCTGGTACCGGCTGGCGCGGGACGCGTGGGAGAAGGAGCTCGAGGACCTGGAGGAGGCCGCCGCCGGGGGCGGGCCCGGAACCCGCCGGGTAGGATAGTGGCCATGGCCGCCCCGAAGCTCGCCTCCTTTCCCGCCATCCGCGGCGCGCTGCGCTTCTATCAGGTGGCCTCGGTCATCACCGGCACGATGCTGCTGCTGCTGGTGGCCGAGATGGTGGTCAAGTACGGCTTCGGCTACGAGCTGTTCGCGGGCGGGTCCGGCGGCGCGCTGTGGTTCGCGCCGGTGACGGAGCTGGGCGAATCCACCGGCGACGGGATGAACCTGTCGCTGGGGATCCTGATCGCGCACGGCTGGTTCTACGTGCTGTACCTGTTCGCATGCTTCCGGGTGTGGAGCCTGATGCGGTGGCCGTTCTGGCGGTTCCTGCTGCTGGCCGCCGGCGGCGTCGTGCCGTTCCTGTCGTTCATCATGGAGACCGTGGTCGCCCGCGACGTGAAGCGCTACCTGTCCGGCCGGGAGGCAGCGGAAGCCGCCGAGCCCGCCCAGCCCGTGCCGCAGGCGCGGTGAGCGGTCCGGCCGCGCCCCCGCCGGCCGCGGGAGGGAGCGCCGCGGCGCTCGCGGCATCCCGGCAGGCGTCCCCCGTGCTCGTGGTCGACTTCGGGGCGCAGTACGCGCAGCTGATCGCCCGCCGGGTGCGGGAGGCGGGCGTCTACAGCGAGATCGTGCCGCACACCGCCACCGCCGCGGATCTCGCCGCCCGCAACCCCGCCGCCATCATCCTGTCCGGTGGCCCGTCCTCGGTGTACGAGCCGGGGGCTCCGGGACTGGACGAGGGCGTGTTCGAGCTCGGGGTGCCCACGCTCGGCATCTGCTACGGGTTCCAGCTGATGGCGACCGCGCTCGGAGGCGAGGTGGCCAACACCGGCCTGCGCGAGTACGGCGCCACCGCCGCGACCGTCGTGAGCGGGGGAACGCTCCTGGCGGACCAGCCCGCGGAGCAGACCGTGTGGATGAGCCACGGCGACCAGGTCTCCCGGGCGCCGGCCGGCTTCGAGGTGCTGGCCCGCACCGGCGCGACCCCGGTGGCCGCGTTCGCCGACGACGCGCGGCGTCTCTACGGGGTGCAGTGGCATCCCGAGGTCCGGCACTCCCCGTACGGGCAGCGCATCCTGGAGTCCTTCCTGCACCGCGCCGCGGGGCTGCCGGCGGACTGGACCAGCGAGAACGTCATCGCCGACCAGGTGGAGCGCATCCGCGCGCAGGTCGGGGCCGCCCGGGTCATCTGCGGCCTCAGCGGCGGGGTCGACTCCGCCGTCGCGGCAGCCCTGGTCCACCGTGCGGTGGGGGACCAGCTGGTGTGCGTGTTCGTGGACCACGGGCTGCTCCGCCAGGGTGAGCGCGAACAGGTCGAGCAGGACTATGTCGCCGCCACCGGCATCCGACTGGTGACCGTGGACGCCTCCGAACGGTTCCTCGCGGCGCTGGCGGGGGTGACCGATCCGGAGTCCAAGCGCAAGATCATCGGGCGGGAGTTCATCCGCGCCTTCGAGGGGGCGGCATCCGAGCTCGCCGCGGAGGCCGAGGCGACCGGCGAGCCGATCCGGTTCCTGGTGCAGGGGACGCTGTACCCGGACGTGGTCGAGTCCGGGGGCGGCGCGGGCGCGGCCACCATCAAGAGTCATCACAACGTCGGCGGCCTGCCGGAGGATCTGCAGTTCGAGCTGGTGGAGCCGTTGCGGGCGCTGTTCAAGGACGAGGTGCGCCAGATCGGGCGGGAGCTGGGGCTGCCCGAGGCGATCGTGCAGCGCCAGCCGTTCCCAGGGCCCGGGCTCGGCATCCGCATCGTCGGGGAGGTCACGGCGGACCGGCTCGCGACGCTCCGCCGTGCCGACGCGATCGCCCGGGCCGAGCTGACCGCGGCCGGGCTGGACGCGGAGATCTGGCAGTGCCCCGTCGTGCTGCTGGCGGACGTGCGGTCGGTCGGGGTGCAGGGCGACGGCCGCAGTTACGGGCATCCGATCGTGCTGCGTCCGGTCTCCAGCGAAGACGCGATGACCGCGGACTGGACCCGCCTGCCCTACGACGTGCTGGCCCGCATCTCCACCCGCATCACCAACGAGGTCCCCGACGTCAACCGCGTCGTCCTCGATGTCACCTCCAAACCCCCCGCCACGATCGAGTGGGAGTGACGCCCGCGGCATCCGTCTCGACCCGCGAACCCACCCCGTGCCCGCCACCCCACCCTGTGCACGCGGTGGGTTCAGACGCAGAGCATGGGTTCGCCGGTCGCGAGGGGGCAGGATGGTGCCCGTGGCGGAAGGATTCCCGGATGCGGCGTACCTGGTCCTCGCCAGCAGGCTGATCCCGGGGGTGGACGGCGGCTACACCGTGGCCACGCTGCAGCGGGCGCTGCTGCTGGCGGCATCCGGGGTGGAACAGGGGCGCGGTCCGGTGCTTCTGACCGTGGACCCGGGCACACCCGGGGACCACGCCGAGCATCGCGCGGAGTTCGCCGCGCGCGGACTGATCACCGGCACCGACCGGATGCGGAACCTGTTCGACGAGGCGGCCGCGCCCGACGGCGGGGCGGCGTCGTGGCTCCGGCACGCTGCAACCCCCGGGGCGCCGGACCCGGACCTGCAGTACCGGACGGTGGCGGATGCCGCGGGCCGGCCCGTGCTGGATCTGCCGGTCATCCCCGGCCCGGACTGGCACGTCAGCACCGCGCCCGTGGTGCTCCGGGACAGGATGGGCGCCGTCGCCGGGGTGATCCCGGGATTCGGCGCGCTGTACCGGGCGTGGCTGGACCGGGTGGTCGCCGGCATCCGCGCCGACCGTCCGGGGGTGCCGATCGTGCTGGTCTGCGAATCGCGGCAGCTGGGGGAGCTCATCGCGGGGTGGCGCCCTCCCGGGGTCCGCCTGGTCCACACCGTGCACACCATCCACCTGGAACCGCCGTACACGCCCGACGCGCCGGTGAACCCGCTGTGGCAGCGATGGCTGACCGCCAGCTCCGGGTTCGACGCGGTGCTGTGGCCGACCGAGCGCCAGCGGGCCGACGTGGAGCGCCGGTTCGGTGCGCATCCGGGATCAGCCGTGGTGCCCCTTCCCGCGCCGGAGCCGCCGCAGCATCCGGTGCCGCGCAACGGGATGCGCGTTGTGGGCCTGGCGCGGCTGGCGCCGGGCAAGCGGGTCGACCACACCCTGCGTGCCTGGGCACGGGTGGCGCGGGCGGTGCCGCAGGCGCGGCTGGACCTCTACGGCGACGGTCCGCTGCGCGGGGAGCTGGAGGTGCTGGCGGATGAGCTCGGAGTGGCGGCATCCGTCGTGTTCCACGGCCACACGGATGCCGGACCGGCCGTCTTCGACGGCGCGGCGGCGATGGTGCAGTCCACCGCGTTCGAGGGACAGGGGCTGGCGGCGCTGGAGGCGCTCAGCCGCGGGTGCCCGGTGGTCAGCTACGACGTGCGGTACGGCCCCGCCGAGATCCTCGGACCCGGCGGCGGCATCCTGGTCCCGGACGGGGATGTGGCCGGCCTGGCGGACGCGCTCGTCGCCCTGCTGCGCGACGAGTCGCTGCAGCGCCGCCTGGCGGCCGAGGCCCTGACCCGCGCCCGCGCGTTCTCCCCGGCCCGCACCGCGGCCGCCCTCGCGGCCGCCCTTCGCACCTGACCCGCGAACCCACCCCGTATTCGCGAGCCCACCTTCTGCAGGGGGTGGGACGGACGGAACGGGGTGGGTTCGCGGGTCAGGTCGGGGTGCGGGCTACTCGCTGCCGCGGAGGATGGCGAGGATGCGGAGAATCTCGACGTAGAGCCAGACGACGGTGACCATGATGCCGAAGGCGCCGAGCCAGCCGAACTGGCGGGCGGCGCCGTTGCGGACGCCCTGCTGGATCGAGTCGAAGTCCAGCACCAGCGAGTACGCCGCCATCACCACCACGAGCAGGCCGATGATCAGGCCCAGGGGGATGCCGAAGACCTGCGCGCTGTACAGGCCGAAGGGGCCGCCCGCCATGGGCACGCCGACGAGCATCAGCACGACGTTGACCAGGCCGAACACGAGGTAGCCGATCATTGCGATCATGAAGATCTTCGTCGCCCGCTTGGAGGCACGCACCTTGCCGCTGGCGAACAGGGCCAGGGTGACCCCCACCACGGCGAGGGTGGCGAGCGTCGCCTGCACCACGATGCCGGGCCACAGGAACTCGAAGTATGCGGAGATCCCGCCGACGAACAGGCCCTCGAACGCGGCGTAGCCGAAGATCAGTGCCGGACGGACCTTCGTGCGCGAACTGAACGTGACGATCATCGCCAGCACGAACCCGCCGAGGGCGCCGATGATCCAGGGCAGGATGCCGGGCTGCGGGTTGGCCGCCGTGACCGGAGCCATCGTCCAGATCCAGCCGGCGACAGCGGCGACCACCAGGATCGCGAACAGGCCGAGCGTCTTGTAGACCGTGTCCTCGACGGTCATGCGGCCGGTCTCGACGGCGCTAGCGGCGGGGGCGGCGTACATGCCCTCCAGCTGCGCCTCGGCCGCGGCCGGGGTGGTCAGGTTCGCGGCAGGGGAACCAGCGGCGCGACCGCTGCCCTGGTAGCTGCGGACGGCGCTCCGTTCCTGGAACGCCGGGTTGTTGAACGCGGGATTGGACGAAGCCATCGCTGGGTCACACTCCAGGTATCGGGGCAGCACCGTGCTGCCGTTCCAGGTTACCGGAGGACGCTGCGCGGCGGGCGGCGCGATCCTGTGAGGGCGCCCGGAGCGGCGCCCCGCCCCCGCGTACGCACGGCGACGGCATCCGTTCACTCCCCGTGCACGCGCCCGGCACCCGCGCGCCGTAGCGTGCGGGCGATGCGTCCCCTCCTCATCGGGCACCGCGGCGCACCCGGCCACTACCCGGAGCACACGCGGTCGGGGTACCTCGCGGCGCTGGCGATGGGGGCGGATGCCGTCGAACCCGACATCGTGGTCAGCGGCGACGGCGTGCTCGTGATCCGGCACGAGAACGAGTTGTCGGCCACCACGGACGTGTCGGCGCGCCCGGAGTTCGCCGACCGCCGCACCACGAAGCGCTGGGCGGGGTATGAGGTCACCGGCTGGTTCACGGAGGACTTCACGTGGGAGGAGCTGTCCGGGCTGCGCTGCCGGGAACGGATGCCGCGGATCCGGTCGGCCAGCGCGGCGCGCGACGGCCAGGAGGGGATGCTGCGGCTGGTGGATCTGATCGCGCTGCTCGAGGACGCCGCGCCCACCGGCGCCGGCCCGGTCCGGATGGTGCTGGAGATCAAGCTCGCCGCCTACTTCGCGGCGATCGGCCGGGACCCGGTCGCCCTGCTGGAGCGGGAGCTGCGCGCGACCGGATGGTGGCAGCGGCCGGATCGGCTGATCGTGGAGGCGTTCGAGCCGGATGCGCTGGACCGCCTGCGCAGCCGGGGCCTGGCTGCGCCGCGGCTGCAGCTCCTGGCCGCGGACCCATCCGCCTCCCGCCCCGACCTCTCTGCGGGATGGGAGACGCCGGCTGCGGCGGCGGACGGCATCAGCGTCGACAAGGCGGTGCTGCTGGAGCGCGGGCGCGACCTGGTCGCCACCGCGCACGCACGGGGACTGCTCGTCTATGCGTGGACCTGCCGGCCCGAGAACCGCTTCCTCGCGCCGCGGTTCCGCCGGGGCGAGGATCCCGCCGCCCTGGGTGATTACGTCGCCGAGTGGCGGGAGCTGCGCGAGACCGGATTGGACGGGGTGTTCATGGACCACCCCGACCTGGGCGCGGCGATCTTCCGGTGACGGCCTTCCGGTGACGGCGCCGGCGCCCCGCCCTCCGGGGGAGCCCCGCTCCGCACCCACCCGGCCGCGGCGGCAGCGCGACCACGCGGCGCCGTAGGTTGATGGCGTGGACGCACTGCCGGGAACGCTCGCGGAGACCGCGCTCGCCGTCGTGCGCGCCGCGGCGACGCTGGTGGCCGGCACCGAACGGGCGGCGCTGGCGGCGGAGCCGGACGGCGTGCACCAGCACCGCATCGCCGTGCGGCGGCTGCGGAGCGTGCTGGCGGGCTTCGAGGGCGCGATCGACCCGTCCCGGGGCCGGATCGTGCGGGTGGAGCACGGCCGGTGGGGCGCGCAGCTCGGCGTGGTGCGGGATCTGGAGGTGCTCGCCGACGCGGCCGCCGCGCGGCTGGACCAGGTGGACGGCGCCGACGACCGGGTGCGGGCGCGCCTGGTCGATGCACCGCGGGCTGCGGCTGCGCTCGGTCAGGTGCGGCTGGTGGCGGTCGCGGCCTCGGCCGCGGGTGCGCAGCGCCGAGACCGGCTGCGCCGGCTCGCGGAGGACCCGGGCCTGCTGACAGGGGATGCCGCCGCGGCACCGGCACTGGCCGAGATCCTCCGGCACGAGGCGCGTCGGGTCCGCCGCGCGTGGCGCCGCGCGCTCCGCGAGCAGGAGCTGCACGCCGACGGGCCCCGCGTGCACGAGCTGCGCAAGGCCGGCCGCCGGCTGCGATACGTCGCCGAGGCGATCGCCGCGGCGGTGCCGGGCCTGGCTGCCTCAGAGGTCGCGGCGCTCGCGGAGGCGGGGGACCTCATCCACTCGGAGCTCGGGGACCGGCGGGACGCGGCGGTGCTCGCACGGCACGTGCGCCGGGAACGGGTCCGAGCACGACGGGCGGGCGAAGCGACCGGAGCGTACGACCGGATGCTGGCCACGATGACCGAGCAGTCCGACCCGGACCCCGCCGACCGGGTCGCCGCAGCGGTGCGCGGCATCCGGGATGCGGCCCGGGCGCTGCCCTGACGCATCCGGCCGCGGAGCCGCCGGCCGCGGAGCCGGAGGGGGCCGTAGAATCGCTCGCGACATGTCCGACGCCTCCGGGACGGCCCCGCCGGCCGCTACGTCTCCCGCTGCATCCTCTCCCGCCGCGGCGGATGACCGCCCCGACCAGGACCTGCTGACGGGTCTGAACCGGCAGCAGCGCGAGGCGGTCACCTACCGCGGACCGGCGCTGCTGATCGTCGCCGGTGCGGGGTCCGGCAAGACCCGGGTGCTCACCCACCGGATCGCGTCGCTCCTGCGCACCCGGGAGGCGTGGCCGAGCGAGGTGCTGGCCATCACCTTCACGAACAAGGCGGCGGGGGAGATGCGCGAGCGGGTGGCGCAGCTGGTGGGGCCGGAGGCCCGGGGAATGTGGATCTCCACGTTCCACTCGGCGTGCGTGCGGATCCTGCGGCGCGAAGCCGCCGCGTTCGGGTTCACCTCGTCGTTCACCATCTACGACTCCGGTGACACCCGGGCGCTCCTGAAGCGCCTGGTCCGGGAGCACCAGGCCGACGCGCTGGGACTGACTCCGGCGGGAGTGGGGGCCCGGATCTCCCGCCTGAAGAACGAGCTGACCGACGCTGAGGGGTTCGCGCGGCAGGCCTCGGCCACCGACCCCGTGGACCGGATGTTCGCGGAGATCTTCGGCGACTACCAGCGCGCCCTGCAGCGGGCGAACGCGTTCGACTTCGACGACCTGATCGCGCAGACCGTGCACCTGTTCCGGGCCTTTCCGGAGGTGGCCGACGTGTACCGCCGCCGGTTCCGGCACATCTTCGTCGACGAGTACCAGGACACCAACCACGCGCAGTACGCCCTGATCCGCGAGCTGACCCGCCCGGTGGCGGGTCCGGCGGCCGAGCCGTTCGCCACCGACGGGATGCTGGTGCTGCCGCCCGAGCGCGCACCGGAGCTGCCCGGCGCGGCGCTGACGGTGGTGGGGGATTCCGACCAGTCCATCTACGCGTTCCGCGGCGCCGACATCCGCAACATCACGGAGTTCGAGCGCGACTTCCCCGGGGCTGCGGTGGTGCTGCTGGAGCAGAACTACCGGTCCACGCAGACCATCCTGTCGGCGGCCAACGCGGTGATCGGCAACAACTTCGACCGTAAGGCGAAATCGCTGTGGACCGACGTCGGCGCGGGGGAGCCCATCGTGGGGTACACGGGGTACTCCCAGCACGACGAGGCACAGTTCGTCGCCGACGAGATCGAGGCATTGCACCGGGCGGGGGTGGCGTACTCCGACATCGCCGTGTTCTACCGCACCAACGCGCAGTCCCGCGCGCTGGAGGAGATCTTCATCCGCTCGGCCGTGCCGTACGCGATCATGGGCGGCACGCGGTTCTACGAGCGCGCGGAGGTCAAGGACGCGCTGGCCTACCTCACCGCGGTCGCGAACCCGGCCGACGAGATGGCGGTGCGCCGCATCCTGAACCGGCCCCGCCGGGGCATCGGCGAGGTCACCGAGACCGCGATCGCGCGTTACGCGGCCTCGCACGGGATGCGGTTCCGCGATGCGCTGGGGCGCGCGGCCGACCTCGCGGTCGGCCCGAAGCTGCAGGCGGCGATCGCGCAGCTGGACGCCGTGCTCGCCGACGCGGCGGCGCTGATGCTCCCGGCGGACGGCGAGCCGCCGCGGCCCGGCGCGGTCGCCGAGGGCCTGGACCTGCTGCTGGAGCGCAGCGGATACCGTCAGGCGCTCCGGTCCAGCCGGGACGCGCAGGACGAGGCGAGACTGGAGAACCTGGACGAGCTGGTCAGCGTCGCGCGGGAGTTCGGGCGCGCGAACCCCGACGGCACGGTCGTCGACTTCCTCACCGAGGTGGCGCTGGTCTCCGACGCCGACCAGATCGATGACGAGGCCGGCACCGTCTCCCTCATGACGCTGCACACCGCGAAAGGACTCGAATACGAGGCGGTGTTCATCACCGGTGTGGAGGAGGATCTCATCCCGCACCGGATCTCGGCGGGAGAGCCCGGCGGCCCCGCGGAGGAGCGCCGGCTGTTCTACGTCGGGGTGACCCGTGCGCGGCGCCGGCTGTACCTGTCGCTGGCGATGACCCGGGCGCAGTTCGGAGAGGTCGCGGCGGCGCTTCCCAGCCGGTTCCTGCAGGAGATCCCCGCCGACCTGATCGACTGGCGCCAGGCGCCGGGCGACGTGAACTCCCGCGGCGGCACCCGCTCGCGCGCGGTCAACGCGCGGCCCGCCCGCGGCGCCGGACGGGACCTCCCGCCGCTGACGCCGCTGGCGACCGCGATGGACCGCTTCCCCAACCGGGTGCCGGCGACGCTGCGGGACAACGGCGACCTGGTGCTGGCGGCCGGGGACCGGATCCGGCACGACGACTTCGGCGAGGGACGGGTCGAGGCGATCACCGGCGAGGGCGCCAAACGGGTGGCGCACGTCCGGTTCGACGCGTCCGGGATGAAGAAGCTGCTGGTGAAGATCGCGCCGATCACGCGGTTGTGACGCGGGCGGACCCGCCGCGTAGGCTGAGGCGATGGCCAGCGTCCCAGCATCCGGAGCGCCCGACCCCACCGACGCCGACGCGGTTCCGGGGCTGGCCGACAACGTGCTGCTGCGCGATGCGCTCGCCGAGCTTCCGCCGCAGGCATCGCCCGCCCAGCTGCTGAACGTGGCCCGCCAGCTGCTGCAGGGGCACGTGTACCTGCGGGTACGCGGCCCCGTGCACGACCTGCTGGCGCAGGGGGCCGGGATGCCGCTGGCAGTGGCGACGATCGACGGGGAACGGTACCTGCTGGCCTATTCGGGCGGCGCCGCGCTCCAGGCCGCGGCCCGCCGGGACGGCGACCAGGACAGCTCCGCCATCGCGCAGCCGGTGCTGGACGTGCTCCGGCAGGTCGCGGAGGGCGGCGTCGCGGGGATCGTGCTCGACCACGCCTCCGGCGCGGCGTCGGCGATGCTGCCCCAGGCGCTGGTGGCGAAGGCGTTCGGGGATCTGGATCCGACGCTGACACTGAAGGAGGCGCTGAACGGCGAGCGCACCCCGCAGCTGTCCGCGGAGGTGGTCCGGGCGATGATCGCCGCCCCGTTGTGGATCGCCGCGCGTCGCGGCGAGGACGGCAGGGTCGGGGTGGCGGAGATGCGCACACCCGAGGGCCGTCGGGTGCTCGAGGTGTTCTCCCACCCGCTGGAGCTGCACGCGTTCGGGCGCGGCGACCAGCCGGTGCAGATCGGCGCGGCGCAGCTGGCCGCGGCGCTGCGGGAGGATCCGGGCCTGGATGCCGTGGTGCTCAACCCGCGCGGTCCGTGGCTGATGCTCGACCGCGATGATCTGGCCCCGATCATCGCGCTCGCGGGCTGACCGGCAGGACCGCGATGGCGTCGGACCGGACTGTGCTGACGGTGCCCGGTCCGCACGGGGACCGTCAGGTGGTGCTCACCAGTCCCGATCGCCTGGTGTGGCCGGTGCCCGGGATCACCAAGCGGGAGCTGGCCGATTACGTCCTGACCGTCGCGGACCCCTTCTTGGCCGCGTGCGGTGACCGCCCGGTGTCGCTGGAACGATTCCCGGGCGGGGTCGGCGAGGACGGGTTCTTCTCGAAGAACCCTCCGAAAGGGGCGCCCGATTACATCGAGAGCGTCACGGTCACCTACAACAGCGGCCGGCGCCACCCGCAGCTGGTGCTCACGGAGCCGGCCGCGGCGGTGTGGGCGGTGCAGATGAACACCGTCGTGGTGCATCCGTGGGCTTCCCGCCGGGAGCAGCCGGACCTGCCCGTCGAGTTGCGGATCGACCTGGACCCGCAGCCGGGCACCGGGTTCGCGGATGCCGCCACGGCCGCACCCGTGCTGCGGCGGATCCTCGGCGAGGCGGGGCTGACCGCGTTCGTCAAGACCAGCGGCAGCCGTGGTCTGCACGTGTTCTGCCCCCTCGTGCCCGAGCACGAGTTCCTCGATGTGCGACACGCGGCGATCGCCGCCGGCCGGGAATTGGCGCGCCGGATGCCGGATCAGGTGACGGTGAACTGGTGGAAGGAGGAACGCGGCCGTCGCGTCTTCGTCGACTTCAACCAGGCCAACCGGGACCGCACCATGGCCGGCGCGTACAGCCCCAGGGCGCTGCCGCAGGCCACGGTTTCCACGCCGGTGACGTGGGAGGAGCTCGAGGCGGGTGTGGATCCGATGGCGTTCACGGTCCGCACGGTGCCGGAGCGGCTGCGCGCCGACGGCGACCCGTGGGCGCGGATGGCGCAGGCCGCGGGCCGGCTGGACGTGCTGCTGTCGTGGTGGGAGCGCGACCGGGACGCCGGGCTGGGGGAGCTCCCGTTCCCGCCGGAGTTCCCCAAGATGCCGGGCGAGCCACCCCGGGTCCAGCCCAGCCGCGCGCGGGGCGACGACTGACCGCGCCGCTGCCGGAGTTCAGCCCAGCACGTCGCCCAGGTCGTACGGGTCGGGGACCTGGAACTGCGCCGCGGTGCACGACCGGGGGTCCCGGTCCGGACGCCATCGCACGAACCGCGCGGTGTGGCGGAAGCGGGCGCCCGTCAGCTGGTCGTACCCGACCTCGAGCACCCGCTCCGGACGCAGCCGCACGAAGGACGTGTCCTTGGCCGTGCTGAAGCGGCTCCGCTCACCGCGGCCGGTGATCACGGCGCCGGATTCGTCGCGCTCCACCAGCGGCGCGAGCTCGGCCATCAGCTCACGGCGGCGCGCATCCGTGAACGCCGATACTCCACCGACCTGGCGGAGTATGCCGTCCGCGTCATACACGGCGACGAGCAAGGAGCCGACGCCGGAGCCGCTGCTGTGCACGCGGTATCCGGTGACGACGACGTCCGCGGTCCGCGCATGCTTGATCTTCAGCATGGTCCGGGCGCCCGGGGAGTAGGGGGCGTCCAGACCCTTGGCCACCACCCCGTCGAGCCCCGCGCCCTCGAAGCGGTCGAGCCAGTCGCGGGCGACGCCGCGGTCGCGGGTGGATCGCGTCAGATGCACCGGGTGCGCCACCCCGGCCAGCAGCCGCTCCAGCCGGGCGCGGCGCTCGCGGAAGGGCACCTGCAGCAGCATCCGGTCCCCCTCGCCGAGCAGGTCGAAGGCGATCAGCATCGCCGGGGTGCGCGCCGATAGTTCCGCTACCCGGCGGGCCGCGGGGTGGATCCGCTGGCTGAGCGCGTCCCACGACAGGCGCTGGGATCCGGGCTGGCCGACGGCCACCACGATCTCGCCGTCCAGGAGGCACGGGCCGGGAAGCACCCGCGGGAGCGCTTCGACCAGTTCCGGGAAGTAGCGGGTCAGCGGCTTCGCGCCCCGCGATCCCAGCTCCACCTCGTCGCCGTCCCACGCCGCCAGCACGCGGAAACCGTCCCATTTCGGCTCGTACGCGTAGCCGTCCTCGTCAGGGATCTCTGCGACCGCCGCAGCCAGCATCGGAGCGGGCAGCGGGTAGCGCATGCGAGCCATCCTGCCCGGGGAGGCCGCCGGGCGCTACGCTGTCGGGCGCTACGCCGCCGGGCGCTACGCCGCCGGTCGGGGAACCTTCGGGCGGGCCCAGCGTGCGGGGGTGGCGGGTCCGTCCCACACCTGGATCACGCCCCAAGCGGTCGCGGCGATCGGCACCGCCAGGAGCGTGCCGACGATGCCGCCGAGCACCGTGCCCACCGCGAGCGCGACCAGCACCACGAATGCGTGCAGTTTCATCGACCGGCCCATCAGCACCGGCTGCAGGAAGTCCCCCTCCAGCTGATTGACGAGCACAACCACGCCCACCACGAGCAGGGCGTTCACCCAACCGTTCGCGACCAGCGCGACCAGCGCGGCCAGGAACCCGGCGAGGGTGGCGCCGACGATGGGGATGAACGCGAGCAGGAACACCAGCACTGCCAGCGGTATCGCCAGCGGCACCTGCAGGATCAGAAGTCCGATCAGGATGCCGATCGCGTCCACCAGTGCCACCGCGGCGGTGCCGCGCACATAGGACCCGAGCACCGTTATGGTCTTGTCGCCGATGCGCCGAGCCCGGGCGTAGTGCTCGCCGTGAAACGGGCGCAGCAGGAACTCCCACATCTGCGGCCCGTCCTTCAGGAAGAAGAACAGGATCGTCACCAGCAGCACGAAGCCGGTGACGAAGTTCGCCACCGCGCTGACGCCGGCCAGCGCGCCCGTTCCGAACTGTGCGCTGGTGATGAAGTCCACCAGCTGGTTGCCCCAGTCCTGCAGCTGCGCGTCCGTGGGCGCGAACGGCAGAGTGTTGATCCACCCGATCAGCTGGTTCAGGCCCTCCTGCGCCTGTGCGGAAAGCTCGTCCCACTGGCTCTGCACCGCCCACACGATCAGCCACCCCACGAGGCCCAGCATCACGACCACAGCCAGGAGCGTCAGGATCGTGGCCGCCACAGAGGGCACCCGGTGCCGCCGCATCCAGCCCATCGCCGGCGCGAAGGCGGCGGCGAAGATCAGGGCCAGCACGAGCGGGATGGTGACGACGGTGACGTACTGCACCGCGAACACGATCCCCGCGACGACGAGCGCCACCACGATGACCTGGATCGCCCGGATCGCAAGCCGCCCGAACGTGTCCGTCCATAGTGCGCCGGCTGTGGCCACCGCGGCGACCGGATCGCCGGTCTCGGTGGTGGAAGGCTGGCGGGGACGGGAGCGGCGCACGAGGCCCATGGCTCCACGGTAGCCGCCGGGGGCTAGGTCGCCGCCGGGATTGCGCGTCAGGCTTCGGCCGGATACGACCTCGGATCGAGGCGGGCGAGGTCTCCTAGGCTCAGGCGGATCGCCATCGTGTCGGCCACCGCCACACGAGCGGCGTGCCAGCCGTTCATGCCGTGCACCGCGGGACCGGGCGGCGTGGACGCCGAGCACAGGTACACACCCCGCAGCGGCGTGCGCCACGGGCGGGCTGACAGCGCGGGCCGGCTCACGACCTGCTGGAAGGTGAGCGCGCCGCCGGAGATGTCCCCGCCGATCTCGTTGGCGTTGCCCGCTTCGCGGTCGGAGGCCGGCACCGCGTGAGCGGCGAGGATGCGCTCGCGCACCGCCGGCGCGAACTGCTCGACCCGTCGCAGCACCACCTCCGCGGCGTCGGCCGGGGAGCCGTTCGGCACGTGCGCGTAGGCCCACACCACGTGCGCGTCGCCGGGAGCGCGGGTGGGGTCGGCGACGGAGGGCTGCACGACGATCACGAAGGGGTCCTGCGGCATCCGACCCGCCGCGACCTGCCGCTCGCTGTCCATGATCTGCGCCGCGCTGCCCCCCAGGTGCACCGTGACCGCCTGCGCCAGGGCAGGATCCGTCCAGGGCACCGGCCCGTCCAGCGCCAGATCCAGCTTGGCGACCGCCGCCCCGTATCGGAAGCGCGTGACCGCGCGCCGATACGACCCGGGAAGGTCGGAATGGGTCAGCAGCAGTCGGGGCGAGGTGTCCAGCATGAGCACGTCCCCGGCGGCGGGGTCCCCCCAGTCCAGCGCGTCCAGGTCCGTGACCGGGCTGCCGGTCTCAACGGAGCCGCCGTGCGCGACGAGGTCCGCCAGCAGCGCGTCGGCGATCGCCTGCGAGCCGCCGCGCACCAGCGGCCACCCCGCAGCGTGCGCCTGAGCGGCCAGCAGCAGGCCCGCCCCGGCCGCCGCGAGCCCGGGCAGGGCGGTGTTGGCGTGCGCCATCGTGCCCCACAGCAGTGCGCGCGCCGCGTCGGTGCGCAGCTCCGCCCGCCCGAGCGGTCCGGCCAGTTCCAGGGCCCGCAGCCCGAACCGCACCGCCGTCGCGGGGTGGGCGGGAACGCGCAGCAGCTGGTCGCTCGTGAACGAGACCACCTCGTGGATGTGCTCGGTCAGCGGTCGCAGCATCCTGAGCCAGCCGCCGGCGTCCGCGCCGAGTCCGTCCGCGGTCCGCTCGATGTCCCGCCACGCCAGGGCGGTTCCCCCCGGGAGCGGATGCGCATACGACAGGTCCGGCACCAGCCAGTCCACGTCCAGTCCGATCGCCCGGAAGAACGGGGACATGATGGCTCCCGGATGCACGGCGGAGCAGACGTCGTGGCGGAATCCGGGCAGAGTCAGCTCCGCGGTGCGGGTCCCGCCCCCGATGGTGTCCGCCGCCTCCAGCACCCGCACCGCGTACCCCGCCCGGGCGAGAGTGACCGCCGCCGACAGGCCGTTCGGACCGCTCCCCACCACCGTGGCACGCATGCTCATGCTCCGATCATGCCCGCTCCTGCCCGGCGCTGGCGGGCCGGAGCGGTGTCAAGGGGTTCCGCTGCGAGTCGCATCCGCGTTGGATGGTGCCATGGCGTCGCTGTGGACCGTCCCTCCCGTCGCTGCCGAGGCCCGCCCGCCCGCTTCCCGGCACGCGCATGACGGTGCCGGAGGACCGGCCCGCGGGGATCTGCCCAGGCTGAACCGGGCCGCTCCGCCGCGGGCCGCGCGAGCGCGGTAGTAGGCTGGGGCACCGGCCGGTATCTCGACGTCGAGACATTCTCGCGGCCATTCCCACGCACGATCAGCAGAGGACTGCACGGTGGATCTGTTCGAGTACCAGGCCCGCGATCTGTTCGACCACCATGGCGTGCCGGTATTGCCCGGCCTCGTCGCCGAAACGCCCGAGCAGGCCCGCGAGGCCGCGCAGAAGCTCGGCGGGGTCACCGTGGTGAAGGCCCAGGTGAAGACCGGAGGCCGCGGCAAGGCCGGCGGGGTGAAGATCGCGAAGACGCCCGAGGAGGCGTACGAGGCGGCGCGCGCCATCCTCGGCATGGACATCAAAGGCCACACCGTGCACCGGGTGATGGTCGCTGCCGGCGCCAGCATTGCGCGCGAGTTCTACTTCTCGGTGCTGCTGGACCGCGCGAACCGCTCCTACCTGTCGCTGGCCAGCGTGGAAGGCGGCATGGAGATCGAGCAGTTGGCGGTCGAGAAGCCGGAGGCTCTCGCTCGCGTCGCGGTCGATCCCCTGACCGGGATCACCCGTGAGAAGGCTCTCGAGATCGCCCGCGCCGCCCGCTTCGACGACGACCTCGCCGAGCAGGTGGCGGACGTGTTCGTCGCCCTCTACGACGTGTACACCGGTGAGGACGCCACGCTGGTCGAGGTGAACCCCCTGGTGCAGACCGCGGACGGCGCGATCATCGCCCTGGACGGAAAGGTCACCCTCGACGACAATGCGGCGTTCCGGCATCCTGATCACGCCGCACTGCAGGATGCGTCGGCCACCGATCCGCTGGAGGCCAAGGCGAAGGCGCACGACCTCAACTACGTCAAGCTGGACGGGCAGGTCGGCATCATCGGCAACGGCGCCGGTCTGGTCATGTCCACCCTGGACGTGGTCGCCTACGCGGGTGAGGCCCACGGCGGGGTGCGCCCGGCGAACTTCCTCGACATCGGCGGCGGCGCCTCGGCCGAGGTGATGGCCGCCGGCCTGGACGTGATCCTCGGCGACCCGCAGGTGGAGAGCGTGTTCGTGAACGTGTTCGGAGGCATCACGGCGTGCGACGCCGTGGCCAACGGCATCAAGGGCGCGCTGGAGACGCTGGGCGAGGCGGCGTCCAAGCCGCTCGTGGTGCGACTGGACGGGAACCGGGTGGAGGAGGGCCGCCGGATCCTTCGGGACTACGCCCATCCGCTGGTGACTCTCGCCGCCACCATGGACGAGGGCGCAGACGCCGCCGCCGCACTCGCCCACGCGGCCGCCCGCTGACACCCGCACGGACAAGGGACCAGAACATGTCGATCTTCCTCAACCAGGACTCCACCGTCATCGTCCAGGGCATCACCGGCGGGGAGGGCACCAAGCACACCGCCCTGATGCTGAAGGCCGGCACGAACGTCGTCGGCGGCGTGAACGCGCGCAAGGCCGGCACGACCGTGTCCCACATCGATCGTGACGGCAACCCGGTGGAGCTGCCCGTGTTCGGCACCGTCGCCGAGGCGATGGCCGCGACGGGCGCGAACGTGTCCGTGGTGTTCGTGCCCGCCCCGTTCACGAAGGACGCGATGGTCGAGGCCATCGACGCCGAGATCCCCTTGCTCGTGGTGATCACCGAAGGCGTTCCGGTCGGAGACACCGCGCAGGCGTGGGCGCACGCCGGCAGGAAGGGCAACCGCACCCGCATCATCGGGCCGAACTGCCCCGGCATCATCACCCCCGGCGTCGCTCTGGCCGGGATAACCCCCGCCGACATCACCGGCACCGGCCCCATCGGGCTGGTCTCCAAGTCGGGCACGCTGACCTACCAGATGATGTACGAACTGCGCGACCTGGGCTTCTCCACCGCGATCGGCATCGGGGGCGATCCGATCATCGGAACCACCCACATCGACGCCCTCGCGGCGTTCGAGGCGGACCCGGACACCGCGGCGATCGTCATGATCGGTGAGATCGGGGGCGACGCGGAGGAGCGGGCCGCCGAGTTCATCCGCGCCCACGTCACCAAGCCCGTCGTCGGGTACGTCGCCGGCTTCACCGCCCCGGAGGGCAAGACCATGGGTCATGCCGGCGCCATCGTGTCCGGCTCCGCCGGCACCGCGCAGGCGAAGAAGGAGGCGCTGGAGGCCGCGGGCGTCCGGGTCGGGAAGACGCCGTCCGAGACGGCCGCGCTGATGCGCGAGGTGATCCGGGCGCTCTGACCGCGCGCCGCCGGGCACGCCCCCGGCGCCGGGCTAGGGTCGGACGGGCATGCCCCGCGTACTCGTCATCCTGCTGGCCGCACTGGACGCCGTCCTGGCCGCTGCGGTGGGCGTCGCGCTGGCGCTCGCGCCGCTCGCGCTGGCGTGGACTCTCGCCCCCTCACCGGACTGGGCCGCGCTCTGGCCGGTCGCGGGCACCGTGTGGCAGTTCGGGCATGGCACGCCCCTGCACGTGCGCCTCCCCGAGGAGTACGTCG
Source organism: uncultured Actinomycetota bacterium (assembly GCA_963696115.1). Classification (GTDB taxonomy): domain Bacteria; phylum Actinomycetota; class Actinomycetes; order Actinomycetales; family Microbacteriaceae; genus Microbacterium. Next base: position 95,522 of record CAVOIT010000009.1, on the reverse strand, counting down.
CCGCCGCCGGCATCGACCCCGCCGGTGCCGACTTCGCGCTGTCCCTGCAGCCGCTGGCGTTCGCGGTGCTCACGATCGTCCTCGGGGTGCGCTCCGGGCGCCGTGCCGCCGCGGCGGGCGGATGGGTGACCGGGGTCGGGTCGGGCGCCGTCGTCTTCGCCGCGCTCGCTGCGGCCGTCGCTGCCACGGCCGTCATGCCGATCCTCGACGTCGAGCCATGGCAGGCGATCCTGCTTCCGACCGCCTGGTATCTGTCCGGCTTGGGGCTGGGTGCGATCACGGGCGCATGGGAGCACGGCGACGACGGGCCCCTGGATGCGCTGCGGCGCCGGCTGGTCGCCGTGCCCGGCGGATGGGGCCGGATGCCGGAGCTGATCGCGCGCGGCGTGGCGCTGGCGCTGGCGGCGCTGGCCGGCGCCGCTGCCCTGCTGTTCGTCATAGCGCTGGCCTTGGGCGCTGGGCGCGTGGTCGCCCTCTTCCAGACGGGGAATCTGGACCTCGGTGGCGTGGTCATGGTCTCCCTCGGGCAGGCCGCGTACCTTCCCGTGGTGCTGGGGTGGAGCCTGGCGTTCCTGGCCGGCCCCGGCTTCGCGCTGGGCGCGGGGACCGCGGTCTCCGCGGCGGGCACCACCCTCGGCGTGCTGCCCGGCATCCCGCTGCTGGGCGCGGTGCCACAGACCTCGTCGCCCTGGCTGCTCGCGCTCACGCTGCTCCCGGTAGCCGCCGGCGCGCTCGCCGGACTCGGCGTGCGCGGGCGGCTACGACCGGCGGGCGAGACGGCCGGCGATGCGCCATCGCCTCTGCTGCCGCTGACGCTGGCGGCGGGGATAGCGGTCGTGACCGCGGCGGCCGCGGCGCTCATCGCATTCTTATCGTCCGGCTCGATGGGCCCGGGCCGGCTCGCGGTCGCCGGCCCGGCGCCGGGTGCGGTGGCGCTCGCGATCGGCGTGGAGGTCGCGCTGGGGGCCGGGATCGCGCTCCTGGCCCCGCGGCGGGCGGCGACCGCGCCGCCGATAGACTGACGCGGTGCTGACCGTCGCGGTGCTGATCTCGGGCGGCGGTTCCAACCTGAGGGCCTTGCTTGAGGCGGCAGCGGACCCCGCCTTCCCGGCGCGGGTGGTCGCCGTCGGCGCCGACCGCGAGGCGGCGGGCCTGGCTCACGCGGAAGCGTTCGGGATCCCCTGGTTCATCGTGCCGTGGTCCGGACCGTCCCGGCGCGCGGAATGGGGTGCCGAGCTCAGCGCGAACCTGCGGGTGTGGCGGCCCGGGCTGGTGGTGCTCAGCGGTTTCATGCACCTGCTGCCCGCCGCAGTGGTCACCGAGTGGTTCCCCCGCATCATCAACACCCATCCGGCCTTCCTGCCGGAGTTCCCCGGACCCCGCGCCGTGCGCGACGCGCTCGCCGCCGGGGCCCGGCGCACCGGAGCCAGCGTCATCGTGGTCGACGAGGGCGTGGACTCCGGTCCGATGCTCGCCCAGGAACGGGTCCCGGTGCTGCCCGGCGACGACGAGACGTCCCTCCACGAACGCATCAAGCTCGTCGAACGACGACTGCTCATCGACGTGGTCCGCCGCATCGCCACCGGAGAGCTGGATCTGGCCGCCGCGGCATCCGCCCCGGCACGAGATGACTGAACCGCCGCCCAGGAGACCCATGACAGACCGCGCAGCGCCCCCCGACACCTTCCTTCGTGACCGGGTGGCGATCCGCCGCGCCCTCGTGTCCGTCAGCGACAAGACCGGACTCGCCGGCCTGGCCGCCGCTCTCGGCCGCGCCGGCGTGGAGATCGTCTCCACCGGCTCCACGGCGGCAGCGATCCGGGCCGAGGGGCTTGCGGTGACGGAGGTTTCGGAGCTGACCGGATTCCCGGAGTCGCTGGACGGTCGGGTGAAGACCCTCCACCCTGCCGTGCACGCGGGCCTGCTCGCCGACCTCCGGCGGGATGACCACGTGCACCAGTTGGCAGAGCTCGGGATCGCTCCGTTCGAACTGCTCGTGGTGAACCTCTACCCGTTCGCCGAGACCGTCGCCGCCGGGGCCTCCGGCGACGCGGTGATCGAGCAGATCGACATCGGAGGACCGGCCCTGGTGCGGGCGGCGGCGAAGAACCACGCGAACGTCGCGGTGGTCGTCTCGCCGGAGAGCTACCCCGCGCTCGCTCGAGCCCTCCTCGCCGGCGGGACCACTCTCGCCGAGCGCCGGGAACTGGCGGCCCGTGCCTTCGCCCACACCGCCGCCTACGACGCCGCGGTCGCGGACTGGTTCGCCACCGGCGCGCCGGCGGCCGCCGAGCCCGCGGACCTGCCGCAGCATCTGACGATCCGCGCCGAACGGCTCGCGACGCTGCGGTACGGGGAGAACGCGCACCAGCGCGCCGCGATCTACCAGCAGCCGGGCGGCCACGGGATCGCGCAGGCGGTCCAGCTGCAGGGCAAGGAGATGTCCTACAACAACTACGTCGACGCGGATGCGGCGGCCCGGGCCGCGTTCGATCAGGCCGCTCCGGCGGTGGCGGTCGTGAAGCACACCAACCCGTGCGGCATCGCGCTGGCGACTCCCGGTGCCCCCGACCCGATCGCGGACGCGCACCGACGCGCGCACGCGTGCGACCCGGTGTCGGCGTTCGGGGGAGTGGTGGCCGCGAATCGTCCGGTCACCGGCGCGATGGCCGAGACCCTGCGGGACATCTTCACCGAGGTCGTGGTCGCGCCCGGCTTCGAGCCCGAAGCGCGGGCGGCGCTGGCCGGGAAGAAGAACCTGCGCCTGCTGGCACTGCCGGCCGACTGGCGGCCGGAGCCGCTGGAATTGCGGCGCGTGTCGGGCGGACTGCTGGTGCAGGATGCCGACCGCTTCGACGCCGGCGACGCGGACCCGGCCTCGTGGAAGCTGGTGTCGGGGGAGCGCCCGGATGCCGCGGTCATGGCGGATCTGCGGTTCGCCTGGACGGCGTGCCGGGCCGTGAAGTCCAACGCGATCGTGCTCGCCCAGGAGGGCGCCACCGTCGGAATCGGCATGGGGCAGGTCAACCGCGTCGACTCATGCCGCCTCGCCGTGGAGCGGGCCGGTCAGCGCGCGGCCGGCTCCGTGGCCGCATCCGACGCGTTCTTCCCGTTCCCGGACGGCCCGCAGGTGCTCCTGGACGCCGGTGTCGCGGCGATCGTGCAGCCCGGCGGCTCTGTGCGCGACGACGAGGTCATCGCGCTCGCCCGGGAACGCGGCATCCCCATGTTCCTCACCGGCGCGCGTCACTTCTCCCACTGATCGGTCCGCATGCCGCTGGGTCCGCGGGGCCCGTCACGGCGTGGGGCGGCCGTACGCCTCCAGCAGCCGCAGCCAGACCTCGCTGACCGTCGGGTAAGCGGGCACGGCGTGCCACAGCCGCGCGAGGGGAACCTCGCCGACGATCGCGACCGTGGCCGCGTGCAGCATCTCACCTGTGTCCGGGCCGACGAACGTGGCGCCCACCACCACGGCGCGGTCCTCGTCCACCACCATCCGCGCTCGCCCGGCATAGTGATCCGCCCGGGCCGACGCGCCAGCGATCGATCCCAGGTCGTAGTCCACCACGCGCGTGCGCAGCCCCGCCGCCCCGGCCGCCGCCGCCGTCAGGCCGACCGAGGCGACCTCCGGGTCGGTGAAGGTCACCTGCGGCACCGCCCGGTGATCCGCCGTCGCCACGTGCACGCCCCACGGCACGTCGTCCACGGGTGACCCGGTCGCTCGCGCCGCGATCACATCCCCCGCCGCCCGCGCCTGGTACTTGCCCTGATGGGTCAGGAGCGCCCGATGGTTGACGTCGCCGACCGCGTAGAGCCAGTCCGTGCCCGCGACCCGCAGCGTGTCGTCCACCTCGAGCCACCCGCCCGGAGCGATCCCGACGGTCTCCAGGCCCAGGTCGGCGGTGCGCGGCACGCGACCGGCGGCCACGAGCACCTGCGCCGCACGGACCGCGCCTCCGTCCGACAGGGTCAGCGTCGCGCCGTGCGCGTCGCGGGAGGCTCTCGTCACCGACCGCCCCGTGAGGATCCGAACCCCCCGGTTGGCCAGTTCCCGGTCGACCAGCTCGCCCGCGAACGGCTCCATGCCCGACAGCAGAGCGCCGCGCGCGATCACCGTCACCGCCGCGCCCAGGTCGGAGTACGCGGTCGCCATCTCCGCGGCGACCACCCCGCCTCCGATGATCGCCAGCGACTCCGGCACCGTCGGGGAGCTGGTGGCCTCCCGGCTCGTCCACGGCGCGATCTCGGCCAGCCCCGGAGTGTCCGGCAGCAGCGCCGCGCTTCCCGTGCAGACGGCGACCGCAGACCGCGCGACCAGATCGGTGACGGCGCCGTCCTCGCCCGTCACACGCACGCGGCGCGGCCCCGTCAGCTGGCCGTGTCCCCGCACGAGATCAATGCCCGCGCCCCGCAGCCATTCCACCTGGGAGCCGTCGTCCCACTCGTGCGTGAACCCGTCCCGGCGCCGCAACACCGCCTGCGGGTCGATGGATCCGGTGACCGCCTGGGCGGCCCCGGCGACGTCCCGCGCCGCGCGCACGGCGGCGCCGGCGCGCAGCAGGGCCTTCGACGGCATGCACGCCCAGTAGGAGCACTCCCCGCCCACCAGCTCGCTCTCCACGATCACGGTGGTCAGCCCGCCCTGCACCGCACGGTCGGCGACATTCTCCCCGACCGCCCCGGCACCCACCACAACCACGTCGTATTCACGTTCGGCCATGACGACCACGCTAACGGCGTTGCCGCCGGCGAGGCGGGTGTCGGACGGACCGTCCGCGGCCCTCCCAGGAGCGCCGTGTCCGAAACCCGCCGGTGCACCCAGCCGGAGCGTGTCAAGCTGGGCAGCGTGATGGTCCTGGAGACTGTGGAGACTCCCGACGGTCCGTTCTCCGTCCTGACCGACCCCGACGGGGCGGTGCGGGCCTCCGGCTGGACCGCCACCGGCGAGCGCCTCATCGCCCGGCTGGCGGCCAGGGAGCGCCCGGATGGGGTGCGCGCGGGGCGGTCCGCCGCAGCGGACGCGGTCCGGGCCTATTACGAGGGTGATCCCGGGCCGGCGGCGGTGGTGGTGGTGCGCCAGAGCGGGACCCCGCTGCAGCGGCGGGGCTGGGAGCGGATGCGGGGCATCCCTGCCGGGGAGGTGCTCTCCTACGCCGCCTTCGCCGCCGAGCTCGGCGCTCCGGCGGCCGTGCGCGCCGCGGCGGGGATCTGCGCGCGCAACGCCGCCGCGCTGTTCGTCCCCTGCCACCGCGTGGTTCGCAGCGATGGCAGTCCCGGTGGGTTCGCGTGGGGAGCGCCGGTGAAGCAGACCCTGCTGGCCCGCGAGGCGGAATGGCGCGTGGGCGTTCCGCGTTGACCGTGGAGCCGCCCGCGTCCTAGGGTGAAAGGCTGCCCGCGCGCCGTCCGCCCCCGCCCGCCCGTCGGCCCTCTCCACCATGCCTGACACCACTACGCAGCTGTCCACGCCGCGCGCCCTCGCGCGGCTGATCCCGTTCGTCCGCCCGGTGATGGGCCGCTTGGTGCTCGGCGCGGTCAGCGCGCTCGCGGCGAGCCTGGTGGCGCTCAGCGTTCCGGTCGTGCTGGAGGCGGTCGTCTCCGGACCGATCGCTTCCGGGCAGGTCGGGCCGCTCCTGTGGGGTGTCCTAGCCGTCCTGGGACTGGGACTGGCGGAAGCGGCCCTGGTGTGGTTGCGCCGATGGTTCGTGCTCGCGCCGTCCGCCCGCGTCGAGTATGAGCTGCGCACCGCATTCCAGCGGCGCCTGCAGCGGCTCCCGATCGCCTTCCACGACCGCTGGCAGTCCGGTCAGCTGCTCAGCCGGATGATGCAGGACATCGGGCTGATCCGCCGGTGGCTCGCATTCGGGCTGATCATGCTCGTGGTCAACGTCCTGACCATCGTGATCGGATCGGTGGTGCTCTTCCGCTGGCATTGGCTGCTCGGCACCGTGTTCCTGGCCTGCTCGGCGCCGCTGTGGTACCTCGGGTTCCGGTTCCAGAAGCGCTACGGCGCCCTGACGCGGCAGAGCCAGGACCAGGCCGGGGACCTGGCGACGGCGGTTGAGGAGAGCGTGCACGGCATCCGGGTGCTGAAGGCATTCGGTCGCGGGCCGAACGCGCTCGCCCGCTTCGCCCGTCAGGCCGAGTCGCTGCGCCAGACCGAGTTGCGCAAGGCCGGCGCGCAGGGCGCGCTGTGGTTCTGGCTGACCTTCCTGCCGGACATCGCGTTCGCGCTGTGCCTGGCCGCGGGGATCGTGCTCGCCCAGCTCGGCCAGATCACGGTGGCCGAGCTGTTCGCCTTCTTCGCCATGGCCACCGTGCTGCGCTGGCCGATGGAGTCCATCGGGTTCCTGTTCTCGTTCCTGCTGGATGCCCGAACCGCCACCGACCGCATCATGGAGGTGTTCGACTCGCCGGACCCGATCGTCGAACCGCGCCACCCCCGCGACATGGGGTCCGGTCCCGCGCATCTCGTGTTCGAGGACGTGCACTTCCGCTACCCGGATGCGGCGCCCGGGTCGGCGGACCTGCTGGACGGCGTCGACCTGGAGATCCCCCCCGGTCAGTCGCTGGCGCTGGTGGGTCTGACCGGGTCGGGCAAGACCACCCTCGCGATGCTCCCGGCGCGACTGTACGACGTCACCGGCGGTCGCATCCTGCTGGACGGCGTGGACGTGCGGGAGGCGCCGCTCCGGCAGCTGCGCCGCCGCGTGGCGATGGCCTTCGAGGACGCGACGCTGTTCTCGGCCTCCGTCCGGGAGAACGTCCTGCTGGGTCGGGACGACCTGGACCCGGGGTCCGCGGAGGCCGACCGGGTCCTGCGGGAGGCGCTGGCCGTGGCGCAGGCGGACTTCGTGGACGCGCTGCCCCGCGGTGCGGACACGATCATCGGCGAGGAGGGACTGAGCCTGTCGGGCGGGCAGCGCCAGCGGCTCGCCCTCGCGCGGGCGGTGGCAGCCGCCCCGGCCGTGCTCGTGATGGACGATCCGCTGTCGGCGCTGGATGTGGCCACCGAGGTGCGCGTGGAGGAGGCGCTCCGGGACGTGCTCTCCGGCACGACCGCCCTGATCGTGGCGCACCGGCCCTCCACCGTCGCGCTGGCGGACCGGGTCGCGCTGCTGGAGGACGGCCGGATCGTGGCCGTGGGTCGGCACACCGATCTGATGCGCACCAGCGACCGCTACCGATACGTCATCTCCAGCCTGGAGGACACCGTGCCGGAGGGCGCTCGATGAGCGCCACGGCGGTACTCGGCACGGGCGGGGAGGATCGCTCGGACTACAGCGTCGAGGAGAGCCGTCACATCCGCCGCCGTTCCGGGCGGCTCCTCGCCTCGCTCATCCGGCCCGTGCGCGGCAGTCTGGTGCTCGCCGCCGTGGTGCTGGTGGTGTCCACCCTGCTGCGGGTGCTCGGTCCCGCGCTGATAGCGTTCGGGATCGACACCGCGCTGCCCGCGGTCATCGACCGGATGGACTGGATGCCGGCGGTCGGGGTGGTGGGCGTGTACGGGCTGTCCGCCGTGGGGGGCGCCGCGCTCATCGGCTGGTACGCGATCATCGCGGCGCGGCTGACGCAGGCCGTGATGCTCGATCTGCGCACCCGCATCTTCCGCCACACGCAGCGGCTCAGCCTGCAGTTCCACGAGTCCTACACCTCGGGGCGCATCATCTCGCGTCAGACGAGCGACCTGGAGGCGATCCGCGAGCTGCTCGACGGAGGCCTGAACGAACTGGTCTCGGGGGTGCTGTTCGGACTGTTCACCCTGGTGATGCTGCTGGTGGTGGACTGGCAGAGCGGGCTGATCCTGATCGGCATGGGCGTGCCCCTCGCGCTGCTCATGCGGTGGTTCTACCGGCGCTCCCAGCAGGCGTACCGCGCCTCGCGCGTGGTGAGCGCGAAGGTGATCGTCCACTTCGTGGAGACCATGACCGGCATCCGCGCCGTGAAGGCGTTCCGACGCGAGGATCGCAACGACAGGGAGTTCGCGCGGCTGTCTGCGGACTACAGCCGCGTGACGATGCGCACGATGCGCCTGTTCGGCACGTTCGAACCCGCGCTGATGTCCGTGTCCGCCTGCACTCTCGCCCTGGTCGTGGCGTGGGGTGCGCTGCGGGTGGGCACCTCCGGGCTGGAGATCGGAGTGCTGCTGGCGGCGGTGCTGTACGTGCGGAACTTCTTCTCCCCGCTGCAGGAAGTGGCGATGTTCTTGAACTCCTATCAGGCCGCGGCCGCCGCGCTGGAGAAGGTCTCCGGTGTGCTGGAGGAGGAGCCCACGGTGCCCGCGCCCCGCAATCCGGTGCCGCTGGCGCGCGCCCGCGGCGAGCTCCGCTTCGACGGTGTCGAGTTCGGGTACGGTCCGGACCGCGTGGTGCTGCCGCGCCTGGATCTGGAGATCCCGGCGGGCCAGACGGTCGCCCTGGTGGGGAGCACGGGCGCCGGCAAGTCCACGTTCGCCAAGCTCCTGGCCCGGTTCTACGACCCGACGGCCGGCGCCGTGCGTCTGGACGGGATCGATCTGCGAGACCTGTCCGCGGCGGACCTGCGTCGTGCGGTGGTGATGGTCACCCAGGAGGCATACCTGTTCAGCGGCTCCGTCGCCGACAACATCGCGCTCGGGCGTCCGGATGCCACATTCGCCGAGGTCCGCGCTGCGGCGGCCGCTGTCGGCGCGGACGGGTTCATCTCCCGGCTGCCCGACGGATACGACACCGACGTGAACAAGCGGGGAGGTCGGCTCTCGGCCGGTCAGCGCCAGCTGGTGTCGTTCGCGCGCGCGTTCCTCGCCGATCCGCGGGTGCTGATCCTGGACGAGGCGACCGCGTCGTTGGACATCCCCAGCGAACGTCAGATCCAGCGGGCGCTGCGAACGCTCCTAGCGGACCGGACGGCGATCATCATCGCGCACCGGCTCTCCACCGTCGCGATCGCCGACCGGGTGCTGGTGATGGAGGCGGGCCGGATCGTCGAGGACGACACGCCCGACGAGCTCATCGGCGCGGGCGGGCGGTTCGCGGACCTGCACGCCGCGTGGCGCAGTTCCCTGGTGTGACCGCGGCCGCGGCTGCACCGTGGCTCACACGCGGATACGCGCGACCGTCTCCCCGAACTGGGTCTCGGCAACCGGGACGAAGCCGACGTGCTCGAAGAAGGCCTGCGGTCCCGGCCCTCCGACTTCGTAGATCACGTCGACGTGGTCCATGCCGCGGGCCTTGGCCTCGTCGAGCAGCGCCCGAATGGCGAACCGGCCGATCCCGCGCCGCTGGTCGTCGGCGTCCACGTTGATGCGCCACAGCACGGACCGGAAGTACTCGTTCGGCTCGTCGGGGTCGAAGTTCGCGCTGATGAACCCCACCACTTCGTCCCCGGCGAGGACGACCCGCTGCCAACTGGTGCGGGGGTTGGCGACCGTGGCGGCCATGCCGTAGCTGACGGGTGCGAGGAACTGCTCCTGACCCGGCTTGAGGGACATCGAGTTGACGGCCACGATGGTCGCAGCCGACAGTTCCTCGAGACGCAGGTCAGACACGGTGCCAGGGTACCGGTCCGCGGCGCGCCGGGGCGCGTGCCGGTGTCGCGTTCGCGAGGACACGCGCGGTGAGATCTCTCGACGTCGAGACACTTTCGCCAGTGCGATAGTCTGGCGGACGGCCCGGCGTCGCACGAGCAGTGAGGTTCACACGTGGAGAAGATCAAGGTCGAGGGCACCATCGTCGAGCTCGACGGGGACGAAATGACCCGCATCATCTGGCAGTTCATCAAGGATGCGCTCATCCACCCCTACCTCGACATCGACCTGGAGTACTACGACCTCGGGATCGAGAACCGGGACCGCACCGATGACCAGGTCACCGTCGACGCGGCCCACGCCATTCAGAGGCATGGCGTCGGCGTCAAGTGCGCAACCATCACCCCTGACGAGGCCCGGGTGGAGGAGTTCGGCCTGAAGAAGATGTGGAAGAGCCCCAACGGCACGATCCGCAACATCCTGGGCGGCGTGATCTTCCGCGAGCCGATCATCATCTCCACCATCCCCCGGCTCGTCCCCGGCTGGAACAAGCCCATCATCATCGGCCGTCACGCGTTCGGCGACCAGTACCGCGCGACCGACTTCCGCTTCTACGGCCAAGGCACCCTCAAGGTCGAGTTCGTGCCCGACGACGGCAGCGAACCCCTGAAGTTCGACGTGTACCAGTCGCCCGGCGACGGGGTCGCACAGGTGCAGTACAACCTCGACGCGTCCATCCGCGACTTCGCGCGCGCATCCCTGAACTACGGGCTGTCCCGCGGATACCCGGTCTACCTGTCGACGAAGAACACGATCCTGAAGGCATACGACGGGCGGTTCAAGGACATCTTCCAGGAGACCTACGACGCCGAGTTCAAGCAGGCCTTCGAGTCGGCAGGCCTCACCTATGAGCACCGGCTGATCGACGACATGGTCGCCTCGTCCCTGAAGTGGGAAGGCGGCTACGTCTGGGCGTGCAAGAACTACGACGGCGACGTGCAGTCGGACACCGTCGCGCAGGGGTTCGGCTCGCTGGGACTGATGACGAGCGTGCTGACCACGCCGGACGGGCGGATCGTCGAGGCGGAGGCCGCGCACGGCACCGTCACCCGCCACTACCGTCAGCATCAGCAGGGGAAGCCGACCTCCACGAATCCGATCGCCTCGATCTTCGCGTGGACCCGCGGCCTGCAGCACCGGGGCGAACTCGACGGGAATCAGGCGCTGGTGGACTTCGCGCACACGCTCGAGAACGTCGTGATCACCACCGTTGAGTCCGGGTCCATGACGAAGGACCTGGCGCTGCTGGTCGGCCCGAACCAGGCGTGGCAGACCACGGAGGAGTTCCTGGCGACCATCGACCGCAATCTCCGCGAGCGCCTGGGAGCGTAACCGGGGCCACGCGGCAACTCACCGCGTCAATCGTGCACCCACACCTCGGTGCCCTCGGGAGCCCAGCCATACACGAACTGGGCCACCGAGATCGGCATGTTCACGCATCCGTGACTCATCGGGGTGCCGAAGTTGTTGTGCCAGTACGCGCCGTGGAATCCGATGTCCGGCGCGAAGTAGGTCACCCACGGCACATCTGCGGTGCAGTACCCCGCGGTCGGGGTGCAGCCCATGTCCTGGATCCGCACGTGAGCGAAGACCTCGAAACGGCCCGTCGGGGTCTCGGTTCCGGTCTTGCCGGATGAGATGGCGTACGTCGCGACCGTCTGCCCGTTCTCGAACAGCGTGGTCGTCTGCGCGCTCAGATCCACCTCGATGGTGCGCGCGAGGGTGGTCGTCGTGAAGGGCGTCTCCTGCACCGTCAGCGGGTAGGAGGCATCGCCCGCGGCGAGGCGTGCTGCGAACGCGTCGCCAATGCCGCTCGTGTCGCCCACGCTGCGCCCCATCACGCCCGGGGCCGCCACGTCCAAGACGGCGCCCGCGGAGTTCGTCACGACCGTCTCCGCCACCGGAGCGCGGTCGACGAGGGCAGGAAGGCCGGATACGAAGCCTTGGATGGCGCTCGCGTCGGCCGACAGGGTGATCGCACCGTCCCGCTCGCCGACCCGGAGCCACGACGCGACCGTCGCCCGGTCCAGCGCCACTGTGCGCTCGTCGCCGATGTAGAACCCCGCCACGTCGAGCATTCCGTTCAGCCGCGCCGCGGCGTCGGCGGCGGCCGCGTCGTCGACCGCCGGCGCCACCGGGACGACTTCGGCGCGCACGCTTCCCGCGGGCGCGCCGGCGTCGAAAGCGTCCTGCAATGCTCGGGTGACGGCGGCGGCATCCACGCCGGAACCGGGCTGAGACGGCGTGACCGTGTACGCCGAAGCATCCGTGTTGAACACCACGGCGGCGTCGACCGGGGCGGTGAAGGCGGCCGGCAGTGCACGGCGCAACGCGGCATCCGCCGTCGCCGGATCGACCACGATGCGCGCGGGGACAGGGTCCGAGTTCCATGCCGTGAGGTTCCACAGCGGCGCGCGCGCAAACGCCGACTCCGCCAGAGCGCGCGCGTCGATCGTGGCGCCGAGCTCCAGACCCGTCAGCGTGACCGCTCCGGTCGGGGTGACCACGTCGACGGCGGTTCCCGCCACGCGCGTCGTGAGGGCGTCCGCCGCGGCTCCCGCGGTCATGCCGCCGACGGAGACCCCACCGATGCTCGTGCCCGGAGCGATGAGGACCAGAGACGCCGCGGCCGTGGCGCCGGCGAGGACGGCGGTGGCGACTCCGACACCGATCCACACTCCGCGCCGGCGTCTGGGCCCGGTCGGCTCGGGCGGCGCCCACGCATAGACAGGGGGTGATCCGGCGTCGGATGCGATCGCGTCGGCATCCGGCGCCGGGTCGGCCACGACATCGGTCACGTCGTTCCCCCTCCGGCTGTGGATCCATGCTACGCGAGTGCGCCGTTTCGTGGGCGGTCGATCGCGGGTCGATCGCGGGAGGCGTCCCCCTGTCGGAGATTCGGGTATTCCGCGTCTCAGATGGGCGTGCTAGGTTGACGAACTGATCGGTTCGTTTCACGCCGATGGATTGTCGAGGTCAGTGTGGACTTTCAGGACACGCCCGAAGAAGCAGCCTTCCGCGCCGAAGTGCGCGACTGGTTGAAGGCCAACGCCCAGCCGAGCACCGGCGAAGGCGAGGGGTTGTTCTCCGAACGGGACGACGATGCCGAATACCTCGCCCGATCGCGGGCGTGGCAGGCGAAGAAGTTCGACGCGGGCTGGGCGGGCATCACCTGGCCGAAGGAGTACGGCGGGCGCGGTGGCACGCCGATCCAGCAGATCATCTGGAGCCAGGAAGCCGCCCACTACGACGCCCCGGACGGGGTGTTCGGCATCGGCATCGGGATGGGCGGGCCCACCGTCATGGCGCACGGGACCGACGAGCTGAAGGCTCGCCTGTTGCCGCGACTGCTGCGCGGGGACGACATCTGGTGCCAGTTGTTCAGCGAGCCGGGGTCGGGGTCGGACGTGTCCGCGGCGCGCACCCGCGCCGAGCGCGACGGCGACGAGTGGGTGGTGAACGGGCAGAAGGTGTGGACCAGCGGGGCGCACTACTCCAAGTGGGGCATGCTCGTGGCCCGCACCGACTTCGACGTTCCCAAGCACAAGGGCCTGACGTACTTCATGCTCGACATGGAGACCCCGGGTGTGGAGGTGCGGCCGCTGAAGCAGATGACCGGCGGGGCGAACTTCAACGAAGTGTTCTTCACCGACGTGCGTATCCCCGACGCGAACCGGGTCGACGAGGTCGGCAACGGCTGGCGGGTGGCGCTGACCACGCTCATGAATGAGCGCATGAGCATCGGCGCCGGTGGCAGCGGCCCCACGAGCGAGATCGAGAACCTGATCGCGCTGGCGAAGAAGCGCAAGCTGAACGGGAAGCCGGCGATCGAGGATCCGGTGATCCGCCAGGAACTGATGCAGCTGTACATGTGGGCGGAGGGTCTGCGCTTCACCGGCTACAAGTCGCTGACGGCCCTGTCGAAGGGGCAGATTCCCGGACCGGAGGGGTCGATCGGCAAGCTGGCCGTCGCCCGGCTGGGTACCCGCGCGGCGGACGTGGCCTTGGCGATCATGGGCGGCGACGGCATGCTCCACCGAGCGGATGCCGAGGACCACGGTTCCTGGCAACTGTCGCTGCTGGGCAACCCCGCGATGCGGATCGCGGGTGGGTCGGACGAGATCCAGCGCAACATCATCGGCGAACGCGTCCTCGGTCTTCCGGGCGAGCCCCGGCTGGACAAGGACATCGCCTTCAAGGACGTGGTCAGCGGCTGAGCCGCCGATCATCTCACACATCCGTCATCCAGTCGGTGGGTCGGTCCGAGTCGGTCTGCCCGCTTCAGTGAGGAAGCGAACATGCGCGAAGTTGCAGTTGTCGGTGTAGGGATGACCCCGTTCGGTGCGAACCGCGGAGTGTCCTTGCGCGAGTTGGTGTACCGGGCCGGAGCCGACGCCCTCACGGACGCCGGGGCGTCGTTCGCGGACGTCGGATCGGTCTACATGGGGTACATCAACTCCCCCATGATGTCGGGTGTCCGCTTCGCCAAGGAGTGGGGTCTCACCGGAGCGCCCGTGGTGCACGTCGAGGACGCCTCGGCGACCGGTTCCGTCACCTTCCGTGAGGCGTACCTGACCGTGGCGGGCGGAGTCGCCGATATGGCGATGGCGGTCGGCTTCGACACTCTGGAGCAGATGGCCGTACCGGGCATGTCGCGGTTCTCGGTGGAGGGAGCCATCCTCCCCGCCGGGTTCTTCGCGATGTGGGCGCGCCGCCGGATGTACGAGTACGGCACCACGCTGGAGACCTTCGCGCAGATCGCGGCGAAGAACTGGAATCATGCCGCGCTCAATCCCAATGCGCAACGACGCGCCGATCACGAGGTCACGGCCGAGGAGGTCTTGAAATCGCGCATGATCGCCGACCCGCACACCTCGATGATGTGCGCGGGCGTCGGCTCGGGCGCCGCGGTGGCGGTGCTCACGACAGTGGAGAACGCCCGCCGACTGCAGCCGGGTCGCCCGGTCATCAAGGTCGAGGCCTCGGTGCTGCAAAGCGAGAAGTACGTCCCCGGGCATGTCTTCCTCGGCCCCGTGGTCGGCCCGTCGGACATGACGCGCACGACCGCCCAGCAGGCCTATGAGGAGTCCGGACTGGGCCCGGAGGACCTCGACCTCGTGCAGGTCCACGACGCGTTCCCCGTGGAGGAGCTGACCTACTACGAGTTGCTCGGCGTGTGCGGCGACGGCGAGGGAGACCGGCTCGTTCAGGAGGGTGCGACTCGGCTGGGTGGACGGATTCCGTTCTCGACCGATGGCGGCCTCATCGGTCGAGGTCACCCGGGTGGCCCGACCGGTCTCGCGCAGATCTGGGAGACCACGCTGCAGTTGCGGGGCGAGGCCGGTCCCCGGCAGGTCGAGGGCGCCAAGGTCGGCCTGAACCACATGGTCGGCGCCGGAAGTGTGTGCTGCATCAACATTCTCGGCCGGCACGACAGCTAGACAGACCGCGGGCGCGGCACTGCGTCGCACCGCCTCAGGGCTGCGGGAGCAGCCGACACGAAAGGGAGATCATGGGACGTTTTGACGGAAAGGTCGCGATCGTGACCGGTTCGGCGCGAGGAGTCGGCCGGGCGCACGCGATGCTGCTGGCCTCGGAGGGCGCCAAGGTCATCGTCAACGACCTCGGGGGCGAGTGGGACGGCACGGGCGCGGACAACCGCCCGGCCCAGCAGACAGTCGATGAGATCAAAGCCGCCGGCGGCGAGGCCAGCGCCAACTACGACAACGTCGCCAGCTGGGAGGGCGGCCAGAACCTCATCAAACAGGCGCTGGAGACCTACGGAGATCTTCACATCCTGATCAACAACGCCGGCATCCTCCGCGACCGCACGGTCTTCAACATGACCGAGCAGGAGTGGGATGCGGTGATCGAGGTCCACTTGAAGGGTCACT
Organism: uncultured Actinomycetota bacterium; assembly: GCA_963696115.1. GTDB lineage: Bacteria > Actinomycetota > Actinomycetes > Actinomycetales > Microbacteriaceae > Microbacterium. Next base: position 80,066 of record CAVOIT010000009.1, on the reverse strand, counting down.
TCGTGCCCACTCGCTTCGCCACGGCCTACTGGCGCGAGAAGTCGAAGAGTTCGGGCGCCTCCGCCGACGGCCGCGTCGTGTTCACCTCATCCGAGGCCGGGCTGTTCGGCAACGGCGGCCAGGCCAACTACGCCGCGGCCAAGGCGGGCATCGCCTCGTTCGGCATCGTGGTATCGCGTGAGATGAGCAAGTACGGCGTCACCGCGAACACCATCGCCCCCCGCGCGCGCACCCGGCTCACCGAAGGCACCTTCGGCGAGTTCAAGCACGAGGAGGGCGCGTTCGATTCCTGGGCGCCCGAGAACATCTCCCCGTGGGTGGCATACCTGTGCTCCGACGAGGCGGCTCACATCACTGGCCAGACCTTCATCGTCGGAGGCGGCGAAGTCGACCTGGTTCAGGGGTGGACCGTGGTCAACAAGATCGAGAAGGACGACCGCTGGACCATCGACGAGCTCGCCGCGCGCTCGAAGGAGCTGTTCGGGGAGCGGAGCACCGGCACGCCCCCGTTCGCGCAACTGTCCATTCCCGCTGACACCGGACTGAAGTGAGTCCGGACACCACGAAATGAGGTAGATCATGTCCGAGACACGAGGTGGGGCAATGGCGCCCTACCGAGTTCTGGACCTGACCGGCGAGCCCGGATGGCTCGCCGGTCGGGTCCTGGCCGACCTGGGAGCCGACGTCATCAAGGTCGAGCCCCCCGGCGGCGATCCGGGCCGGCGTGTCGGTCCGTTCCTGGACGATCAGCCCGGCGACGACAGCGGGCTGCGGTGGCTCTTCCGCAATCGCGGAAAGCGCTCCCTTGTCCTGGACCTGGAGACGGACGAGGGGCGCGACCTGCTGCGGAAACTGGTGGCGACCTCCCATGCCTTGATCGAGAGCTTCCCTCCCGGGTGGATGGACAGCCGCGGCATCGGCTACGAGGCGCTCGCGGCGGTGAACCCGGCCCTCGTCTACACCGCGGTCACACCGTTCGGTCAGACCGGTCCCTACGCGAACTACCAGGGGCCCGACATCGTCCTGGCCGCGATGGGTGGCCAGGCGTACGTCACGGGCGACCCGGACCGGCCCCCGGTGCGGCCGTCGGTGCCCCAGTTCGAGCAGCACGGCGCCGTGGAAGCCGCCGCGCACACCGCGATCGCTCTGTACCACGCGCGGGAGACCGGTGCTGGTCAGTTCGTGGACGTCAGCAGTCAGCTGGCCACGATCCGCACCTTGATGAACGCCACGCAGTTCCCGCCCTTGGAGGGGTTCAATCTCACGCGGCAAGGCGGGCTGCTCGCCATCGGCGCCGGCAGGTTCCGCACCATCTACGAGGTGGACGACGGCACCGTGACCCTGATGGTGGTCGGAGGCCCTATCGGCGCGCTCATCATGGGCCAGGTCGTGAAGTGGATGACCGATCGCGGGGCAGCCGACGAACTGCTGCAGTCCATCGACTGGATGGCCATGGACTTCGGCGCACTGGCGGCCCGGGGCCCGGCGGGGTTCGAGGAGATGGATCGGATCAGCGCCGCCCTGCAGGAGGGCTTCCGCGGAGTGACCATGGCGGAGGCCTACGATGCCGCCCTGCAGTACCGATTCCTGCTGGCCCCGAACAACTCGGTCGCTGAGATCCGGGAGGACGTCCAGCTCGCCGCGCGGGAGTACTTCGTTCCGGTCGATCACGGCGAGCGCGGGCCGGTCATCTACCCCGGACCGTGGGCGAAGCTGGGTGCGACTCCGCTGCGAGAATCCCCGAGAGCTCCGAGCATCGACGCGGACCGCGCCGACATCCTCGCCGATCTCGCACCGGTGACCGTGCACGCGCCTCATCCCGAGCGGGCCGACTCCGACATCTTCAAGGGATTGAAGGTGTGGGACATGTCCTGGGTGGGCGTCGGCCCACTCACGGCGCGGTATCTCGCCGACTACGGCGCGACCGTGATTCGTCTGGATTCCGCGACTCGACCGGAGAGCCTGCGTCAGGCCCCGCCCTACAAGGATGGGCGACCGGGGCTGAACAACACGATGTTCTATGGCGATTACAACGCATCCAAGCTCGGTCTGGGGCTCAACCTGTCCACCAGCGAGGCTCGCGCGATTGCACTGGAACTCATCAAGTGGGCCGATGTCCTGCTGGAGTCCTTCACGCCCGGAAACATGGCGGAATGGGGTCTCGATTACGAGACCATCAAGGAGGTCAACCCGTCCCTGGTGATGCTGTCGACCTGCATGCAGGGTCAGACAGGACCGCGCGCGGCATACCCGGGCTATGGCAACCTCATGGCCGGGCTGTCCGGGTTCTACCGGATCACCGGGTGGCCGGACCGGCTGCCGGTGCCCGTGTACGGGGCGTACAGCGACTTCATCTGCCAGCGCTTCGCCACCTCCGCGGTGGTGTCCGCCCTGGACCACGTCCGGCGGACGGGTGAGGGACAGCACATCGACCTGTCGCAGTACGAGGGCGCCCTGCAGCTGCTCGGCACCGAGCTGCTCGACTACGAGGTGAACGGGCGGGTGGCTACCCGCAAGGGCAACCGGGACGATGTCGCCGCGCCTCACGGGATCTACCCGTGCGCGGGCGAGGACCGCTGGGTGGCCATCGCATGCTTCACGGACGAGCAGTGGGGAGCATTGGTCGCCGCCATGGGCTCGCCCGAGTGGGCGAGCAATCCGGCCTACGCCACCCTCGAAGGACGGCGAGCCGCGGCGGCGGAACTCGACGCGCGCATCGGAGAGTGGACGCAAGGCTATTCCTCGCACGATGTGTTCGAGATGCTCCAACCGGATGTTCCGGCGGGACCCGTGCACAACCAGTCGGACCTGTTCACCGATCCGCAGGTGCAGCACCGTGGGTACTTCGTCGAACTCGACCACTCGGTCATGGGACCGGTCCCGTACAACGGGATGCAAGCGATCATGTCGCGCACTCCGGCATGGCTGCGCAAAGCGTCTCCGACCGTCGGGGAGGACTCCTTCTTTGTTCTGGAAGAGATCCTCGGGTACTCCCCGGACCGTGCCGGGGAACTGATCGCTGCCGGAGCGGTGGAGATCATGGGCGACTGACGACACGTGGGATCACTGACTATCGACCGACCGTGGAGGGTGTGGCATGAATTTTGCTTTTGATGAGGATCAGGAGGAGTTCCGGGCGACGTTGCGTCGGTTCCTGGAGCAGGTTTCGCCGTTGTCGGCGACTCGGGAGTTGATGTCGGAGTCGTTGGCGTTCTCGCCGGAGGTGTGGGCTCGGGCTAGTGATCAGGTGGGGTTGCCGGGTTTGGTGGTCTCGGAGGATGAGGGCGGCCAGGGGTTGTCGTTCCTGGAGTTGGTGATCGCTGCGGAGGAGTTGGGCCGGGTGGTGTCGGGGATGCCGTTCCTGTCGACCACGTCGGGGATCCTGGCGATTCAGGCGGCGGGGTCGGCCGCGCAGCGGTCGGAGTTGTTGCCGGGGTTGGCGTCGGGGGAGAAGACGGCGGCGTTGGCGACGGCGGAGCCTGGTGAGGGGTGGGGTCCGGAGGGCATCCACGCGACCGTTTCGGGTGATGGCGGTCAGGTGCGGGTCACGGGTCGGAAGTCGTACGTGGTCGATGGGGGCAGCGCGGATGTGCTGGTGGTCGCGGCGCGGCGGGAGGGCACGTCGGGTGCGGACGGGATCGTGATGGCGGTCGTGGACGCGGATGCTGCGGGCGTGTCGCGTCGGGTGCTGGATTCGCTGGATCAGACGCGCCGGATCGCGGAGATCACGTTCGAGGATGCGCCGGGCCGGCTGTTGGAGAACGGTTCGTGGGCGACGTTGTCGCGGGTGCTGGACCGGGTGGAGGTGCTGCTGTCGGCGGAGATGGTCGGCGGGGCGCAGATCTGTCTGGAACGGGCGGTGGATTACGCGAAGAAGCGGTATCAGTTCGGTCGCGCGATCGGGTCGTTCCAGGGGATCAAGCACTTGTGCTCGAACATGTTCGTGGAGATCGAGTCCGCCAAGGCCGCCGTGTATTACGCGGCGTGGGCTGCCGACGAGGACAACGACGAGTTGCCGGTGGTCGCACCGCTCGCCAAGGCGTACGCGTCGCAGGCGTATTTCTTCGCCGCGAGCGAGTCGCTGCATGTGCACGGCGGGATCGGGTTCACCTGGGCCGATGACTCCCACCTGTACTTCAAGCGGGCCAAGGCCACCGAACTGCTGTACGGGGACGCGACCGTCAACAAGGAACTCCTCGCCCAACGACTCGGACTCTGACCACCACACGAAAGGGAACGGTGACGACATGACCGAACGCCGATCGGCCGACCCGGACCTGTTCCGGGCGGACGGGGACGCACCCGTCCTGCTGGGCAGCCGGTGCGATAAGGACGAGGAATCGTTCTACCCGCGCCGGTGGACCTGCCCCATCTGCCTCGGGCCGGTGCACGATGTGGAACTGTCCCAGACCGGGGTGCTGTACTCGTACTCGTTCATCCACGCCCCGATGTTCGGGAAGTCCCAGCTGGACGCGGAGGGATACGGTGTCGGCCAGGTCGACCTGCCCGAGGGCGTCCGGGTGCAGACCACGCTCGAAGGCGACCCGGACGCTTGGCGGATCGGTGAGCCGATGCGGCTGACCTACACCACCGTCGACACCACCGACGGGGTGGAGACGGTGCTGTACAGCTTCGCCCCCGCCGCATGAGCGCGGTGGCGCGCGGCGCCGGCGGACCCCTTGCCGGCGTCCGGATCATCGAGTTGTCCGGCATCGGACCCGGTCCGTTCGCCGGGATGCTCCTGGCGGATATGGGTGCGGAGGTGATCCGGGTGGATCGCGCCGTCGGCGGGTCCATGCTGCAGGCGGCCGAACCCCGGCTCGATGTGCTCGGACGGGGCAAGCGGTCGATCGCCGTCGACCTGAAGAACCCGGAGGGCGTCGCCGCCGTTCTGGACCTCATCGCCACCGCTGACGCCGTGTTCGAGGGCTACCGTCCCGGAGTTGCGGAACGACTCGGTCTCGGGCCCGAGGTGTGCCTGGAGAGGAACCCGGCGCTCGTGTACGGGCGGATGACCGGATGGGGCCAGACCGGCCCGATGGCACCGATGGCCGGCCACGACATCGACTACATCTCGATCGCGGGCGCGCTGCACCCGATCGGACGGGCGGGGCAGCCACCCACCCCGCCTCTGAACCTGGTGGGCGATTTCGGCGGCGGGGGGATCTTCCTCGCATACGGAATGGTGTGCGCCATCCTGTCGGCGCGGACCACCGGTGTCGGACAGGTGGTGGATGCGGCCATGGTCGACGGCGCGTCCGTCCTGATGGCGCCGTTCGTCGCGATGCGGGCCACGGGAATGTGGAGCCGGGAACGCGGCACGAACATGCTCGACTCGGGCGCGCCGTTCTACGACGCGTATCGCACCGCCGACGGCGGCTACCTGGCGGTGGGGGCGATCGAACCGCAATTCTATGCACTCCTGCTGGCGGGTCTCGGACTTGCGGACGAGGAGCTGCCCGCGCAGATGGACCGGGAGCAATGGCCGGTGCTGAAAGCCCGGTTCGCGGAGGTGATCGCCGGTCGCACCCGCGCGGAATGGGAAGAGGTCTTCGCGGGATCCGACGCCTGCGTGGCGCCCGTCCTGGAACCGGACGAGGTGCCCGACAACCCGCATATGAAGGCCCGGGACTCGTTCGTCGACGTGGCCGGCCTGACCCAGCCGCGTCCCGCGCCTCGCTTCAGCGCGACGTCTCCCGCCGATCCGGCCCCGGCGCGCGCGAACGGGCAGGACACCCGGGAGATCCTCTCCGACCTGGGCTACCCTGCCGAGCGTGTGGACGCGCTCATCAGAGCGGGTGTGATCACGGAGCCAGCGGTGGTCTGACACTCCAGGAAGGAAGGGCCGGGGCTGCCTGCTCCGGCCCTTCCTTCGTCGGGTGTGCGTCAGGCGTAGGTGCCGTCGGGGTTGAGGTAGCCTTCCGCGATGTGTCCGTCGGCGATGACCTGCTGGTACTCGGCGTCGGTGAGACCGACGACCTCCTTGTAGACGTACTCGTTGTCCAGTCCCATGCCGCTGATGGGTTCCCATTTGAGGTCGGGTCCGGTCCAGTGCCAGTGGTGCGCCGGGTACTTGTAGCGGCCGGCGTGGGCGGAGTCGATCTCCCGGAGCATGCCCCGGGCCGCGACGTGCGGGTCGTTGAACACGTCTTCTTCGGTGAACAGGGGGCCGGCGGGGACGCCGCGGGCTTGCAGGGCGTGGAAGGTGTCCTCCCGGGTGCGCTGCGAGGTCCATTCCCTGATGTGCTGGTCGATCTCGTCCTGCGCGGCGAGGCGTCCGGCCTGGGTGGCGAACCGTTCGTCGCGCGCCCAGTCGGGGTCACCCATCTCCGCGACCAGCGCCGCCCAGTCGGCGTCACCGCGGACGGTGATGCTGACCCACCGGTCGTCCCCGGCGGCGGGGTAGGCGCCCTGCAGGAAGTTGCGGTCACGGTTGCCCAGGGGCGGATTGGGGTTGCCGGTGGATGCGGCGTCGAGATACATCTCGCCGAGGTGGAGCATCTCGTTCTCCACCTGGGGGAGGGCGATCACTTCACCTTTCCCGGTTCGTGACCGGCGCCGCAGTGCAGCCACGACGGCGAAGGCGCCGGTCGCGCCGGCGGCCGGATCCATCTGGAACACGCTGGTGGTCGTCGCCGGGGCGCTGTCGGGATAGCCGCGCACCGCGGTGACGCCGGCGAACGCTTCGAAGTGGGCGCCCAGTCCGAGGTAAGTGGCGTAGGGCCCATCCGGTCCGAGCGGCGGCAGACGCAGGATGATGAGGTTCGGGTTGCGCTTGTGGAGCGCCTCCGGGTCGATGCCGAGATGCTCGAGCACGGTGATGTTGTTGTTCTCCACCAGCACGTCGGACTTCTCCGCCAGCTTCAAGAACAGCTCCCGCCCCGACTCCTTCCGCAGATCCAGGGTGGCGAGTTTCTTGCCGCGCGCATGGAAGTTGAACATCGCCGCGCGATCCCACGGCTTCTCACCGGGATCCTTGTCGGGATAGGCGCCCCCCAGGATGCCCATCATCGCCATCATCTCGGGCGCGGGACGGGCCACCAGCCCGCGGGTACTGCTGGGGAACACCCACGGATTGTCCACCCGGATCACCTCCGCCCCCAGATCCCCCAGATACATCGTCACGGACGGGCCCGACCACACCACGGTGAAGTCGATGACCCGCACACCTTTCAAGGGCAAATGCGCCATGATCACTCCTTTGTCATCACTGTCGGCAAGCGGCGGTTCACAGGGCACCCAGGACCGCTTCGGTGTCGGCGCCGAGCGCCGGTGCTGGCGCCACATCCCAGCCGTCGTCGGCCTGGAACGGGGCACCCATGTGCGTGACCGGCCCCACGGCGGGGTAGTCGATGGTGTGGAAGAAGCCGCGTGCGGCGAAGTGCTTGTTATGGATCACCTCGGCGGGGGAGTTGATGGCGGTGACCGGCCACTTGTTGGCCTGGGCCTGCTCCATCGCCTCCTCCTTCGTGCGCGCCAGCAGCCAGGGGTACATTCCGGCGTCGAGCGCCTCTTTCGTTTCGATCCGCGGGAACAGGGCCGGGTTGGCGGCCACCTCGGCGAAATAGGCGAGCATGTCGGGGTCCTGCACGGTCGCGAGCATGCGGGGAAGCCACGCCTGGGTGAGCATGATCTGCACGTACCCGTCCTCCGTCGGGAAGGCGCCATTGGGCAGGATCCCCCCGAGCAGGTCGCCCCGGCCGCTGCTCTCTCCGTTGAACGCGTAGTTCACGAGGAACGTGGTGCGGCGGTCAGGGGATGTCAAGCCCAACCTCGAAGCCGGAGATGTCCACGTGTGTGGGCTCGCCCTGCTCCTCGGCCACCACGTACGCGGCCAATGTCGCCAGAGCGGCGACGTTGCCGGTCTGGTACACCTGCATGTATCCGCCGAGCTTGAGCGGCTCGCGGTCGAGGGTCCCGTTGCCGAGCATCGGCCCGCCCATGCCGTAGTAGATCAGCTCCGACCCCTCGTAGTCGGCGTACGGGCCGTCCTGCCCGAAGGCGGTGATGCTGGTGAGCACGAGCTTCGGCTGGATCGCCAGCAGGTCCTCGTAACCCAATCCCCAGTGCGCGAGCACTCCGGGCTTGAACGACTCCACCACGATCCCGGCCGTGGCCACGAGCTTCTTCAGGCTCTCGCGGTCGCTCTCGCGATCCAGGTCCAGCACGACCGACTTCTTGCCGGTGTTGGTGTGGAGGAATACCGCGGAGCGGTCCGGGCCCTCCTGATTGCCGATGAACGGCACCATGTGACGTGTCTCGTCGCCCTCGGGCGGCTCGACCTTGATCACTTCGGCACCGTAGTCGGCGAACATCTTCGTCGCGTACGAGCCGGCGATCCCACCCCCCAGCTCGATGACGCGAATGCCCTCCAGTAGCCTCATTGCTCCTCCTCAGTCACCCGTGATGGGGTGGACGGTCCGGAGCCTCGTCGCACCGGACCACCGTCTCGACGGTGAGACGGCCCCTTAACCCCCGGCGTCGGGTCGCGCCGGGCGCATGCTGTTCGGCCGGGGGTCAGCCCATCCCGCCCAGACCTTGACGGTCAGGATGGAACGTCCTCGGCATCTGGTCGAAGATCCCCTCGATCGTCCACGGCTCCACGGAGATGACGGCCTGCTCCGGGTGGTAGTTCTCGTACAGCGTCACCCGTCCGCCCTGTGCGCCCACCACGCGGCCGTTGAGCCAACTCGACTCCTCGCTGGCGATGTAGGCGACCGGGTAGGCGACCGCCTCGGGCTCCATGCCTCGCAGGTCCACCCCCATCTCCGCGGCGCGCTCCGGCGGGATGCTCATCGTCATGCGGGTCGCCGCTCCCGGTGCGATCGCGTTCGCGGTCACGCCGTACCGGTTCAGCGCGTTCGCACACGACAGCGTGAATCCGACGATGCCGAGCTTTGCAGCTGCGTAGTTCGGCTGTCCCGGCGAACCGAACAGGCCCGCGGCGGAGGTGAAGTTGATCAGTCGGTACTGGCCTTCGCCGCGGTGCTCGCGCCAGTACACGGCGGCGTGCTTGCTGGTGTTGAACGTGCCCGTCAGGTGCACATTCAGCACCGCGCTCCACTCGTCCGGCGTCATGTTCACCAGCATCCGGTCCCGCAGGATGCCCGCGACGTTGACCAGGATGTCGAGCTTTCCGAAGGTGTCGATGGCGGATTGGACCAGTTCGCCGGCGGAGTCGTAGTCGCTGACATCGCCGCCGTTGACGATCGCCTCGCCGCCGGCCGTCGTGATCTCGTTCACCACCTGCTGTGCGGGACCCACATCCGCGCCGGTGCCGTCCACGCTCGCACCGAGATCGTTGACGACGACCTTGGCCCCTTCCGACGCGAACAGCTTCGCGATCCCGGCGCCGATGCCGCGCCCGGATCCGGTGACAACGGCGACACGTCCATCCAATCGACCCATTCGTCCACCTCCATGTGTGACGGAGCATCCTCGTCGGCGAGGATGCCGGGTGACCCCTCGGGATGGGAGATCATCACTGATCCGACCCTACTGGCGCCGCCCCTCGTTTGTATAGATCCCACGACATCGATTCGAACGGATTGCACGAACATCCCGGGCACGCAGGAACGCCCGCGGATGTTCCGCGGGCGTTCCCTTTGGTGGTCAGAGTCCGAGTCGTTGGGCGAGGAGTTCCTTGTTGACGGTCGCGTCCCCGTACAGCAGTTCGGTGGCCTTGGCCCGCTTGAAGTACAGGTGGGAGTCATCGGCCCAGGTGAACCCGATCCCGCCGTGCACATGCAGCGACTCGCTCGCGGCGAAGAAATACGCCTGCGACGCGTACGCCTTGGCGAGCGGTGCGACCACCGGCAACTCGTCGTTGTCCTCATCGGCAGCCCACGCCGCGTAATACACGGCGGCCTTGGCGGACTCGATCTCCACGAACATGTTCGAGCACAAGTGCTTGATCCCCTGGAACGACCCGATCGCGCGACCGAACTGATACCGCTTCTTCGCGTAATCCACCGCCCGTTCCAGACAGATCTGCGCCCCGCCGACCATCTCCGCCGACAGCAGCACCTCCACCCGGTCCAGCACCCGCGACAACGTCGCCCACGAACCGTTCTCCAACAGCCGGCCCGGCGCATCCTCGAACGTGATCTCCGCGATCCGGCGCGTCTGATCCAACGAATCCAGCACCCGACGCGACACGCCCGCAGCATCCGCGTCCACGACCGCCATCACGATCCCGTCCGCACCCGACGTGCCCTCCCGCCGCGCCGCGACCACCAGCACATCCGCGCTGCCCCCATCGACCACGTACGACTTCCGACCCGTGACCCGCACCTGACCGCCATCACCCGAAACGGTCGCGTGGATGCCCTCCGGACCCCACCCCTCACCAGGCTCCGCCGTCGCCAACGCCGCCGTCTTCTCCCCCGACGCCAACCCCGGCAACAACTCCGACCGCTGCGCGGCCGACCCCGCCGCCTGAATCGCCAGGATCCCCGACGTGGTCGACAGGAACGGCATCCCCGACACCACCCGGCCCAACTCCTCCGCAGCGATCACCAACTCCAGGAACGACAACCCCTGGCCGCCCTCATCCTCCGAGACCACCAAACCCGGCAACCCCACCTGATCACTAGCCCGAGCCCACACCTCCGGCGAGAACGCCAACGACTCCGACATCAACTCCCGAGTCGCCGACAACGGCGAAACCTGCTCCAGGAACCGACGCAACGTCGCCCGGAACTCCTCCTGATCCTCATCAAAAGCAAAATTCATGCCACACCCTCCACGGATACAAACGATGACGACGAATGCCGGCGGCTCAGCCGCTGACCACGTCCTTGAAGGCGATGTCCTTGTCGAGCCGGGGCTCGCCCGGAAGACCGAGGACGCGTTCGCCGATGATGTTGCGCTGGATCTCGTCCGACCCACCCGCGATCCGGATCGCGGGGTTGCTGAGCAGGCCCATCTGCCAGACCCCGTTATCGGCGGTGTCACCGTGCATCAGCATGCCGTCGCCGCCCATGATCGCGACCGCCACATCCGCCGCGCGCGTGCCCAACCGGGCCGCGGCCAGCTTGCCGATCGACCCCTCCGGTCCGGGAATCTGACCCTTCGACAGGGCCGTCAGTGACTTGTAGCCGGTGAAGCGCATCGCCTCCGACCAGATGTACAGCTGCATCAGCTCCTGGCGGATCACCGGATCCTCGATCGCCGGCTTCCCGTTCAGCTTGCGCTTCTTCGCCAGCGCGATGAGCCCTTCCACGTCTGTCGAGCCCAGGCCACCGCCGGCGCCGCCGATGCTCATGCGCTCGTTCATGAGCGTGGTCAGCGCCACCCGCCAGCCGTTGCCGACCTCGTCGACCCGGTTCGCGTCGGGGATACGCACGTCGGTGAAGAACACTTCGTTGAAGTTCGCCCCGCCGGTCATCTGCTTCAGCGGCCGCACCTCCACACCCGGGGTCTCCATGTCGAGCATGAAGTACGTCAGGCCCTTGTGCTTGGGAACGTCGAAGTCGGTGCGGGCCACGAGCATGCCCCACTTGGAGTAGTGCGCCCCGCTGGTCCACACCTTCTGCCCGTTCACCACCCACTCGTCGCCGTCGCGCTCGGCGCGGGTGCGCGCCGCGGACACGTCCGACCCCGACCCCGGCTCGCTGAACAACTGGCACCAGATCTCATCCCCGCGCAGCAGCGGCTTGAGCAGGCGAGCCTTCAGCTCGTCCGATCCGTGCGCCATCAGGGTCGGTCCGCCCATGCCGAGCCCGATCGTGAAGATGCTCTCGGGGGCGTCGTAGTGGGCGGCTTCCTGGCTCCAGATGATCTGCTGGATCGGCGTGCCGCCGCGCCCGCCGTACTCCTTCGGCCAGGTGATGCCCGCCCAGCCCGCATCGAACTTCTTCGCCTGCCATTCCTGCGACTTGCGCCGGTAGGCGGCCTCATCGCCCGAGTCCGACAGCATGCCAGCGTCGCCGGTGCTCGGCTGGGCGTTGGCCTTCAACCAGTCGCGCACTTCGGCGCGGAAGGCTGCTTCTTCGGGTGTGTCGTGAAAGTCCACGCTGACCTCTGCATTCCTAAATGAACCCGGTGGTTCACAAGATACCACCCCGGTCCGGCGCGGGCCAGGGCCGCCCTCGCGGCATCTCAGGCGAGGCGGCTCCGCCCCGACAGTGCCCCGACCGTCACCGCGACCACCGCATACGCGACGCCGAGCCAGAACAGGCCCATCGCCCACAGAGCCGTGCCGGCGGCGCCGAACACGAGCAGCTCCACGACGGCGCGGATGAACGGGTGGACGGCGAGCACGGCGCGAGGGGATACGAACAGCGCCCAAACAAGCACCGCGATGGCCGGCGTCACGATCCCGGCGACGACGTTGGCCGGGAACGGCCAGCTCACCGCCCCCCACACGGCCAGGACGACGAACGCGGCGATCTCGCACGCGAACATCGCGAGTCCCAGTGCGCCCCGTGCGGAGGGTACGGGGGCGGTCGCGTCGGTCTCGGTGACGGGATGCTGGTCATCGGCGGGCCGCGGGTCGATCACCGTACCAGTCTAGGAGCCGGGCTCATCCGGTATGATCGGGCCGTCGCGACTGGCGTTGAGGTGGACACCACCGGGGAGCGACCGACACGGCATCCGACCGCACGCCTGGGCCGGTGCGGCACATCCCTGCTCGCCGTCGTCCTGGAGGTCCCATGCCCGCCGACCCGATGTTCAACGCCCCACTGTCCGAGGTCGACCCTGAGATCGCCCGCGTCTTGGAGCGCGAGCTTCAGCGTCAGCGGGAATACCTCGAGATGATCGCGTCCGAGAACGTGGTGCCGGTCTCGGTGCTGCAGTCTCAGGGCTCGGTGCTGACCAACAAGTACGCCGAGGGGTACCCCGGGCGCCGATACTACGGCGGCTGCGAGGAGGTCGATGTCGCCGAGGAACTGGCGATCGCGCGGGCGACCGCGCTGTTCGGCTCCCGGTTCGCCAACGTTCAGCCCCACTCGGGCGCCACGGCCAACGCCGCGGTCATGCACGCGCTCGCCCGCCCGGGTGACACCCTGCTTGGACTCGCCCTCGACCAGGGCGGTCACCTGACCCACGGCATGAAGATCAACTTCTCCGGACGGCTGTACAACGTCGTCGCCTACGGCGTGGACCCCGCCACGTCGCTGGTGGACATGGACGAGGTGCGCCGCCTCGCGCTGGAGCATCGCCCGAAGGTGATCGTCGCGGGGTGGAGCGCGTATCCGCGGCACCTGGACTTCGCCCGATTCCGCCAGATCGCGGACGAGGTGGGCGCCTACCTCTGGGTCGACATGGCGCACTTCGCCGGTCTCGTCGCGGCCGGGCTGCACCCCAACCCGGTCCCGCACGCTCACGTGGTGTCCTCCACCGTCCACAAGACGCTCGGCGGCCCGCGGTCCGGATTCATCCTCACCGACGACGAGGATCTCGCGAAGAAGATCAACTCCGCCGTCTTCCCCGGTCAGCAAGGCGGACCGCTGATGCACGTGATCGCCGCGAAGGCAACCGCGTTCAAGCTGGCCGGGACCCCGGAGTTCCGGGATCGCCAGGAGCGCACCCTGCGCGGTGCTGCGATCCTCGCCCGACGACTCGCCGAGCAGGATGTGTCGGATGCCGGGATCGCCGTGCGTTCGGGCGGCACCGACGTGCACCTGGTGCTGGTGGATCTGCGGGACGCCGCGTTGGACGGGCGGCAGGCCGAGGACCGGCTTCACGACATCCGCATCACCGTCAATCGCAACGCCGTGCCCGACGACCCGCGCCCGCCCATGGTCACTAGCGGTCTGCGGATCGGAACCCCCGCGCTGGCCACTCGTGGCTTTGGCGACGCGGAGTTCGCCGAGGTGGCCGACGTCATCGCTCGGGCGCTGCTGCCCGAGCCGGACCTGGATGCGCTGCGCGGGCGCGTCGCCGCGCTCGCGGATGCGTTCCCCCTCTATCCGGGCCTGGTCCAGTAGGAGCGGGATGCCGGGTCGGAGGAGAGGGGCGCCATGACAGCGGCGGTGCTGGACGGGATCGCGTGCGCGGCCGCGGTCAAGGCAGGACTGCGGGAGCGAGTGTCCGCGTTGGCCGCGCGTGGGGTGGTGCCAGGTCTGGGCACCCTGCTCGTGGGGGACGATCCCGCGTCGCGGTCGTACGTGAACGGCAAGCACCGCGACTGCGCGGAGGTCGGCGTACGCTCGATCGCCGTGGAGCTGCCGGGCTCGGCGACCCCGGCGCAGATCGCCGACGCCGTGGCCGAGCTGAACGCGGACCCGCAGGTGACCGGCTTCATCGTGCAGCTGCCGCTGCCGGCAGGAGTCGACGAGAACGCGGTGCTGGAGATGATCGACCCGGCCAAGGATGCCGACGGCCTCCACCCCACGAACCTCGGGCGTCTCGTGCTGGGCGTGGACGCAGCCCGTGCCGCATCCGCCCCGGTGCCGTGCACACCGGCCGGCATCCTGCGCCTCCTGCAGCACTATGACGTGCCCGTCGCGGGCCGGCGGGTGACGGTGATCGGCCGGGGCGTGACCGTGGGCCGGCCGTTGGGGCTGGTGCTGACCCGCCGCGGCGTGGACGCCACCGTCACCCTGACTCACTCGCGCACGCCGGACCTGTCCGGCGAGGTGCGCCGAGCGGACATCGTCGTGGCGGCCGTCGGCGTGCCGCATCTGGTCCGTCCGGAGTGGGTCGCCCCGGGGGCCGCGGTCCTCGATGTGGGGGTGACCCGCGTGGGCACCTCCGCGTCGGGCCGGGCGGTGCTCGCGGGCGACGTGGATCCCGCCGTCGCCGATGTCGCCGGCTGGCTCTCCCCGAATCCCGGCGGGGTCGGGCCCATGACGCGGGCGATGCTGGTCGCCAACGTGGTCGCCGCCGCAGAGCGCTCCCTGGCCTGATCTCGGAGTGACAATGGCGGGGTGAGCGGAAGAAGGAGCTGATGCGGGAGAGCGACGCGCTGGACCGGGTGCCCGAAGGGCTGTTCATCGGCGGTCGTTGGCGCCCCGCGGAAGGCGGTCGCGCCTTCCCCGTCACCGACCCGGCCACGGGCGCGACCCTCGCGGACGTGGCGGATGCCTCGCCGCAGGACGCTGCCTCGGCGATGGATGCCGCGGCCGCCGCCGCCGACGCCTGGTCCGTCACCCCGGCGCGGGAGCGGGCCGAGCTGCTGCGCCGCGCATTCGACCTCCTCCGCGAACGGACGGAGGAGTTCGCGCTGCTCATGACGCTGGAGATGGGCAAGCCTCTGGCGGAAGCGCGCGCAGAGGTGGCCTACGGCGGCGAGTTCCTGCGGTGGTTCAGCGAGCAGGCCGCGCACGTCCAGGGCCGGTACGGGCCCACTCCGGACGGTGCCGGGCGCATCATCGTCTCCCGGCATCCGGTGGGCCCGTGCTACCTCATCACGCCGTGGAACTTCCCGCTGGCGATGGCGACCCGCAAGATCGCTCCGGCGCTCGCTGCCGGATGCACGGCCGTGGTCAAGCCCGCGAGTCTCACGCCCCTGACGACGCTGGCCTTCGCCGGGCTGCTGGCGGACGCGGGATTGCCTCCCGGGGTGGTGAACGTCATCACGACCACGGATGCCGCGCGGGTGACCGCGGCGGTGATGCAGGACGGGCGGCTGCGCAAGCTCTCGTTCACCGGATCCACCGCGGTGGGCAAACAGCTGCTCCGACAGGCGGCGGACGGGGTGCTCCGCACCTCCATGGAACTGGGCGGGAATGCTCCGTTCCTCGTCTTCGACGACGCGGACCTGGACAAGGCCGTGGGCGGGGCGATGACGGCGAAGTTCCGCAACATCGGCGAAGCCTGCACCGCGGCCAACCGCTTCCTCGTGCACCGCTCCGTCGCGGAAGAGTTCACTCGACGGGTCACCGAGCGGGTGCGGGACCTCCGGGTGGGACGGGGCACCGAGCCCGGCGTGACCATCGGCCCGCTCATCGACGACCACGCTGTGGCCGCCGCCAGCGCGCTCGTCGCGGACGCTCTGGACCGTGGCGCGCGTCTTCACGCCGGCGGTGCGGCCCTGCCCGGCCCCGGCACCTTCTTCGCTCCGACGGTGCTCGGCGACGTTCCTGATGGGGCCGAACTGCTGAGCCAGGAGATCTTCGGACCGGTGCTGGCGATCGTCCCCTTCGACGACGAGGACGAGGCTGTCCGTATCGCCAACGGGACCGAGTACGGCCTGGTCTCGTACGTGTACACCGAGAACCTGGCGCGCGGTCAGCGCATGATCGAACGGCTCGAGACCGGGATGATGGGCTGGAACACCGGGGTGGTGTCGAACCCCGCGGCGCCGTTCGGAGGATGGAAGCAGTCCGGACTCGGGCGCGAGGGCGGCGCGGAGGGCATCGACGAATACCTGGAGCTCAAGTACACGCTCACGGCCGACCCCTTCGGCTGATGCGCTGCTGCCTGCGTCAGGTCGCCGATGCGTGCCGGTCCAGGAACGCGATCACCTCGTTGTCGTCAACACCGGGAAAAGCTCCCCGGGGCAGGGGCGAGAACATCTGCATGTGCACGCGCGCGCTCGGCCACGCGCGGCCGGCCCATCGTGCTGCCGCCTCCCCGGAGGGGCGGCGGCAGCAGGACTCCTCCGGGCAGGTCGAGACCGCGCGGGCGGCGGTCTCCCGCCCGCGGAACCAGCGCGCGTCGTCGAAGGGCACGCCCACCGTGACCGAGAACTCGCCGCCGGAGGTGGTGCCCGTCTGCGTGGAGCACCAGTACGTCCCCGAGGGCGTGTCCGTGTACTGGTAGTGCTCCGTCGTGCGGTTCTGCTGCTCGAACGCGGATCGGGCCAGGAACCGCCGGCACACCACCTGGCCCTCCACGGCGCCGGTGATGTCCGAGGGCAAGGGCAGCCCATCGTTCTCGTAGATGCGGGAGATCGCTCCCGACCCGTCGACCCGCAGGAAGTGCAGCGGGATGTCGAAGTGGTGGGTGAGCAGGTTCGTCAGGCGCATCCCCGCCGCCTCGTGCGTGACACCGAACGCGTCGCGGAAGTCCTCCACGGCGAGGTCGCGATCGCGCTTGGCCTGCTGCAGGAATGCCACCGCATTCGATTCGGGCATCAGGCACGCCGCCGCGTAGTAGTTGATCTCCAGGCGCTGCTGAAGGAAGTCGGCGTAATCGGTGGGCGGGCGATGACCGAGCAACCGGTGGGCCATCGCCTGCAGCGCCATCGAGCGCAGCCCGTGCCCGCCCGGGATCGAGGCCGGCGGGAGGTAGATGCGACCGTTCTCCAGGTCGGTGATCGAGCGCGTGGAGTGCGGCAGGTCGTTCACGTAGATCAGTTCGAAGCCCAGCTGCGAAGCCATGACGCTGACCGTGCGGTGGGTCAGCGCACCCGAGGTGTGTCCGGCGGCCTTGAGCTGCTTCTCCGCGAGCCGCTCGATGTCGGGCAGGTAGTTGTCGCGGGCCCGCATCCGCAGACGCAACTCCGTGTTGGCCCGGCGCGCCTCCTCCGGCGTCGCGGTCGCTTCGCTCTCCCGGCGCTGCAGCTCCCGGTGCAGGCCGAGCACCGTCTCCAGGGTCTGGTCCGACATGGTCTTGGTGACCTTGATGGGTGGGATGCCGAGCTGCCGGAACACATGGCTGGCCTGGGCGCGTTCTAGCTCGATCTCCAGCGCGGCGCGTCTGTTCGGCGGCTCGGTCGCCAGGAGGTCCGACACCTGCACCCCGGTGGCGGAGGCGATCTCCTGCAGCAGGGAGAGTTTCGGCTCCCGCTTGCCGTTCTCGATCAGGCTGAGGTGGCTGGCGGCCACGCCGACGCGCGCGCCGAGCTCGTCCAACGTCATCCCGCGGGCGAGACGGAAGTGCCGGATGCGGTGACCCAAGGTCTGGAGCTCGATCGTCCCGGGTGTCATTCCTTCAGCATAGCGAAACTTTCCCAACTCTTTCGCCCTGTGCTGTTCGCAAGATCCGGGCCGCTTTGACAGAGTGGAGGAGGCAGTCGCACGATCCCCGAGGAGAGACGATGACGCTCACCGACACCTTCCCCCGATCCTCCGGCGGCGAGCGCGACCGCGGAGCCGGCGAATACGGCGCGCGTCCGGACCTGACGGGGCCGGGAGCGGCGGAACTGGTGCAGTGGGTGGACGAGATCGCCGCGCTCACGCGGCCCGACCGCGTGCACTGGGTGGACGGGTCCCGGGCCGAGAACGAGGCTCTGCTGCGGCAGATGGTCGCGGACGGCAAGCTCATCAAGCTCAATCCGGAGTGGCGCCCCGGGTCCTACCTCGCGCGTTCCCACCCGGGGGACGTGGCGCGGACGGAGGCACGGACCTTCATCGCATCCGAGCGCGAAGAGGACGCCGGACCCACCAACAACTGGGCCCCGCCTGCACAGATGCGTCGCACCATGAACGGTCTGTTCGACGGATCGATGCGCGGCCGGACGATGTACGTGGTCCCGTTCTCGATGGGCGCGGTGGGCGGACCGCTGTCGCACATCGGCGTGCAGATCACCGACAGCCCCTACGCGGTGGTTTCCATCGGCATCATGACCCGGGTGGGCGCCGAGGTGACGGCACGGATCGCGGACGGGTCGCCATGGGTGCGGACGGTTCACTCGGTGGGCGCCCCCCTCGCTCCGGGGGAGCAGGACGTGGCGTGGCCGTGCAACGACGAGAAGTTCATCGTCCACTTCCCCGAGACGCTCGAGGTGTTCTCCTACGGATCGGGATACGGTGGCAACGCCATCCTGGCCAAGAAGTGCTTCGCACTGCGGATCGCGTCGGTTCTGGGGCGCGATGAGGGATGGCTGGCCGAGCACATGCTCCTGATCCGGGTGATCAGCCCGGAGGGCCGGGCATACCACGTCGCCGCCGCTTTCCCCTCGGCCTGCGGCAAGACGAACCTGGCGATGCTGCGTCCGACGATCCCGGGGTGGCGGGTGGAGACCATCGGAGACGACATCGCGTGGCTGCGCCCGGGAGAGGACGGTCGGCTGTGGGCGATCAATCCGGAGGCGGGGTTCTTCGGTGTGGCGCCGGGGACGGGTGAGTCCACCAACGTCACCGCGGTGGAGACCCTGTGGGGGAACACCATCTTCACGAATGTGGCGCTCCGGCCGGACGGCGACGTCTGGTGGGAGGGTCTGACCGACGAGGCCCCGGCCGAGCTGATCGACTGGGAGGGCAACCCGTGGACCCCCGCATCGGGGCGCCCCGCGGCGCACCCGAACTCCCGCTTCACGGTCTCGGCGGCGCAGTGCCCGCAGATCGCCGAGGACTGGGATGCTCCCGAGGGCGTGCCCCTGGACGCGATCCTGTTCGGGGGACGGCGGGCCACGAATGTGCCGCTGGTCGTGGAGGCGACGGACTGGACGCACGGCGTGTTCCTGGGGTCGACGATCTCGTCCGAGCGCACGGCGGCGGCCGAAGGTACGGTCGGCGAACTGCGGCGCGACCCGTTCGCGATGCTGCCCTTCTGCGGCTACAACATGGCGGATTACTTCGGGCATTGGATCGAGGTGGGGCAGAGCCTGAGGTTCGACCGCGCGCCACGCATCTTCCAGGTCAACTGGTTCCGGAAGTCATCGGACGGGCACTACCTCTGGCCTGGATTCGGTGACAACGCCCGGGTGATCGACTGGATCATCCGTCGTATCGAGGGTCGGGTTGCCGCTGTGGACAGCCCCATCGGACGTCTCCCCGTCGTGTCTGACCTGAACCTGGAAGGCCTGGACGTGACCGACGAGGATCTGGCCGAGCTGTTCGCGGTCGATCCCGCGTCGTGGCGGCTGGAGGCCGACTCGACAGAGGCGTTCTACGACGTGTTCGGCGATCGGATCCCGTCCGCGCTGCGGGCGGAGTTGTCGTCGCTGCGGTACCGCCTGGACGCGGCGGCGGACTGACGGGTCTTCACACGAGCAGTTGACGCGAGGCGAGATCGCGGTACAGCGGCGTGGAGTCGATCAGTTCGGCGTGCGTTCCCGACCCGACCACGCGTCCCCGGTCGAGCACGACGATCAGGTCGCTGTCGACGACGGTTGACAGTCGATGCGCGATGGCCAGCAGAGTCCGACCGCTCGCGACCTCGTCGATCGCCTCGCGCATCCGCTGCTCGTTCGCACCATCCAGCGATGAGGTCGACTCGTCGAGCAGCAGCACGGGGGGCGCGGCCAGCAGGGTGCGCGCGATCGCCAGACGCTGACGCTCACCCCCCGACAGCATGATGCCGGCCTCACCCACCGGAGCGTCCAGGCCCAGCGGGCTGCGGTCCAGCAGGGCGCCGAGGTTCACCCGTCGCAGCGCTGCCTCGCACTCGTCGTCGGAGGCCTCCGGCGCGGTCAGCCGGAGGTTGTCGGCGAGACTGCCGGCCAGCGTGGGAGCATCCTGCTCGACGTATCCGAGGCGGGATCGGAGGTCCGCGCGGTCGAGTGTGCGCAGGTCGGCGCCCTGCAACAGCACCGCTCCCCGGGTGGGGTCGTAGAAGCGCTCGATGAGCGTCAGCGCGGTGCTCTTGCCGGCTCCCGACGGCCCGACGAGCGCGACCCGCGATCCCTGCGCCACCCGGAACGACACGCCGCGGAGCACCTCGCCGTCCTCCTCGTCCGGGATGTCCAGCGCCGACGTGTCGGCGTGCGCCTCGGTCAGGATGGCGCGCGCCTCGGATGCGGTCCGTCGCCGGGTGTCCGCCACCGCCGCCGGGTAGCGGAAGTGCACGTCCCGGAACTCGATTGCCGCAGGCGGCCCCGCAGCGTCTGCACCGCCATCGGGTCGCGCCACGGTTGCCGCGTGCGCCAGCTCCGCGTCGTGCGCGGACTCCGGTTCCAGGTCGAGGATCTCCTGGATTCGGCTGAGCGCCCCCAGGGCCTGGTTGACGCTGGTGATGGCGCCGAAGAATGATCCCAGCGGCTGGATCAGGAAGAAGAGGAACATCACGAACGTCACCAGGCTCGCGATGGTGATCGCGCCGGAGGCGACACGGTACCCTCCGACGCCGAGGACCACCAGGAGCGACAGCTGCAGGGCGATGCCGGCGACGGGCACCACCAGTGCGGACACCGCGGCGATGCGCACCCCAACCCGGTAGGCCTCCTCCGCGGTCTCGGTCAGGGCCGCCGCCTCCCGGTCGTCCGCGCCGGATGCGCGGACGGTGCGGATGGAGCCGACGGCGCGCTCGACGCCCGCGGCGAGTTCCCCGACCGTCTCCTGCTGCTCGCGGGTGGCCCGCCGGATCCGGCCGCTGAGAATCGTGACGGTGGCGATCGAGGCGCCGACGACGGCGAGGATCAGCACCAGAAGGAGGGGGTCGATGAGCGCCATCGCCACGATGGCGCCGGCGAAGATGAGCACGTTGCCCACCGAGTCCGCCAGGCCCTGGGTCAGCACGGCATACAGCAACGTGGTGTCGGTGCCGACCCGGGACACGATGTCCCCCACCCGGCGCGCGTCGAACTCTCGGATCGGCAGGTGCAGGATGCGCGCGATCAGCTGGCGCCTGCTGGAGTACACGACGGCGGTTCCGGTGCGTTGCAGCAGGAAGTGCTGCACGCCGGAGATGACTGACGAGATCACCACGAGTCCGACCAGCACCCACACCAGGATCCCCAGCGGGTCACCGCTCTCGACGCGTCCGATCACCTGACCGACGACGAGCGGCTGGGCGAGTGTGCCCGCTGCGCCCAGCACGCTGAGGATGGCCACGATGATCAGGACGCGGGAGTGCTCCAGGAGGAACGGGATGAGGTGGGCGAATCCCGCGCGGGATCCGCGGTCGGGGCGGCGGCGTCGGCGGTCGGATACCGAGGTTGTCATTGCTCTCCTGGTCGATGGGGTGCTCATGACGCTACGCCACGCGACACGGTCGCTAGCCTGGAGGCATGGACACCCTCATCGCGATCCTGCACATCGGCACGGCGGTCTTCATCGTCGGCCCCATGGCCATCATCCCCATGACGGGCCTGCGCGCCCTCCGCTCCGGCAGCGCTGCCCAAGTGCGGACGCTCGCCTCTTCCACTGCCGTGTTCTCATGGCTGTCGCTGATCACCTTCGTGCTCGGCTTCGGCGCGATGGCGTTCGTGCCCGACGAGTATGGGGTGACCTTCACGACGCCCTGGATCCTCTGGTCGATCATCCTCTACGCGGTCGCCTTCGCACTGAGCATTTTCTTCGTCGTGCCGAGGCTCCGCGCGGCGGCCACCCAGCTGGAGACGTCGGATGGAGGCAGCGCCGCCGTGGTCGCACGCCCTGCCGGATACGGCGCGATCGCCGGGTCCACTGGGGCCGTCTCGCTGCTGTTGGTCGCCGTGGTGGTGCTGATGATCTGGAAGCCCTGACCGCACCCGCGCGGCATACGCGAGTACGGGAACGTATCCGAACTGAAGCATATTGGTCGCAGACACTCGGAGCGGCGAGTATTCTCAGCCAAATGACAGGGATCTCGTACGGTCGGCCATCGTCATACTCTCGGCTTCTCGGTGTTGCGGGAGCCCGCGGCGACAGGATCGTCCCCAACGACGAGTTGGCGGAACTGCTCGAGCGGGACGACGAGTGGATCCGTCGGCGGACGGGAATCGTCACCCGCCGGCACGCGTCCCGCGAGGTGCTGGTGCAGAATCTGGCCGAGCAGGCCGCCAGAGCGGCGCTGGACGCCTCGGGGGTTCCCGCCGACCAGATGGACGTCATCATCGTCTCCACCGTGACGTGGATGCAGATGACCCCGGGAATGGCTCCCTTGATCGGCGCTCGTGTCGGGGCATCCCCGTCCGCCGCCGCGTATGACGTGAACGCGGGGTGCGCCGGGTTCTGCTACGCCATCGCTCAGGCCGACGCGATGATCCGATCGGGGCTCGCACGCCATGCCCTGGTGGTCGGTGCGGAGAAGCTCGTCGACTTCACCGACCCCACCGACCGCACCATCTCATTCATCCTCGGCGACGGGGCCGGCGCGGTGGTGCTGGGCCCCTCGGACACCCCCGGCGTGGGGCCGACCGTGTGGGGATCGGACGGGCGCAAAGCCGACGTCATCCGCACCAGCCACGACTGGCTGGAGTACAAGTACGCGGGCGACTCCCGTCAGGTGCCCTGGCCGACCGCGGAGCAGGACGGTCCCACCATCTTCCGCTGGGCCACCTCCGTCGCGCCCCAGTTCGCCGCCCAGGCGATCGAGGCCGCCGGGCTCACCCCGGCGGACATCGACGTGTTCATCCCGCACCAGGCGAACCTGCGCATCGTGGAGACCATGGCGCACACGCTGGGTCTGCGCGAGGACGCCGTCATCGCCCGTGACGTGATCGACACGGGCAACACCTCCGGCGCGTCCGTGCCGCTGGCGATGGAGCGTCTGCTGCGCGAGGGGGCGGCGACCGGGGGTCAGACCGCGCTGCTGTTCGGCTTCGGTGCCGGCCTGTGCTACGCCTCCCAGGTGGTGGAGCTGCCGGCCGCGGTGGGCGGGGACGGCGAGTACCACGCGGACGCCTCCGCGGCCCCCGTCGAGTCGGAGGCGCTCGCCGCGGCTCAATGACGCGGATGCCTCCGGCATCCCCTGATCGAGAGGTGGTCATGCAATGAACGAGACGATCGACGGCGCCGCCGCGACCGGCAATCCCGCACTCCGACGCCGATCGACGGCGCTACTACGCCGATGGCTGGTGGCAGGACCGCGTGCTGTGGGACTTCCTGGTCGACGGCGCGAGCGAGCATCCCGAACGCGTGTTCCTGACCGACGGCAACAACACGCTCACGTACGGGAGCCTGCGCGAGAAGGCGGTCCGGCTGGCAGCGGGCCTCGCGGGGCTCGGCGTCGGCCGTGGCGACCGCGTGGCCGTGCAGATGCCGAACTGGGCCGAGTTCGGCGTGATCACGATGGCGCTGTCGCGGCTGGGTGCGGTGCTCGTGCCGATCATGCCGATCTTCCGCGGCGACGAGGTCGGCTACATCCTGGACCACTCCGGCGCCGAGGTGCTGATCGGGCCGGTGAACTTCCACAAATTCGACTACCTGGACATGTATCTCGAGCTGCGCGAGGCGGCGCCCGCCCTGCGCGAGATCGTGATGACCCGGCCCGGGTCGACCGTGATGCCCGAGGGCGTGATCCGCTTCGAGGAGTTGTTCGTCGCCGGCGACCTGGAGGACCTGGATGCCGGGCTCGGCCCGACCGCGGGTGCCGACGACGGCGCCCTGCTCGTGTACACCTCGGGCACCACGTCGCGCCCCAAGGGCTGCTTCCACAGCTTCAACACCATGCACGCCGGCGCGAAGTCCGTGATCGGTAAGCTGCGGATCACCTCGGACGACGTGGTGTTCAATCCCTCGCCGGTAGCGCATTCCACCGGCCTGCTCGTGGGCCTGGTCCTGCCCCTGCTCGTGGGCGGCGGATCCCACTTCCAGCCCGCATGGGATCCGGAGGAGGGTCTGCGGCGCATCCAGACGTATGGCTGCACGATCTCCGTGACCGCCGCGACCTTCCTGTCCACTGCGATCCAGGCGTACGATCCCGCGCGCCACGACGTCAGCGCGATGCGGTTCTGGGCCTGCGCCGGCGCGCCGATCCCCGGCCCGCTCGTGCAGCAGGCGCGCGCGGTCTTCCCCGAGATGAACATCATCGCGATCTACGGCCGTTCCGAGAACTTCGCCTCCACCATGACCGGTCCGGACGACCCGCCCGAGCGCGCCGTCACCTCCGACGGGAGGGCGACGCCGGGGTGCCAGGTCCGCATCCTCGACGCCGAGGGGCAGGAGGTGCCGGTCGGTGCGGAGGGTGACGTCGCGTTCAAGGGCCCCTCGCTGATGCTCGGCTACTACCAGGACGCGGCCGCGATGGCCGAGACCCTCACCCCGGACGGCTTCCACCTCTCCGGCGATCTCGGGTTCGCCGATGAGGCGGGCTTCGTGCGGATCACCGGTCGAGTGAAGGACATCATCATCCGTGGTGGTCTGAACATCAGTGCCCGCGAGGTGGAGGACCTGCTGGCCGGCCACCCCGACATCCTCGACGTGGCGGTGGTGTCGATGCCCGACCCGCGCCTCGGAGAGAAGGCGTGCGCATTCGTCGTGCCCGTCGACGGCGCGAACCCCACCGTAGCCTCGCTCGGCGAGTACCTGCGCGCCCGCGACGTGGCGGTGCAGAAGCTGCCCGAACGGGTGGAGATCGTCGACGCGCTGCCGCGGACGGCGCCGGGCAAGGTGCGCAAGAACGTGCTGCGCGACATGATCGCCGACAAGCTCAAAGCCGAGGGCGTCATCCGTGTCTGACCCGGCCGCCGCGGACCCTTCGGGGCCCGCCGCGGGCGGGTCGATGAGCGCGGTGGTTGTGGAGCGCCTGGACGGTCCCGGCGCCGCGCGGCACCGTTCGTTCCCGGTGCCGGAGGGCGCGCATCCGCGCGCCGACGGACAGCGGGTGCTGATCGATGTTCGTGCCGCGGGCCTCTCACCGATCGACGCGCTGCAGTCGCGCGGCGCCTACCAGTACGGCACCGCGCCGCCCTACGTGGCCGGCAGCGAAGTGGCCGGCCTCGTGCGGGAGGCCGACCCGGAGTCGGGTCTGGTCCCGGGCGACCGGGTGGCGGGCGTGGTGTTCTGGGGTGGTCTGGCGGAGCAGTGCCTGATCGCGCCGCGCTACGCGATCCGCGTGCCCGAGTCGGTGCCGTTCGCGGAGGCCGCGGCCGTGTACTTGAACTACACCACCGCTTGGTACGCGCTCCACCGCGCCGGCGCCGCCCCGGGGCAGACGGTGCTGGTCCATGGCGCGGCCGGCGGGGTCGGCGCGGCTGTGCTGGATCTCGCGCCGCACTTCGGCGTGAAGGTTGTCGCGGTGGTCTCCACCGCCGCGAAGGCGGAGTTCGCGCGGGGCGCGGGTGCGTGGGCGGCGGTGCGCTCCGACGGTGACTGGCTCGCCGAGGTGCGGGCGCTGACGGACGGCCACGGTGTGGATGTCGTGCTGGACCCGGTGGGTGGAGACCGCTTCACCGACTCGCTGCGGGCGCTGCGCACCGGCGGCATCCTCGTCGTGATCGGGTTCGTGGGCGGGTCGATCCCCGAGTTGCGGGTCAATCGGCTGCTGCTGCGGAACCTCACCGTCACCGGCATCTCCGCCGACACGATGGACGCGGAGCGTCCGGGCACCCTCGCGATGGTCACCGGCGCCGTGCAGCGGCTGCTGGACGAGGGTCGGCTGCATCCGGTGATCGGTGCCCGGCTGCCGTTCGACCGGGGCGCCGAGGCGCTCGCCCTGGTCGAGCGTGGCGAGGTGATCGGCAAGATCGTCGTGGACCTGACCTCATGAGCTGGCCTCGGGCCGGGAAGGAGAAGCGGTGACGGGACGCGTTGCCATCACCGGATACGGCGCAACCACACCCGTGGGCGCCGACGCGGAGTCCTCGTGGACCGCACTGACGTCCGGGGTCTCCGGGGTCCGCCCGCTCGAGGCCGCCTGGGCGGACGGGATGCCGGTGACCTTCGCGGCCACCGTTCCGGACGAGTATCTCGCCGGTGTCAGCGTGCCGGAGCGGCGGCGGCTGGACCGGGTGCAGCAGTTCACGATGGTCGCCGGGCGGGAGGCCTGGGCTCACGCCGGTGCGCCCGACGTCGACCGCGACCGGTTGGCCGTGGTGGTCGGCAACGCGATCGGCGGGATCACCAGCATGCTCGAGCAGGCGGAGCGGCTTCGCGTGGGCGGGCCGCGGCGAGTGTATCCGCACACCGTCACGATGATGATGGGCAACGGCGCGGCGGCGTGGCTGTCGATGGAGCTCGGGGCCCGGGCCGGAGCGCGCGCGCCCGTCAGCGCCTGCGCCTCCGGTTCCGAGGCGCTGCTGATGGCCCGGCAGATGATCCTCGCCGGCGATGCGGACGTGGTCGTGGCCGGCGGTGCGGAAGCCTGCGTGACGGCGCTGACGATCGCCGCGCTCTCCCAGACGCGGGCGCTGTCGCGGCGCAACGACGACCCGCAGCGCGCGTCCCGGCCCTTCGACGCGGACCGCGACGGCTTCGTGCTCGGCGAGGGCGCGGCGCTCCTGGTGCTCGAGAGCGAGGAGCACGCCCGCGCCCGCGGCGCGCGCATCCACGCCTGGCTGGCGGGCGCCGCCGTCACCTCGGATGCGTACGACATCGTCAACGCGGACCCCGAGAATCAGGCCCGCACCATGGGTCTGGCGCTGCGGTCGGCCGGTTGCGTGCCCGCCGACATCGATTTCGTGCACGCCCACGCGACCTCCACGCCCGCGGGTGACCTGAACGAGAGTCAGGCCATCCGGTCGGCCTTGGGGGAGGTCGCCGTCACCTCCACGAAGTCGATGGTGGGCCACCTCCTCGGCGGCGCGGGAGCCCTCGGGGCGCTGGTGACGACCCGGGCGCTGCACGAGGGCACGGTGCCGGGGACGATCAACGTCGACACGGTCGACCCGCAGATCGAACTCGACGTGGTGCGCACCACCCGTGCGGGTCGGTACCGGGCGGGACTGGTGAACGCGTTCGGGTTCGGCGGCCACAACGTGTCGCTGGTGCTCACCGCGGACTGAGGCGGTCAGTCGCCTCCGAGTTCGCGCACGGCCCGAGCGGTGAGCAGCGCCGCCGCCGCCGCCTCGGCGCCTTTGTCCTCCCGCGATCCGGGTAGGCCGGCGCGGTCCAGACCCTGCTGCTCGTCGTCCAGGGTCAGCACACCGAACCCGACCGGCCGTCCCGTATCCAGAGCGACGCGCGCGAGCCCCTGCGTGGTCGCGGAGGACACGTACTCGAAATGGGGAGTACCGCCCCGGATGATGACCCCCAGCGCCACCACCGCATCCGCACCGGCGTGCAGCGCGGCCTGCGCTGCCAACGGCAACTCGAACGACCCGGGCACCCGCACCAGCGACCACGTCGCCTCGGAGCCGTCCAGCACCCGCGCCGCGCCCGCGATCAGTCCGTCGGTGATGACCGGATGCCATGTGCCCGCCACCACCACGACGCGCAGGCCGCGTCCGTCCGTCGTCTCGGGCGCTGGCGCCCCGGAACCGGTCATGAGCGGGCGTTCTCCTTCATCTGCTCGACGGCGTCGGCCAGTTCGGCGTCGGGGATGATGTGCCCCATCCGGTCGCGCTTGGTCCTCAGGTACTGATGGTTGTTGGGGCTGATGCCGACCAGCAGCGGCACCTGCTCCGTGATGTCCAGGCCGAGCGCCCGCAGCTGGTTCACCTTGTCGGCGTTGTTCGTGAGAAGCCGCAGGCGCTCCACGCCGAGGTCGGCGAGGATGCCGGCGGCTGCGGCGTAGTCGCGCGCGTCGGCCGGCAGCCCGAGCGCGAGGTTCGCGTCGACAGTGTCCAAGCCCCGCTCCTGCAGGCTGTAGGCGCGCAGCTTGTTGATCAGGCCGATGCCGCGCCCTTCGTGACCGCGCATGTAGATCACGACCCCGCCCTGCTCGGCGATCGCGTCCAGCGCGGCATCCAGTTGCGGCCCGCACTCGCACTGGAGCGAGCCGAACGCCTCCCCGGTCAGGCACTCCGAATGCACCCGCACCAGGGGCGCGTCGTCGGTCAGATCCCCGGACACCACGGCGAGGTGGTCGGTGCCGGTGACGCGGTCCTTGTACGCGAGGAACCGGAACACGCCGTGCGATGTGGCTACGCTCGACTCCGCGCGCACGCTCACACGCCGCCGCGAGGACCCGGGCGCCGCAGCCGGGCGCGGTTCGTGCTCGTCCAGATAGGCGACCAGCTGCTCGATCGTGATGACGGGGATGTCGTTCTCCCGCCCGAGCTCCAGCAGCCCCGGCATCCGCATCATGCTGCCGTCGTCCGCCACCACCTCCGCGATCGCCCCGACCGGCGCGAGGCCCGCCAGGCGGGTCAGCTCGACCGCCGCCTCCGTGTGGCCGCCGCGCTCGCGCACGCCGCCGTCCACGGCCCGCAGCGGCAGCACGTGCCCGGGCCGGATGACGCTGGCCGGGGTGGACTGCGGGTTGGCGAGCACGGTGAGGGTGTGCGCGCGGTCGGTTGCGCTGATACCGGTGGAGACCCGGTCGGCTGCATCCACGCTGACCGTGTACGCGGTGCCGCGAGCGTCCTGGTTCACGGCGACCATCGGGGGCAGGTCCAGCCGGTCCGCCCATTCCGCGGGCATCGGCGCACAGAGGAAGCCGCTGGAGTGGCGAACGGTCCAGGCGATCCATTCCGGCGTGGCGAGCTGGGCCGAGAGCACCACGTCTCCTTCGTTCTCGCGGTTCTCGTCGTCGGCGACGATCACGGGGCGTCCCGCGCGCAGCGATTCCAGCGCCTCGGGAATGGTTGCCAGGCTCATCGTGAGCCTCCTTCGGTGGCGGGCCCGGCGGATTCCGGGACGAATGAGAGCAGACGCTGGACGTGGCGCGCCAGCACGTCGGTCTCGAGGTTGACCCGGTCGCCGGTCGTGAGGCGCCCCAGCGTGGTCGCCTGCAGGGTCTCCGGAATCAGGGATACCTCGAACCAGGGCTCGGATGCCGCAGCGGCGCTGACCGCGCTCACGGTCAGGGAGACCCCGTCCACCGCGATCGACCCCTTGTCGACCACCAGCGGCGCCGCGCCGTCCGGGAGGGAGATCCGCAGCACCCGCCACCGATCTCCGGGACGCACCTGCAGCACCTCGCCGGTGCCGTCGACGTGCCCCTGCACGATGTGTCCGCCGAGACGGCCACCCGCGGTCGTCGCCGATTCGATGTTCACCGGCGTGCCCGCCGTCGCCTGCGCCAGCGTCGTCATCCGCACGGTCTGCGACATGACGTCGGTCTCGAACCAGTCCGGCCCGAGTCCCACGACGGTCAGGCACACTCCCGAGACGGCGATCGAGTCCCCATGCCCGGCGCGCGCCGCGGCTTCCGGCGCGCGCACCCGGATCCGCAGGCCGTCGCCGCTGTCCGTCACGGCGGTTACCGTGCCGACCTCCTCGACGATACCGGTGAACATCAGCTCTCTCTTCCTTCAGGACGGGCCGTCACGAGCAGGTCCGCACCGAGCGGGCGCACCTCGATGAGGGACAGGCGATACGCCTGGGTCATGCTCGGGATGCCGAGGTCCGTGACTGCCGTCCGCGGCCCGCCCAGGAGCATCGGCGCGACGTATACGAGCAGCTCGTCCACGAGACCCTCGCGCAGGAAGGCGCTGGCCACGGTGGGCCCGCCCTCCACGAACACCGTCTGCACGCCCATCCCGCGCACGTTCTCCAGCGCCCGGCGAGGGTCGTGGGAGTCGACGAACAGGGGGGGCCGCGGATGGCGTCGCACGGCGGCGTCCAGGGGGATCGCGCGCAGTCCCATCACGACCGGCAGAGGCTGCTCGTCGGCGAGCGCGCCCGTCGGGGTCCGGGCCGTCAACGCGGGGTCGTCGGCGAGGACCGTGCCCGTGCCCGCCAGCACGGCGTCGGCCTCCGCGCGCCGGCGATGCACGTCCGCGCGCGCCGTCTCGCCGGTGATCCATCGGCTGGTGCCGTCGGCGGCGGCCGAGCGGCCGTCCAGGCTCTGCGCCCACTTCACGGTGACATGGGGCCTGCCCAGTCGCTGCACCGTCAGCCATCCCGAGATCAGGTCGGTCGCCTCGTCGGCGAGCACTCCCGGCGTGACCTCGACACCCGCTTGCCGCAAGTGAGCGCCTCCGCCGCCGGCGTCCTCCGTGGGATCGTCCGCGCCGTACACCACCCGGGCGACCCCCGCGTCCAGCAGTGCCTGCGTGCACGGACCGGTGCGTCCGGTGTGTCGGCACGGTTCCAGCGTCACCACCACGGTGGACCCGGCGGCGGCTCCCGGATCGGCCAGGTGGTTCAGCGCGTCCACCTCCGCATGCGGGGTCCCCGCCCCCCGGTGCCAGCCCTCGGCGAGAATCCGGCCGTCCGCGCCGACCAGAACGGCGCCGACCTGAGGGTTCACCCCGCGTGGACCGCGCCGGGCGAGTTCGATCGCGCGACGCATCAGGTCGCGGTCGTGGTCGCCGCCCGCCGTCATGGTCCTCTCCCGCCGTCGCGGCTCGCGGGCGCGAGGACCACGACACGTCCGAGGACGCGTGCTGCCTCCCATCCGGACTCGCGGCGCTTGCGCCGCATCACCGTCGGTCCCGGGATTCCACCGGATCGGCGCCGACCCGACGCATCGGGGGCGCTCGCGGACTGTCACCGCCGGTTCGGATTCTCACCGATCCCGGAGCACGTTGATGCTCTGCAGTGTAGTCAACGTGTCATGGCGGCGGGCATTCCCGTCGGAATGGGAGGATCGTCGCATGGGTCCGGCGGAAGGAGCCGTGCCGTGGACCACGTGATCGCCCTGGACCAGGGCACCACCTCGACGCGCGCGATCGTCTTCGACAGGCGGGGGCGTCCGGTGGCTCAGGCGCAGCGGGAGCACGAGCAGATCCTGCCGCGCCCGGGGTGGGTGGAGCACGACGCCGAGGAGATCTGGACGAACGCGCAGTGGTGCATCACCGCGGCGCTCGGCCAGGCGGGTCTGACCGCGGACCGGTGCGCGGGACTCGGGATCACGAACCAGCGCGAGACCACGATCGTCTGGGACCGCCGCACCGGCCGGCCGATCCATCGCGCCCTGGTGTGGCAGGACACCCGCACCCAGACGGCGATCGATCGGATCGCCGAGGGCGACCCCGAGCGGTACGCGGCGATCACGGGCCTGCCGCTGGCGACGTACTTCTCGGCATCCAAGATCGCCTGGCTGCTGGACGCCGTTCCCGGAGCCCGGGCCGCAGCCGAGGCCGGGGACCTGCTGTTCGGGACGCCCGACAGCTGGCTCGCGTGGAACCTCACCGGCGGCCCGTCCGGCGGAATCCACGTCACCGACGTCACGAACGCGAGCCGCACCCTGCTGATGGACCTGGACACGCGGGAGTGGTCCGACCGGATGCTGGAGGTTTTCGGCATCCCCCGTGCGATGCTGCCGCGGATCGTGCCGTCCATCGGGACGATCGCGCCGGTGCAGGTCCCCGCCGCGGTGCGGGGGGTGCCGTTGGCGGGGATCCTCGGGGACCAGCAGGCGGCGACGTTCGGGCAGGCGGCGTTCGAGGAGGGCCAGTCGAAGAACACGTACGGCACCGGCAACTTCCTGATCGTGGGCACCGGCACCGTGCCGGTCCGCTCGCGCAACGGCCTGATCACCACCGTCGCCTACCAGGAGGCGGGATCGCCGGCGCACTACGCGATGGAGGGCTCGATCGCGGTCACCGGATCCCTCGTGCAGTGGCTCCGGGACAATCTCGGCCTGTTCGCGGAGTCCTCGGATGTGCAGCGGCTGGCCCAGTCGGTGGACGACAACGGCGGGGCGTACTTCGTGCCCGCCTTCTCCGGCCTGTACGCGCCCTACTGGCGGCCGGATGCCCGGGGCGTCCTGGTGGGCCTGACCCGGTACGTGAACCGCGGGCACCTCGCGCGCGCGGCGCTGGAGGCCACCGCCTTTCAGACCCTCGACGTCATCGAGGCGGTCGTGGCGGACACCGGACGACCCTTGACCGAGTTGCGCGTGGACGGGGGCATGACGCGCAACGACCTGTTGATGCAGTTCCAGGCGGATATCCTCGGGATCCCCGTGGTGCGCCCCCAGGTGGCGGAGACCACGGCTCTGGGGGCGGCATACGCGGCGGGCCTGGCGACCGGGGTATGGTCCGGCCAGGACGAGCTGCGGCGGCAGTGGCAGGAGGATGCCCGGTGGGAGCCGGTGATGCCGGTCCCCGAGCGGGAGCGGCGAATCCGGCTGTGGCGAAAGGCGGTCGCCCGCTCCTTGGACTGGGTGGACGAGGACAGTCGCGCGCTGGGCGGCGAGGACGCGGCATCCTGAGGGACCCGCGAATCGTCACTTCAGCAGACGCGACCGGCGCCGGTCGGCGAGGATGCGGCCGCCGGTCTGGCAGGTGGGGCAGTACTCGAGGGAGTTGTCGGCGAAGTACACCGAGCGCACCGTGTCGCCGCACACCGGGCATTCCTGGCCCTGCCGGCCGTGCACGCGCATCCCGCGGCGCTTGGCGTCCTTGAGGTCGGCGGGGGGCCGCCTGGATGCCGCTGCGACCGCCTCGGTCACCGTGTCCCGCAGGGCGGCGTAGAGTCCGTCGACCTCGCCCGGTGTCAGCGACGAAGCCAGCGCATACGGCGACATCCTCGCGGCGTGCAGGATCTCGTCGGAGTACGCGTTGCCGATCCCGGCGATCACGGACTGGTCGCGCAGCACACCCTTGATCTGTGTGCGACGGCCCGCGAGCAGGTCCGCGAACGCGTCGCGATCGAAGTCCGCCGAGAGCGGGTCGGGTCCCAGGCGTGCCACGCCGGGGACCTCTCCGGGGTCGCGCACCAGGTACACCGCCAGCGACTTCGCCGTGCCCGCCTCCGTCAGGTCGAACCCGGAGCCATCGTCGAACCCCACCCGGAGGGCCACCGGGCTCCGGCCGAGCGCCGGCGTCCGCGCCGGGAGCGTCTCATACCAACGCAGCCACCCCGCCTTCGCCAGATGCATGATGAGGTGCAGGTCGCCGTCCTCGCCGGTACCGCCGCCGGGTTCCGCCGCGAGGTCGATGAACTTGCCGCGTCGGGTCGCGCCCGTCACGCGCGTTCCGGTCAGTGCAGTCAGCGGCGGGTCGTACGTCTTCACCGCGGCGATCGCGGCGGCGTGCACGCGCTGCACGGTGCGCGCCGTCACCCGACCGCCGAGGAATTCGACCAGGCCCTGCACCTCGGGCATCTCGGGCATGATGCCCATCCTGACATGCGTCCGAGGGGGTCAGTCGAGCACCGGCCAGCGCGGCGCGGCTCCCGGACCGTCGTGGGGGAGGTCGTGGGGGAGCAGGTCCGCCACCCAGGCGTCGGCGCGGGTGCCGGCGCTCGTGATCAGCGCGCTGCGCAGTACGCCGGCATATCGGAACCCGACGTTGCGGGCGACGCGCGCGGAGGCGACGTTTCCCACGACAGCGCGCCACTCCACGCGATCCAGCCGCAGCGGTGCGGCGAACGACCATGCGCACGCGGCGTGGAGCGCCTCGGTCATCAGACCCCGACCGCGATGGTCTGGTGCGAGCCAGAATCCTACGCGCGCCGTCCCCTCGCCGATCTCGTCGAGGCTGATCATGCCGCACAGCTCCGTCTCGCGGCGCACCGCCCAGGTCGCGGCCGACCCATACGACCACCCTGCCGTCGCCCGCCGCACGAACTGCTCCGCATGAGCACGCCGGTACGGAATGGGCAGCGCCGTGTACCGCTGGATCTGCGGGTCCTGGCAGATGCGGTGGATCGCCTCGGCGTCCTCCGCTCGCGGTGCCGACAGCGCCGCCTGAGGGGTGGCGAGCTCGACGGGCCGCATCGTCCATCGCTGCGGCTCAGCGCCGGCGCAGCAGTCCGACCCGGTCGTACACGGTCTCCAGGGTGGCGTCGGCGACGGATGCCGCCCGCTCGGCGTTCTCTGCCAGCACCCGGTCCAGCTCGGCGGGATCCTTCAGCAGTGCGAGCGCCCGCTCGCGCACCGGGCCGAACTCGGCGACGACCAGGTCCGCCAGCGCGCGTTTGAAGTCGCCGTACCCGCGTCCGGCGTACTCGTCCTCCAGCATCGGGATCGGAGTGCCGCTGAGGGCGGAGTAGATCACGAGCAAGTTGGACACGCCAGGCTTGGCGGCCCGGTCGAAGCGCACGGAGCCCTCCGAGTCGGTGACGGCCCGCATCACCTTCTTCGCCGACACGCCCGGGTCGTCCAGCAGCCACAGCACGCCCGCGTCGGTGGTCGCGGACTTCGACATCTTCGCGGTCGGGTCCTGCAGGTCGTAGATGCGGGCGGCGTCCTCGCCGATCACGGCATCCGGGACCTGGAGGGCATGCCCGTAGCGGGCGTTGAACCGCTCCGCCAGGTCACGGGTCAGCTCGACGTGCTGACGCTGGTCCTCACCGACGGGGACCACATCGGTCTGGTACAGCAGGATGTCCGCGGCCATCAGCACCGGATAGGTGAACAGACCGACCGTGGTCGCCTCAGTGCCCAGGCGCTGCGCCTTGTCCTTGAACTGGGTCATCCGGGCGGCCTCGCCGTAGCCGGTGATGGTCGACAGGATCCACGCCATCTCGGCGTGGGCCGACACGTGGGACTGGACGTAGAGGGTGGAGCGAGCCGGTTCGATCCCCGCCGCGATGTACTGCGCCGCGGTCCGCCGGGTCTTCTCCCGCAGCTGTGCGGGGTCGTTCGGCTGGGTGAGGGCGTGCAGGTCGACGACCGAGAAGAAGGCGTCGTAGTCCTCCTGCAGGCGGCGCCAGGGCATCAGAGCGCCGATGTAGTTCCCGATCTGCAGCGAATCGGCGGACGGCTGCATGCCGGAGTACAGGCGCGGTCGGGTCACCGTCCGAGTCTACGAGCCGCGCGCGGGGCCGTAGAGTGGCGGCAGGCAGGCAGGTGCGGTGCGAAGAGGATCCGCGGAGCATGGTTGACCAACCGGGGAACGCTGGAAGCCGCCCGATGACGGGCGAGCGTCGCGCGGCGTTCTTCGTGTCCGACAGCACCGGCATCACCGCAGAGACGCTGGGCAGTGCGCTGCTGGTGAATTTCCCGGCGATCCTGTTCGATCGGCACACCATTCCCTTCGTCGACACCGAGTCCGCCGCGCGCGCGGTGGCGGACACCATCGCCCGCGCGGGCGGCTCCGGACCCCCGGTGGTGTTCATGACGGTGAAGCAGGCGGCGCTGCGGGAGATCATCGCGCCCCCCGGTGTCATCGGCATCGACCTGCTCGCCGGCCATCTCACCGAGCTGGAGCGGGCCCTCGGTGCGACCGCGTCGGAGCAGCTCGGCCAGTATCACGGCCTCGGAGACCTAGAGCAGTACCACGCGCGGATGCGGGCCGTGGAATACGCGATCGAGCACGACGACGGCCAGAGCATGCGCGCATTGGAAGCCGCCGACGTCATCATCGTCGCGCCCTCGCGGCTCGGCAAGACCCCGACGACGATGTACCTGGCGCTGCGGTACGGACTGCTGGTCGCGAACTACCCCCTCACCGACGACGACTTCCCGACGGAGGATCTACCTCGTCCCATCGCGGGGTACACCCGCCGGTGCTTCGGCCTGACCACCACGCCCCTGCGGCTCAGTCAGGTGCGCGGGGCGCGACGGCCGGGCTCGCAGTACGCGAGCCTGGAGCGGTGCGCGCTCGAGCTGCGCCGCGCCGAGGACCTGTACCGCCGCACGGGAGTGCCGTTCCTGAACTCCGCCACCAAGAGCGTGGAGGAGATGTCCGCCGTCATCATGCAGACCATGCGTCTGCGCGCATGACACCCTTCGAGAAAGGCGCCGCCATGGCCAACATCCTCTGGTTCCGAGAGATCGGAATGGAGCATCTGCCCCAGGTGGGAGGCAAGAACGCGTCCCTGGGCGAGATGGTGTCCCGCCTGACCGCCGCCGGCCTGCGCGTTCCCGACGGCTTCGCCACCACCGCCGACGCCTATCGTGCCTTCCTGGCGGAAGGGGGTCTGGACGAGCGGATCAGGGAGGCGGTCACCGCCGTCGACATCGAGGACGTCGACGAGCTGGCGCGCGTGGGAGCACAGGTGCGGGGGTGGATCGAAGCCCAGCCGTTCCCCGAAGCGCTCGAACGCGACATCCGGAACGCCTTCGGCGAGTTGCTCGCCGCCGACCCTGATCCGGACGCGGTGACATGGGCGGTGCGCTCCAGCGCCACCGCCGAGGACCTGCCCGACGCCTCGTTCGCCGGCCAGCAGGAGACATTCCTCAACATCGGAGGGGTGGAGAACATCCTCGTCGCCGTGAAGCACGTGTTCGCGTCGCTGTACAACGACAGGGCGATCGCCTACCGGGTGCACCACGGCTTCGAGCATCACGAGGTGGCTCTATCCGCCGGCATCCAGCGCATGGTCCGATCCGACGTCGGCGCCTCCGGGGTGATGTTCACGATCGATACCGAGTCCGGTTTCGATCGCGCGGTGTTCGTGACCAGTGCGTACGGGCTGGGCGAGGCGGTCGTGCAGGGCGCAGTGAACCCGGATGAGTTCTACGTCTACAAGCCAGCACTGGCCGCGGGCCGGCCCGCAATCCTGAAGCGGCAATGCGGTGAGAAGGCGACGGCGATGCGCTACACCGGAGGCCAGGCCGCCGGCAGCAGCACCGAGTTCGTCCCCGTCCCCGAGCAGGACCGGCGCCGTTTCAGCATCACGGACGAGCAGGTCACCGAGCTCGCCCGGTTCGCGGTGTCCATCGAGCAGCACTACGGGCGAGCGATGGACATCGAATGGGCCCTGGATGGGGTGGACGGGCTGCTGTACATCCTGCAAGCGCGTCCCGAGACCGTGGTCTCGCAGGCCGATGCCGCGGTGATGAGCCGATTCGTCCTCCGCGAACGGGGGGAGTTGCTGGCAACGGGCCGGGCGATCGGCCAGAAGGTCGGTGCGGGTCCGGTGCGGGTGCTGCGCGACCTGTCGGAGATGGCGAAGTTCCAACCGGGGGACGTGCTCGTGGCGGACATGACCGACCCCGATTGGGAGCCGATCATGAAACGAGCCTCGGCGATCATCACCGACCGGGGCGGGCGCACCTGCCACGCGGCCATCATCGCGCGAGAACTGGGGATCCCGGCCGTGGTCGGGACCGGCGACGCGACCCGCACTCTGCGGGACGGCGAGGACGTGACCGTCTCGTGCGCGGAGGGCGATGACGGCTTCGTCTACCGGGGTCTGCTGTCGGTGGTGGAGGAGCAGACGCGCCTGGACGCGATGCCCCCGGTGCCCGTCAAGATCATGATGAACGTGGGCACCCCCGACCAGGCGTTCTCGTTCGCACGGATCCCGAATCACGGCGTCGGGCTGGCGCGGCTGGAGTTCATCATCAACCGCCAGGTCGGCATCCATCCGCGCGCCCTGCTGGAGGCGTCGACCCTGCCCGCACCGCTGGGCGACGAGATCGCCCAGCGCACCGCCGCCTACCCGTCGCCGCGCGAGTACTTCGTGCGCCGGGTCGCGGAGGGCGTGAGCACCATCGCCGCCGCGTTCGCTCCCGAGCCGGTGATCGTGCGACTGAGCGACTTCAAGTCGAACGAGTACGCGAACCTCCTCGGCGGCGACCGGTATGAACCCCATGAGGAGAACCCGATGATCGGATGGCGGGGCGCCTCCCGTTACCTGTCCGAGGAGTTCCGGGCCTGCTTCGAACTGGAGTGCGAGGCGATGCGCTACGTGCGCGACGAGATGGGCCTGACCAACGTGATGCTGATGGTCCCGTTCGTGCGTACGGTGGCGGAGGCGGCGGCGGTGATCGACCTGCTCGCGCAGAACGGGCTCCGGCGGGGCGAGAACGGACTGCAGGTGGTGATGATGTGCGAGATCCCCTCGAACGCGCTGCTGGCAGACGCGTTCCTCGACCACGTCGACGGCTTCTCGATCGGCTCCAACGACCTCACGCAACTGACCCTGGGCCTGGACCGGGACTCCGCACTGGTGGCCGGCACGTTCGACGAACGCGATCCCGCCGTGCTCAAGCTCCTCGCGATGGCGATCGAGGCCTGCACCCGACGCGGCAAGTACGTGGGGATCTGTGGGCAGGGGCCCTCAGACCACCCGGATCTGGCCGAATGGCTGGTGGATCAGGGGATCGAGTCCATCTCCCTGAATCCCGACAGCGTCGTCTCCACCTGGATGCGGCTGGCGGGTCGCTGAGGACGGCGCCCGCCGCGACTCGGGGCGCAGGTCGTAGTCGACGACCACCGGGGCGTGGTCGCTCCAGCGCGTGTCCCAGGTGGGGGCGCGGACGACGCGGTAGTCGGATACGCGGGCGCCGAGGTCGGCCGTGGCCAGCTGGTAGTCGATCCGCCAACCGGTGTCCGTGTCGAAAGCCCTGCCACGGCTGGACCACCACGTATACGGTCCGGGGACCTCTCCGTGGAAGCGCCGTCCCACGTCCACCCAGCCCTGTCCGGCCGCGGGGGCCGAATCGTCCGGCCCGGGCACGGGCAGCCCCGCCGGCGCGAGCAGCAGGTCCAGATACGCGCGCTCCCGGGGGAGGAACCCGGCCTTTGCGCGGTTGCCCCTCCAGTTGCGGATGTCCAGCTCCCGGTGCGCGATGTTGAGGTCGCCGGTGACCACCGTCGGCGACCCGGATGCGACCAGGTCCGCCATTCGCGCGGTCATAGCGTCCAGGAACGCGTACTTCGCGTCCTGGCGGGCGGTGCCCGCCTCGCCGGAGTGCACGTATGCGCTGACGACGACGATCGACGCGGTGCCGGCATCCACGCTCGTCTCGATCCAGCGACCCCGCATCCCCTCGTCGGTGTCCGACAGCACCCGCGGCGCGGAGACGGGCAGACGCGAGAGCACGGCGACACCGGCGCGTCCGGGCAGGGGCGACTCATCATGCACCAGGTTCCAATCCGGCAGCAGCTCGGCCAGGTGGGCGGTCTGCGCCCGGACCTCCTGCAAGGTCAGAACGTCGACGTCCGCCGCGTCCAGCCACGATCGCATTCCCTTGCGGACCGCGGCCCGGACGCCGTTGACGTTGACCGTCGCCACGCGCAGCGAACCGGTCACTCCGGCAGCCTAGCGGCGCCCCGCGTCAGTCGAGGAACCGATGCGCAGGCGGTGGCGGCAGCGTCTCGGCCTCCAGGTCCGCCAGTTCACGCTCGGCACGTGCCACCTGCCGTTCGCGCTGCGGCCGTCGCCACCAAGGGTCGGCGTCGCGGCGCGCCCGGGCGCGGCGCAGCCGGATCCGCGCGGCGGCGACGAGGGCGTCGTGCTCCTGCCACCGGCGCTCCCACTCGGATAGTTCGATCAGCGGCAGGTCCCGGTCCGCGGTGGCTACCGCGATCCACGCGGCGGCGACGAGGATCACGATGCCGATGATGCGGAACCAGAGCAGGAAACCGACGAAGATCGAGAACGTGGCCAGCAACGGGTTGCTGGGAGAGTACGCCAGCAGCAGGCCGGCACCGACCTGCAGCACCGCCATCGCCCCGCCGCCGAGCAGAGCCCCCGGCCAGATCCGAGCCCATCGCAGCGAGGTGCCTGTCATGTAGCGCACGAGAGCCGCCAGGGCGACGGCGTTGATCCCGAACGCGACGACGAGAGTCAGCGATCGCACCACCACATCCGACCAGGCGGACCCCGGCGGCATGCCCGCCAGCGACAGGGTGATGTCCAGAGCCCAGACCGTGACCTGCACCAGCGCCCATCCCACCAGCAGCGACGTGCCGAACGCGATCGCGGCGATCAGGTCGCGCGTCTTCAGCAGCACGTAGCTGCGACGGTCGAACGGCAGACCGAAGATGTCGCGCACCGCCCGCCGCGCGTAGGTGACGAACCCGATCGCCGTCCAGATGGCGACCACCAGCGCGACCGCCCCGGTGATCGCCAGCGTGGTGCTTCCGCTCCGGGATGTGATCTGCTCGACCTGGAGCGGTGTGACCAGACCGTTGTCGGAGATGAGGTTCGGGATGTACAGGTTGATGATCGCGATCAGCTGGGCAACGGCCTGGTCGTCGCCTCCCAGCCAGATGCCGATCGCCGCGAACCCGACGTAGATCGCCGCGAAGATCGTGAACAGGGACTGATAGCTCACCCCCGCCGCCAGCAGGAACCCGTTGTGCTGCAGGAAATGGCGCCATACCCGGATCGGGAACCACGCCAGGGTGCGCCGCGTGATCCGGGTGGCCCGGTCGATCGGCTCGTCGAACCTGCTCAGCAAGGCCGACTGGGCCGCGACCCAGCGTTCCCGCAGCGTCTCGTCGACGGCGGGGGGGTCGGCGGCCGGCACAGGGCCCGGGCGGGACTTCCTGGTCACCGTGGCAGGCTACTGAGGCCGAGGCGTCGTGATCACGCGCCCCGCAGGACCGCCTGCTTGACCTCGGCGATCGCGCGGGTCACCTGGATGCCGCGGGGGCAGGCCTCCGTGCAGTTGAAGGTCGTGCGGCAGCGCCACACCCCCTCCTTGTCGTTGAGGATGTCCAGCCGCACGTCCGCTGCGTCGTCGCGGGAATCGAAGATGAACCGATGCGCGTTCACGATCGCCGCCGGCCCGAAATACTGACCGTCCGTCCAGAACACCGGGCACGCCGAGGTGCAGGCCGCGCACAGGATGCACTTGGTGGTGTCGTCGAACCGTGCCCGCTCGGCGACCGACTGGATGCGCTCCGACCCGGCATCCGGCTGCGAGTGCGAGATCAGGAAGGGCTTCACGTCGCGGTAGGCCTCGAAGAACGGGTCCATGTCCACGATCAGGTCCTTCTCCAGCGGCAGCCCCTTGATCGCCTCGACGTAGATCGGCTGCGAGATGTCCAGATCCTTGATGAGGGTCTTGCACGCCAGCCGGTTGCGGCCGTTGATCCGCATCGCGTCGGAGCCGCACACGCCGTGCGCGCAGGAGCGGCGGAAGCTCAGCGTGCCATCGACCTCCCACTTGATCTTGTGGAGCGCGTCCAGCACCCGGTCCGTCGAGTACACCTCGACGTCGTAGTCGACCCAGCGTGGTTCCTCGTCCACCTCCGGGTTGAAGCGGCGGATGATGAACGTCACGACGAAGGCCTGCACGCCGGCATCGTCCGCCGTGGCGGTGGCGAGGTCGCCTCCCGTGCCGGAGTCTGCGATCGCTGTCGACATCAGTACTTCCTCTCCATCGGCTGATAGCCCGTGACGACCACTGGTTTCGCCTCCAGGCGGATGTGGTCCTCCGGATGCGACGAGTGCGGGTCCCCGGTCAGGTAGGCCATCGAGTGCTGCATCCAGTTCTCGTCATCCCGATCGGGATAGTCGGCGCGCATGTGACCCCCGCGGCTCTCCGTGCGCCGACGGGCCGCCGTGACCACCACCTCGGCGATGTCCAGCAGGAATCCCAGTTCGACCGCCTCCAGCAGATCGGTGTTGTACCGCATGCCCTTGTCGTCGACGTGCACGTTGCGGTACCGCTCGCGCAACTCCTGGATGACGTCCATCACCTCAGCGAGGGACTCGTCCGTGCGGAACACCTGCGCCTTGCGGTCCATCTCCTCCTGCAGCCGCGCGCGCAGCACAGCGATCCGCTCACCGCCGGTGTTGCTGCGCAACCCCTCCAGCATCCGGCGCACCTCACCCGCCGGGTCGTCCGGCAGGGGTACGAACTCCGCCTGCTGCACGTAGGCGACCGCGCCGCGGCCGGCGCGCTTGCCGAACACGTTGATGTCCAGCAGCGAGTTGGTGCCCAGCCGGTTCGAGCCGTGCACGGACACGCAGGCGCATTCCCCGGCCGCGTACAGACCGGGCACGACCGTGTCGTTGCCGCTGAGCACCTCCGCGTCGGTGTTGGTGGGGATGCCGCCCATCGCATAGTGGGCGGTGGGCATCACCGGGACCGGCTCCACCACCGGGTCCACGCCCAGGTATGTCCGTGCGAACTCCGTGATGTCGGGCAGCTTGGACTCCAGCACCTCCGCGCCCAGGTGCGTGCAGTCCAGCAGCACGTAGTCCTTGTGCGGACCGGCTCCCCGTCCTTCCGCAACCTCCTGCACCATGCATCGGCTGACGATGTCGCGGGGCGCGAGGTCCTTGATGGTGGGCGCGTACCGCTCCATGAAGCGCTCGCCGCTGGCGTTGCGCAGGATCGCGCCCTCGCCACGAGCGCCCTCAGTCAGCAGGATTCCCAGGCCCGCCAGGCCCGTCGGGTGGAACTGGAAGAACTCCATGTCCTCCAGCGGCAGGCGCTTGCGCCACACGATGCCGACCCCGTCGCCGGTGAGCGTGTGCGCGTTGGACGTGGTCTTGAAGATCTTCCCGAACCCGCCGGTGGCGAAGATCACCGCCTTGGCCTGGAACACGTGCAGGTCGCCGGTCGCCAGCTCGTACGCCACGACGCCCGCCACCTGGGTCTGCGCACCCTCCCCCACCGTGATGAGATCCAGCACGTAGAACTCGTTGTAGAAGTTGATTCCGAGCTTGACGCAGTTCTGGAACAGCGTCTGCAGGATCATGTGGCCGGTGCGGTCGGCGGCGTAGCAGGCCCGGCGCACCGGCGTCTTCCCGTGGTCAGCGGTGTGGCCGCCGAAGCGCCGCTGGTCGATCTTGCCCTCGGGGGTGCGGTTGAACGGCAGTCCCATGTTCTCCAGGTCGATGACCGCGTCGATCGCCTCCTTCGCGAGGATCTCCGCCGCATCCTGGTCGACGAGGTAGTCGCCGCCCTTGACCGTGTCGAACGTATGCCACTCCCAGGAGTCCTCCTCCACGTTGGCCAGGGCCGCGGCCATTCCGCCCTGCGCCGCCCCGGTATGGGAACGGGTGGGGTACAGCTTCGAGATCACCGCGGTCTTCGCGCCGGGGCCGGCTTCGATCGCGGCTCGCATCCCCGCGCCGCCGGCGCCGACGATGACGATGTCGAACTGGTGGTAGTAGACCCCGTCCTTGACGGTGGTGTCCTCGGTGGAATGCGCAGTGCTCACGTGGAAGGTGCCTCCGTCTTTCGCATCGTCGTCGCGCCGCCGGTCACCGGCACAGCTCCCAGAGCGCGCTGTCGGCGGTGACGCCCAGGCACGGATCGAAGGTGAACACGACCAGCGTGCCCAGCAGGATCAGGAATCCGGCCGCGATCGCGACCGCCCACACCAGGATGCGGCGGACCAGGGGGTGGGTGACGTAGTCGTTGACGATGGTGCGCATGCCGTTACCGCCGTGGATCAGCGCGAGCCACAGCATCAGCACGTCCCACCACTGCCAGAACGGCGAGGCGAACTTGCCGGCCACGAAGGCGAAGTCGACCGCCTCGATGCCGTCGCCCACCATCAGGTTCACGAACAGGTGACCGAAGATGAGCACCACCAGCAGCACGCCCGACACGCGCATCCCGACCCAGCCCCATTTCTCGAGGTTGGGTCCGCGTCGGCGGGCGGTTCGCGGCGAGCGAGGAGCGGCGAGGGTGTCCGCGGTCATTGCCCGCCTCCGATCGCGCCGAACACGTTCATGAGGTGACGCGGCGCGAAGCCCAGCATCGTCACCGCCCACACCCCCAGCACGATCCACCAGAGCTGACGCTGGTAGCGGGCGCCCTTCGACCAGAAGTCCACCAGGATGATGCGCAGCCCGTTGAACGCGTGGTAGGCCACCGCCCCCACCAGGATCACTTCGCCGATGCCCATGATCGGGTTCTT
The DNA here is from genome assembly GCA_963696115.1 of uncultured Actinomycetota bacterium. GTDB lineage: Bacteria > Actinomycetota > Actinomycetes > Actinomycetales > Microbacteriaceae > Microbacterium. The sequence goes on along the minus strand of CAVOIT010000009.1, from coordinate 36,088 downwards.
GTAGGTGCCGATGACCGCGTTGTAGGCCTCGGGAGAGACCCGGATCAGCGCCGTATCCAGCACGTGCACCAGCAGGAAGAAGAAGATCGCAACGCCCGTGATACGGTGCAGCACCCAGGACCACATGCCCTCGTTGCCGCGGTACAGCGTGCCGCGCGGCGACCGGGACGTCGTCTCGGACACTGACGGTGTGACGCGTGCTGGTGCAGACACAGTCGTCCTCCCTGATCGGACAGGTTCGGGTGGCCGGCCGTCGCGGACCGCAGTCTGCGGGCGTGCCGCCGCCGTGCCCATCCTAGGACCGCCCCGGCGACCCGCGCCGGTTAGGCTCCCCTAACCGCATTCCCGCCGCATTCCCGCCGCATTCCCGCCGACTGAGCATCCGTTTCCGCCGAGTGAGCATCCCGTTGGGGGCACGCGCGCGTCCCGAGCGGTACTCACTCCCGCACCAGGCGTCATCACTCCTGCACAGCGCGAGACCACGCGTCGCTACGCTGGCGGGCATGGCCGAGCCGATCGAGGACTTCTATGCGGTGATCCCGGCGGGTGGCATCGGGAGCCGGCTGTGGCCGCTGTCGCGCGCCGACGCCCCCAAGTTCCTGCACGACCTGACCGGTTCGGGCCAGACTCTGCTGCGGGACACGTGGGACCGCTTGGAGCCGCTGGCCGGACCGGATCGGATCGCCGTGGTCACCGGGCGCGCGCACCGCGCCGCGGTGGAGCGGGAGTTGCCGGGTGTGGCCGACCGGAACGTGTTCCTCGAGTCGGAGCCGCGCGACTCCACCGCGGCCATCGGGCTGGCCGCGGCGATCCTGGTGCGCCGGGAACCGGATGTCATCATCGGATCCTTCGCCGCCGACCACGTCATCAAGGGCGCGCGTCTGTTCGATTTCGCCGTGCGGCAGGCCGTGGCCGTCGCGCGGGCCGGATACGTCTGCACCATCGGCATCCAGCCGAGCGAACCGTCCACGGGATTCGGCTACATCCGCCGTGGCGCCGAACTCGTCATCGACGGCGCCCCGGAGGCGGCGCTCGTGGCGAGCTTCGTGGAGAAGCCGGATCTGGACACCGCCCGCACCTACTACGCGGACCGCGACTACTTCTGGAACGCGGGGATGTTCATCTCCCGCGCCGACGTGCTGCTGGCCGAGATCGCCGCCGGCGAACCTGAGCTGCACGCGGGGCTGCGGGAACTGGCGGAGGCTTGGGACGACCGGGACCGGCGTGGCCCGGTGGTGGATCGCGTGTGGCCGGGGCTGAAGAAGATCGCCATCGACTACGCGGTCGCTGAGCCCGCCGCCGCCAAAGGCCGGCTCGCGGTGGTGCCCGGCCACTTCGAGTGGGATGACGTGGGCGACTTCGCCAGTCTGGCGAAACTGATGTCCCACGGTCGCGCGAACGACCTGGCCGTACTCGGGGAGAACGCCCGTATCCTCTCCGACGCCTCCAGCGGCATCGTGGTCTCGCAGACGGACCGGGTCATCTCGCTGATCGGAGTGCAGGACATCGTCGTCGTGGACACGGAGGATGCGCTGCTGGTGACCACGAGCGCGCACGCGCAGCGCGTCAAGCAGGTCGTGGACGCGCTGAAGATCAACGGGCGTGGCGACGTGCTCTGACCAGTGTTTGTAACCATTGCGTTGCGTCCCGGCGCCGCAGGGATGCCGGCGCGTTCCGAATGGGTAACGTAGCGTCATTGCGCCCCGGCACCCGGCCGGGGACTTCTCAGCTCGATCCCTGGAGGGACCCGTGAAGAAGACCACGACCAAGGCGCTGTGGGGGGGCCTCGCGATCGCGAGCACCGCTGCGCTGCTGGCCGGCTGCGCCAGCGCACCCGACACCGCGAGCACCGGCGGTGCGGCCGCATCCGACTACCTGCCCTGCATGGTCTCCGACGCGGGCGGGTTCGACGACAAGTCGTTCAACCAGCTCGGCTTCCAGGGCCTGGAGCAGGCGGCGGGCGAGCTGGGCGTCGAATTCAAGGCCGTCGAGTCGGCCGCCGAGACCGACTACGCCTCGAACCTGCAGAGCCTGGTGGACCAGAACTGCAGCACCATCGTGACGGTCGGCTTCCTCCTGGCGCCCGCGGCGCTGGAGTCGGCGACCGCGAACCCCGGGATCGACTACGTCTCGATCGACGACACCGTCGACACCGACTTCGACGGCACCACCGACGCGCCCAACATCAAGCCGATCATCTTCGACACCGCCCAGGCCGCGTTCCTGGCCGGCTACCTCTCCGCCGGGGTCTCGCAGACCGGCGTGGTGGGCACGTTCGGCGGGATGAACATCCCGACCGTGACGATCTTCATGGACGGCTTCGCCCAGGGCGTGGACTACTACAACCAGGAGAACAGCACGTCCGTGAAGGTCATCGGGTGGGACAGCGCCGCGCAGGACGGCTCCTTCACCGGCGGCTTCGAGGCCAACGACACCGCGCGTCAGATCGCGCAGGGACTGATCGACCAGAACGCCGACGTGATCCTGCCGGTGGGCGGTCCGATCTACCAGTCCGCCGCCTCGGCGATCGAGGACTCGGGCAAGGACATCGCGCTGATCGGGGTCGACGCCGACGTGTTCGAGACCGACCCGTCGGTGGCTCCGCTGCTGCTGACCTCGATCCTGAAGGGCATCGACGTTGGCGTCTACGACACCATCCTCGAGGCCGGATCCGGCGCCTTCAACCCCGCGCCGTTCATCGGCACGCTCGAGAACGAGGGTGTCGGAATCGCGCCGTTCCACGACTGGGAGTCGAAGGTTCCGGCGGACCTGGCTTCAAAGCTCGACGAGCTGAAGCAGTCGATCATCGACGGCCAGATCACCGTGAAGTCCTACCTGGCCTCCTGACCGCATACGGATGGGGAGCCCGGTCGCCGACCGGGCTCCCCATCCGCGTACTCCCGGGCACCTGCCGCCGCCAGGCCGCCGGATAGGATCGCACCCATGAAGCTCGAGCTGCGCGGGATCACCAAGCGGTTCGGCACGCTCGTGGCCAACGACCACATCGATCTCACCGTCGAATCCGGTGAGATCCACTGCCTGCTGGGCGAGAACGGCGCCGGCAAGTCCACGCTGATGAACGTGCTGTACGGGCTGTACCAGGCGGACTCGGGCGAGGTGCTGCTCGACGGCCGCGCGCAGCGCTTCTCGGGGCCCGGCGATGCGATGCATGCGGGCATCGGGATGGTGCACCAGCACTTCATGCTGATCCCCGTCTTCACCGTGGCGGAGAACGTTGCCCTCGGACACGAGCCCACCCGGTTCCCCGGCCGCCTGGATCTGCCGGCGGCGCGCGCGCAGGTGCGGGAGATCTCCGAGCGGTTCGGGTTCGACCTCGATCCCGACGCCGTGGTGGAGGATCTTCCCGTGGGCGTGCAGCAGCGCGTCGAGATCATCAAAGCGCTCTCGCGCGACGCGCGCGTGCTCGTGTTCGACGAGCCGACCGCCGTGCTGACGCCGCAGGAGACCGACGAGCTGATGGACATCATGCGCCAGCTCCGGCAGTCCGGCACGTCGATCGTTTTCATCACCCACAAGCTCCGCGAAGTGCGCGAGGTCGCCGACCGGATCACGGTGATCCGACTCGGCAAGGTGGTGGGGGAGGCCGCCCCAACCGCGACGAACGCGGAACTGGCAGCGATGATGGTGGGGCACAGCGTCGAACTGACCGTGCACAAGTCGCCGGCGCATCCCGGGAACGAAGCCCTGACGGTGGAGGGCCTGACCGTGATCGACCCGATCGGGCAGCTCGTGGTCAACGACGTCAGCTTCAGCGTTCATCGCGGCGAGATCCTGGCGGTGGCCGGCGTGCAGGGCAACGGCCAGACCGAGCTGACCGAGGCGCTGGTCGGCCTGCAGCCGCGGGTCCACGGGTCCGCCCGGCTCGACGGGGCCGAGCTCGTCGGTCGCTCGGTGCGCAGCATCCTGGAGGCCGGCGTCGGGTTCGTGCCGGAGGACCGCACGCACGACGGACTGGTGGGCGCGTTCACGATCGCGGAGAACCTGATGCTCGACCGCAGCGGCGGAGAGCCGTTCGTGCGCGCAGGAACCCTGCAGCTGCACGCGCTGGAGGAGTTCGCGACCGCCACCATGGCGGAGTTCGACGTGCGGGCCCCGTCCATCCGCACAACCGCCCAGCAGTTGTCCGGGGGCAATCAGCAGAAGCTGGTGCTCGCCCGCGAACTCAGCCGCGACCTCCGACTGCTCGTGGCCGCGCAACCGACCCGCGGCGTGGATGTCGGATCCATCGAGTTCATCCACAAGCGGATCGTGGCCGCCCGGGACGCGGGCGTCCCCGTGCTGGTCGTGTCCACCGAGTTGGACGAAGTGCTCGCGCTGGCGGACCGCATCATGGTGATGTATCGGGGCAGGGTGGTAGGAATCGTCCCCGGGGGAACAGCCCGCGACGTTCTCGGCCTGATGATGGCTGGAGAGAACCCGTTGGCGGGAGCGCCCGCGTGAGCTCCCCGGCGCCGGCGAGCCCGCCGGCCGACGAACCGGCGCCCCCCAGCCGCTGGCAGCGGGCCCTGCGGGAGATCACGACGGGGAACGCGATCATCTCGGTGCTGGCGGTGGTGCTGGCCCTGCTGGTGGGCGCGATCATGATCGCTGCCACCGACGAGCGGGTGCAGACAACCGCGGCGTACTTCTTCAGCCGCCCCCTGGACACCCTGATCGCCATCGGCGACAGCGTCGGCGGGGCCTACAGCGCGTTCTTCCAGGGGGCGGTCTACAACTTCTCCCGCCCGGACTTCCTCTCGGGCATCCGCCCGCTGACCGAGACCCTCACGTTCGCAACGCCGCTGATCGCAGCCGGCCTGGGCGTTGCGCTGGCGTTCCGGGTGGGGATGTTCAACATCGGCGGCCGGGGCCAGATGCTCGTGGCCGCGGCGGCCGCCGGCTTCGTGGGGTTCGGCGTGGACCTGCCGTGGGGCGTGCACATGGTGGTGGCGCTCCTGGCGGGAGTGGCCGCTGGTGCCGCGTGGGCGGGGATCGCGGGTCTCCTGAAGGCCCGCACCGGCGCGCACGAGGTGATCGTCACCATCATGCTCAACTACGTTGCGCTGTACCTGGTCACGTGGATGCTGCGCACCCCAGGCCTGCTGCAGGCGCCGGGGTCCAGCAACCCGAAGACGCCGGCGACCGCTGACACCGCCGTGTTCCCGGACATCCTGGGACCGGGCTACAACCTCCACTTCGGGTTCGTGCTCGCACTGGCGAGCGTGGCACTGGTGTGGTGGATCCTGGAGCGTTCTGCGCTCGGGTTCCGGTTCCGCGCCGTGGGGGAGAACCCGAACGCGGCGGTGGTCGCGGGGATCAACGTGAAGGGGATGTACGTCTACGCGATGCTCATCTCCGGCGCCCTGGTGGGCTTGGCCGGCGTGAGCCAGGTGCTGGGAACGGTCACGACCGGGTTCTCCAGCGGCATCGACGCCGGCATCGGCTTCGACGCGATCACCGTGGCGCTGCTGGGCCGCTCCACCCCGATCGGGGTGCTCGTGGCCGGCATCCTGTTCGGCGCGTTCAAGGCCGGCGGGTTCGCGATGCAGGCGGCCGAGGGAGTCCCGATCGACATCGTGCTCGTGGTGCAGTCGCTGATCGTGCTCTTCATCGCCGCGCCGCCGCTGGTGCGCGCGATCTTCCGGCTGCCTGCGCCGGGAGCGGAGCCGCGCCGGCGCCGCCCGGTCGTCACCCGCGAACCCGCTCCGACCGAAACGGCGGCGCGGTGAGCGCGCCCGCGGTGAGCCCCACCGCACCGGTCAGCGCGGCGCTGGACAGCACCGTCGTCGTCAGCTGGAAGGCCGCCATCTCCTTCGCGGTGGTCACCGTCGTCGCCGCGGTGCTGTTCCTGCTCGCCGGATCCGGAGGGCAGACGGTGTTCCGGATGTCCTCCGACGGCGATGCCGTCGCCCTCGGCGACCTGACGCTGGACGCGGGGACCACCGGCGTGGTGACGGTCGCCGCGATGGCGCTGATCTCGATCGCCGCGGCCCTGCTCACCCGGGCGCGGCGGCGGGTGCCGCTGTGGCTCGTCGTGGTGTTCGCGCTGCTGTTCGTCGTCGGCTTCCTCACCTGGGCTGCCGCCGGCGCCCGCACGAACGTCGTGCCGCTGCCGGGCCTGCTCGCTGGGGCGCTGAGCCTGTCCGTTCCCCTGATCTACGGAGCCCTGGGCGGGGTGATCGGTGAACGCGTCGGCGTGGTGAACATCGCCATCGAGGGGCAGCTGCTGGCCGGCGCGTTCACGTCCGCGGTCGTCGCCAGCGCGACGGGGCAGCCGCTCCTGGGTCTGGCGGCCGCGGCGGTCGCGGGCGTGCTGGTCGGGATGGCGCTGGCCGCCTTCGCGATCGTGTACTTCGTGGACCAGGTGATCGTCGGCGTGGTGCTGAACGTCCTCGTGGTGGGCCTGACGAGCTTCCTCTACTCGCAGCTGCTGACCCCGAACGCTGCCCTGCTGAACAGTCCACCGCGTTTCGAGCGGATCAGCATCCCGATCCTGGCCGACATCCCGCTGATCGGGCCGATGCTGTTCCGCCAGACGATCATCGTCTACCTGATGTACGTGCTGATCGCCGCGGTCTACTTCGGCCTCTTCCACACCCGCTGGGGTCTGCGGCTGCGCGCGGTGGGGGAGCATCCGCAGGCGGCGGACACCGTCGGCATCGCCGTGGGCCGCACGCGGTTCTGGAACGTGTCGCTGGCCGGCGCGATCGCGGGGATGGGTGGCGCGTTCTTCACGCTCGGCGCGGTGGGAGCCTTCAACAAGGAGATGACCGCCGGAGCGGGGTACATCGCTCTGGCGGCGGTGATCTTCGGGCAGTGGGACCCGGTGAAGGCGACCCTCGCGGCGTTGCTGTTCGGCTTCGCCTCCAACCTGCAGAACACGCTCGGGGTGATCGGCTCCCCGGTCCCCAGCGAGTTCATGCTGATGCTCCCGTACGTGGTCACCATCCTCGCCGTCGCCGGATTCGTGGGCCGCTCGCGCGCGCCCGCGGCATCCGGCAAGCCGTACATCAAGTCGTGAACCGGATGCTGCGCCGAACCCCCGGAGAGAGATCGTGACCGACATCGACTGGGATCACCTGCGTGCGGTGGCCACCGATGCCCTGCGCCGGGCCTACGCCCCCTACTCGCGCTTCCCCGTGGGGGCGGCCGCCCTCGTCACCGACGGGCGGGTTGTCTCCGGCTGCAACATCGAGAACGCGTCCTACGGGGTGGGTCTGTGCGCGGAATGCGCGCTGGTGGGAGACCTGCGGATGAGCGGCGGCGGACAGCTCGTCGCCTTCGTGTGCGTGAACGGCGAGGGCGCCACGATCATGCCCTGCGGGCGCTGCCGGCAACTGCTGTACGAGTTCGCGGTTCCGGGGATGCTGCTGGAGACGGTCTCCGGCATCCGCACGATCGATGAGGTGCTGCCCGATGCGTTCGGCCCGCGCGACCTGGAGGGCTTCTCCCGGTGAGCGTCGAGCCGTTCGACGCCGTGGACGTGATCCGCGCCAAGCGCGACCACGAGAGCATCGATCCGGATGCGCTGCGCTGGATGGTTGCGGCGTACACCCGTGGCTACGTCTCCGACGCTCAGATGGCCGCGTTCGCCATGGCGGTGCTGCTGAACGGCATGGACCGTGAGGAGATCCGCGTGCTCACCGACGCGATGATCGCCTCCGGGGAGCGGATGGGTTTCGCCGGGATCGGCAAACCGACCGTGGACAAGCACTCCACAGGCGGGGTCGGCGACAAGATCACCCTGCCTCTGGCGCCGCTGGTGGCCTCGTTCGGGGTCGCCGTGCCGCAGCTGTCCGGCCGGGGCCTCGGCCACACCGGGGGCACGCTCGACAAGCTCGAGTCCATCCCCGGCTGGCGCGCCGATCTGTCGCCGGAACAGATCCGGGTCCAGCTGGCTCAGGTGGGCGCCGTGATCTGCGCCGCCGGCGCCGGGCTCGCTCCGGCCGACCGCAAGCTGTATGCGCTGCGCGACGTGACCGCCACCGTGGAGGCGGTGCCGCTGATCGCGTCCAGCATCATGTCGAAGAAGATCGCGGAGGGCACCTCCGCGCTGGTGCTCGACGTGAAGGTCGGGTCGGGCGCATTCATGCGCGACCGCGAGCGGGCGCGGGAGCTGGCCCGCACGATGGTGGCCCTCGGCGAGGATTCGGGGGTCCGGACGACGGCGGTGCTCACGGCGATGGACACCCCGCTCGGGCGGGCGATCGGCAACGCCAACGAGGTCCGGGAGGCGGTGGAGGTGCTCGCCGGCGGTGGCCCCGGTGACGTGGTGGAGCTGACCGTCGCGCTGGCCCAGGAGATGCTGGCGCTGGCCGGACGGCCCGACGTGGACGCGGCGGCGGCGCTGCGGGACGGGCGCGCGATGGACACCTGGCGGACGATGATCCGGGCACAGGGCGGGGACCCGGATGCGGCGCTGCCGCGCCCTCGGCAGACCCATACCGTGGTCGCCGACCGCGCGGGGGTGCTGGCTCGGATGGACGCGCACGCGTTCGGAGTGGCCGCATGGCGGCTGGGCGCCGGCCGTGCGCGCGCGGGGGACCCGGTGGCGCATGCGGCGGGTGTGGACCTGCACGTGAAGCCCGGTGACGCGGTCTCCGCCGGTCAGCCGCTGTTCACCCTCGCGGCGGATGATGGGGTCCGGTTCGGCCGGGCGCTGGACGCGCTCGAGGGCGCGTGGGAGGTGGCGGACGACCCGCCCGCCCCGGAACCTCTGATCCTGGAACGCATCACCGCCTGACAGTCCCCGCGAAGGAGCACCCATGAGCATCGACCCGCACGGCGACCCCCGGCTGGAGGGCGTGTCGATTCGGAGCCTGCCGAAGGTGTCGCTGCACGACCACCTGGACGGCGCGCTGCGACCCCAGACGATCGTGGAATTGGCAGGGGAGTCCGGCATCCCGGTCCCGGCCGACGATCCCGAGGACCTGGCCGACTGGTTCGTCGATCAGGCCGATTCCGGGTCGCTGGTGGATTACCTGAAGACCTTCGACCTGACCACAGCGGTGATGCAGACCCGCGAGCAGCTCACCCGGATCGCGCGGGAGTTCGTCGAGGACGCCGCCGCCGACGGCGTCGTCTACGGGGAGGTGCGGTGGGCCCCCGAGCAGCACCTGCGCTCCGGACTGACGCTGGAGGAGGCCGTTGATGCGGTGCAGGAGGGCATCGAGGAGGGCGAGGACGCGGCCGCCGACGCCGGGCACGACATCCGGATCGGTCAGCTGATCACAGCGATGCGCCACACCGACCGGTCCCTGGAGATCGCGCGGCTGGCGGTCGCCTACCGCGAGAGGGGCGCGGTCGGCTTCGACATCGCGGGCCCGGAGGACGGGTTCCCGCCCTCGCGCCACCGCGCCGCGTTCGACCATCTCGCCGGCCACTTCTTCCCCGTCACGGTGCACGCGGGTGAGGCCGCCGGACCGGACTCGATCCGCTCGGCGCTGCTGGACGGGCGGGCGCTTCGGCTGGGCCACGGGGTGCGGATCGCCGAGGACATCGAGGTCGTCTCCCGCGCCGGCGACGTGGTTGAGGTGGTGTTCGGAGACCTGGCCCGCTGGGTGCGAGACCGGGAGATTCCCCTGGAGCTCTCTCCGACGTCCAATCTGCAGACCGGCGCGATCGCGTCCTGGGGGAATCAGCTCCAGGATCACCCGTTCGACCTGCTGTACCAGCTGGGCTTCGCCGTCACCGTCAACGTCGACAACCGCACCGTCAGTCGCACGTCGCTCACCCGGGAGTTGGCGCTGCTGGCGGACACGTTCGAGTATGACCTCGACGACCTGGAGACGTTTCAGCTGAACGCCGCGGCCGCCGCGTTCCTCCCGGTGGAAGAGCGGGAGGAGCTCATCGAGGTCATCGCGGAGGGATTCGACCGCTGAGCCGCTGCACCAGCGAACGAGCACCTCTTTCCCGCGAGCGAGCACTCGTGTCCCGCGAGCGAGCACTCGTTTCCCGCGAGCGAGCACCTCTTTCCCGCGAGCGAGCACTCGATTCCCGCGAGCGAGCACTCGATTCCCGCCCGTCACCGGGATGCGGCGGATCCGGATGCTGCGAGCTGCTCACGCACGCGCTGCGCGAGCAGCGCCGGTGAGTCCAGGTCTGCCATGGTCCACCGCGCGACGGGTTTGCCCGTCACTCGTCGGATCCAGTCCTCCCGAGCCTGCTGGCGCTCCATGACATCCAGAGCAGTGCGGCCGTGCGTCATCGATGCATCGCGGTACTTCGCAGCGCCGTCGAACTCGCCCCACGCGTCGCCGAGGTCGAAGTCGACTTCGTAATACCCGCCGTGCGGTGACGGTACGCGGCACTGGATGTCGCGAGGCGGCATCCCCGCTTCGAACAGGTAGAGCCGGCTGATGGTCTCACCGGGCGATTCGGCCCGCGGATCTGCCAGCGGCAGCAGCCACCGGGCTTGTCTGATTCCGCGTCGTCCGCTGGCCTCCGCCACGCGGACTGTCAGATCCGTACGCAGGTGTTCGGCTGCGTCGCCGTCGATGATCCGCCCCGCGTTCAGGCTGACGCGGCGCAGCGCGGCATCCAGCACGCACAATGCTGCATCGACGGGCAGGAGTCGTAGCAGATCGTATGTGGTGCGAGCCAGGGATGTTATGCCAATTCCGGGTCCGAGCCAGAGAACGTCGGACGAATCCAGTTCCATTCGGTGCCGCACGACCGGACCGGTGGAACGTCCGGGTCGGCCGGCCTGCGCGACATGAACGCGTCGATGGGCCCGACGATACAGCGGCAGGCCCCATAGTGCGGCCGCGGTCTCATGCGCGAAGATCACCGGCGCACCGCGTGACGCGGCGACGAGGGCGGATGCCGCGAGCCGTTCTCGCTCTTCGGTGTGGACGGCGGACCATGCCGCGGCATCCATGTACACGCCGGGCCGCACGCGCAGGAGACTCCGCACCGCGACGGCGGCGGCGAGGGATTCGTCATCCATGCCGCGTGCGTGAGCCACAGCGCGGGTGAGGATCTCCGGGTGGGCGCCCAGTTCCGGGGGGCCTTCGGGATCCATGGTGGGATCGTGGAGCATCCAGCCCCCGGGTTCGCTCGAACACATCCGAGACTGGCCGCATGCTGTGCACGCGGTCCGGATCGGGGGAGGAGACGCATCCGTCCGAGGGACGGCGAGCGGCGGAGGTGCTCGCTCGTGGGGAAGGGGTGCTCGCTCGTGGGGAAGGGGGTGCTCGCTCGGGGGGAAGGGGGTGCTCACTCGGCCAGGGGTGTGGTCACGACAGGCTCGCCAGGAGGTCGCGGACACCGGCGGCGAGCTCACCGAGCCGGGTGTGCGCGACGTCCGCAGAGGCGCCGCGCACGTCGAGGTACAGCTTCAGCTTCGGCTCGGTGCCGCTCGGGCGCACGATGACGCGGGCGGAGTCCGCCAGACGCAGCCGCAGCACGTCGGCGGGGGCGAGCCCGTCCGCGCCGTCGCGCAGGTCGTCCACGCCCACCACGGGGAACGATCCGATCCGCTGCGGCGGGTGGGCGCGCAGCGCAGCCATCATGGCCCCGATCCGCGACACATCCGCCACGCGGACGGAGACCTGGTCGCTTGCGAAGTGTCCGAACGTCTCCGCGAAATCGCTCAGCAGGTCGGCGAGCGTGCGCCCGTCGGCCCGCGCCCCGCCGGCGAGCTCGAGCACCGCGGCCGCCGCAGACAGACCATCCTTATCCCGCACCGTTGCCGGGTCGACCAGGTACCCCAGCGCCTCCTCGAAGCCGTACACGAGTCCTGGGACTCGCGAGATCCACTTGAAGCCGGTCAAGGTGGCGTGAAACCCCAGGCCGTAGTGCTCCGCGACGGCCTGCAGGCCCGGCGACGACACCAGTGAGCAGGCCAGCGCAGCGCCCGGGGTGCCGGCGGCGCGGCGGGCGGCGCGCCATCCGAGGAGCAGCCCCACCTCGTTGCCGGTGAGGCGTCGCCACCCGGATTCCGCCTCCGGATCGGGGATGCCGACGGCGAGCCGGTCCGCGTCCGGGTCGTTGGCGATGACCAGCTCCGCGCCGGTGGCCGCGGCGGTGCGGAAGGCCAGATCCATCGCCCCCGGCTCCTCCGGGTTGGGGAATGCGACGGTCGGGAACGCCGGATCCGGGTGCAGCTGCTCGGCCACCGTGATCGGCGCCGGGTAGCCGGCTGCCGCGGCGATCCGCGCCATCGTCTCCCAGCCGACACCGTGCATGGCGGTGTACGCCCAGCGCAATCCCCGGGCCCCGGCCGGTGCCGGTGCCGCCGCGGCCGCCGCGGCCACGTACGCGTCGACCACATCCTCGGGTGCGGTCTCGAAAGCGTCCGAGCGGGGGAGCCGGTCCACGGTCGTCGTCTCGGCCACGCGTGCGATGTGCGCGGCGATCTCCTCGTCGGCGGGTGGCACGATCTGGGCGCCGCCGTCGGCGCCGCCCAGGTACACCTTGTAGCCGTTGTCGCGCGGGGGGTTGTGACTCGCGGTGACCATCACGCCGGCGGCGGCGTCCCGATGCCGCACCGCGAACGCCAGCACCGGGGTGGGCAGCGCCCGCGGCAGCAGCACCGCCCGCAGGCCCGCCCCTGCCGCCAGCTGCGCCGTGTCCCGGGCGAACACGTCGGAGTTCCGCCGGCCGTCGTAGCCGATGACGACCGTCGGCACCTGCCCGGGCGTGGCGTGATCGCGAAGGTAGGCGGCCAGGCCCGCGGCTGCTTGCGCGACGAGCACGCGGTTCATGCGATTGCTTCCCGCGCCGAGCTCTCCGCGCAGGCCCGCCGTGCCGAACGCGAGCCGGGTCGCGAACCGGTCGGACAGCTCCTCGGCCGCCGCGGCGTCCTCGGCATCCGCCCGTGCCAGCAGATCGCTCAGTTCGGCGCGGGTCTGCGGGTCGGGGTCCTGTGCCAGCCACCTGCGCGCCCGTGCGCGCAGCTCCGCGGCGGGGACGGGGTCGGTGCTCACAGCGCCGTCACCACCTCTGCCAGCAGCGCCGAGATCACGGGCTCCGCGGCCCGGCCGGCGGCCAGCACCTCGTCGTGGCTGAGGGGGGTGGACTGGATGCCGGCGGCGAGATTGGTCACGAGCGACATCCCCAGCACCTCCATGCCCGCCTGGCGGGCGGCGATCGCCTCGAGCGCCGTGGACATGCCGACCAGGTCCGCGCCCAGGGTGCGCGCCATCCGCACCTCCGCGGGGGTCTCGTAGTGGGGCCCGCGGAACTGGCAGTACACGCCCTCCTCGAGGGCCGGGTCGACAGCGCGCGCCACGGCCCGCAGCCGGGCGGAGTACAGGTCCGTCAGGTCCACGAACGAGGGACCCTCCAGCGGGGAGACGCCGGTGAGGTTGAGATGGTCGCTGATGAGCACCGGCCGTCCCGCCCCCCACTCCGGCCGGATGCCGCCGGCGCCGTTGGTGAGCACCATGGTGCGCGCGCCGGTGGCGGCCGCGGTGCGCACCGAATGGGCGACTCGACGCACCCCGTGGCCCTCGTACAGGTGAGTGCGTGCCCCGATCACGAGCACGCGGCTGCCCGCGGGGGTGAGGATGCTGCGCACGGTTCCGACGTGGCCGGCGAGGGCGGGCCGGGAGAATCCGGTCAGCTCGTGGGCGGGGATCGTCGTGATCGTCTGCCCGAGGAGGTCGGCAGCGCGTCCCCAGCCGCTCCCGAGCGTGAGCGCGACGTCGTGCTGTGCTACTCCGGTGAGTCGGGCGATGTCGTCGGCGGCGCGGGCGGCGATCGCGAACGGGTCCGCGCCAGGGTCGTCCAGCGGATTGGGCGGGTCTCCTGCCATGGTCCGACTCTAGAGGGCGGCCCCGAAGCGACCCTGGGCGGGGCGGTCGGCCGCGCGGGGGACAATGGGGGAATGTCCTTCGGCTTCGAACGCACCCAGCGGGTCGCGATCATCGGCGGGGGCCCGGGCGGCTACGAGGCGGCGCTGGCGGCGGCGCAGCTGGGCGCGGAGGTCACCCTGATCGAGCGCGCGGGCGTAGGCGGGTCGGCCGTCATCACGGACGTGGTCCCCTCGAAGTCCCTGATCGCGACCGCCGACGCCGTGGTCGCGATCCGGGACGCGGAGGACCTGGGCGTGCAGCTGTTCGCGCGGGCTGGGGACGGCAAGCCGCTGCGTCCGGAGGTCGCGGTGAATCTGGGCGCGGTGAACCGGCGACTGCTGGCCCTGTCCCGCCAGCAGTCGGAGGACATGCGATCGGCGCTGGTGGAGGCGGGGGTGCGGGTCGTGTCCGGGCACGGCAGGATCGACGACGATCACGCCGTGGTCGTGTCGGCGGGGGCCGGCGGGACCGACTTCGATCGGATCGAGGCCGACACCGTCGTGGTGTCGGTGGGCGCGTCCCCGCGGCAGCTGCCGAGCGCGATGCCCGACGGGGAGCGCATCCTGACCTGGACCCAGCTGTACGACATGACCGCGCTGCCGGAGCATCTGATCGTGGTGGGCTCCGGGGTGACCGGTGCAGAGTTCGCCTCCGCCTACATGAACCTCGGGTCCCGGGTGACCCTCATCTCGAGCCGGGAGCGGGTGCTGCCCGGCGAGGATGCGGATGCCGCCGCGCTGCTGGAGGCGGTGTTCACGCGCGGAGGCATGACCGTGCTGTCCCGCGCTCGCGCGGACCGGGTCGAGCGCGCGGGCGAGGGTGTGCGGGTCATCCTCGCCGACGGACGGGTCGTCGAAGGCAGTCACTGCCTGATGGCGGTCGGCTCGACACCGAACACGGACGGGATCGGGCTGGAGGGCGCGGGCGTGGAGCGCACCGCATCCGGTCACATCCGGGTGAACCGCGTGGCGCGCACATCGGTGCCGAACATCTACGCGGTTGGCGACTGCACCACCTTCCCACCGCTGGCGTCCGTTGCAGCGATGCAGGGTCGCACGGCCGTCTTCCACGCGTTGGGCGACGTGGTGATCCCGATGGAGCCGCGGCGCATCTCGGCGAACGTGTTCACCGCACCCGAGATCGCCACCGTCGGATGGCAGGAGAAGGATGTTGCCGACGGGCGCATCGACGGAGCGGTGCACAAGCTGCCGCTGTCGGCGAACCCGCGCGCGAAGATGATCGGGATCCGCGAGGGGTTCGTGAAGATCATCGCCCAGCGCGGCAGCGGGACCGTCATCGGCGGGGTGATCGTCGGTCCCCGCGCCTCCGACATGATCTACCCGGTCGCCATCGCCGTGGAGCGCCGACTCACCGTCGACCAGCTCTCCCGCGCCTTCGCCGTCTACCCGTCACTGTCGGGCAGCATCACCGACGCGGTGCGGGCGATGCACATGGTCGAGCGCGGCGACGAGGACTGATCCGGCCTCGCGCACCACGGCTGCCGGCTCAGGCGATCCGGAGCAGCTGATGGCCGGCGGTGATGGTGGTCCCCGGGTCGGCGTCGATGCTGCGGATCACGCCGTCCTTGTGCGCCTGGATGGGTTGTTCCATCTTCATCGCCTCCAGCACCACCACGAGGTCGCCCTTGACCACGTGTTGGCCCTCGGCGACCGCGACCTTCACGACGGTCGCCGGCATCGGAGCCTTCACGAAATCCCCGGACCCGCCCGCGACCGCACGCTTCAGATGCGACCGGCGCGACGGCGGTGCAGCGGCGTGGCGCGGCACCGGGGCGGCTGTGCTGATCCTCTCCGGAAGGCTCACTTCCAAGCGCTTGCCCGCCACCTCCACGACGACGGTGTGCCGCGCCTCGGCGGGCGCCGGCTCGCTGGGCTCGCCGTCCCAGGGCGGGATGTCGTTGACGAACTCCGTCTCGATCCAGCGGGTGTGCACGCCGAAATGGCCGTCGGCGGCGGTGAAGGCGGGCTCGCGCACGACGCGGCGGTGGAAGGGCAGCACGGTCGGCAGCCCCGCGACCTCGAACTCGTCCAGCGCTCGGCGGGCCCGGTCCAGCGCCTCCTCCCGGGTGCGACCGCTGATGACGATCTTGGCCAGCAGCGAGTCGAACGCGCCGGACACCGTGTCGCCGGCGGTGACCCCCGAATCCAGCCGCACGCCCGGGCCGCCGAAGGTCTTGAACACGTGGATCGGGCCGGGCTGGGGCAGGAACCCGCGTCCCGGGTCCTCCCCGTTGATGCGGAACTCGATGGAGTGCCCGATGGGCTCGGGATCGTCGTAGCCGAGCAACTCACCCTCCGCCAGCCGGAACTGCTCGCGGACCAGATCGATCCCGGTCACCTCCTCCGAGACCGTGTGCTCCACCTGCAGGCGCGTGTTCACCTCGAGGAACGACACGGTGCCGTCCGCCCCGATCAGGAACTCGCACGTTCCGGCGCCGAGATATCCCGACCTCGCGCAGGATGGCGCGCGATCCATCCCGCAGCACCCGCTCCTGCTCGGCGGACAGGAACGGGGCGGGCGCCTCCTCGACGAGCTTCTGGTTGCGCCGCTGCAGCGAGCAGTCGCGAGTGGAGACGATGACGACGTTGCCGGCGGCATCCGCCAGGCACTGGGTCTCCACGTGCCGGGGCCGGTCCAGGAACTTCTCCACGAAGCACTCGCCGCGCCCGAACGCGTTGACGGCCTCCCGGGTGGCGGATTCGAACGCCTCGGGGATCTCCGCCATGGTCCATGCCACCTTCAGGCCCCGCCCGCCGCCGCCGTAGGCCGCCTTGATCGCGACCGGCAGTCCGTGGCGCTCGGCGAACGCGCGCACCGCGGCGGCATCGGCCACCGCGCCGTCGGTTCCGGGCGCCAGCGGCGCGCCCGCGCGCTGGGCGATCCGGCGGGCGGTCACCTTGTCGCCCAGGGCGTCGATCGCATCCGGCGACGGCCCGATCCAGGTCAGGCCCGCTCCGATCACGGCCCGTGCGAATGCCGCGTTCTCCGCCAGGAAGCCGTAGCCGGGGTGGACGGCGTCCGCGCCCGACCGGCGCGCCACCGACAGCAGCTTCTCGATCGACAGGTACGTGCTGGCGCTGGTGTCGCCTTCCAGAGCGTAGGCCTCGTCCGCCAGTCGCACGTGCAGGGCGTCGCGGTCCTGGTCCGCATACACCGCGACCGACGCGCGCCCGGAGTCCCGCGCGGCTCGGATGATGCGGACGGCGATCTCCCCGCGGTTCGCGACGAGAACCTTGGCGATACGAGGCATGCCCCAAAGCCTATCGAGCAGCTCACTCCCAGCTTTGGGCGCGTCCTACAAGAGTCCTCGGGAAACGTCGGAGGTCAGCTACGGAGCCGCCCACAGCGACGTCCAGGACACTCCCAGTTCCAGGAACAGCCGCCGCAGGGTCGACAACGACATGCCCACCACCGTTGAGGGGTCGCCGTCGACGCGGACGATGAACGGCGCACCGAGGCTGTCGAGGGTGAACGCCCCTGCGACCCCCAGCGGCTCCCCGGTGGCGATGTACGCGTCGCGCTCCTCATCGGTGATGTCCGCAGCGAAGGTGACCGTCGCCGCGGCGACCGCGGCTGCGCGCTGCGGTGCCGTGCCGGGACGCAGCCGCAGCACGGTGTGACCGGAGTGCAGCACTCCGGTGCGCCCCCGCATCCGGTTCCACCGCTCGCGCGCATTCGCCGGAGTGTGAGGCTTGCCCGACAGCGCCCCGTCCAGCTCGAACATCGAATCGCCGCCGATGACGAGGCCGTCGATCGCCGGGTCCTCCGCGGTCAGCGCGGCGGCGACGGCAGCGGCCTTCCGGTCCGCGAGCAGTTGCACATGCTCCTGCGGCGACAGCTGCGCCCGCCGTGCGGCAGCGGTCGCGATCACCGCATCCTCGTCCACCCCCGGGGCACGGGTCTCCGGATGCACGCCCGCCTGACGCAGCAGAGCGAGCCGGGCGGGGGAGGTCGAGGCCAGCACCACCCGCATCCCTCTACGCTATCGAAGCCCAGCCGGGAGGCGTGTGCCAGGCTCGGAGGATGCAGCCCGGCGACCGGATCGACCTGGACGTCACCGGCGTCGCCCACGGCGGCGTGTTCGTGGCGCGGCATGAAGGACGGGTGGTGTTCGTGCCGGACACTCTGCCGGGAGAGCGGATCCGCGCCGTCCTCACCGAGACCGGGCGGGCGTCGTACTGGCGGGCGGAGCTGCTGGAGGTTCTGGATGCCGCGCCGGCCCGGCGACCGCATATCTGGCCGGAGGCGGACGCGTCCCGTCCGGCGGCGCTGCGACCCGGCGGTGCGGATTTCGGTCACATCGCGTTGGCGGAGCAGCGGGAGCTCAAGCGCACGGTGCTGGCCGACGCGATGACCCGCATCGGCGGCTCCCGCGTGCCCGTGACGATGGCGCCGCCGCGGCCCGCGACCGGTCCCGGCGGCGTGATCCATGCGGAGGCGGCCGACGGCGCGCGGTGGCGTACCCGGGTGGGGCTGCACTCGGACGGGAAGGGATCGATCGGGCCCTATGCGGCCCGCAGTCACACGATCGTGCCGGTGCGCGCCTTGCCGCTGGCCGTGCCGGAGCTCGAGGCGGCGGCGGAGCGCCTGCCGCAGACACCCGCGGGCCGCGTCGACCTGGTCGCATCGGCCGACGGGGAGGTGCGAGTGCTGCTGCCGGGCATGGACCGGTCCGTGCAGGCACCGGTGACCGAGCGGGCCGGCGGGCGGTCGTTCGCGGTTTCCGCCGACGGATTCTGGCAGGTCCACCGGCTGGCGGCGGACACCTTGTCGGCGATGGTCGGTGAGGAACTCGACGCCGTCGGCGTGGACCCGGATGCCGAGCATCTGGACCTCTACGGCGGGGTGGGGCTGTTCGCGGCCGCGCTGGCGGAGCGGGCGGGGCCGCGAGCCACTGTGGTGACCGTGGAATCGGATGCCGCCGCCTCTGCGCACGCGCGCCGCAACCTCGCCGACCTGCCCGGAGTCGATGCCCGCGCCGCGCGCGTCGAGCGATGGATCACCGCCGTCGTCGCGGACGCGGACCGGGACCGCCGCGAGCGGCTGGGACGCGGGATCGTCGTGCTCGACCCGCCGCGGCGCGGGGCCGGTCCGTCGGCGGTGGACGCGATCGCCGCCCTGCGACCGGCCGCCGTCGTCTACGTGGCGTGCGACCCGGCAGCGCTGGCGCGGGACGTGCGCCGGTTCGCCGAGGCCGGATACCGGGCAGCGGCCGTCCGCGGCGTGGACCTGTTCCCGCACTCGCACCATGTGGAGGCGGTGGTCACCCTGCTACCCGCGGACCCGCGGATACCATGAGCGCATGATCCGGGTGGCGTTCATCGACGACCATGAGTCGGTGCGCCTGGGGGTGCGTTCCGCCTGCGAGCGCTCGGGGGAGATCGAGCTGGTGTTCGGCGGCGCGACGGTGGCGTCCTACCTCGCATGGCGGGGGGCGTGCGGTGCAGCCCCGGCGGACGTGGTGGTTCTCGACCTCACACTCGGCGACGGCACCACCGTCACCGAGAACGTGCGGGACCTGATCGCCGACGGCTCCAGCGTCCTCATCTACTCCGTCGCCGACCGTCCGGCCGCGGTCCGGGAGGCTCTGGCGGTGGGCGCGGCCGGCGTGGTCAGCAAGGCGTCGCCCATCGGCGAGGTGGTCGCCGCGATCGGCACCGTCGCCCGGGGCGAGCTGCTCAACAGCATCGAATGGGCGGCCGCCGTGGAGGGGGACCGCGAGTTCGCGTCCGCGCAGCTGTCGGCCCGCGAACGCGAGGTGCTGCGCTTGTACGCCGCGGGTCTGCCCCTGAAGATCGTCGCGGACCGCCTGGGGATCGCGTTCTCCACCGCGAAGGAGAACATCGCCCGAATCCGACTCAAGTACGGCGAGGTGGGTCGCCCCGCCCCGACGAAGGTGGATCTGCATCGGCGGGCGCTGGAGGACGGCATCCTCTCCCAGCAGGCGGCAGCCGGCGATGTCGGCTGATCCGGTCTCCGACACCCGGCCCGCCGCCCCCGAGGGCCTCTCGACCCCGGCGGTCTCGGCGTTCACCCGCGAGCGTGTCGAACGCGTGATGGCCGTCGCCGTGGGGATCGGATGCCTCGCCCTCGGCATCCAGGCGTTCTTCATGTCGCTCGGGGACCCTGACACGCCGCCGGCGTGGCACGTGGCGCTGGTGACGGTCGCGTTCGTGCCGCTGGTGGTGATGGTGGTTGCCTTCTTCGCCGCCCGGGCCATCGCGATCTTCGCGTGGACGTTCGTGATCTGTTACGTGCTCGTGCTGGTGGCCTGGCCGTACGCGACAGCCGGAACGCATCCGCCCGCTGACGCGCAGCCGTGGGTGTACTTCCTGATCAACGTCGCCACGGTCGCTGCGGTCCTGGCGATGCGCATGCCTTTCCAGATCGCGTTCACGATCGGCGTGCCGCTGCTGTACGGCGCGGTGCGGCTGATCCAGCTGGGAGCGCCGCCCGAGGCGTGGGTGCCGGTCGCACTGGATGTCTCGTTCGCGCTCATCCTCGGGTCGGTGCTGCTGACGCTGGGCTGGGCGTTCCGGGCGGCCGCCTCCACGGTCGATGAACGCCGGATCCGGGCGGTGGACTCCTATGCGCGGGCGGCGGCGGTCACCGCAACCGAGCGGGAGCGCGTCGCGGTCGCGGCGCTGATGCACGACAGCGTGCTCGCGGCTCTGCTCGCCGCCGAGCGCGCGGACTCTCCTCGCGAGTACGACCTGGCCGTGTCGATGGCGCGCGAGGCGCTCACCCGGCTGGCGAACACCGACCGGGACGTCGGGGAAGGCAGCGACACGCCGGTGCGGGTGGAGGCGATCGCTGCGGGGCTGCAATCGGTGCTCGCCGACCATGGGCTGGACGACCGTGCGGTCCGGGCGCAGATCGATGTCGGCGCCCCCGAGGTTCCCGGTCGGGTGGCGCGCGGGCTCGTGCTGGCGGCCACGCAGGCGATCTCCAACGCGGTGGAGCACGTGAACGCGGTGGGCCTGGAGGTGTCGGTCGTGGCCGAGGCGTTCCCGGGCGAGGTGACGGTGACGGTGTCCGATTCCGGCGAGGGCTTCGACATGGAGGGCGTGCCGCTGGATCGGCTGGGCATCCGCGCATCGATCCTGGCGCGGGTCACCGCGTTCGGCGGCACGGCCCAGGTGGAGTCCGGTGCCGGGGGGACCGTGGTGACGCTGCGATGGCGGGCGGTGGGGCGGTGACGATGAGACGCGTGCTGACGGTGATCGCGGTGGCGTTCACGGGATACCTCGCGGCCCGGAGTCTGCTCTGGACGGGTCCGGTCGCCTCACCGCCACTGATGGTGCTCTCACTCGTGCTGTACCTGGCAACGACGTGGCTGTGCGTGTTCTGGGGCGCCCCGACCCGGCGCGGGGACGGCGACCCGGCCGCGGACAGGCTGCCGGACTGGGTGTGCGCGGTGGCGCTGGGCACGACCCTGGTGCTCCCGCCACTGCTGGCGGTGGGGGCTGGTGCGGATGCTGTGGCCGAGCCCTACTCCACGTGGTACATCGGAGGTCTCGGTGTGCTCATGGTGATCCTCGTCGCCCGGCGTCGCCCGTGGCCGGCGTGGACGGGGACGATCGTCCTGACGGTGTGGTCGGCGGTGCTGCTGGGTCCGTTGGGGGCGCTGGGGCTCGGACTGGTCGGGTCGCTGGTGTGGGTCTTGGCCGCGCAGTTCTTCGCCCTGGCTCTGGGCCGGGCTGCTCAGGACACCGAACGACTCGGCCAGATACAGCGCACCGCCAGCGCGGTGCAGGCCGCGCAGGGGTCGCAGCAGCGGGAGCGGCGCATCCAGGTTCAGCGCGCGCTGGAGGTGGCCGGCCCGATCCTTGCCCGCACGATCGCGACCGATGGACGCCTGGACGAGCGGGACCGGATGGAGGCGCGGATCGCGGAGGGTCGGCTGCGGGACGAGCTGCGCGCTGCCCGCCTGCTCGACGACGACGTCCGCGCCGCACTGGACGCCGCCCGCCGGCGCGGGACCGTGGTCAGTGTCATCGACGAGGGCGGTCTCGAGGGCCTGTCTCAGGAGTCCCTCGGCCGGATCCGCGCCGACCTTGCCGCGGCGGTGCGGGAGGCGCGGTCGGATCGGCTGTACGTGCGGGCATCGCCGGACATGGACATCGCTGTCACCGTGGTCGGGAGGGCCGCGTCCGTTCTGGGGCTCAGCGACGAGGACCATGTCGACCTGTGGCGCGAGATCCCGCGCCCGGTCGCGGACGCGGGCGTATCCCGCTGATTCCAGCGGGGGCGGAGAGGGGCGGGGGGTCCGGCGTGTCGCCGGCCCCCCGCCCGGCAGGCGATTACCCGAAAATCGCCGCCGTGACCGGTCCCGGCGACGGTGGCGCGGGCCGGTCGAACGCGGAATGCGTTCCAGCGCTACAAGTCTCCGTGGCCGGGCGCGGGGGCGTCTGTAGGCATTTTGGGGGACACGGGGTGGGGGACACGGACGGGGTCAGCCGCCGAACCGTCCCCACCCGAGCTCCCGGCGCAGCGGCGCGCGCAGTCCGCGCCGCGTGACCAGCCACGCGCTGGGCGCGGGTTCGGGTTCGGGCACCGCGGCGGCGGCGGCGGCCTCCTCCGCGTAGGCGAGGCTGATCACGGCCACCACCGCGGCGATGTCCACATCGGTGGGATTGCCTCGGCGCACGTCGATCCTCAGCGGGTTGATCGGGGGATGGGGGGAGGGGACTCGGTCCGCGGTCACAGCGGGATGTTCCCATGCTTCTTCGGCGGCAGCGAGCCGCGCTTGCCGCGCAGGGACCGCAGCGCCTTGGCGACGGCGACGCGGGTCTGGGCGGGTTCGATCACGCCGTCGAGAACGCCGCGCTCGGCCGCCAGGTAGGGGGAGGTGACCTGGTACGTGTACTCGGCGGCCAGGCGCGCGCGGAGCGCCGCGACGTCCTCGCCGGCATCCTCCGCCTGCTTCAGCTCGGCGCGGTAGAGGATGTTCACGGCCCCCTGCCCTCCCATCACAGCGATCTCGGCGGTCGGCCAGGCGAGGTTGACGTCCGCGCCGAGCTCCTTCGACCCCATGACGATGTAGGCGCCGCCATAGGCCTTGCGCAGGATGACGGTCACGAGCGGGACGGTGGCCTCGGCATAGGCGTACAGGAGTTTCGCGCCTCGCCGGATCACTCCCGACCATTCCTGGTCCACGCCCGGGAGGTATCCCGGCACGTCGACGAGGGTGACCACGGGGATGGAGAACGCGTCGCAGAATCGTACGAACCGGGCCGCCTTCTCGCCGGCGTCGATGTTGAGCGTTCCCGCCATCTGCGAGGGCTGGTTCGCGATGATGCCGACGCTGCGACCCTCCACCCGCCCGAACCCGACCACGATGTTGGCCGCGAACAGAGGCTGGACCTCCAGGAAGTCGCCGTCGTCGACGATGTGCTCGATGACCTCGGTGACGTCGTACGGCTGGTTCGGGGCGTCCGGGACGATGGTGTTCAGCGCCCGGTCGGCGTCGGTGGTCTCGAAGTCGTAGCCGGTCTCGTAGACGGGTGGATCGGACATGTTGTTGTCGGGGAGGAACCCGAGCAGGGTGCGCACGTAGTCGACGGCGTCCTCCTCGTCCTGCGCGAGGTAGTGGGAGACGCCGGAGCGGGTGTTGTGAGTGAAGGCGCCGCCCAGCTCCTCCATCCCGACGTCCTCGCCGGTGACGGTCTTGATCACGTCGGGTCCGGTGACGAACATCTGGCTGGTCTGATCCACCATCACCACGAAGTCGGTCAGGGCCGGGCCGTACACCGCGCCCCCCGCGGCCGGACCCATCACGATGGAGATCTGGGGGATCACGCCGCTGGATGCGGTGGTCAGTCGGAAGATCTCCCCGTACTTGCCCAGCGCCGTGACGCCTTCCTGGATGCGGGCGCCGCCGGAGTCCAGCATCCCGACGATCGGCATCCCCCCGCGCTGGGCGAACGCCATCATCTTCACGATCTTCGCGCCCGCGGCCTCGCCCAGGGAGCCTCCGAAGGTCGAGAAGTCCTGCGCGTACACGGCGATCGGCCGCCCGTGCACCGTGCCGGTCCCCGTGACCACGGAGTCGCCATAGGGACGGGTACGGTCCATGCCGAACGCGGTGGCGCGGTGACGCACGTACTCGTCGAACTCCACGAACGATCCCTGGTCCACCAGCAGCTCGATGCGCTCGCGCGCGCTGAGCTTCCCCTTGGCGTGCTGCTTCTCCCGCGCGGTCCGCTCGGGGTCCACGACGGCCTCCTGGAAGCGCGCCCGCAAATCGTCGAGCTTGCCGGCGGTCGTGGACAGGTCGGGCTGCTCGGTCACGGATCCCACCCTATCGGCGGGGTCACGGCCGCTCTTGGAGGGTTCCGACAGCGCTCTGCCCCTCACGCTGTGCGGCCGGCACCGTCCCGTGGCGCGCATCGGAACCGCGACAACGCGCGGCGTCAACCCCCTGCGCGGCGCCGCGACGCCCGCTTACCGTGGAATCGCGGCACGCCGCCGACCAGCCCACACCCCGTGACGAGAAGGGATCGTCCCGACCATGAGCCAGCCTCCCTCGGACCCGCGCGAGCAGCACCGACAGGAGGGCTTCCCGCCCCAGCAGCAGAGCCAGCCCGGCACCACCGGGCCGACCGAGCCGACCCCAGACCACGGCGAGGCGACCTACCGCGGCAGCGGTCGGCTCGCGGGCCGGCGGGCCCTGATCACGGGGGGCGACTCGGGTATCGGCCGCGCGGTCGCGATCGCCTTCGCCCGGGAGGGCGCCGACGTCGCCATCGCGCACATGCCGCAGGAGCAGGCGGATGCCGACCAGACAGTGAGCCTGGTCACCGAGGCCGGGCGTCGCGGGCTGTCCCTGGCCGGAGACGTCCGGGAGGAGCCGTTCGCGGCGGGCCTGCCGGAGCGTGTCGTGGCGGAGTTCGGCGGCCTGGACATCCTCGTGCTGAACGCGGCCTACCAGCAGGACCGTGAGGGCCTGGCCAGTCTGGCGACAGCCGAGTTCGAGCGCGTGCTGCGCACCAATCTGTACGGTCTGGTGTTCACCGCCCGGTCTGCCCTGGCGCACCTCGGTCCGGGCGCCTCGATCATCGTGACCTCCTCCATCCAGGCTTTCCACCCATCGCCGGGGCTGATCGACTACGCGATGACGAAGGCGGCGCAGGTCGCGTTCGTGAAGGCGCTCGCGCAGGAGCTCGGACCGCGCGGCATCCGGGTCAACGCCGTCGCGCCCGGGCCGATCTGGACGCCGCTGATCCCCGCGACCGGCTGGGGCGAGGAGCGGCTGGCGAGCTTCGGCCAGGACACGCCTCTCGGGCGGGCCGGTCAGCCGGCGGAGCTGGCGGGCGCCTACGTGTACCTGGCCTCCGAGGAGGCCTCGTACGTCTCCGGCGCAGTGCTGCCCGTCACCGGCGGGAAGGGCCTGTGATGGGCGCGGGCCGCGTCGGCCCGGGTTCGGCCCCGTAGGGTGGGCTGGCATGAGCATCCCCGAGAGCGGGTTCCCCCGTGCGGCCACCATCAGCCCCCGCGTGCAGGTGGTCGAGACGACCGGCTCGACCAACAGCGACGTCCTGGCCGCCGCGGCCGCCGATCCGGAGGGGTGGCCGCATCTCGCGCTGCTGCTGACCACCGATCAGCGGGCGGGGCGCGGAAGGCTCGACCGGGCGTGGACGGCGCCGCCCGGGTCGGCGCTGGCGGTATCGGTGATGGTCCGGGTGCCGCGGATCCCTCCGGCGGCGCGCGGGTGGATCCCCCTGGCCGCCGGCGCCGCGATGACCCGGGCGATCGAGCATCAGATGACCGGTAGCGGTGCCAACCCCACGCTGAAGTGGCCCAACGATGTGCTGGTGGACGGATTGAAGATCTGCGGCATCCTCGCCGAGGCGGTTCCCGGTCAGCCCGACGCGGTCGTGGTCGGGGCCGGTGTGAACACCCGGATGAGCCGCACCGATCTGCCCGTCACCACGGCAGTGTCCTTCGCCGCGCTGGGATTGACGGCGGATGAGGACCGGCTGCTCGCGGACTACCTCACGGGGCTGGACCGGATGCTGCGGGACCTCGGCGAGGCGGGGGGCGACCCGGACGCGTCGGGGGTGCGCGGGCGGATCCGCGAGCTGTGCGCGACCGTGGGGTCGCCGGTGACCGTGTCGCGACCCGACGGCACCGTACTGACCGGGGTCGCGACGGACATCGACGCGCACGGACGCCTCATCGTCGAGGTGGCGGGCGAGGAGGTCGCCGTGGCCGCCGGAGACATCACGCACCTGCGCTGATCCACGGCGCGCCGCGCCCCGCAGCGGCGCGGGGCAGGGGCGCGCTCGCGCACAATGGGAGGGTGAGCCAGCAGGGCAGCTACCGGCGACCGGCGACACCGGCGCCGGGCGTGCCCGTGCCCGAGCTGCGGATCGCCACGGTGCGCTCCAGCGCCCGGCATCTCCTGTGGTCGGCGCTGCTGCTGATCGCGGTCGCGGGCGGATGCGGGTACCTGTACGGGAATCTGCCCGCGCCGTTCCAGGACTGGATGCTGCTGGCCGCCGGGGCGGTGGCGGTGCTCCTGGGAGCGGTGCTGCCGTGGGTGCGGTGGCTCGCCCACCGGTACACCATCACCACCCGGAGGGTCATCGAGCAGTCGGGGTGGCTGGGCAGCACGCGCACGGAGTTGACGCACCTGCGCGGCTACACCGTCACGGTGCGGCGGAGCCTGCTGCAGCGCCTGGCGGGTGTGGGGACGGTGAGTCTGGATGACGGGGCCGGAGGGCGGATGGTGCTGCGCAGCATCCCCGACAGCGACCTCGTGCACGAGGTGCTGGTCGATCAGGTGGAGGTCAACCAGATCCTCGCCCACCGCGACGCGCAGCCGGTACCGCCGCCGCTGCCCTGACCGACCGGCCCGCCGTCGCGGGAGCAGGTGGGCGAGAATGGGGCGGTCGAAGGGAGTCGTCATGACGATGCGGGTCGGCGTGATCGGGGGCGGGCAGCTCGCGCGGATGATGATCGCGCCTGCGGTCGAACTCGGGGTGGACCTGCGGGTGCTCGCCGAGGAGGCGGGAATGGCGGCGGCTCCGGCGACGACGATGGTGGGGGACTACCGCGACGTCGCCGTCGTGCTCGCCTTCGCCGACACCGTGGATGTGGTCACGTTCGACCATGAGCACGTCCCGCAGCCGGTGCTGCGCGAGCTGGTCGCCCGCGGGGTCGCGGTGCGGCCGGGCCCGGATGCGATCCAGTACGCGCAGGACAAGCTGCGGATGCGGGCGCGGCTGGCGGAACTGGGCATGCCGCAGCCCGCATGGGCGGCGGTCGCGACACCGGACGAGTTGACGGCGTTCCTCGCCGATCACGGAGGACGCGCGGTGGTGAAGACCCCGCGGGGCGGCTACGACGGAAAGGGCGTGCGCGTGGTGAGCGCGGCGACGGAGGCGGAGGACTGGTTCGCCGCGCTCGCCGAGGACGCCGGGGGCGGCGCGCTGCTGGCGGAGGAGTTCGTGCCGTTCGTGCGGGAGGTCGCCCAGCAGGTCGCCCGTCGGCCCTCGGGTGAGGTCGCTGCGTACGACACGGTGGCGACGGTGCAGCGGGACGGCGTGTGCGTGGAGGCCACCGCGCCCGCGCCGGGGGCCGACGGCGGCGTCGGGGACGAGGCGGTGCGGGTGGCGACCGCGATCGCGGAGGGTCTGGGTGTGACCGGGATGCTCGCGGTGGAGATGTTCGAGACCGACCGCGGCCGGGTGCTGGTGAACGAGCTGGCGATGCGGCCTCACAACAGCGGGCACTGGAGCCAGGACGGCGCAGTCACCAGCCAGTTCGAGCAGCACCTGCGCGCGGTGCTGGACCTGCCGCTGGGTTCGACCGCGCGCACGCAGGAGTGGGCTGTGATGGCGAACATCCTCGGGGCACCGGGAACGGGCGCGCTGGAGGACGCGTTGCCGGAGGTGATGCGCCGGCATCCGCGTGCCCGCATCCATCTGTACGGCAAGGAGCCGCGCCCGGGCCGCAAGGTCGGCCACGTCACGATGACGGGATCGGATCTGGATGCCGCCGGCCGCGGCGCCCGCCACGCGGCATCCCTCTTCACCTCCTGACCCGAACCCCCTCCGCCCCGCACCCCCTTCCCGCCGAGCGAGCACCCCCTTCCCCCGAGCGAGCACCCCTTCCCGCCGAGCGAGCACCCCTTTCCGCCGAGCGCGCATGCTGCTGGGGAGGACGAAGTCGCGGCGGGGCGATGCGGCGAACTCCCGGGGCGGCGCCCTACCCTGGTCGGGTGGCCAGGCCGTTGCACTCGTCCGACGCGCCCCTGGTCGGGGTCGTGATGGGGTCCGACTCCGATTGGACGGTGCTGGGAGCCGCCTCCCAGGTGCTCACCGATTTCGGAGTGCCGCACGAGGTCGAGGTGGTCTCGGCGCACCGCACGCCCGGCAAGCTGATGCAGTACGCGCGCGACGCGCGGGACCGGGGGCTGCGGGCCGTGATCGCCGGGGCCGGGGGCGCCGCGCACCTGCCGGGGATGCTGGCGTCGATGACCACGCTGCCGGTGATCGGCGTTCCCGTGCCGCTGGCGACCCTGGACGGCATGGATTCGCTGCTGAGCATCGTGCAGATGCCCGCCGGCGTGCCGGTGGCGACGGTGTCGATCGGCGGCGCGGTCAACGCGGGTCTGCTCGCCGTGCGGATGCTGGGCGTCTCCGACATCCGGATCGCCGAGCGGCTGGAGGCGTACGCGCGGGACCTGGAGATCACGGTCGAGGAGAAGAACCGGCGGCTGAAGGAGTCGCTGTGAGCGTGGCGAGCGCACCGCGCGCCCGTGCCGCCGCGAATCCGGCGCCGGAGGGGCTGGTCAACCCGTACCCGATCCGGTACCCCGACAGCGGATCGCCCGAGGTGATGACTCGGCGCGGGTGGTGGCTGGTGGCGCTGAACCTGCTGATCCCCGGTTCGGCGCAGGTGCTGGCCGGGAGCCGCCGCCTCGGGCGCTTCGGGCTGGGCGCGACCCTCGCGATGTGGATCGTCGTCGTCGTCGCCGCTCTGCTCGGGATGCTGTGGCGCGGGGCGTTCCTGATGCTCGCGACGAACTGGTTCGTGCTGCTGCTCGTTCAGGCGGTGCTGCTCGGCTACGCGGTGCTGTGGGGCGTGCTGACGGTCGACACGCTGCGGCTCGTGCGCCTGGTGAAGCTGCGGCCCGCCGGCCGGGTCGCCACCGCGGCGGTCGCGGTGGCCGGGCTCGTCCTTGCCTCCGGCGGGGCGGTGTACGCCGCGACACTGACCGGCAGCGCGCGCGACGCCGTCGGTTCGGTGTTCACGCAGACCGGTCCGCCGGTCGCCCCGATCGACGGCTACTACAACATCCTGCTGCTCGGGGCCGATAGCGGCGAGGGCCGGGATTCCATGAGGTTCGACAGCATCTCGGTGGTCTCGATCAACGCCGACACGGGTGCGGTGACGATCTTCGGCATCCCCCGCGATCTGCCGAACGCGCCTTTCGCGGCCGGGCCGATGCAGGACCTGTATCCCGACGGCCACACCAGTCACGACGACGCCACGTGCGGCTGGGGCAGCGGGGTCAACCAGCTCCGCACGGAGGTGGAGGTGTGCCGCGACGGCGATGCTCTCTACCCTGGCGCCCGCGCGGCGGGTTCGGAGCCGGGTGTGGAGGCGACGAAGGACGCCGCCGAAGGGATACTCGGCATCACCATTCCCTACTACGCCTTCATCGACATGAACGGGTTCGCCGCGCTCATCGACGCCCTCGGGGGAGTGGACATCACCGTCGAGCAGCGTCTCCCGAAGGGCGGGGGCCCGACCTACGAGGGTCAGCCGGCCGAGGAGTGGGCCAGCGGGTGGATCGAGGCGGGTCCGCAGCACATGGACGGCGACACCGCGCAGTGGTACGCGCGGTCGCGGTACACCACCAACGACTGGGATCGGATGAAGCGGCAGCGTCAGCTGCAGGAGGCGATCCTGGCGCAGTTCACGCCCGCGAACGTGCTCGCCCGGTTCCAGGATGTCGCCGCCGCCGGGCACCCACCTGGTGCAGACCGACATCCCGCAGTCGATGCTCGGATACTTCGTCGACCTCGCGATCCGGGCGAAGGACCAGCCGGTCACGACGATCGAACTGACTCCGGAGAGCGGCATCGACGAGTACGATCCCGATTTCGCATACATCCACGAGCTGGTGCAGCAGGCGCTGCATCCGCCGTCGCCGACGCCGTCCGCGGGGTGACCCGGCTCCGGGTTCGCTCAGGCGGGCCGGGTAGGGTCGAACGGTGACCGTCACGCTCCGCGTCGTCCTGGATCAGGTGACGGATGTCGTCGATCCCGACGCGGCGGAGGCGGCCGAGCAGATCGCGCGCGCTCTGGTGGAGACCACGCCGGCCGGATGCGCCGTGGGCGCGATCGTGCCGGCCGGCGGGGAGGCGGCCGCACGGGAGATGGGGGCGGCCGAGGTGACGGTCGTGCCGATGACTCGGGCGCGGCTGGCAGCATCCTGGCGCCTCGGGATAACGCCGGGCGTGGGGGGCGGGCTGATCCACGCCCCGACGCCGGCGGCTCCGCTGGTGCGCCACGACCGGGTGAACGACAACGACCAGACCGTGGTGACGATGTGGGATCTGTGCGCATGGGAGTCTCCGGAGGGGATGCCGCGGTCGCAGGTGCACTGGCATCACGCGATGCTGCGCCGCGCCGAGCGCCACGCCGACGCGGTCGTCGTGCCCACCCATGCGATGGCGGCCCGGCTGGATGACACGACCTCACTGGGCGGCCGCATCCGGGTGATCGCCGGCGCGTCGCCGGCCGACTTCGCTTCGCAGGCGCACGCCGCTGATCCGGCCCGACGCGGCGACCTGGCATTCGAAGAGGCGTATGTGACGGTGGCAGCTGGGCGATGCGACGACGGTGCGCTCGCGACCGCGCTGTCGGCGGTCGCGTCTCTCCCGCATCCGGTCCCCGTCGTGGCGATGGACCTCGATCCCGCTCGGACCGGCCGCGTCTCGGAGCTGGCCCGCGACGCCGGACTCGATCCGGCTCGGATCCGGTGCACCGCGTGGCTTCCGCCGGCCGACCGTGCGGCGGTGATGGCCGGCGCCGACGCTCTCGTGGCGCCGTCGGCGTTGTCGGCCTTCCCGTGGCGGGTCGTCGACGCCCTCACTCTCGGGGTGCCGGTGGTCGCTCTCGACAGCGAGGTGCACCGCGAAGTCGTCGTCGATGGGGGTCTGCTCGCTCCGGCGCCGATGCTCGGCGAGTCGCTCGCGCACGTGCTCGCGTCCGACCAGATCCGGCGCGGCTATCGGGTGCGCGCGACCGACCGCGGTCACGCGTTCTCGTGGCGCGACCACGCCGAACGCGTCTGGGCCCTGCACGCCGAGCTGTGATGCGTCAGGCGACTGTCCGTCACCGTCCCTGCTGCAGTGCCCGCAGGAGGTATGCGCCGTACCCGCTCTTCGCCAGCGGCTCGGCGCGCTGGCGCAACTCGTCGTCGGACAGGAAGCCCATCCGCCAGGCGACTTCCTCCGGGCACCCGATCGAGAGTCCCTGTCTCTTCTCCACGGTCCGGATGAAATCGGTGGCTTCGTTCAATGAGTCGAAGGTGCCCGTGTCGAGCCACGCCGTCCCCCTGGGGAGCAGTTCGACCTGCAGTCGGCCGCGGTCGAGGTAGGTCCGATTGACGTCCGTGATCTCCAGCTCCCCGCGCGGCGAGGGCGTGAGGCTCTTGGCGATCTCGATGACGTCGTTGTCGTAGAAGTACAGGCCCGGCACGGCATAACTGCTCTTCGGTCGCGGCGGCTTCTCCTCCAGCGAGACCACCCGCCCCGCATCGTCGAACTCCACCACGCCGTAGGCGCTCGGGTCCTCCACCCAGTAGCCGAACACGACGCCTCCGACGAGGTCGGTGTACTGGCGAAGGTGAGTTCCCATTCCCTGTCCGTAGAAGATGTTGTCACCCAGGATCAGCGCTACCGTGTCCGCCCCGATGTGCTGCTCGCCAAGGATGAACGCCTGAGCCAGGCCATCGGGCGAAGGCTGAGAGCGGTACGTGATCGACACGCCGAATCGCGACCCATCGCCGAGCAGTCGTTGGAACTGCTCGGAATCATGCGGTGTCGTGATGATGAGGATGTCGCGGATGCCGGCCAGGATCAGGGTCGACAGCGGGTAGTAGATCATGGGCTTGTCGTATACGGGTACCAGCTGCTTCGAGACACCGAGCGTGATCGGATGCAGCCGGGAGCCCGTGCCTCCGGCGAGGATGATGCCGCGCATGCCTCCCAGTCTGGCCGAAGGAGCAGCGGCCGACGAATTCGGAGCGAGCGCGCCAATACGCTGGTGTCATGCGGAAGCTCCTCGTCACGGGTGGAGCCGGCTTCATCGGCTCGAACTTCGTCCACCACGTCCTGCGCGAGACCGATGATCACGTGACCGTGCTCGACAAGCTGACCTACGCTGGCAACCTTGCTTCGCTGCGGGGTCTCCCCGAGGAACGATTCCGGTTCGTGCAGGGGGATGTTGCCGACGCGGTCCTCGTCGACCAGCTGTTCGCCGCGGTCGACGCCGTGGTGCACTTCGCGGCGGAGTCCCACAACGACAACAGCCTCACCGACCCGCGCCCGTTCGTCGATACCAACGTCCTGGGCACCTTCACCTTGCTGGAGGCGCGCGGAAGCATGACCGGAGGTTCCACCACATCTCGACCGATGAGGTCTACGGGGATCTCGAGTTGGACGATCCGCAGCGATTCACGGAGAGCACGCCGTACAACCCCTCATCCCCGTACTCCTCGACGAAGGCGGGCAGTGACCTCCTGGTCCGAGCGTGGGTGCGCTCGTTCGGCGTGCAAGCCACGATCTCAAACTGCTCGAACAACTACGGGCCGTACCAGCACGTCGAAAAGTTCATCCCACGGCAGATCACGAATGTGCTGCGCGGAATCCGCCCGAAGCTGTATGGATCCGGGCGGAACGTACGGGACTGGATCCACGCCGACGACCATTCCTCCGCGATACTCGCGATCCTGGACCGGGGCGAGATCGGTCAGACATACCTCGTCGGCGCCGACGGAGAGCGAAGCAACCTCGCTGTGATGCAGAGCATCCTTTCCCTGATGGGAGAGCCCGCGGATGCCTTCGACCACGTTCGCGACCGGGCCGGACACGATCTGCGGTACGCCATCGACTCGAGCAAGATCCGCGCTGAGCTGGGATGGATGCCCCGGTTCCAGGACTTCGAGCAGGGCCTTGCGGACACGATCGAGTGGTACCGGACGAACGAGTCCTGGTGGGGCCCCGCGAAGGCCGCCACCGAGGCGGCGTATGCGAGCAAGGGGCAGTGATGACGGCGTTCGGGAAGCAGCTCGCGGTCTGCGCCGACCCCGATTCCGGGGTTGACGGTGATCGATCTGCCGGTGCATGGCGACTCGCGGGGTTGGTTCAAGGAGAACTGGCACCGCGAGAAGATGCGCTCGCTCGGGATACCGGATCTCGGGCCCGTGCAGAACAACATCTCGTTCAACGACGCCGCCGGAACCACCCGCGGCATTCATGCGGAGCCGTGGGACAAGTACGTCTCGGTGGCGACGGGCAGGATCTTCGGAGCGTGGGTCGACCTTCGTGACGGGCCCGCATTCGGCACGGTGTACACGACCGAAATTGATGCCTCGCGGGCGGTCTATGTTCCCCGGGGTGTGGGCAATGCCTACCAAACCCTTGAACCCGATACCGCGTACGCCTATCTGGTGAACGACCACTGGTCGCCTGACGCCCAGTACAGCTTCCTCAACCTCGCGGATGAGACAGCCGCGATTCCCTGGCCCATACCGTTAGAGACCGCGCACATCTCGGAGAAGGACAAGGCGCACCCACGCCTGCGCGAGGTCGTGCCCATCTCGCCGAGGAAGGTTCTCGTGACGGGCGCGAACGGCCAGGTGGGGCGCGCGCTGCGCGCTCGCCTCGGTGACAAGCCGTGGATCGAGTACGCCACGCGCGACATGCTGGACCTCGCCGCGCCCGGTTGGGAGGAAGGGCGGCGGTGGCGAGACTACGGAACCATCATCAACGCCGCCGCCTACACGGCCGTGGACAAGGCCGAAACCGCTCAGGGCCGCACCGAGGCGTGGGCGGTCAACGTGACCGCGCTGTCGAGCACTGGCTCGCATCGCCGAGGACAACGGGATCACCCTCGTGCACATCTCCAGCGACTACGTCTTCGACGGCAGCAAGTCCGATCCGTATACGGAGTCAGACCCCGTGTCTCCGATCGGTGTCTACGGACAAACGAAGGCCGCGGGCGATGCGGTCGTTTCGGCGGTGCCCCGTCACTACATCATCCGCACCAGCTGGGTGATCGGCGACGGCAAGAACTTCGTTCGCACGATGGCAGAACTCGCGGCACGCGGCGCAAACCCCGTCGTTGTCGACGACCAGGTGGGCCGCCTGACATTCGCGCCCACGATCGCCGAAGCCGTCGCGCATCTGCTCGATACGTCGGCGCCCTATGGGACGTACAACGTCACGAATTCCGGCGAACCGCAGACCTGGTACGCGATCGCGAGGAAGGTCTTCG
The DNA here is from genome assembly GCA_963696115.1 of uncultured Actinomycetota bacterium. Classification (GTDB taxonomy): domain Bacteria; phylum Actinomycetota; class Actinomycetes; order Actinomycetales; family Microbacteriaceae; genus Microbacterium. The sequence goes on along the minus strand of CAVOIT010000009.1, from coordinate 1,748 downwards.
AGATCCTCGGGCACGATCCGCGGCGCGTCAGCCCGACCACGACGCGCGAGTTTCTGGCCGCCGCCACGTCGCCAACGGCGGTCCGGCCGGCACGCAGTGTGCTCGACATCAGCAGGATCGAGCGTTCCGGATATCATCCGGTGCCCATGGATGTCGCACTGGCCGCACACGTCACGGGGAATGCCCCGATGGCTTCCGTCAGCACTCCCGGCGGGTCCGGTGATGCGGGTTAGGACAACCATGACCGGTTGGAGTGGCATCGGGATCACGGTCGGCGCGAGTGGAGACGTCAGACGTGCTCGCCGTCGACCGAAAAAGGGGTTCTCCTTGGTCCACCTCGCAGAGGCGCACCCGAGCCTTGCGCTACGAGCTCTGGGGGCCTGGGTACCATGACACGGGCCGTTCACCGTGAGGAGATCAGATGAGCACGCCGTCGAAGGATGGCGCGAGGGTCAACGTGGTGATGCGCACGCGGAACCGCCGGCTCCTTCTCGAGCGAGCGATCGACGACGTCTTGGCGCAGGCCTATCCTGACTGGTTCCTCACGATCGTGAACGATGGGGGAAGACCTGACGAGGTCGACTCGGCCGTGGCTGCCCGCCGCGGCGCCCTGGGAGACCGGGTGTCCGTCCTGCACCGCGCCGTCTCCTCGGGGATGGAAGCAGCGGCGAACGCTGGTATCCGCAGCCTCGCTAGCGACTTCGTGGCCATCCACGATGACGACGACACCTGGGCACCGGACTTCCTGGCCAGGACGACGGTGTGGCTAGATGCCCGCCCGGATGATGTAGCTGTCGCCGTGCGCACCGAGATCGTTTGGGAGAGGATCGTCGGGGACGTCGTGCGCGAGACGTCGCGCGAGACGTTCCTGCCCCAGCTCGAGCAGGTCACGCTCGGAGACCTCTTGAGGTTCAATACGTGCGTCCCGATCTCGATGTTGCACCGGCGCGAGGCGCTCGACGCCATCGGCCTGTTTGACGAGACCCTCGGTGTCGTGGGCGATTGGGAGTGTAACCTACAGCTGAGCACGCGTGGCCCGATCGGTTTCATCGCCGATCCGGCGCTCGCGTTCTGGCATCAGCGGCCCGAAGCCACGGGCGATGCGGGCAACTCGGTTATCGCGTTACGGGACGCGCACCGCCTTACCGACCGTATGGTCCGTGACATCCGACTGCGCGAGTACGCAGCGGACACCGGGATCGGGTTGCCGCTCTATCTGACGCGGTACCTCGACGACCGATTCGACGAGTTGCACCGTCGGTTAGACGGCCTCGAGGCCGTGGCGGGGGACACCCCGTTCCGGCGGGTGAAGTCCGCGGCCCGCCGCCTTCTGCGCAGGCGCAGATAGGTTCATGACGTCGCGCGCAGGGCGGCGACCGCTTCGTGACTCTCGCCGTCGAACTCGACCTTCCCTCCTCGCAGTACGATGCCGCGTTCGCACAGGTTTGAAACCATTCCCAGATCGTGGCTCACCACGACGAGCGTCTTGCCTTGCGCATGCAACTCGCGGATGCGTGCGATGCACTTCTGCTGGAAGGGCTCGTCTCCGACCGACAGGATCTCGTCGATCAGCAGGATGTCGAGCTCGGTGTGGATCGCCACGGCGAACGCGAGGCGGAGAAACATACCGGACGAGTAGTGCTTCACCTCGGTGTCGATGAACTCCTCGATCTCGCTGAAGGCGACGATTTCGTCGAAGCGATTCTTCGTCTCCTGAAGAATACGAAACTGGAACGAAAGGCAGCACA